>DASYHC010000139.1:0-45502 GCA_035998995.1 Allobosea sp.
GCTGCCCAAGGACGCGGCCGACGAGCGCGGCGTCATCCTCGAGATCCGCGCCGGCACCGGTGGCGACGAGGCCTCGCTCTTCGCCGGCGATCTCTTGCGGATGTATCAGCGTTATGCCGCCGGCAAGGGCTGGAGCGTCGATGTCCTCACCGAGAGCGAGGGCACCGTCGGCGGCTTCAAGGAGGTCATCGCCGAGATCGCCGGCAAGGGCGTCTATGCCAAACTCAAATACGAATCCGGGGTGCACCGGGTGCAGCGCGTGCCCGACACCGAGGCGAGCGGGCGCATCCATACCTCGGCGGCGACCGTCGCCATGCTGCCGCTCGCCGGCGAAGTCGACGTCACGCTCGAAGAGAAGGATCTACGCATCGACACGATGCGGGCCCAGGGCGCCGGCGGCCAGCACGTCAACAAGACGGAGTCGGCGGTCCGCCTCACCCATATTCCGACCGGCATCGTCGTGCTGGTCCAGGACGAGCGCTCCCAGCACAAGAACAAGGCGCGCGCCTACGAGCTGATGCGGGCCAAGCTCTACGACATGGAGCGCAGCCGCGCCGACGCCGAGCGCTCGGCCGACCGGCGCTCGCAGGTCGGTTCAGGCGATCGCTCCGAGCGCATCCGCACCTACAACTTCCCGCAGGGGCGCGTCACCGACCACCGCATCAACCTGACGCTCTACAAGCTCGACGAGATGATGCAGGGACTGGTGCTCGACGAGATCATCGACGCGCTGACGGCACAGCGCCAGGCGGAGCTACTCGCAGAGCAAGGCAGCGTGTGAAACCTTCGCCCTTCTCGCGCGTTCTGGACGCATCAACCGTTCTTTTGGGGAGGATAGAGAGATGAAAGCCCTGTTCAGCGCCATCGCCCTTGCCGCGGCCGTCGCCTTCGTGCCGGCCTCCGCTGGCGCGCAGGAGCGGACCGCGAAGAAGATCCTCAGCGGCCAGCCGGCGACGCTCCACAATGCCAAGACAGAATCGCAGGCGCGGCGCGATTGCCAGCAACAGTATCGCGGCGCTAGGGAGAGCAAGTCCGCGCTGCGGATCAAGATGAAGGAATGCATCCGCGAAGGGATGCAGGGCAACTGACCGGCCGCGTGCCGGGCCAAGGACACGCTTGACCGGTACAGACCGACCGACCGACGAGATCGCGCCCGTTGCCTTGCCGGCAGCGGGCGTCACCGCGTCTGCAGCCCGCAAGGCGATCGCGCTGGCGCTGAAGCGTGCCGGCATCGCCGATTTCACCTTCGAAGCCCGCATCCTGATCGAGGACCTCGCCGGCCCCGGCGATCCGATCGGCGAGGCCGCTGCCATCCGGCTGAACGAGGCGCTGGCGCGGCGCCTCGCCGGCGAGCCGCTCTGGCGGGTTCTCGGTGCGCGCGAGTTCTGGGGGCTGAGCTTTACGCTCTCGCCCGGCACGCTGGAGCCCCGCCCGGACAGCGAGAGCCTGATCGAAGCGGCGCTCATCCATCTCGCGCCGCGGCGGCACGAGACGCTACGGATGCTCGATCTGGGCACCGGCACGGGCTGCCTGCTGATCGCAGCGCTGCGGGAATTTCCGCGAGCGAGCGGCGTCGGGATAGACCTGTCGCCCGACGCGGTCGCGACCGCGACCGACAACGCCGCACGCAACGGCGTTGCCGAGCGCGCCACTTTCCGGCAGGGCGACTGGACGGCCGGCATCGACGAAAGCTTCGACCTCATCCTGTCCAATCCGCCTTATATCGGCAGCGGTGAGATCGCCGGCCTCGATCAGTCAGTGCGCGAGCATGATCCGCTCCTCGCTCTCGATGGCGGCCCGGACGGGCTCGATGCCTATCGTGCGCTTGCAGCCGCCCTGCCCCGCCATCTGGCGCCCGGCGGCCGAGCCATACTGGAGATCGGCGCCGGACAGGAAGAGGAGGTCATCGCACTGATGCGACAGGCCGGCCTGCGCCATCTCGACTCGCGCCGCGACCTCGGCGGCCATATTCGCGCCCTCGTCTTCGGGCACAATCCTTGAACGGTGCACAGCAAGCTGCGCGAATTTGCTTGGAAGAAGCCGCAAAACCAGCTATGCACGCGTGGTCTTGAAGACAGTGTCGACAGCACATAACCTTTGGCTGGGTTCCGCAGAGCGGGCCGAGCCCTCGGATCACTGCCAGAATCGACGTTACTGACATAGCGAGACCGAAGCTCCGACTGTGCGAGACAGCCGATCGGAGGAGGAGCCGGCGAGGCTCCATTGGAAAGAGCGCGTGAAGACCCATATCGGCGCAGAGCCCTTCCAGGTCGAGTTCCCCGAGCGCGGCGCCGCAACCCGCCGCGCGACACGACGTGCATGACGACCTCAAGGTTGCTTTGAATGAACACAACGCGAGACAGACGCGAATGAGACCAGGTCAGAACCGGCGCATGCGCGGCCGTAACAACAACAACAACAATAGCAACAACGGCAACCGGAAGTCTCCTAACCCGCTTCAGCGGAGCTACGAGTCGAACGGTCCGGACGTAAAGGTCCGGGGCACGGCGCAACATGTCGCCGAGAAATACCTGCAACTCGCCCGTGACGCCCAATCTTCAGGCGATCCGGTTGCGGCCGAGAACTATTTCCAGCACGCCGAGCACTATTATCGCATCCTGCTCGCGGCGCAGGAGCAGATGACCCAGCAGTTCGGGCACACGTTCCAGCCGAATCGCGCCTTCGTCGAAGATGCCGACGAGCTTGAGGAGGAGGGCGACGAGGAAGCCGCATTCCAGGGCGGCCAGCCGCAGGGCGAGCGCCAGCACAACGGCATGAACGGCCATGGCGGCCAGCGCCAGGATGGCGAGGAAGGCGAAGGCGGCCAGAACAACGGCCAGCGCTTTGATCGGCCGCATCGCCAGGACCGGCAGGACCGCAATTTCGACCGCAACGGCCAGCGCCGTTTCGATCGCAACGATCGCCAGGATCGAGGCGACCGTCAGGATCGTGGTGATCGGCAGGACCGGGGCGAGCGCCGTTTTGAGCGGAACGACGGCCAGAATGGTTCCTATGCCCCACGCCCCGAGGCTCAGCCCGGCGCCGAGCAGCCGGACATCGCGCCGGTCCAGGGCCAAAGCGAGCACCGTTTCGAGCGGCCGGAACGCCAGGAGAGGCCCGAGCGCCAGGAACGACCCGAGCGCCAGGAGCGAGCGCCGCGCGGCGAACGGCCTTCGCGCCGTGACCGCAACGAGGCCCGCGCCGACAGCGAGGAGCAGGAAGCCCCGGCTGGGCTGCCGGCTTTCCTGACCACGCCGACCCGCGTGCCGATCGCGATCTCGGAAGAGCCCGCGGCTCCGGTCGCCGCTGCAGCCGCTTCGGCGGACATCGCAGAGGGCGCGCCCGAGGCCGGCGAGAAGCCCAAGCGCCGGGCGCCCCGGCGGCGTTCGCCGCGCGAGGTCATGGACGCGCTCGGCAACGATGGCGGCGAGACGCCGGCGGAGTGATCCTGCCAGGTTAGATTATGAACATGAGCGAGGGCCCGCGAGGGCCCTCTTGCTGTTTCAGGCGACGCCGAGCGCCGCCGGCTCGCTCGCCTCGACCAAAGTCAGCCGCTCGCCTTCGCTGAGCGTTCCGCCAGCGATGATCCGGCAATAGATGCCGCAATCGACATGGCCGTAGCCCTTCATCAGCGCCTTCGGGATCTGCAGGTCGCGAAGGCCGGTCGCCGGATCGACATTGGTGGCGGCGCAGCGCTCGATCCGCTTGATCACCTGGAGCCGCAAGCCGGACGGCGCGGTAAGCTCGCAGTCCACCAGGTCATGCTCGGCCCAGGCCGGCAGATCCTCGACCATGACATTGCCGCGGAAGCGCAGCGGATCGACGGGCACGCCGAGGCGCATTTCAAGATCGGCGACGCTGGCGAGATTGATGATCGAGACGAAGCCTGAGCGTGAATCGGTGAAGCGATAGCCTTCCAGCGCCGTCAGCAGGCGCGGCTCACCACGCAACTCGTCGGGCATGAAGGTCTTGAAGAAGGCGCTGAGCTGGTCACGGCCCGCCGCGGTCCCGGTCGAAACCCTCGTCTCCTCGCCATCATGGCCGATGACGAGATCGCCGCTGGCGTCCTCATAACGCGTCCGCAAGCGCGCCAGCGACTCGTTGCGCATCAGCATCAGGTATTTGATCTTGGGCTGATGCGCCGGCTCGGCCGGATCGAAGCCGGAGGGACCGTTCTCGATCGCGAAGAGCCGGTCGCCGGGGAAATAGCCGCCAGTCGGCAGTTCCGCTCGGTTCAAACGCTCGGGCGACAGACCTTTGACCGGGTAGCGATACAGTGAAGCAACACGCATGGGCTCAGGCCTTCCGATTGCAAGCCGGCGGAAACTGCCATGCCGAGAGCCAAGACACCACAGCCAGGGCTGTCACGGCCGATGAAAGGATTGCATCGATCCGATCAATGCGACTGCTCCGCGCCTTCTTCGATCGGCTCCTCGTCGAGAATCGAGCGCTGGCAGCCCCAGCCGGACAGCACGTCGTCGATCGCGTCCGCCACGAAGAAGCGGGCGGCATCGCGCTCATAGCCCTCCGCGAGGAGCCGATCGTAATCTGTATGGCTGTGCCTGACATGACTGCCGAGCGCGAGCCAGAGCGCGGTCGACGGCGGCAGCGCCCTCATTTGCGCCCGTCCCGCCAGCGCAAGCACCGTCTCGGCGTCGAGCAGCGGGATGCCGGGCGCGAGCGTCCGCAACTTCCGTCGAATCGCCTGTTGCCGCTTCGTGCCGACCATGACCGCAGGCTGGGCGCAGGCCTTGACGATCGTCAATGTCAAAGCTGCCTCCTTCCCCTTACGTTGCGCGAAAGCAACACTATCTTTGAGCACGAGGGGCCGCCCATCAGGGGACCCTATCCCATCGAAAAGCAGCCGGCTCCGCCGCTTCGGGGCGCGACTGGCGTGCGGAGGTAGCCGAATGAACATCGAGAAATATACCGACCGGGCAAAGGGTTTCCTGCAGGCCGCGCAGACGATTGCCATGCGCGAGGGCCATCAGCAGTTCACACCCGAGCATCTGCTGAAAGCGTTGCTCGACGACAGCGAGGGCATGGCTTCCGGCTTGGTCGACCGGGCCGGCGGGCAGTCGCGGGTCGCGAAGCAGCAGATCGACGCGGCGCTCGCCAAGCTCCCGAAGGTGAGCGGCGCAGGCGCCAACAGCCTGCATCTGACGCCTGCGCTGGCGCGCGTCTTCGACACGGCCGAGAAGGCCGCGGACAAGGCCGGTGACAGCTTCGTCACGGTCGAGCGGCTGCTGCTCGCGCTGGCGATCGAGAAGGACAGCGAGGCCGGCAAGATCCTCGCCAAGGCCGGCGTCACGCCGCAGGGGCTGAATGCCGCGATCGAAGCGATCCGCAAGGGCCGCACCGCCGACTCCGCCTCTGCCGAGCAGGGCTATGACGCCCTGAAGAAATATGCGCGCGACCTCACCGCCGCGGCCCGCGACGGCAAGCTCGACCCGGTCATCGGACGCGACGAGGAGATCCGCCGCACCATCCAGGTGCTGAGCCGCCGCACCAAGAACAATCCGGTGCTGATCGGCGAGCCCGGCGTCGGCAAGACCGCGATCGCCGAGGGCCTCGCGCTGCGCATCGTCAATGGCGACGTGCCCGAGAGCCTGAAGGACAAGGAATTGCTCGCCCTCGACATGGGCGCGCTGATCGCCGGCGCGAAATATCGCGGCGAGTTCGAGGAACGGCTGAAGGCCGTGCTCTCCGAGGTCTCGGCCGCGGCCGGCGGGGTGATCCTGTTCATCGACGAGATGCACACCCTGGTCGGCGCCGGCAAGACCGACGGCGCGATGGATGCGTCCAACCTGCTGAAGCCCGCCCTCTCTCGCGGCGAGCTGCACTGCGTCGGCGCGACCACGCTCGACGAGTATCGCAAGTATGTCGAGAAGGACGCCGCGCTGGCGCGGCGCTTCCAGCCCGTCTTCGTCGACGAGCCGACGGTCGAGGACACGATCTCGATCCTGCGCGGCCTGAAGGAGAAGTACGAGCAGCATCACCGCGTGCGCATCACCGACTCGGCGCTGGTCTCGGCCGCGACGCTGTCGAACCGCTACATCACCGACCGCTTCCTGCCGGACAAGGCGATCGACCTCGTCGACGAGGCCTCGGCGCGCCTGCGCATGCAGGTCGATTCCAAGCCCGAGGAGCTCGATTCGATCGACCGCGAGATCGTCCGGCTGAAGATCGAGCAGGAGGCGCTGAAGAAGGAGAGCGACGCCGGCTCGAAGGAGCGGCTGCGGCGTCTCGAGGGCGAGCTCAGTGATCTCGAAACCCGCTCGGCTGCGATCACCGCGACCTGGAAGGCCGAGAAGGACAAGCTCGGCCAGGCGGCGGAGATCAAGACCAAGCTCGACAACGCCCGGAACGAACTCGCCCAGGCCCAGCGCAAGGGCGAGTACCAGCGTGCGGGCGAGCTTGCCTATGGCGAGATCCCGCAGCTCGAGAAGGCATTGGCCGAGATCGAGGCCAAGGGCGACACCTCCGGCATGGTCGAAGAGGCGGTGACGCCGGACCATGTCGCGCAGGTCGTCAGCCGCTGGACCGGCGTGCCGGTCGACAAGATGCTGGAGGGCGAGAAGGAGAAGCTCCTGCATATGGAGCAGAGCCTCGCCAACCGCGTCGTCGGCCAGGCGGAAGCGGTCGAAGCCGTCTCGAAGGCGGTCAGGCGCGCCCGCGCCGGCCTGCAGGATCCGAACCGGCCGATCGGCTCGTTCATGTTCCTCGGGCCGACCGGCGTCGGCAAGACCGAGCTGACCAAGGCTCTGGCAGCGTTCCTGTTCGACGACGAGACGGCGATGGTCCGGCTCGACATGTCCGAATACATGGAGAAGCACTCGGTCAGCCGGCTGATCGGCGCGCCTCCCGGCTATGTCGGCTATGAGGAAGGCGGCGCGCTGACCGAAGCGGTCCGGCGCCGGCCCTATCAGGTCGTGCTGTTCGACGAGGTCGAGAAGGCGCATCCTGACGTGTTCAACGTCCTGCTGCAGGTGCTCGACGACGGGCGCCTGACCGACGGCCAGGGCCGCACGGTCGATTTCCGTAATGTGCTGATCATTATGACCTCCAACCTCGGCTCGGAGTTTCTGGTGAACCAGCCGGAAGGGCAGGACAGCGACGCGGTGCGCGACGAGGTGATGGACGTTGTCCGCCATGCCTTCCGGCCGGAGTTCCTGAACCGGATCGACGACATCATCCTGTTCCACCGCCTGCGGCGGTCGGACATGGGCGCGATCGTCGACATCCAGATGGCCCGGCTCGCCAAGCTGCTGGTCGATCGCAAGATCACGCTCGACCTTTCGGAAGAGGCGCGCGACTGGCTGGCCGAGAAGGGCTACGACCCTGCCTATGGCGCGCGCCCGCTGAAGCGCGTGATCCAGAAGTCCGTGCAGGACCCGCTGGCGGAGCTGTTGCTCTCGGGCGCGATCCGCGACGGCGAGGCCGTGCCGGTCACGGTCGGGCCCGCCGGGCTGATGCTCGGGGAGTTCGCCGCGGCCCGCGAGAACCGGCCGGCCGGCGTGGCGCTGAACTGAGGCGCTCGACCGCTGAAATGACGAAGGGCGCCGCTCGCGCGGCGCCCTTCTTCTATGCGTCATTCTCGGGCGGCGCGAAGCGCAGACCCGAGAATCTCAGGACGAGAAGACGCCCATCAGCGCCTCATCCGGCCTGAGATGCTCGGGTCAAGCCCGAGCATGACATACTTCACTCCATCCGCGCCGCGGTCCGCATCACCGCCAGTGCCAGCGTCTGCGCCGCCGGGACGATGCTCTCGACCTCGAGGAATTCATCCGGGGTATGCGCCATGCCGCCGACCGGGCCGACGCTGCAAAGCGTCGGGCAGCCCTGCGCCGCGGTGAAGCCGGAATCGGCGCAACCGCCAGTGTATTCCGCGGTCACCGCGATGCCCAACCCAGCAGCCGCCTCTCGATAGGTATCGTAAAGCAGCAGCGAATCCGGGGTCTGCTCCAGCGGGTGGAACTCGCCCTTGATGATCAGCTTGGCCGAGGTGCCATCGACCACCGGCGTCTCGACGATCTCGCGGATCGCTGCGACCAGTTCCTCGCGCTGCGCCGGTGTCTTGTAGCGCAGGTCGATCTCGCACCAGGCCGAGGGAGCAACCGTGTTGACTGTCTGGCCGCCACCGATCAGCCCGACATTGACGGTGACGCCGGCTTCGAGATCAGTCAGCCCCTGTAGGCGTGGGATCTTGTGGCCAAGATCGACGATGGCCGAGACGCCTTTCTCGTAGTTGGCACCGGAATGTGCGGCCTTGCCGACGAACTCGGCCCGCATGAAGACGCCGCCCTTGCGGCCTGATGTGATCGACTGCTTGTGATCACGGTTGTACTCAGTCCCCATCGGAAGCCGGCTCGGCTCGGCGTTGAAGACGCAGCGCGACTCGCGCGCCGCCGCCTCGATCACTGGCCGCGAGGACGGCGAGGCGATCTCCTCGTCGCTGGTGGTCAGCATCATCAGCGGCGCCTTCAGGCCGCCATTGGCGGCAAAGGCGGCAGCGACGAAAGCCTCGATCACGAGCCCCGCCTTCATGTCGGCGACGCCTGGGCCATAGGCGCGGCCATCACGGATCGTGAAGGGCCGGCGCGTCGGCTCGCCCTCCGGGAAAACGGTGTCGCGATGGCCGAGCAGCAGGACCGGCCGCTGGTCGTTCGCCGTCGGGTTGGGCAGGCGCGCCTTGACCGCATCGCCAAAGCGCGCGTCGGGCACGATCTCGACGGACAGCCCGTTCGCCTCGTGGAAGCGGGCCAGGACCTGCCCGGCCCGGTCGACGCCGGCCTTGTCGTAGGAGCCTGAGTCGGTGTCGACCATCTCACGCAGCAGATCGATCATCCCCTGCTTGCGCTCGCCAAGCCAGGCGAGGATGCGGGCTTCTTCCTGTGTCGTGTCGGTCATGATCAGCTTCCGGCTGGTGATGCGGCGGGGAGCTTAGCCAAGCCGCTCCGGCGACGATAGAAGAAGCGTGCAGGCTAGCCAGACCGCTGGCGCGGCAGGACGACGCGACAATCCCAGCCGCCGCGCGCCTGTGGTTAAGCGAAAATTCAGCGTGATGAGACAGGCTGGACAAGGGGGATTGGCCTTTCGACCGCTATCGGCCATCTCCGAACAGCGCTCACAGGCCAACGCCCGCATGCAGACAGATTCCGCCGCGACCTATCTGACGCAGCTGCGGCTGCGCGTCGGCGGCTCCCTGACCTTGCTGCTCTGGCTTTTCGTGCCGGCGACGATGCTGGCCCGGTTCGTGAGTGGCAGCGCGGGGACGCTCACCCCCCTGCTCATCACGATCGGCCTTGCGGCCTGCGCGACCCTGGCCTGCCGGCGCGACCCGATCGGCATGGCGACGCAGATCATCCTCTCGCTCGCCGCGACCGGCAGTGCGCTCGCCTTCACCTATGCGCTAAAGGGCGCGAACTGGCACCAGGCCAGCGATTCCGTGCTGCTGATCATGCTGACGCTGTCGGCCGGTTGGTGCGCCTGGCAGCCGCTCGTCGCCACGGCGATCATGGCGCTCGGCCATGCCAGCCTGATCGGCGCGATGCTCTCCCGGGCAGGCATCCCCTTGGAGGGCGATGCGCTCTTCCTCGCCGGCGTCATCGTCCAGCTCGGCCTGCTGCTCTGGATCATTCAGCAGCAGAGCCGGACGCTCGCGGCCGCAGGCGACATGGCAACGCAGGCACGGGACGATGCCAAGGCCCAGGCCGAGGAGCTGCATCTGGCGCAGTTGCGCGACATGGAGCGCGAGGCGGCCCGCCGCCAGTCGACCAAGGACATCGTCGCCGGCTTCAACACGCAGTTCCTCGCCACGCTCGACACGGTTCTGCAGGATATCCGCAACCTGAAGGGGCGCGCCGCCTCCCTGAGCGAGATCGCCGACATCGCCAACAGCGAGGTCACCGCCGTGGCCTCGACCTCGGAGGAATCCTCGCGGAACGTCTCCGACGTCGCCGCCGCGACGGAGCAGCTCTCGACCGCGATCGGCTCGATCGATCGTCAGCTCGCCACCTCCCAGGCGCTGGTCGCCGACATGAACGGCTGCGCCCGCACCACTGCCGGCTCCGTCAATGTGCTCGATCAGGCCGTTCAGCGCATCGACGGCATCGTCGCCCTGATCCGCGGCATCGCCGGGCAGACCAATCTCCTGGCGCTCAACGCCACGATCGAGGCCGCTCGCGCCGGGGATGCCGGCAAGGGCTTCGCCGTCGTCGCCGGCGAGGTGAAGAGCCTGTCGCACCAGACCGCGATCGCGACGCAGGATATCGCCGGGCAGATCGCCGAGATCAAGCAGGCGACGGCTGGCGTCGTCGAGACCATCGCCAAGCTGACCGCCGGCATGGCCGACATGGACGAACGCACGCTCTCGATCGCCGCCGCGCTGGAGGAGCAGGGGCAGATGACCCATGTCATCAGCCGCAGCATCGCCGAGGTGGCGACGGGCACGGAATACCTGGCGCAGACCACCAACAACATCCGCGGCTCGGCCAACCAGACCCATGAGGTCGCGAGCGCGGTGCTCGCCTCGACTGCGGCGCTGGAAGGCAAGGCCGAGGAGCTCGGGACGGCCGTGCACCGGTTCCTGCAGCGCGTCTCCGCAGCTTGATCAGCGCCTAGGCCGCTATCTCGCGCGCATTGGCGCCGAGATGGGCAATCGCAGCCGCGACACCGCCCTCGCCATGTGGGATGCCCTTCGCCTGCAAGGCCATCTCGACTGCGCTCAGGCTGCCCAGCACCATCGGCGCGTTGACATGGCCCATATGGGCGATACGGAAGGCCTTGCCGGTGAGATCGCCGATGGCGAGGCCGAGCGTCACGCCGCAGACCTGTTGCGCATAATCGGTGATGGCGGCCGGATCGCCGTCGACGAGGATGGTGGTGACCGAAAGGGCGCGCTGCGACGGCTCGACGACGTTGAAGCTCAGCGCCTGGCCCTCGGCCCATTTCGCCATGGCGGCCTGCGTCGCAGCTGCCAGCAGGGCATGGCGCAGCCAGACGGCCTCGAGCCCCTCGGCGAAGATCATGTCGAGCGCGGCGCGCAGGCCGAACATCAAATGCTCGGGCGGTGTGCCGCAATGCTTCATGTAGAGCAGCGGGTCCATGCGGGCGGTCCAGTCCCAATAGGGCGTGCGCATGTTCGCCTCGCGATGAGCCTGCAGCGCCTTGGCGTTGGCAGCGACGAAGGCGAGGCCGGGCGGGGTCATCAGCCCCTTCTGCGAGGCCGACATCGCGACATCGACGCCGAAGGCGTCCATCTCGAACGGCATGCAGCCAAGCGCGGCGACGCCGTCGACCATGTAGAGCGCGGGATGGCCGGCCGCATCGATGGCGCGCCGGATCGCCGGGATGTCGTTGACCACGCCCGAGGCGGTATCGATCTGGACGGTCAGAACCGCCTTGATCTCATGGCCGGTATCGCGGCGAAGACGCTCTTCCACCGCAGCCGGGTCGACCGCCGCGCGCCAGGAGCCGGCGAGCACCTCAACATCGGCGCCCATGAACCTTGCCATCTCGCCCCAGCCGATGGCGAAGCGGCCACTGGCGAGCACCAGCACCTTGTCGCCACGCGAGAGCACATTGGTGAGCGCCGCCTCCCAGCCGCCATGACCGTTGGCTGCGTAGAGGAAGGTCTCTCCAGTGGCGCGAAAGATCGCCTTGAGATCGGCCAGCAGGGTTTGCGTCAGGTCGACGATCGTCTTCGACGCCAACTCTTCGGCCGGCCGCATCATCGCCTGGAGCACGCGGTCGGGAATATTGGTCGGACCCGGCATCGCGAGCAGAGCCCGGCCGTTGGCAACACTCATGAAGAACTCCTGCCTTGTGCACTGCGCCCGGCATGACCGGCTGCCCGCGACTGGACAGCGCGATGCAAAAGCCCTGCTAACCGTGCAGAAATCGTTGCCGGCCGCGACTCAGCGGCGGGCTTCGGCCGCCATGCGCACGGCGAAGCCGGCGAGCATCGTCGCCATCAGCCAGCGCTGCACCAGCGCCCAGAACGGCCGCGTGCGCAGGAAGATGGCGATGCCGCCGGCAGCGAACGTGATCAGCGTGTTGACGCTGACCGAGACGATGATCTGGATGAAGCCGAGGACGATCGACTGCGTCAGCACGCTGCCGGCGGCGGGATCGATGAATTGCGGCAGCAGCGCCAGATAGAACATCGCGATCTTCGGATTGAGAATGCTGGTGAAGAAGCCCATCGCGAAGAGCTTGCGCGGCCCGTCATGCTTGAGCGCGCGGACATGGAAGGGCGAGCTGGCACCCGGCCGGACTGCCTGCCAGGCGAGCCAGAGCAGATAGGCGGCGCCAGCCAGCCTGAGCGCGTCATAGGCGAAAGGCACCGCGAAGAGCAGCGCGGTGATGCCGAAGGCGGCGCAGAAGACATAGAAGACGAAGCCGAGCGCGATGCCGCCGAGCGAGATCAGCCCGGAGGCCGGCCCCTGCGCGATCGAACGCGAGATCAGGTAGATCATGTTCGGCCCGGGCGTCAGCACCATGCCGAGGGCGAGCAGGACGAAGGCGATGAGATTCGTCGTTTCGATCATGGGATTCCTCAGCCTGGAGCTGGCGAACCATGACATTGCCGGCGAAAGCCGCAAGTCGCACCCCATGCAGCAGCCGCATCGCGGCCATCCCCAGCTGGAGTTTCTGACAGCAGGTGGCGGGAACGAGTAGCCGCCTCCCGGGTTTCATGACGCACGGTCTCCGGGGGGAGTTGCATCATGACCTTGTTCAGTCGCCTGCTCTATTCCACCATCGCCGGCGTCTTGCTGCTCGCCGCGGTCCTGCTGATGGCGGTAGCGGTCACTCGCACCTTCACCGGTTTCTGGACCGGAGAGGGCGCGCTCGACACCATGCTCGACGGCATCGGGCTGGTGATCATCGCGGTCGCCGTCGCCGATGTCGGCAAGTTCCTGTTCGAAGAGGAGGTCATCGCCGACCGCGAACTGCGGCGACCGGCGGAGGCGCGCGGCTCCCTGACCAAGTTCATGACCATCATCATCGTCGCGCTCAGCCTGGAATCGCTGGTGCTGATCACCAAGTCCGCGCGCGACAAGCCGGCTGATATCCTGTTTCCGTCGCTCCTGATGCTGGTGGCGGTAGCGGCCCTCGTCGGGCTCGGCCTGTTCCAGAAGCTCAGCCAGCATGCGACGGCGGCGATCCCCGACGATGTCGGGGATGACGAGGACAAGAGCGAGTCGGGCAAACCCACAAAGGGAAAACCTCGACGCCCCAGCCGGCGGACGGCCGAGGCCTAGCCCAGGCTGGACTTCAGCCGCGCATATCCACCAGCATCAGGTCGGTATCATCGGGCTTCGCGCCCGCCGCTGTCAGCATGGCGTGAGCCTGACCGCGATGGTGGGTCTGGTGATTGAAAAGGTGCATGACGAGGATCGGCGCCGGCATCGACATTTCACTCCCGGTCAGCCCCGAGAACCAGGTCACGTTCCCTGAGAGCCACTCTGGCGAGAGGTCCTCCGCCCAACCCAGGATCGTCTTGTCGAAATCGCGGCGCGCGACCTTCAGCTCCTCCCAGTCCTCGATCATCCGCGACGACTCGCGATTGGGCACGCTCGGCTTCGGCGTTCCGGCGAAGCGCGACAGCCAGGTCTGGTCAGCCCAGAGCAGATGACAGAAGGTGCCGTGGATCGAGCGGAAGAAGGCGCCGCGATCCAGCCTGCGCCCCTCGTCGGTCAGCGTATCGGCCGCCTCGTAGAGGCTGCGGTTCTGCCAGCGGTTATAGCGCGCCATGGTCGTGACATAGGCCGTGTCGATCATGGCACGCACTCCCCCTACCCCCACCAGCCCTCATCCTGAGGAGCCGCGAAGCGGCGTCTCGAAGGATGGTCCAGCTGGTTCCGGAACCTCCTGGAACATCCTTCGAGACGCGTTCTACGAGCGCTCCTCAGGATAATGATTGTTATCAGATGATGTTGGCCTCGCGCAGGGGCTGGCCGGCGACGATGCGCTCATGGCCGAGATCGGCGAGATCGAGCGAAAGGTAACGGCCGTTGACGATATGCTCGGCGAGGCCGCGCCCCACTGCAGGCGATTGCTGCAGGCCATGGCCGGAAAAGCCGTTGGCGAGGTAGAGGTTGGGCACGCCGACCGCGGGGCCGAGGATGGCGTTGCCGTCGAGGCCGTTCATGTCATAGGGGCCGGCCCAGGCGCGGCCCGGCTTGATCGCCTCGAAAGCCGGCACGCGATGGGCGAGCGGCGCCCAGACATATTCCTCGAAGAAGGACCAGTCGACATCCTCGACATCGGCGTCGGTCTCGACCCATTCGCGGTCGAGCTCTTCCGGCGGCGAGGAACCGCAGATGAACATCTGGCCATCATTGCCGCGCTTGCCCTCGGGGCGGACATAGGCGCCGGAGGTATCGATCAGCAGCGGGCAATTGTCGACCTCGCCCTTGCAGGTGAAGCTGTAGACATAGCGCTTCATCGACTTCACCGGGATGGCGACGCCGGCGGTCGCGGCGAGCTTGGCGCCATGCGTACCGGAAGCGTTGACCGCGGCGGCGCAGGCGATGCGGCTGCCATCGGCCAGTTCGACACTAGTGACGCGGCCGCCCTCGACGACGTAGCCGGCAACCTCGCCCTGGCGATATTCGACGCCGAGCGCACGCGCCTTCTTGCGGAAAGCCTGCAGTAGCGCCCAGCCGTCGAACCAGCCCTCGCCGCTGACGCCATAGGTGCCGCAGAGGAGATCAGACGTATTTAGCCAGCTGAATTTGCTGCGCAGCATTTCCGCAGCATAAAGCGCGACGTCAGCGCCTTCCTGCTGCTGAAGCGCTTGATTCTGCTGAAGAACGCTGCACCCTTCATCACCGGCGACATAGAGATAGCCGCCCTCGTGCAGGTCGATCGACGGCGCCTCGCCATCGACCGAGAGGTGCTGGCCAATATTGCGCAAAAAATCGATGCCGAAGAGCGAAACGCGGATGTTCACCGCGCTGGAGAATTGCTGGCGGATCGAGGCGGCCGAGAGCGCCGAGGCCGAAAGCCGATAGGTCGGATCCTTCTCGACAACGATCACCTTGCCCTTGAAGCCGGGATCGCTGGCGAGGTGGTAAGCAACGGAAGAGCCGATCGCGGCGCCCCCGACGATGACGATGTCGGCCGAGGCTGAAGCGGGAGACATGAGTGACCTGCGCAAGCGGTGGTTCGTGATCTCAGCGCATGAATGACGACTCAGCCAACACTTGTCGAGAGGAGATCGTCAGCGCTTCTGTCATTGCGAGCTCAGCGAAGCAATCCAGGCGGGCTCGCTCAACAGCCCCTGGATTGCTTCGTCGCTGCGCTCCTCGCAATGACGGTGCCCGCCGGTCAATTCATCGCCTCGCATTCGCCGACAAGCCAGTCGCGGAATGCGACCACCGCCGGCAGGCTCGCCTTGGCTTCGGGATAGACGAGGTAATAGCCTTCCGGGCCGCGCACGGGCCGGTCGACCGGGATGACCAATGCGCCGGAGCGCAGTTCGTCCTCGACCAGGAAGCGCGGCACGATAGCGACACCGAGCCCCGCCACCGCCGCCTGCGCCACCATGGCGAACTGCTCGAAGCGCGGCCCCATCAGCGCCCGCTCCGGCGGCAGGCCCTGCTGTTCCAGCCAATTGGCCCAGGCGCGCGGGCGGGTCGACTGTTGCAGCAAGGGCTGGCGCAGCAGGTCGGCGGCCTCCCCGATGCCACCCCGCGTCACCAGCGCCGGCGCCGCGACCGGGACCACCTCCTCGCCCATCAGGCGATGCAGCCGCGCGCCCGGCCAGACCGGATGGCCGAAATGGATGGCGGCGTCAGCCGGGTCATGAGCGAAGTCGAAGGGCACGAGTTTGGTCGAGAAATTGATGGTGACGCCGGGATGCGCTTCGGTGAAGCGCGGCAAACGTGGAATCAGCCAGCGCGTGCCGAAGGTCGGCAGGATCGCGAGATGAAGCACGCCGGCGCCGCCGCGAAAGGCCATCGCGGAGAGCGTCGCGGCGGCCAGTCGCGAGAGGCCGTCCCGCACCTCGGCGGCATAGGCGCCACCGGCCGGCGTGAGGCTGACGCGCTTCTTCACCCGCTCAAACAGCTTCAGGCCGAGATTCTGTTCCAGCAGCGCGACCTGGCGGCTGACGGCGCCCTGCGTCAGGTTGAGCTCCTCGGCGGCGCGGGTGAAGCTGCCATGGCGTGCCGCCGCCTCGAAGGCGGCGAGCGCCGAGAGCGACGGCACCGAGAGGCGACCGGGAACGATCTCCGACATCATGACCTCAACTCATCAAGTCGTGAGAACATATCGATTGCGGAGAGCGGCTGGAAGAGGGCATTCTGCCGCTCGAATGCTGGGCTGCATGTCGTGGCCCAATACGAGCCATCATCCTGAGGAGCCGCGTAGCGGCGTCTCGAAGGATGCTTCAGATTGCACCGTTCCGGCGGGCTGGAGCATCCTTCGAGACGCGCTTCCTTTGGAAGCGCTCCTCAGGATGAGGGCTGTGGTTCGCCGGCGATCAGGATCAAACACCATGACCACCTCCCTTCCGAACGACGCCCTCGCCTTGCTGAAACGCCTCGGCGTCTCCGACAGCGCCTATGCCGGCGCCGGCCTCAGCGCCCGTTCGCCGATCACCGGCGAGACCGTCGCGACGCTGCGCGAGACTTCGCCGGCCGAGGCCGAGGCCGCGATCGGCCGGGCCCAGTCGGCTTTTCTCGCCTGGCGCAAGGTGCCGGCGCCGCGGCGCGGCGAGTTCGTCCGCCTGCTCGGCGAGGAGTTGCGCACGCACAAGGCCGATCTCGGCCTGCTGGTGACGCTCGAAGCCGGCAAGGTCACCTCCGAGGGCCTCGGCGAGGTCCAGGAGATGATCGACATCTGCGACTTCGCCGTCGGCCTTTCACGCCAGCTCTACGGCCTCACCATCGCGACCGAGCGTCCGAACCATCGCATGATGGAGACCTGGCACCCGATCGGTGTGGTCGGCGTGATCTCGGCCTTCAACTTCCCGGTCGCGGTCTGGTCGTGGAATGCGGCGCTCGCCTTCGTCTGCGGCGACAGCGTCGTCTGGAAGCCCTCCGAGAAGACCCCGCTGACCGCGCTCGCCGTGCAGGCGATCACCCTGAAGGCGATGAAGCGCTTCGGCCCCGAGGCTCCGGTCGGTCTCTCTGAAATCCTGATCGGCGGCCGCGAACTCGGCGACATCCTGGTCCAGGACCATCGCGTCCCCGTCGTCTCCGCCACCGGTTCGACCCGGATGGGCAAGGAGGTCGGCCAGAAGCTCGCCGCCCGCTTCGCCCGCGCCATCCTCGAGCTCGGCGGCAACAACGCCGCGATCGTGGCGCCCTCCGCTGATCTCGACATCGCTTTGCGTGGCATCGCCTTCGCGGCGATGGGCACCGCCGGCCAGCGCTGCACCACGCTGCGCCGCCTGATCGTGCATGAGAGCGTCTACGACCAGCTCGTACCGAAGCTCGCCAAGGTCTACGGCTCCGTGAAGATCGGCGATCCGCGCGAGGCCGGCATTCTGGTCGGCCCACTGGTGGATGAAGCCGCCTATCAGGGCATGCAGAAGGCGCTGTCCGAGGCCAAGGCCGAAGGCGGCAAGGTCCATGGCGGCGAAAAGGTCGATGTCGGTGCCGGCGGCTTCTATGTCCGCCCCGCCCTTGTCGAGATGCCCAGCCAGTGCGGCCCGGTCGAGCGCGAGACGTTCGCGCCGATCCTCTATGTGATGAAGTACAAGTCGATCGAAGAAGCGATCGCCATTCAGAACGCGGTCGGCGCGGGCCTGTCCTCCTCGATCTTCACGCTCAACATGCGCGAGGCCGAGCTGTTCGTCTCCGACGAGGGCTCGGATTGCGGCATCGCCAACGTCAATATCGGCCCGTCCGGCGCCGAGATCGGCGGCGCATTCGGTGGCGAGAAGGAAACGGGCGGTGGCCGCGAGGCCGGCTCGGATGCCTGGAAGGCCTATATGCGCCGCGCCACCAATACGCTGAACTACGGCACCACGCTGCCGCTGGCGCAGGGCGTCAGCTTCGACGTCGACGCCTGATCAAGATCAAGGGGAGAGCACCATGGCCGAAGCCGCGCGCAAGACCGCCCATAGCCACAAGCTGGCCGAGTTCAATTGGGAAGATCCCTTCTTGATCGACGAGCAGCTCTCTGAGGATGAGCGGCTGATCCGCGACACCGCGCGCCAATACGCGCAGGAGAAACTGCAGCCGCGCGTCGCCGAGGCCTATCTCGAGGAGAAGACCGAGCGCGGCATCTTCAACGAAATGGGCGAGCTTGGCCTGCTCGGCGTCACCGTCCCGGAAGAGTATGGCTGCGCCGGCGCCAACTACGTCTCCTACGGGCTCGTCGCCCGCGAGGTCGAGCGCGTCGACTCCGGCTATCGCTCGATGATGTCGGTGCAGTCCTCGCTGGTGATGTACCCGATCTATGCCTATGGCGACGAGAACCAGCGCAAGAAGTACCTGCCCAAGCTCGGCTCGGGCGAATGGGTCGGCTGCTTCGGCCTGACCGAGCCGGATGCCGGCTCCGACCCGGCCGGGATGAAGACCCGGGCCGAGAAGGTCGCCGACGGCTACAAGCTGACGGGATCGAAGATGTGGATCTCGAACTCGCCGATCGCCGACGTCTTCGTCATCTGGGCGAAGTCGGCCGCGCATGACAATCAGATCCGCGGCTTCATCCTCGAAAAGGGCATGAAGGGCCTCTCCGCCCCGAAGATCGGCGGCAAGCTTTCCTTGCGCGCCTCGATTACCGGCGAAGTCGTCATGGACGGCGTGATCGTGCCGGAAGAGAACCTGCTGCCGAACGTTTCGGGCCTCAAGGGTCCGTTCGGCTGCCTCAACCGCGCCCGCTATGGCATCTCCTGGGGCGCGATGGGCGCCGCCGAGGACTGCTTCCACCGCGCCCGCCAATACGGGCTCGACCGCAAGCAGTTCAACAAGCCGCTCGCCCAGACGCAGCTCTTCCAGAAGAAGCTCGCCGACATGGTGACCGAGATCACGCTCGGCCTGCAGGGCTCGCTGCGCGTCGGCCGCCTGCTCGACGAAGGCAAGATGGCGCCGGAGATGATCTCCCTGGTCAAGCGCAACAATTGCGGCAAGGCGCTCGACATCGCCCGCCAGGCCCGCGACATGCACGGGGGCAATGGCATCTCGATCGAGTACCATGTCATGCGCCATGCGGCGAACCTCGAGACGGTCAACACCTATGAGGGCACGCACGACGTCCACGCGCTGATCCTCGGCCGCGCGGTCACCGGGCTGCAGGCGTTCTTCTGAGCCCTGCGCGTCATGGCCGGGCTTGACCCGGCCATCTCTCCCCGAACCAGACTCCCGAAGAGATGGTCGGCTCAAGGCCGACCATGACGACGTGGATCAGTCGATGTCCAATACCCCTCCCCTCGCCGGCCTGCGTGTCCTCGAACTGGCGCGCATCCTCGCCGGGCCGTGGATCGGCCAGCTCCTCGCCGATCTCGGCGCTGATGTCGTCAAGGTCGAGGCGCCCGAGGGCGATGACACCCGCAAATGGGGGCCGCCCTTCGTTGAGGGCACGGGCGAGGAGCATCTCTCGGCCGCCTATTTCCACTCGGCCAATCGCGGCAAGCGCTCGATCACGGCCGATTTCCGCACGGAAGAAGGCCGAGCGCTGGTGCACCGCCTCGCGGCCCACGCCGATGTGGTGATCGAGAACTTCAAGGTCGGCGGCCTCGTCAAATACGGGCTCGACGCCGCCTCGATGCGCAAGGCCTATCCGCGGCTGATCTACTGCTCGGTCACCGGCTTCGGCCAGGACGGGCCCTATGCGCCGCGCGCCGGCTACGACTTCCTGGTCCAGGGCATGGGCGGGCCGATGTCGGTCACCGGCGAGCCCCAGGGCGCGCCGATGAAGGCGGGCTATGCCGTCGCCGACATCTATACCGGCCTCTACGCCACGACGGGCATCCTCGCGGCGCTGCGCCGGCGCGATGCGACCGGCGAAGGTGCCGTCCTCGACATGGCGCTGCTCGATGCGCAGGTCGCCGTGCTCGGCAACCAGGCGATGAACTATCTCACCTCCGGCAAGGCGCCCTCGCGCCTCGGCAACGCCCACCCCAACATCGTGCCCTATGACGTCTTCCCGGTGGCGGACGGGCACATCATCATCGCGACCGGCAATGATGGGCAGTGGCGCAAGCTCTGCGAGGTCGTCGGCGATGCCGGCTTCGCCAGCGAGCCCGACTACATCGACAACCGCTCGCGCGTCGCCAACCGCGTCGCCCTGACCGCACGCCTCAACGCATTGACCAACCGCTTCGCCAAACTCGACCTGCTGGCCAAGCTGGAAGCGGTCGGCGTGCCGGCCGGTCCGATCAACACGATCGAAGAGGTCTTCGCCGATCCGCAGGTGAAAGCGCGCGGCGTGCGTGTCGACCTCAAGAACCCGGCGGCCAAGGCCGGCTCGACTCCGACCGTCGCCTCGCCGATCTTGCTCGACGGTGTCAGGCAGGTCGCGACCCGGCCGAGCCCGCGCCTCGGTGAACACGCGGACGAGATCCTGAACGACCCGGCCTGGGGCGGAGGCGGCTGAATGCTGGGTTCACCAGAGCCGGCGGGCGCCGAGTGCGTCGAAGGCGGTGTCGGACGCGACGAGAAGCAGTCCCTCGGTAATCGCCTGCGCCGCCAGCAAACGATCGAACGGATCGCGATGGTCACCGGGTATGGAGCCCGCCAGGCAAGCGTGCATGTTCAGAAGCGGAAGCGACTGAAATCCATCCGCTTCGAGCGCCTCATCGAACGTCGCGAGGACATTCTCAACCCCGGGCAGCTTCCCGACCCGATGCTTTGTCGCGATCTCCATCGCCGAGATCGGACTGACATAGACCAAATGATTGCGATCGGTGATCGCATCCATGACTGGCCTGCTCAATGTCCGGCCTCCGAGCCAGAAACACAGCAAGGTCGAGGTATCGAGCAGCAGCCTCAATCGCCATGGCCCTCCCAGAGCCGCAATTCCTCTTGCGGAAGCGGCTCGAAAAACTCCGGCCCGATATCGAACTGGCCCTTGAAGCGCCCCGGCTTGCGCTCCGGCCGCGCCGTCTCGATCGGCACCAGCCGCGCCACCGGCTTGTCGCGGCGCGAGATCACGACCTCGCCGCCCTTCTCGACTTGCTCGATCAGGCGCGAGAGATTTGTCTTGGCTTCATGGATGGTGACGCGCGTCATAGCCGTCTCCTCGACCGTCTCCTCACTCAACCTGACCAACTTAGCTAATTAGGACGGATGTTTCAATGACCGGACCTCGCACTGGCGGGCAGATCCTCGTCGACCAACTCCTGATCCACGGCGCCACCGACGCCTTCTGCGTGCCGGGGGAGAGCTATCTTGCCGTGCTCGACGCGCTGCACGACGCCGATATGAAGGTCACGATCTGCCGGGCCGAGGGCGGCGCAGCGATGATGGCGGAGGCCGCCGGCAAGCTGACCGGCAAGCCCGGCATCTGCTTCGTGACGCGCGGCCCCGGCGCGACTAACGCCTCGCCCGGCATCCACATCGCCGACCAGGACTCGACACCGATGATCCTGTTCGTCGGCCAGATCGAGCGCGGCATGCGCGAGCGCGAGGCCTTCCAGGAGCTCGACTACCGCGCCGTCTTCGGCACCATGACGAAATGGGCGACCGAGATCGACGATGCCGCGCGCATCCCGGAGATCATCAGCCGCGCCTTCCATGTCGCGACCGCCGGCCGCCCCGGGCCGGTGGTGATCGCGCTGCCGGAAGACGTGCTGACCGACATCGCCGATGTGCCGGACGCAGCGCCCTACCAGGTCACCGAGACGCACCCGTCCCTGCTGCAGACGATCGACCTGCAGAAGCGGCTCTGGGCGGCGAAGGCGCCGATCGCGATCCTCGGCGGCTCGCGCTGGGATCCGCAGGCGATCGCGCGCTTCCAGCGCTTCGCCGAGCGCTTCGACCTGCCGGTCGCGGTCTCGTTCCGCCGGCAGATGGTCTTTCCCGCCGACCATCCGAACTTCGCCGGCGATCTCGGCATCGGCCCCAATCCGAAGCTGCTGAAGCGCATCCAAGACAGCGACCTCGTGCTGCTGATCGGCGGGCGGCTCTCGGAGATGCCGAGCCAGTCCTACACCCTGTTCGGCATTCCCAATCCGGGCCGGCCGCTGGTGCATGTTCATCCCGATCCGGAAGAGCTCGGCCGCGTCTACCGGCCGGAGCTGGCGATCAACGCCTCGCCGACAGCCTTCTGCGCCGCGCTCGAGACCGTGCATCCGCCGCAGGTGATCCCGTGGGCCGGCGCTGCCGCCGAGGCGCATGAATCCTATCTCGCCTGGAGCGAGCAGCCGGCGCCGGTGCCCGGCAAGTTCCACCCCGGCGAGATGGTGACCTGGCTGCGCCGCAACATCCCGGCCGATGCGATCCTATGTAACGGCGCCGGCAATTACGCGACCTGGGTGCACCGCTTCCATCGCTTCACCAGGTTCGCGACGCAGCTCGCGCCGACCTGCGGCTCGATGGGTTACGGGGTGCCGGCAGCGATCGGCGCCAAGCGGATCTTCCCTGACCGGACGGTAATCGCCTTTGCCGGCGATGGCTGCTTCCTGATGAACGGCCAGGATTTCGCGACGGCGGTGCAATACGAGCTGCCGGTGATCGTCATCGTCGTCGACAACGGCATGTACGGCACGATCCGCATGCACCAGGAGAAGCACTATCCCGGCCGCGTCTCTGCGACGATGCTGAAGAATCCCGATTTCGCCGCCTATGCCAAAGCCTTCGGCGGCCATGGCGAGCGGGTCGAGACCACCGAGGAGTTCGCGCCGGCCTTCGAGCGCGCCGTCGCCTCAGGCAAGCCGGCGATCATTCACTGCCTGCTCGATCCCGAGGCGATCACCCCGGCGAAGACGCTCTCAACCATCCGCGCCGAGGCAATTGCCGCGCAAGGCTGAGATCCTACTGAACTTTCCCGCCCGTTCCTCGTTTGTGAGGAGCGGGCGCCTGATCTTGTCGATTGCGGCGCTGATACGAACAAGCGCGACGCAACCGGCAACGCAGGAGCGGGAGGTTCGACTATGACACGACGGATGGTCCTGGCGATCGGCATGGCCGGAGGCATCGCCATGGCGCCGCAGGCGCAGGCTGCAGGCTTCCTCGACGATCTCAGCCGGGCGATCTTCGGCAACCCGACGCCACCGGCCATGATTGGCATTCCGGACGGTCCGGCGATCAGGCCGAAGCCCAGCAAACCGCGACAGGCCAGCACGAAGCCAGCAGAGCCGGTGGCCAAGCTCGACCCAACGAGCGATGCCTACTGGTATCTGCGCGACCCGACGCTGCGGAAGGGCGACATCGTCGTCACCCGCAGTGGAATCGTGGTTTTCGACGGGCAGAAATCATCCGAACACGCGAGCAGCGCATTCACCGCTCTCGAAGATACCAAGCGACTACCAAAGGCCCAGCAGCAAACGCTCGAAGCAGCGGCTGCGCGCGGGCGGGCCTACTTCACGCCGTCCACGACAGCTCCCGTCGTTCCAGCGATGGACGCGAAGATAGACCCCAACGCCACTGCGCAGGCTCAGTAAGTCGCGCGGCCGCCGGAAAGGTCGAAGACGGCGCCGGTCGAGAAGCTGCACTTGTCGCTGGCGAGCCAAGCGACCAGTTCCGCCAGTTCGTCGACCGTGCCGAGCCGCTTCAACGGGCTTTTGCCGATCATGGTCGCGACAGTCTCGGCGCTCATCTGCTGCAACAGCTCAGTCTCGATCGCTGCCGGCGCCACCGCATTGACCAAGACGCCGGTGCCAGCGAGCTCCTTGCCATGTGCCTTGGTCAGCGCGATCACGCCGGCCTTGGCGGCGCTGTAGGCGCAGAGCGTCGGCGTGCCCTCCTTGCCGGCGAGCGAGGCGATGTTGACGATCCGGCCATGGCCGCGCAGCACCATCGTAGCCGCCACCGCGCGCGAGCAGAGGAAAGTGCCGGTCAGGTTGACCGCCTGAATCGTCTGCCATTGCGCCAATGGCGTATCGGCTACCGTGGTCGAAGGGCCGGTCAAGCCGGCATTGTTGACGAGAACCGCGATCGGGCCATGCTCGCGCTCGGTGCGCTCAAGCGCGGCAGCGACCTGCGCCTCGTCGGTGACATCGCAGGCGACGAAGGCGTGACCGCCCTCGCCTTCCCTGAGATCCCAGACGACGGGGAGGAAGCCGTCCCGCGCCAAGCGCTCGCAGACGGCGCGGCCGATGCCCTTGGCGCCGCCGGTGACGACGGCGACCTTCTCCGAAGCCACAGAACTCACGCGGCCTTGGCCTCGTCGAGCTTGGCGGCGACGAGCTTGCGCAGGCTGCGCAGATCCTTGACGAAGCCGCGAATACCCTCGGCAAGCTTCTCGGTCGCCATCGCGTCCTCGTTCATGGCGAAGCGGAAGGCCTTCTCGTCGAGCGTGATCTTCTTTGCGCCGTCAGGGGACGCGACTTGCGGCGATGCGGCCGGTGAGAGCCTGCGCGGCAGATCGCCGGTGGCCGCGGCCAGTTCATCGAGTAGGCCGGGGCCGATCGTCAGCCGGTCGCAGCCGGCCAGCGCCTCGATCTCGCCGGTGTTGCGGAAGGAGGCGCCCATCACCACGGTCTTGATCCCGAATGCCTTGTAGTAGGCGTAGATGCTCTTCACCGAGACGACGCCGGGATCGGTCTCTGCCGTGTAGGGGCCGCCACCGGCCTTGACATGCCAGTCGAGGATGCGGCCGACGAAGGGCGAGATCAGGAAGGCCTTGGCATCGGCCGCAGCAACCGCCTGCGGCAGAGCGAAGAGCAGGGTCAGGTTGCAGTCGACGCCCTCGGCCTGCAGGACGCGGGCGGCCTGGATGCCTTCCCAGGTCGAGGCGATCTTGATCAGGATGCGCTCGCGCCCGACGCCGCGCTCCTGATAGGCGGCAATGATGGCGCGCGCCTTGGCGATCGTCGCGTCGGTGTCGAAGGACAGATCGGCGTCGACCTCGGTCGAGACGCGGCCAGGGACGATCTTCGTCAGTTCGGTGCCGAAGGTGACGGCAAGCCGGTCACAGACCGCCTCGACCACGCCCGAACCGCCCTGACGCTTGCCCCAGGCGATCGCCTCCTCGACGAGTCCGGCATAGGCCGGCGTCTCCACCGCCTTGAGCAGCAGCGTCGGATTGGTGGTGCAGTCGACGGGCTTGAGGCGGCGCACAGCCTCGATGTCGCCGGTGTCGGCGACGACGGTGGTCATGGCGCGGAGCTGGTCGAGCTTTGAGGCGGTCATATCTCAATCCATGCGAATGTTGTCGGTGCTGGCGTCAGTATGAGGCCTGCTCGTCGTCATTGCGAGCGTAAGCGAAGCAATCCAGCCCTGCATCATGTCCGGCTGGATTGCTTCGTCGGCTTCGCCGCCTCGCAATGACGGCAAACCTCCGTCAGCTCTTCACCGCCCCGGCGGTCAGGCCCGTGACCATGTTTTTGCGGAAGCCGTAATAGATCACCGCCGGCGGGATGGCGTAGATCAGGCCGGCCGTCATCAAGAGGTTCCAGGGCGCGTCGTCGGCCGAGAGGAAGAGGCCAAGGCCGACCGCGAGCGGCACCGCCTTTTCGCTGGAGAGCAGCAGGAACGCGTAGAGATATTCGTTCCAGGCGAGCAGCAGCGCGTAGATGCCGATCACCACCATCGAGGGCTTCATCAGCGGCAGATAGACCAGCCGGAAGAGTTGCAGCGAGTTGGCGCCGTCCATGATCGCGGCTTCGTCGAGCTCCTTGGGCAACTTGTCGGAGGCCTGCTTCAGCACCCAGATCGCATAGGGCGAAGCCAGCGCCACCATGGCGAGGATCAGCGCGATGCGGGTGTTGAGCAACCCGAAGGTGCCCATCGCCTTGTACATGGGGATGGCGAGGAAGGCGGCCGGGATCAGATAGGTCGCGAGCGCGAAATTCATGATCGAGTGGCCGCCCGGCGCCTTCAGCCGCGAGATCGCGAAGGCGGCGCAGGTCGCGATGAACAAGGTGAGCAGCCCGGTCGCGATCGCGATCAGGAAGCTGTTGAACAGCTGCAGCCAGAAATTCGTCAGATAGTAGTGCTGCTGGTTGAAGACGATCTGGAAATTCTGCAGCGTCGGCTTCTCCGGCCAGAGCTTGCCGGCGAGCATCGATTCCTGCGTCGAGATCGACAGCACGAAGAGATGGTAGATCGGAAGCAACGTCCAGATCAGGACCGGGATCGCGATCAGGATCAGCTTACCTTCGTCGAGAACCTTCTTCATCATTCGGCTCCCTTCGAGAGACGCTTCACCATGAACCAGACCATGGGAAGGATCAGCGGCATCGCGCAGATGATCGAGGCGATGCCGAGGTCGAGATTGTTGTTGCGCATGTAGCGGATGCCGAGCGTCGCCAGCACGTGGTTGAGATCGCCCGGACCACCGCCGGTGAGCAGGTACACGCTGTTGAAGTCGCCCAGCGTCCAGATCATCGAAAGCAGCGTCGAGGTGACGTAGAGCGTCGCCAAAGACGGCCAGGTGATGAAGCGGAACTGCTGCCATTTATTGGCGCCGTCGACGCTTGCGGCCTCATAAAGGTCCTGCGCGATGGCGAGACGGCCGGTGACGAGGATCAGCGTCCAGAACGGCAGCGATTTCCAGATGTGAACGAGGATCGAGGAGGCGAAGGCGAGCGTCGGATCGGTCAACCAGCCCGGCCCCTCGACGATGCCGAACCAGTGGAAGAGCTGCTGGTTGATCATGCCGTTCTCGGGATTGAGCATAACCCGGAAGGACAGGATGGTCGGGATCGACGGCACGGCCCAGGGCAGGATGAACAGCACCAGCATGAAGCGCACCCAGGCGCGCTGCTGGACGAAGAAGCCCGAGAGGAACAGCGCCATCAGGAACTTCAGGTTCACCGCGATGAACAGGAAGACGACGGTGTTGACCAGCGTGCGGATGAAGATCGGATCGGCGAAGAGCGCCTTGTAGGACTGCCAGTTGAGGCCGAGCCAGAGGCCGTAGGCCACCGGGTAGACCACCATCACAGCGAAGACGAGGAGATAGGGGGCGAGCATGAGCACGCCCCAGAACACGCGGTCTCGCGCCTGTCCGGAGGTTGCATCGCCTGAAGCGGTTGTTGGGGGAGCCATCGCTGCCGTGGTCATTTTTTCTTCTCCCTCGATACGCGCCCGTCGCCGAAGACGGGTCGGCATCCCGCAGCGAGGTCGCGCTGCGGGATGCCGTGCTTGTCGGCTTGCTCTATGCCGGCGTCAGCCGGCGATCTGCTTGATGCGGGCGATCATCTCGTCGACAGCCTGCTCCGGCGAGACCTTGTCGACCAGCACGCGGTTGACGGCCTTGGCCCAGACGTTCTCGGCGTTCACCGTGGTGAACTTGTAGTTGTAGACGAACTGGAATGGCGCGGTGCCATCCGTGTACTGCTTGTAGACGATCTTGCGGTGCGGATCCGCGCCGGTCCAGAACTCGGCCTTGGCGGCCTCGACCGTAGTCGGGAACCAGCGGCCGACCGAGCCCTCGACGAAGGGACGCAGGTTCTCGTCCTTCATCATGAAGGCCATGAATTCCTTGCCGCGCTTTTTGTTCTTGCCGTCGGCGAAGACGACGGCGGTCTTGACCGCGGCGAGGTTGGTCATCGGCGAGCCGTCCGGCTTGTTCGGGAACTCGGCCGTGCGGATGTTGTCGTAATAGTTCTTCTTGGCCTGGTCGCGCTGTTCCTGCGTCAGAGCCTGATTGTTCATGTCGTCGAGATGCTTGGCCGCGATCGAGATCGTGGCGTTGTGGGTCAGCACCGTCGTGCGGTTGTGGAAGGCGACGTTGTTGTCGGGGTCGAGCCAGTTCACCGAGGAGGGCGGCGTGCAGCCGCGCTGCGAGATATTGGCGTAGTCCTTCACGGCCTTGATCATCGCCGCCTTGTTGGCCGGCTGATCGAGGACGATCTTGCCGTCCTCGTCGACGACCTTGGCGTTGTGGGCGTTGGCGAAGGTCAGGAAGGAGTAGAAGGTGTCCGAGGCAGCGACGCCCATCGGATGGCCGACCGCGTAGATGCGCTTGCCCTTGGCGCGCAGCGCGCCCTGGACCTTGTCGCACCAGAAGTCCCAGTAGCCGTCCCAGCCCTTGGGGATATCGCTTTCCTTGAAGCCGGCCTCTTCCAGCATGTCCTTCCAGTAGGTGATGTGCATCATCTGCTGCTGGACCGGGAAGGCGTAATAGGCCTTCTTCTTGGTCTTGTCGTTCATCAGGAAGGTCGTCGCCAGCGCCTGCGGCTGGATCTGCGCCTTGATCGGCTCCAGCACGTCGCTGACGTCATCGAGCTTGCCCTCGAAGGCCCACTGGCCGGTGGTGCGGAAATCATAGGTGGTGCAGAAGCCGACATCCGGCGGCGTGCCGGCCTGAACGGCGCCGACCGACTTGGTGACGCAGTCCTCGGTGGCGTAGAGGGAGAGATCGACCTTGACGCCCGTCGCCTTCTGGAATTTGTCTACGACGGCGAGCAGCGCGTCGTCCTCGCCCTTGTAGAAGCCCTTGGTGAACCAGACCGTCACCGTCTCCTGGGCGAGCGCCGCTCCGGACCAGCCGGCGGCAATGGCGACCAAGGCTGCGCCGGCAGCCAGAGAGCGCACGGATTTCATGGTAACCTCCCATTTCAAACGTTTAAATTGAGCTTTTTTTGCCGCTCCTCATAAACACTAGTCGATCAGCCATGCAACTCACAAGCGGCTGGGTTGCACGATTTTCATGCGGTGGCCGACTGGACGTTTCCTCCGGGTCCCGCCGCCAGACCCATGTGAATCGGCTTTGACGGCGTGGCCCGCTCGCGTCAAAGAGGACACTGTCACGGATGTGTCATGAGCGCAGCTTACCCCGCGCCGCACGATCCCTATCCTGACGTTCGCGCGATCTCGTCGCGCGGCAGACCAGCGGAGTTTCACATGCGCGCCCTTGCTGCCACCGCCGTCCTCGCGCTTGGCTTGGCCCTCCCGGCGATCAATGCCGCCGGCGCGGTCGAAGGCAAGCTGGTGCTCTATACCAGCCAGCCCAACACCGACGCCCAGCAGACCATCGACGCCTTCAAGGCGAAGTATCCCAAGGTCGAGATCAGCTTCGTCCGTGACGGCACCCCGCGCGTGATGGCCAAGCTGCGGGCCGAGATCGAGGCCGGCGCGCCGCAGGCCGACGTGCTGCTGATCGCCGACGCCGTGACCATGGAAGGCCTCAAGAAGGAAGGCCGCCTGCTCGCCCATGACAAGGCCGATGTCTCGGCCTTCCCGGCCGGCGTGCACGATCCCGCCAAGATGTGGTTCGCGACCAAGCTGATCACCACCGGCATCGTCTACAACGCCAAGGCCACGCTGAAGCCGGAGAGCTGGCTCGATCTCGCCAAGCCCGAGGTCAAGAACCAGCTCGCCATGCCGAGCCCGCTGAATTCGGGCGCCGCGATGATCCACACGATCACGCTGACCGGTAATTTGCCGGGCGGCTGGAGCTTCTATGAGAAGCTTAAGGAGAACGGCACGCTCGCCGCCGGCGCCAATGGCGACATCCTTCGCCAGGTCGCCACCGGCGAGAAGCTCTACGGCATGATCGTCGACTTCATGCCGATCCGCGAGAAGGCCAAGGGCGCCCCGGTCGAGTTCGTCTTCCCGAAGGAAGGCGTCTCGGCGGTCAGCGAGCCCGTCGCGATCCTGAAGAGCAGCAAGAACCCGGAAGCCGCCAAGGCCCTGGTCGACTTCCTGATCTCGAAGGACGGCCAGGAGCTGGCGCTGAAGCAGGGCTATGTCTCGGCCCATCCCGACGTCGCCCTGCCGGCCGGCTATCCGGCCCGCGGCGCGATCAAGCTGATGCCGTTCGACGCCGCCAAGGCGCTGGCCGACGAGCCGGCCGCCCGCAAGCGCTTCAGCGCGATCTTCGAAGGCTGAGATCGGTCCAGGCGCCGACACGATGACGCTCGCAGCGCCAGCAGAACTCCGGCAGGCCGGCATCCGCCCGGCCCTGCCGGGGCTCACCTTGCCGACTGGCCTCGGCTTGCCGGCGCTGGTGCTGCTCTGCGCGACGCTGTTCGGCGCCCTGCCCTTCCTGCGCCTGCTCGCCGCCGCCTTTGCGCCGGGCTGGCAGTTCGCCCCCGAAGGCGCGCTGGCCGAAATCACCAGCCGCGCCGCGGTCAACGCGACCCTGCATACCTTCGAGACCGCAGGCCTTTCGGCGCTCGGCGCGCTGCTGATCGGCGGCACGGCGGCGATCCTGCTCGCCGTCACCGACGTTCGCGGCAAGCGCCCGCTCGCCTTCGCGCTGGTCTTCTCCATGATGATCGCGCCGCAGGTGGCGGCGCTCGCCTTCTTGAGCCTGTTCGCGCCGAACTCGGCCCTGCTCGGCATGCTCGGGCTGGCGCCCGCACCCGGCACGCCAAATCCCCTGCTCGGGCGCGGCGGCATCATCCTGGTGATGGCGCTGCATCATGCGCCGCTGGTGGCGATCACGCTGTGGACCGGTTTGCGCAGCGTGCCGCATGCACTGGTCGAGGCGGCGCAGATGGAAGGCGCGGCGCCCGCCACCATCGTCGGGCGCATCCTCCTGCCGGTGCTGCGGCCGCAGATCATCGCGGCGGCGCTGCTCGCTTTCGTCGCCGGCATCGGCAATTTCGGCATCCCGGCTTTGCTCGGCCTCCCCGTGAACTACCTCACTTTGCCGACGCTGATCTATCGCCGGCTGTCGAGCTTCGGCCCGGCCGGCCTTCCCGATGCGGCGGCGCTCTCGCTCCTGGTCGCGCTCGTCGCCGGCCTCGGCATCGCCGCCGGGCTGATGGCGACGCGCCGCGGCGGCGGCAAGGTCGAGATCGAGCGGCCGCTGCAGCCGTTCTGGCAGCTCGGCGCCGCACGGCCGCTCATTGCCGCCGGGCTCTGGCTGCTGATCGCCGTGAAGCTCGGCCTGCCGCTGCTGGCGCTGATCGGCGAGGCGCTGACGCCGGCGCTCGGCGTCGCGCTCACCTGGCAGAATCTGACCTTCGACAAGTTCGCCGAGGTGCTGCTGCGGCAGGACGTGACGGTACGCGCCTTCCGCAACTCCTTCCTGTTCGCAGGTTCGGCAGCGGTGCTGCTGTCCCTGCTCTCGATCGCCTTCGCCTATGGGCTGGAACGACGCATGGGCAAGCTCCGGCGCGTGGTCGACGTGGTGATCGAGCTGCCCTACGCGCTGCCGGGCGTGGTGCTCGCCATCGCCTGCATCCTGATGTTCCTGAAGCCGCTGCCGCTGATCGGCGTCAGCATCTACGCCACGCCCTTCATCATCCTCTTCGCCTATATGGCGCGCTTCCTGCCGCTGGCGCTCAAGGCTCCGGTCGCAGCGATGGCGCAGATCGAGGCGCATCACGAGGAAGCCGCCAAGCTCGACGGCGTGACGCTCTGGCAGATGCTTCGCTTCATCGTTGCGCCAATCCTGGCGCCGGCCGCCGCCGTCAGTGGGCTGATGGTCTTCCTTGTCGCCTTCAACGAGCTCACCGTCTCGGCCCTGCTCTGGTCGTCCGGCACCGAGACGCTCGGCGTGGTGCTGTTCAGCCTGAAGGAAGCCGGGCTCGCCGGCGAAGCAGCGGCCGTGGCGATCAGCGCCTGCGCGGTCATCCTTGCCGTGATGCTCGGGCTCGACGCGCTCGGCCGCAAGCTGCCGGCCAACATCCTGCCCTGGCGGATCTGAGCGGCTTTACCGGGCCCGGCGCCGATAAGAACGCCTTATCGCGGCGATCCAAACCCGGATAGTTAAGCCCAAATTAACGTAACGGCAGGAAGGTCTGCCGCATGGAGTTCGCCCTTCCATCGCGAAGCAGAGCTTGCAACCCGCCGCATACCTCGCCGGCGCCTATCGGGGACTTGTGAGTTCAATGGCCTATCGCGCAACCGGACGCCGCCAGAGCGAACCCATCGTCAAAGAGCTCAAGGTCCTCCTCGTCGAGGACTCGCGCACCTATGCGCTGGCACTGTCACGCCGCCTCGAAGCCGAGCTGCGCCTGCCCATCGTCGTCTGCCAGTCGCTCAACGAGCTCCACGAGGTCGTCACCGAGGACCGGGCCGCCTACACCATGGCGGTGGTCGACCTGAACCTGCCCGACGCACCGCGCGGCGAAGCGATCGACTTCACCGTGCAGCGCGGCATACCGACCATCGTCCATACCGCGAGCTACGACCTCGAGACGCGCAACCGGATCATGGAGCGCGATGTCATCGACTATGTCCTGAAGGACAGCGCCTTCACGCTCGAGACCGTGGTCGCCACCGCCAAACGCGCGCTCGCCAACCGGCAGACCCGCATCCTGGTCGTCGACGACACCACGGCGACCCGCAAGCTGCTCGCCCATATGCTGAAGGTCCAGCAATACCAGGTGATCGAGGTCGGTTCGGGAGACGAGGCGCTGGCGCTTCTCCAGGACGATCCCGACATCCGGCTCGTCGTCAGCGACTATTACATGCCGACGATGGACGGCTACGAGCTGACACGGCGCCTGCGCCGGCAATTCGCCTCGAACCGGTTGCGCGTGATCGGCGTCTCATCCTCCAATGACCGCATGGTCTCGGTCGGCTTCCTCAAGGCGGGCGCGAACGACTTCATCTCGATGCCCTTCATCCCGGAGGAGCTGCAGTGCCGGATCGCCAGCAATGTCGAGACGCTGGAGCAGATCGAGCTGCTCCATAACCTCGCCTCGCGCGATGCTTTGACGGGCCTGTTCAATCGTCGCCATTTTTTCGAGAGCGCCGGCAGGCTGATTGAGGACGCTCGGGCGAAGAACCTGACGAGCGCCGTCGCGATCCTCGACATCGACGACTTCAAGCAGCTGAACGACAGCCACGGCCATGATTTCGGCGACCAGGCCCTGGCGAAGGTGGCGCGATACCTTGCCCAATCAGTCGAGGGCAGCGGCCATTTGCTGGCGCGGATCGGCGGCGAGGAATTCGCGATCCTGTTCCCGGGTCTCAACGCCAAGGCCGCGTTGCGCCTGAGCGATCACATTCGGCTCGACATCTCCCACGAGACTTTGCTGGTCGACGATCAGCAAGTCGCGCTGACGGTTTCGATCGGGGTCGCGGAGATCGACGGGCAAGGCAGTCTGGACCAATACGTCGTCGCCGCCGATCGCGCGCTCTATACGGCCAAGCACGAGGGCCGGAACTGCGTCCGGATCGCCCCTTAAGGCGCTGATCTCAGCCTGCAGCGGCAAGGCGCGTGCTGCCCGCCATCAGTTCGCCCATCAGCAGCGCGCGGTTGGCCTTCGACTCGCGCACCACGAAATCGACGACCGCCCGCACCCGCGCCACGTCCTTGAGATCGGCATGGACGAGCAGCCAGAATGAGCGGGTGATCGAGACGCTCTCCGGCAGCACCGGAACGAGCCTGGGTTCGTCGACAGCCATGAAATGATGGATCACGCCGATACCGGCGCCGGCCGCGACCGCGTTCATCTGCGCCAGCACGCTCGAGCTCTGGATCTGGGCGCGCAGGCCCTTGGCGACCTCGTCGAGGTAGTCGAGCTCCGGGGTGAAGATCAGGTCGTCGATATAGCCCACGATCCGGTGGACGAAGAGGTCCTCTGCCGCAGTGATCTTCGGCATGGCGTCGAGATAGTCCTGCGAGGCATAGAGGCCGAGCCGGTAGTCGCAGAGCTTGCGGGCGACGACCTTGCCTTCCTTGGGCGGGGCGAGCGTGATCGCGACATCGGCCTCGCGCTTCGACAGCGAGAGCAGTCGCGGCATGGCGATGAGCTGGAGCTCCAGCCCGGGATAGGCTTTGGCAAAGCCCGCGAAGCGCGGCGCAATGAAACTCGCGCCGAAGCCGTCCGGCGCGCCGATCCGGACCGTGCCCGAGAGCGCCATGTCGGCGCCGCCAATCTCGCTCTGGATAGCCAGTGCCTCGGTTTCCATGCTCTCGGCCTTGGCGAGGAGCTGCTCGCCATGGCCGGTCAGGGCGTAGCCCTGCGGCCGACGCTCGAACAGCTTGGCCTTGAGCGATTCCTCCAGCGAGGTGATGCGGCGCGAGACGGTAGCGTGGTCCGCACCGAGCCTGCGAGCTGCGGCAGTGAGCCGGCCCGAACGGGCGACGGCAAGGAAAAAACGCAGGTCGTCCCAGTCGAACCGTTCCATGGCGCTCCTCCCGTATCTGTGTTTTTGCACGACGTTGGCTGATATCCGCCTATAGCCGTGCGCAAACGATAATGATAGGGGTAGCCTCAATCAACGCCACACGACTTTAGGGGAGGATGCCATGCGTCAGATCGGTCACTTCATCGGCGGCAAGCACGTCGCCGGCACCTCGGGCCGTACGGCCGACGTCTACCAGCCGATGGACGGCTCGGTGATCGGCAAGGTCGCGCTCGCCTCCGCCGCCGAGATGCGCATCGCGGTCGAGAACGCCGCCGAAGCCCAGCCGAAATGGGCGGCGGTCAATCCGCAGCGCCGCGCCCGCGTGCTGATGAAGTTCCTCGACCTGATCGCGCAGAACAATGACGAGCTCGCAGAATTGCTCGCCCGCGAGCACGGCAAGACCATTCCCGACGCCAAGGGCGACATCCAGCGCGGCGTCGAGGTCGTCGAGTTCTCGCTCGGCGTGCCCAATCTGATGAAGGGCGAGTTTACCGACGGCGCCGGCCCGGGCATCGACATCTACTCGCTGCGCCAGCCGCTCGGCGTGGTCGCCGGCATTACCCCGTTCAACTTCCCGGCGATGATCCCGCTCTGGAAGCTCGGCCCCGCCATCGCTTGCGGCAACGCCTTCATCCTGAAGCCGTCCGAGCGCGACCCTGGTGTGCCGATGCGCCTCGCCGAGCTGTTCGTCGAGGCGGGTGGCCCTCCCGGCATCCTCAACGTCGTCAACGGCGACAAGGAAGCGGTCGACGCTATCCTCGACGACCACGACATCAAGGCCGTCGGCTTCGTCGGCTCGACCCCGATCGCCGAGTACATCTACGCCCGCGGCTGCGCCAATGGTAAGCGCGTGCAGTGCTTCGGCGGCGCCAAGAACCACATGATCATCATGCCCGACGCCGACATGGACCAGGCGGTCGACGCGCTGATCGGCGCCGGCTACGGCTCGGCCGGCGAGCGCTGCATGGCGATCTCGGTCGCGGTCCCGGTCGGCAAGGCCACTGCGGACGAGCTGGTGAAGCGGCTCATCCCCCGCGTCGAAAGCCTGAAGATCGGCCCCTCGACCGACACCTCGGCCGATTACGGCCCGGTCGTGACGAAGGCGGCGATGGAGAAGATCAAGTCCTATGTCGACATCGGCATCGGCGAAGGCGCCAAGCTCGTCGTCGACGGCCGCGACTTCAAGATGCAGGGCTACGAGAACGGCTTCTATGTCGGCGGCTGCCTGTTCGACAACGTCACCAAGGACATGCGCATCTACAAGGAGGAGATCTTCGGACCCGTCCTCTCCGTGCTGCGCACCGAGAGCTATGACGAGGCGCTGAAGCTGACCAACGACCACGAATACGGCAACGGCACCGCGATCTACACCCGCGACGGCGACGCCGCCCGCGACTTCGCCTCGAAGGTCCAGGTCGGCATGGTCGGCATCAACGTGCCGATCCCGGTGCCGCTCGCCTACTACACCTTCGGCGGCTGGAAGCGCTCCTCCTTCGGCGACCTCAACCAGCACGGCCCGGATTCGATCCGCTTCTACACCAAGACCAAGACCGTCACGGCGCGCTGGCCGTCGGGCATCAAGGACGGCGCCAGCTTCGTCATCCCGACGATGGGTTGAGGTCATCATCCAGTAGTGCTATCATTTTTGATAGCACTACTGGAGGCGATGTGATGGGACAGGTGCTGGTTCGAAGCATCGAGGACGACACCATCGAGAGCTACCGTATCAAAGCCAAGCTCAACGGGCATTCGCTCGAGCAGGAACTGCGTAACCTGATCGAAGCGAACAAGACCTTGACGCCGGAGCAACGGGTGCAACTGTCGCGACAACTACGCGCCCGGACGAAGCCTTCGCGGGCCCTGACTTTGGACGAGATCCGTGAAGGGCTTGAATGACCGGCGTGGCCGTAGTCGACGCCAGCGTGGCGATGAAGTGGTTCGTCGATGAAGAAGACTCGGACAAGGCCGAGCTTCTTCTGAGATCGCGTGAACTGATCGCGCCTGCCATCATCCTCAGCGAGGTCGGCAACGGGTTGTGGAGCAAACGCGGGTTCAGCGGTATCGAGTTCAACCTGGCCCGTGACCTTATCGGAGAGCTTCCACAACTCTTGAATGAGATCGTGCCGATCGAGGGACTCATGAAGGACGCCATGCAATTCGCCTTCGACCTGGATCACCCGATCTATGATTGCCTCTATCTCGCGCTTGCGAACCAAAGGCGGCTGCCACTGGTGACGGCCGACAAGCGCTTCATCGGCAAGCTCGAAGGACAAGACCTCGCTATTCCCGTGATCGCACTGCCCCGGTACGAGCCATGAGCGCCTTCTCCCTCACTGAAGACCAGATCGCGATCCGCGACATGGCCCAGGGTTTCGCTGCCGAGACCCTGGCGCCGCATGCCGTGCGCTGGGATGAGGAGAAGCATTTCCCGGTCGAGGAGATGCGCCAGGCGGCCGCGCTGGGCATGGGCGGCATCTATATCCGTGACGATGTCGGCGGTTCCGGCCTGTCGCGTCTCGACGCTGCAGTGATCTTCGAGGCGCTGTCGACCGGTTGCCCGACGGTCGCGGCCTATATCTCGATCCACAACATGTGCGCCTGGATGATCGACCGCTACGGGTCGGACGAGCAGCGCCATAAATTCCTGCCGAAGCTCTGCAGCATGGAGCATCTGGCGAGCTATTGCCTGACCGAGCCGGGCGCCGGTTCCGACGCGGCCGCGCTGAAGACCAAGGCCGTACTCGACGGCGACCATTATGTGCTCGACGGCCAGAAGCAGTTCATCTCGGGCGCCGGCGTCTCCGACGTCTATGTCGTGATGGTCCGCACCGGCGAGGCCGGCCCGTCGGGCATCTCGACCATCGTGGTCGAGAAGGGCACGCCCGGCCTCTCCTTCGGCGCCAATGAGAAAAAAATGGGCTGGAACGCCCAGCCGACGCGGGCAGTGATCTTCGAGAACTGCCGCGTGCCTGTCGCCAATCGAATCGGCCCGGAAGGCATCGGCTTCAAGATCGCCATGGCTGGGCTCGACGGCGGGCGGCTCAATATCGGCGCCTGCTCGATCGGCGGGGCGCAGGGCGCGCTCGACAAGGCACTGGCCTATGCCCAGGAGCGCAAGGCCTTCGGCTCGCGCATCGCCGATTTCCAGGCGCTGCAGTTCAAGCTCGCCGACATGGCGACCGAACTGGAGGCGGCCCGCACCTTCCTCTGGCGCGCCGCGGCGGCCCTCGATGCCAAGACGCCGGATGCGAGCAAACTCTGCGCGATGGCCAAGCGCGTCGCCACCGACACCGGCTTCGAGGTCGCCAACCAGGCGCTGCAGATCCATGGCGGCTATGGCTATCTCGCCGATTACGGCATCGAGAAGATCGTCCGCGATCTCAGGGTCCACCAGATCCTGGAGGGCACCAACGAGGTGATGCGGATGATCGTGGCGCGCTCGCTGGTCGGGCGGGCGAAGGGGAATTGAGGCTAAGACGTCATTCTCGGGCGAAGCGAAGCGCAGACCCGAGAACCTCCTGAAAGAGATGCTCGGGTCTGCGCCCGAGCATGACGTCAAGGATAGCGGGAAGGACACGACCATGAGCACCATCGCCTTCATCGGGCTCGGCAATATGGGCGGGCCGATGGCCGGCAACCTGGTCAAGGCCGGGCACAAGGTCTCCGCCTTCGACCTGTCGCCGGCGTCGAAGGACGCCGCCGCGGCTCTCGGCGTCGGCATCGCCGCCTCGGCCAAGGAGGCCGTCGCGCAGGCCGAGATCGTCGTCACCATGCTGCCGGCCGGCAAGCATGTGCTGGGGGTCTGGGCCGACATTCTCCCCGCGGTGAAGCCGGGCACGCTGCTGATCGATTCCTCGACCATCGACGTCGAGAGCGCCCGCAAGGCGCATGCGCTTGCGGCCGAGCGCGGCTGCCTGTCGCTCGATGCCCCGGTTTCGGGCGGTGTCGGCGGCGCCCAGGGCGCGACCCTGACCTTCATGGTCGGCGGCAGCGCCGATGCCTTCAAGCGCGGCGAGCCCGTGCTGTCGGCGATGGGCAAGAAGGTCGTGCATTGCGGCGACGCCGGCAACGGCCAGGCGGCGAAGATCTGCAACAACATGATCCTCGGCATCTCGATGATCGGCGTCTCCGAGGCCTTCGTGCTGGCTGAGAAGCTCGGCCTGTCGCATCAGGCGCTGTTCGACGTCGCCTCGACCTCGTCGGGCCAGTGCTGGTCGCTGACGACCTATTGCCCGGTGCCGGGCCCGGTGCCGACCTCGCCCGCCAACAACGACTACAAGCCCGGCTTCGCCTCGGCGCTGATGCTGAAGGACCTGAAGCTGGCGCAGGAGGCGGCGCAGGCCGCCGGCGCCTCGACCCCGCTGGGCTCGGCGGCGGCCCAGGTCTACGGGCTGCACAATGCCTGGGGCGAAGGCGGCACCGACTTCTCCGGCATCATCCATCTGCTGCGCGGGCGCGGCAAAGAGTGAGCCGGAGGCTCCTCCACTCGCGACTGTTCGCATACGTATAATTCTGCATTCGCCCCCGTTCCGGTCCGAACGAAAGGGGAGTAGGACGGGAGGCATGAACGACGCCTCCCGCCGCACCGAACGCTCAGCCCAGACCGGCTTCGCCACCAGCTCGCTCGACCGACGCGCCGATCTGCGCGACAAGCCGGACGAGATCGCCACGCTGCGAGCCCGCAGCGACGCGCGCTTCACCGTCGTCGCAGGCGAGACGCCGATCCTGTTGCGGACCGGTGCCGAGACGCAAACCGTCTGGTTCGACGAGCGCGGCGCCGACGGCCTCGGCGAAGGGCAGGAAGAAGTCTTCCTCGGGCTCGACCCGGATGGCGCCCCGCGCTTCGGCCGGTTGATCGATCGCGACCAGCTCGACGGCCTGCGCGAGCAGGCGGTGCTCGTCGTAACGGACCTGCGCAGCGTCGCGCTGAAGCGGCTGGTGCCGAAGGACGAGCTCGGCCCGCTGGGCGAGGCCAAGGCCCTGCTCGACTGGCATGCCCGCCATCGCTGCTGCGCCCAGTGCGGGGCACCGACCAAGCCCGGCTCGGCCGGCTGGAAGCGGCAATGCGAATCCTGCGGTGCGCAGCATTTCCCGCGTACCGACCCGGTCGTGATCATGCTGGCGGTGCGCGGCGACAATTGCCTGCTGGCGCGTCAGGCCCGCTTCGCGCCCGGCATGTATTCCTGCATCGCCGGCTTCGTCGAGCCGGGCGAGACCTTCGAGGACGCCGTCCGGCGCGAGACCTGGGAGGAAGCTGGCCTGCGCACCGGCACGGTACGCTACATCGCCTCGCAGCCCTGGCCCTTCCCGGGCTCGCTGATGATAGGCTGCATCGCCGAGGCGCTGAACGACGACATCGTGCTTGATGGCACGGAACTCGAAGCCGGCCGCTGGTTCAGTCGCGCCGAGGCGTTGCAGATGCTGGAGGGCAAGCACCCCGACAACCTGTTCTGCCCGCCCCACATGGCGATCGCCAATACGATCCTGAAGGCGTGGGCGGTCGACGGCGAGAAACCGTGATCGTCCGGACGCGTCATTCTCGGGCGAAGCGTAGCGCAGACCCGAGAATCTCCTGACGAGAAGGCGCTATCGGAACCTCCTCCGGCCTGAGATGCTCGGGTCAAGCCCGAGCACGACGGATGTCACTCCCCCGGCTCGGGGAAGCTGTCGCGGAATGCGTGGGCGGGGTAGACGCCCAAAATCTTCATCTCCTTGGAGAAGAAGGCGAGCTCGTCGAGCGCGCGGCGCAGTGCCGGGTCGTCGGGGTGCCCCTCGACGTCGCTGTAGAACATCGTCGCCGAGAAATGGCCGTCGACCATGTAGCTTTCCAGCTTGGTCATGTTGACGCCGTTGGTGGCGAAGCCGCCGAGCGCCTTATAGAGCGCGGCCGGCAGGTTGCGGACCTGGAAGATCAGGGTCGTCACCGTTTTGGCAGCGCCCTGGCGGGCGAATTCCGGATATTTCGAGAGTACGACGAAGCGCGTGGTGTTGTGCTTCTCGTCCTCGATGTCCTCCATCAGGATGTTGAGGCCGTAGACCTCGGCGGCGATGTGCGGCGCGATCGCGGCCCGCGTCGGATCGCCGGCCTCGGCCACCTGCCTGGCGGAGCCGGCGGTGTCGGCCGCGACCTCGGCCTTGAGGCCGAGCTTGCGGATGATCTTGCGGCACTGGCCGAGCGCGTGGATGTGGCTCTGCACCGTCTTCAGCGTCGCCAGCGTCGCGCCCTCGACCGCCATCAGATGGAAGCGGATCGGCAGGAAGTGCTCGCCGATGATGTGGAGCCCAGAGCGCGGCAGCAAATGATGGATGTCGGCAACGCGGCCCGCGATCGAATTGTCGATCGGGATCATGCCGTAGCGGGCGGCGCCGTCCGAGACCGCGGCGAGCGCGTCCTCGAAGGTCCGGCACGGCAGCAGCTCGCAATCCGGAAAGACCTGGAGGGCGGCCTGCGAGGAGAAGGCTCCGGGCTCACCCTGATAGGAAACGACGACTGACATTCTAGGACTTTCAGGCTCAGGCTTTGGATGTCAGGAACGCGCGGGCGCGGTCCAGATCGGGGGGCGTGTCGACGCCACGCGGGACGTGATCGATGATCATCGCGTCGATGCGCATGCCGTCCTCGAGCGCCCGCAACTGCTCGAGCTTCTCGCGCAGTTCGAGCGGCGATTGCGGCAGCGAGACGAAGCGGTCGAGCGCGCGGCGGCGATAAGCGTAGAGGCCGACATGGTGATAGAGCGGGCCGTCGCCATAGGGCGCGGTCGCACGGGTGAAATAGAGCGCACGCATCCGGCCGGGCGAAATCTCGCTGCCGATCAGCTTGACCACGCTCGGCGCGGTCTTTTCCTCCTCCTCGGTGATCTCGCCGGCAAGTGTCGCGATGTCGACGGCCGGATCGGCGAGCGGCTCGACCGCGGCTGCGATCGCGGTCGGCGCCAAGGTGGGGAAATCGCCCTGGACGTTGACGATGATGTCGTGCTCGCCCTTGGGATCGATGATGTCGGCGGCTTCCTTGATCCGGTCGGAGCCGGTCTGGTGCGCGGGGCTGGTCATCACGGCCCGGCCGCCGGCCTGCTCGATCGCCGCCAGGATGCGCTCGTCATCGGTCGCGACCACGACATCGCCGACGCCAGCTTCGATGGCGCGGCGCCAGACACGGACGATCATCGGCTCGCCCAGGATGTCGGCCAGCGGCTTGCCCGGCAGGCGCGTCGCCTGCATGCGGGCCGGGATCAGGATCAACGGATTGGGCATTGGCTCAAGGAAAGCTCGCGGGGCGGCAAAAGGTCTCAAAGCGGTGCGTGCTTATACGAGTTGCAATGCAGCGCGCAAAGCGGTTAAGCAGCGCAGACGTGCCGGCGCCCGCAAGGGTCCGGCCGCAGCGCTGTCTTGCTTCGCCGACGGGCGAGCCGGGGGTTGTGAGAGACGATGAATATCGAACTGAACAAGATCGCTGGCGCGGGCCTCTCGACCCTGCTCGTCGTGATGGCCCTGAACATGGGCGCCGGCATCGTCTTCGCCCCGAAGAAGCCGGCCGTGCCGGGCTTCGACCTGCCGAGCCTCGAGCCCGCGGCTGCTGGTGGCGCCGGCGCTCCGGCGGCAGCTGCCGAGGAGCCGATCGCGGTGCGCCTCGCCAAGGCCGACCCGGCCAAGGGTGAGAAGGCCGTCGCCGCCTGCAAGGCCTGCCATACCTTCGAGAAGGGCGGCGCCAACAAGGTCGGCCCGCATCTCTATGACGTCTATGGCCGCCCCGAAGGTTCGGTCGCCGGTTTCGGCTATTCGGCCGCGATGAAGGGCCGGAGCGACAAGAGCTGGGATGCCGACGCTCTCGACCACTTCCTGAAGAATCCGAAGGCTTACGTTCCCGGCACCATCATGGCCTTCGCTGGCATCAGCCGCCCTGAGGCCCGTGCCGACGTCGTCGCGTATCTGAACACGCTGGCCGACGCGCCCAAGCCCCTGCCGAAGCCCTGAGCGACAGCGCCTTTCGCAGCAACGTGATCCATGAGCCGGGCCAAGCGCCCGGCTTTTGCTTGTTTGCGCCATGCAATTGCCGCCACCATCGCGGCGAATGCCGGTTGCGCTGGCTTTAGCTGAACGCAACGACATAATCGGACGACGAATCGCAAGGGGTATCGCATGGCGATCCGGATCACCCGTCGCAGGCTGCTCGAAGCTGGTGGCGCGCTCGCAGCCGCTGCCGCATTGCCGGGCTCGCTCACAACGGCGCTGGCGCAGGAGAACGAGGTCCACGGCCTCTCGACCTTCGGCGAGCTGGCGCTTCCGCCGGACTTCCCGCATTTCGCCTATGTCAATCCGAAGGCGCCCAAGGGCGGCTCGATCACCATCCAGATCAAGCGTGCCGGCGGCAATCAGAGCTTCGACACCTTCAACACGCTCAACACCTATGTACTGCAGGGCGACGGCGCGGCCGGCATGGATGCCTGCTTCGACAGCCTGATGGCCGGCTCCGGCGACGAACCGGGCTCGCTCTATGGCCTGATCGCGAGGAGCGTCGCAGTCTCCCAGGACAAGCTGACCTATCGCTTCCGCTTGCGGCCCGAGGCAAAATTCCATGACGGCTCACGCGTCACCGCGGGCGACGCCGCCTTCTCGTTCAACCTGCTGAAGAGCAAGGGCCACCCGACTTACCGGCTGATCCTCGGCGAGATGGAATCGGCAGTCGCCGAGAGCGACGATATCCTCGTGGTCAAGCTCTCGCCCAAGCGCAGCCGCGACCTGCATCTCGTCGTCGCCGGCCTGCCGGTGTTCTCGGAGAAGTTCTGGTCGACGCGCAATTTCGAGGCCTCGACACTGGAGCCGCCGCTCGGCTCGGGCGCCTACAAGGTCGGCAAGTTCGAGCAGGGCCGCTTCATCGAGTTCGACCGCGTGCCGGACTACTGGGCCAAGGATCTGCCGGTGAATGTCGGCCAGAACAATTTCGACCGTGTCCGCTGGGAGTATTTCCGCGACCGGCAGGTGGCGTTCGAGGCCTTCAAGAGCGGGGTGATCACCTTCCAGGAGGAATTCACCTCGCGCATCTGGGCGACGGGCTACGATTTCCCGGCCATCCATGACGGCAAAGTCAGGAAGGAGGCGCTGCCGAAGACCGAGCCGATCGGCTCGCAGGGCTGGATCTACAATCTCAGGCGCGAGAAATTCGCCGATCCGCGCATCCGCGAGGCGCTCGGCCTCGCCTTCGACTTCGAGTGGACCAACAAGAACATCATGTTCTCGTCCTTCTCGCGGGCGACCTCCTATTTCGAGAACTCGGATTCGAAGGCGGTCGGCAAGCCCTCGCCGGAGGAACTGGTGTTACTGGAGCCGTTCCGCGGCAAGGTGCCGGAGGAAGTCTTCGGCGAGCCGTGGCTGCCGCCCGTCTCGGACGGCTCGGGCAGCGACCGCGCCTTGCTGCGCCGCGCCGACGAGATGCTGCGGGCGGCTGGCTGCAAGCGTGACGGCAATGTGCTGAAGCTGCCGAACGGCCAGCCCTTCGAGATCGAGTTCCTCGATTCGACCCCTTCCCTGCAGCCGCACACGCAGCCCTTCCAGGCCAATCTCAAGCGGCTCGGCATCAACGCGACCTCGCGCATCGTCGACGGCGCCCAGTACCAGCGCCGGCTCGACGAGTTCGACTTCGACATGATCAGCCGGGCGATGTCGGGCAGCGCCATTCCCAGCGATACGATGCGCGTCGTCTACGGCTCGGAAGCGGCGAAGACACGCGGCTCGCGCAATGTCGGCGGCATCGCCGATCCGGCGATCGACGCGATGATTGACAGGGTCGGCCAGGCCAAGAGCTATGCCGAGGTGGTGGTGGCGGCAAAATGCCTCGACCGGCTGCTGCGGGCCGGGCGCTACTGGATCCCGATGTGGTGGAACGCCAGCGAGTGGCTGGCCTATTGGGACATGTATGAGCGCCCGCAGACCAAGCCGAAATTCAGTTCCGGCGCGCCGGGAACCTGGTGGTACGATCCGGAAAAGGCCAAGCGGATCGGGAAGGCATAGTGGCTACGGAGCGTGACGCATAAACACCGGAGCGAGCAAGAAACTGCCATGAAGCCATCGACCGCCCTTGCTCTGAACCGCGACGCGGTGCGCGAGGCTATGGGCCGTTTTCGGGCCAGCAATCCTCGCGTCTTCGGCTCCGTGCTGCACGGTACGGATCGACAGGGCAGCGACCTGGACATCCTGATCGACCCTCTGCCTGGCGCAACCTTGTTCGATATCGGTGGTTTGCAGGTCGCTCTGGAGGAGCTTCTCGGTGTTACCGTCGACATACTGACTGCCGAAGATCTGCCGCCCAGATTCCGCAATCACGTGCTGGCGGAGGCGCAGCCCGTATGAACGATCGGCAGAAACTGGCCGATTATCTGCGGCATATGGCCGACGCGGCACGCAAGGCGGGAAGCTATATCGAAGGCATGGAGAAAGCCGATTTCCTGGCTGACGAGCGTACGCAGCAAGCCGTCATCCTCAACCTCGTGATCATCGGCGAAGCGGCGACCAGATTGTTGCAAAGCCATGCCGATTTCCTCGACCGGTACCCGGATGTGCCCTGGAAAAGCATGAAGGGGATGCGCAATCGCATCGCGCACGGCTATTTCGATATCAATCTCGGCATTGTCTGGGAGACTGCACGAACGGCATTACCCGAATTGCTCGCCCACCTGCCGGCGATCATTCTGGCGGCGGAGGCCGAGTCATGAGAGCCATTCACTGTGAACTGCGCACATCCTCGCCCATGTCGCGTTTGAGTTTCGTCCGACCCGGGTTTTGCCACTCATGCTGAACTATATCGCCCGGCGTCTGGCGCTGATGGTGCCGACCCTGTTCGGCATTCTGCTGATCTCCTTCGTCATCGTGCAGTTCGCCCCGGGCGGGCCGGTCGAGCGGATCATCTCGCAGCTCAATAATCCCAATTCCGGCGCGGCCGAACGGGTCGGCGGCGGCTCCGGCGGTGATGCCGGCGCGCAGGCGCTGGATTCAGGCTCGGCCTATCGCGGCGCGCAGGGGCTCGACCCCGCCTTCATCAAGGAGCTGGAGAAGCAATTCGGCTTCGACAAGCCGGCGCATGAGCGCTTCCTCAAGATGCTGAAGGACTATGCGACCTTCGATTTCGGCCGCAGCTATTTCCGCGATGCGCCGGTGCTGCAACTGATCAAGGAGAAGCTGCCGGTCTCGATCACGCTCGGCCTTTGGATGACGCTGCTTTCCTATGCGATCTCGATCCCGCTCGGCATCCGCAAGGCGGTCAAGGACGGCTCGCGCTTCGACACCTGGACCAGCGCGGTCGTGATCATCGGCTACGCGATCCCGAGCTTCCTGTTCGCGATCCTCCTGATCGTGCTCTTCGCCGGCGGCTCGTTCTGGCAGATCTTCCCCTTGCGCGGCCTGACCTC
>DASYHC010000108.1:0-38325 GCA_035998995.1 Allobosea sp.
TTTGCGCGCTCTTCCGTGTAGCCAAGACCCGCCACCACGATGTCGACATTCCCTTGCTGAATTTCGGGAATGCGGGCCGCAAGTGACAACGGTTTCAATTCAACAGCGACGCCAAGCGCAGAAGCTATAGCCTTACAATAATCGACCTCGTGTCCGACGAGTTCTCTCGTCTTCGGATCCTGAAAACCAAGCGGCGCCACATTGCTCAAGGTGCCGCAGATCAGCTTTCCACGAGATTTGATGGTATCGAGGGCGTCGGCTTTGGCGACAATTGCCGTCATCGCCAAAAGAATCGTCGCTCCGATCATCGCCTGCGATTGAGTTTTGGCCATGATTCCATTCCCCTGTTGTCCGTAACCACATCGTGGAAGGCGACAGCGGGGATACTGACTCGGCCTGCATGTTCCGTAAAATCGTATCGACCTCTCAATATCATACGTAAAACAGATCGAACTTGGTTGTTCTGCCCCCGATTTCGGGCGACGCGGGCTAGTGTTGAACGGCGTTCCCAGCATACGGGATCACATTCGTATCGAGCGATCGCACACATATTCGGCAACACCGCTATCTAGCCCGTTTTTCCTACCGGAGCGGAATTTGCTGCCGGCCGGAACGCGCTGGTTCTGGGTGAGCGAGGCGATTTACGGTTCCTGTTGACGCCGAGATAGTGCCATAAATCGCCACGCTGCGTCGCGAGAACAGGAACGCTCTATGGACATCGAAGATCTACAGACCTTCGTCGTGGTGGCCGACGCGGGCGGCGTGTCAGCGGCCGCACGACGGCTAGGCATCTCGAAGTCGATCGTCAGCCGTCGACTCCTTCGCGTCGAGGCGGACATTGGTGCCCAGCTTCTTGCACGGACAACGCGCGGCGCCGCTCTCACGGAAGCAGGAGCGATGTTCAGGGATCATGCGGCCCGAGCCAGCGCTGAGATCGATACCGCCAGGGAGGCAATTCTTCCCAGCGGGGGACTGCGCGGCCGCCTGCGGATCGCCATGCCACTGACGTTTGGCCCGACCCATTTCGCCCCTGTGCTCGCGGAAATGGCACGCCGGCATCCACAGCTCCAGATCCACACATCCTACAGCGATCGCTTCGTCGATCTGATCGCCGAAGGTTTCGATTGTGCGATCCGCGGCGGCTACCTTCAGGACTCCAATTTGATCGCGAAGCGCGTGGGTCCGATCCGGGGGAAACTCGTCGCGAGCCCCGGCTACATCGAGGCTTATGGTTCGCCCGGCTCTCCAGACGAGATCGTGGCTCATCCGGCCCTGATGCAGGGAACGGAAACCTGGCAGTTCCAGGATGGCGACAAGATCGTCTCGGTTCAGCCGCAGGGCAGCTTCAAGGCCGATAGCGCCACTGCGCTCGCAGCAGCCGCGCTGGCAGGTCTTGGCATCGCCTGGCTTCCCGATTGCGTCACATACCCGCATGTGACTTCGGGCGCGCTGGTGCCGATCATGACGGACTATCCGGTGCCCCCAGGTGCCGTCTATGTGGTCCGCCCGCCTGGCCAGCACCCCACGCAGAAGGTGCGGGTGCTCACCGAAATGCTGATCGAGTACATCGAACAGAATCCGGAGATATGGGGTTCCGATCGCTAGACGCGAGGGGAGCGCGTGTTCATGGTCGATCGGCTCGACCATGCGACGCCTCTGCGATAATTTGGGCTAGGGCTCGGAGGGTGCGGGGTCGGCGATTTTCGCGACGAGCCGGGCACCCAGCGTCTCCAATCGGTCGGACACGACGAGCGTGTAGACGCCCGGACCGAGTTCGGGAGCAACCCGCCCATCCCGATTCTGCCGGAGACGTCCGTAGATCGAGGCGAAGGCTGCAAAACCATCGTGACCGGAGCCCGCCTGCGTGGCCAGATCGGTTATGTCGATCACGCGCAGGTTAGCATTCCTGGCCTCAGTGAGAACCCTGGGGTCTTCGATGTCGGCGGCGCCAGCGCGGAGTTGCCCTCCGGCGATAAACCGCGATAGCGACAGCGCCTGATCGTCCTTGGAGACCAGAACGGTAACCGGAGAGCGCAGACGGCCGATGATCAAGAGCTGCTGAAGGAACACCTCGGCGTCGATGTCCGGCGCGGCGAGCGTGATATCGAGGAGCTTGGCGAGAGTGCGATCATCCTTCGCGATGCGTATCTGCCGGATGCTCTCCATCGTCAGCCACGAGCCCATACTGTGGGCGTAAAGCTTCACCCCCCTGATACGGCGCTCGCCGGCGACGCCCTGGACCAAACGGGCAAGCGCATCGCGCGAGAAGGTCACCGCATCCTTGTCCGCGAGGTAACCGGTGATCGTCGCCTTCGACGGCCATGTGAACAGGACTGCTGACCTGGCAAGGTTGACGTCAACGGTGAGTTGCGCCGCGCGGAACAGCGACTCCTGGAAATTATTGTTGAAACCATGGATGAAGATGCCGACGTCTCGGCCTAGCGCTTCTCCGCGGGCGGCGGAGGCTCCGACTTCCGTAAGAAACCTCTTTTCATCAAGGGGCTCGGACGAGATGACCGAAAAATGCCTCGCCGGGTCTGGGACATCGGTCGGCCACTGGATCTCGGTCGGCCGATGGGTCGGCGGTATGGAAACGACATAGCGAATGTAGTTGGTCGTCGTTGTGATCGTGTCTGTCAGGATGGTCGGTGTGCCCGGCTCAGCCGCTCGCGTGCTCGCCACGAAGATCGTGACCTGTTTCGCCCCCTCCACGCCGGCCACCGGAGTGAGGACGGATGAGCCGGGTCGCGAGGCGCAGGCGCTCAAGGTAAGCGCCAGCGGCACGATCATCGCGACCGCCATGTATCGCACGGATCGTCGCTCGCTCCTCATCGTCGTCGCTCTCCCCAACCCGCCTCAAGGTGCCTCCGGAGCACTGTGAGCCTCCTATCGTCAGGCTTTTGGCTTTTCGTCCGCGGCAGCCCTTTCGCGCGCAAGCACTCGCTGCACCGTGGGATCGGCCGCGATCCTGTCGTGCAGCGTCTGGACGTTGGGGTATTCCGCCAGCTGTCTGGGTAGCAGCTTGATTGCCCAGCGCATCATTGGAAGCGCATAGGCATCGATGATCGAGCATCCGCCGCCGAGAATGTGCTCGCGTCCGTCGAGATGCCGCTCGAGGATGGCGAATTGTTTCGCCACCAGTGCCTGTCCGGCCTTCTTCACGGCGTCCAGCGCGCCGTCGCTAGTGTTCGTCGTATAGCGAAACGGCATGAAGATCGGCCAGAAGGCCACGTGAAAGTCCGAGGTGAAGAAGGCGGACCAACGATGCGCCTCCGCCTTGGCGCGCAGCCCGTCGCCGCCGGCAAGCTCAGCTTCGGGATGCTTGTGCGCCAGATAATCCAGAACTGCGCCGGCCTGGGTCAACAGCCAGCCGTCATCCTCGCGGAAGGTCGGCACGGCGCCGGCGGGGTTCACGGCAAGCAGTTCCTCGGAGCCATACTGCACCATGACGGCCTTGAAGGGCCGGCCGGTCCATTCGAGTGCGATGTGAGGCGCCAGCGAGCAGGCACCGAGTGCATAATAAAGCGTTGGCATGGATCTTCCGTTCACCCTTGCTCGGTCTGTCCGCGGCATCGCCACGAAACGGTCCGACGCCCATCAGCCGTCGGAATGTTTCGCCGCTCGTCAGTTGTAAGAACCGTCTCGGCGCACCGCTGCGCCGAGAGGTTCCGGTACGGGCTGGATGTGGAGCCTGTCGCTTCCTGACATGGCATCGCCCTGGACCTGCTCGGCCAGTCGCTCGGCATCGCGGCGGCGCGTATCCGCGACGGTTTCGTCGACTTCGACCCCGGCAAAGCCCAGAGCGCGTAGGCCTTCCGCTCCCATGAGGTAGGCGGATTCCACCGTCTCGCGGACCTGATAGTCGACGCCTGCACGGATGAGTTCGACCGCATGGCCACGGTCATAGCTGCGCACCAGCAGCCTGGCCTGCGGAAACTCGTGCTGTGCCAGCTCCACGATCTGCAGCGCCGCCTTAGGATCGTCGATGCAGATCATGATCGCGTCGGCCACCCCCGCGCCGGAGTGGCGCAGGACGTCGAGCCGGCCGCCATCACCGAAATAGACCTTGAAGCCGTATCGAGCCGCATCGCGGATCCGGTCGGGCTCCTTGTCGATGACAGCAAGCTCGACGCCCTTGGACAGTAGCGTCTGCGATGCGATCTGGCCGAAGCGGCCGAAGCCGATGAGGAGTATCCGCCCCTTCAGATCGCGGGCGGCATCGACGCCGACCATCGACGCTTCGGTCCTCAGCAGCTTGTCGGCCGCAATCATCAACAGGGGGGTCAGCGCCATGGACAGGATCACGACGGTGGAGAACAGCGCGTTCTCCCGCGCATCGATCACGCCCCCCGTCGTCGCCGCAGCGTAGAGCACGAAGGCGAACTCGCCGCCCTGCAGGAACATCGAGGTGCGGTGCAGAGCCTGGTGATTGGAGCCGCCGAACAGGCGGGCGACGGCATAGACCACGACCCCCTTCGCGACGGTGAAGGCGAGCAGCATAGACAGCAGCAGCCGCCATTCGCCTGCGACGACGGCGAGATCGAGCGACATGCCGACGGCCAGGAAGAACAGCCCCATCAGCAGGCCGCGAAACGGCTCGATGTCGGTCTCGATCTGGTGCCGGTAGCTCGAACTCGACAGCATCACCCCGGCGAGAAAAGCGCCCATCGCCATCGACAGCCCGGCAACCTCCATCAACATTGCTGCACCGAGGACCACCAGCAGCGCGCCCGCCGTCAGGACTTCGCGTGTACGCGCCCGGGCCAGCAGGGCGAAGAACGGGTTCAGAGCCCAGCGCGACACTGCCAGCAACGCCGACAGCGCAGCGACCGCCACAACAATGCCGATCCATCCCGTCCGGCCATCCGAGAGAGGCGACAGCAAGGCGACCACCGCCAGCAGCGGCACGATCATCAGATCCTCGAACAGCAGGATCGCGACCGACTTTTGCCCTTCCGCACTCGACAACTCGCCACGGTCCTGCAGCACGGACATGATGACGGCGGTCGAGGACAGGACGAAGCCGGCCCCTGCGATGAAGGCCACCGCAGCGGAAAAGCCGAACGCCACCGCGCCCGTCAGCGCCAGCGCCGCGATCGCGACAAAGACCTGGGCAAGGCCGAGACCAAAGATCTGGCCGCGCATGGCCCAGAGCTTGGGCGGGCGCAGTTCCAGTCCGATCACGAACAGGAACATCACCACGCCGAGCTCCGAGAAATGCAGAATGGACTGAGCATCGGTGAACAGCCCGAGCACCGATGGCCCGACCAGCACGCCGGCCGCGAAGTAACCGAGGACCGATCCGAGGCCGAGCCTCCGGAAGAGCGGCACGGCAACCACGGCCGCTCCCATCAGGACGACCGCGGGAGCGATCGTCTGCCCCAAGCCCGCTTCGGCCATCAGGTCGCCTTCTCGGTTTCGCGCGTGGCCGCCCGGACGATTGGCGCGACCTCGGTGCCCAGGAGCTCGATCGAACGCTTCATCGCCGCCGTTTCGAGCGAGGCGGTGCTCATCTGGAAGGTGATGCGCGAGACGCCGCCGAGCACTTCGCTGGTATGGAGCATCTTGGCCGCGACCGTCTTTGGGTCGCCGATCAGGAACGCGCCTTCCGGGCTGGCCATGGCGTCGAACTGATCCCGCGACGGCGGCGGCCAGCCGCGCTCGCGGCCGATCCTCCCGGTCAGATGCGCCCAGCCCGGGAAGAACGCATCCCTGGCCGCCGTGTCGGTCGCGCCGACGAAGCCCATTGCGTGGACCCCCACCTTGAGCGTTTCGGGGCTATGCCCGGCGCTCAGGCCGGCCTGGCGATAGAGATCGACGAGCGGCCGGAAGCGCTCGAACGTCCCGCCGATGATCGCCACCATCAGCGGCAGCCCGAGCGTGCCGGCGCGAGCGAAGGATTGCGGCGTGCCGCCGACGCCGATCCAGAGCGGCAGGCGCGGCTGATGGGGACGCGGATAGACGCCCTGTCCCTCCAGCGCCGCGCGGAAACGACCCTTCCAGATCGGATGAGCCGTCTCGTTGAGCTTCAGGAGCAGAGCGAGCTTCTCGGCGAAGAGCTCGTCATAGTCCCGCGGGTCGGCGCCGAACAGCGGATAGGCCTCGCCGAACGAGCCACGGCCGACAACCATCTCCGCCCGCCCCTTGGCAACCAGGTCCAGCGTCGCGAATTCCTGGAAGATCCTGACCGGGTCGGCAGCGCTCAGTACCGTCACGGCGCTCGTTAACCGGATCCGGCTGGTGCGTGCCGCGGCGGCGGCGAGGATGATCGCCGGCGCGGAATCGAGGAACTCGGCGCGATGGTGCTCACCGATGCCGAAGACATCGAGCCCGGCCCGGTCGGCGACCTCGACCTCGTCAAGCAGATCGGCCATTCGCTCAGTTGGCGAGGGAAGCTTGCCCGTCGCCGGATCCGGGAGGATGGCGGCGAAGCTGTCGATACCAATCTGCATCAAGTGTCCTTGCGAATTCGTGGGGTGGCGCGGGAGAAGAGCTGCGATCCGCGCAACCGCTTCGGCAGACGAGCAGCCTTCGTTTGCTGAAGTACGGGGTTGTCAGGGGCCGACGCTTGCATCGTCAGAATCGATAGTTTGCCATGACGCCGACCAGCTTGATGATCTGCGCTGGGCCCGTTTCTCGAATGAATGTTCCCGGGTCGAAGACGCCGACCGAGGCCGCGAGATTCAGTTCCGGCGTTGCCTGCCAGGCTATGGCGATCTCGGCCTGCGTTCCGATGAAGCGTGCATCGCTGTCTTTGCCGCTGCGGACAAGGGCGCCAGAGATCGCATAGATGCCGTCGCCGGTGCTCTGTCGCCAATAGGCCGAACCCGAAAGCGACAGCTCGACATCCTTGCGCGGATGGATCGTGATGGAAGGCCGGACATGGATCAGGTTGCGCGGCCCGATCGGCGATTGAGACACGAAGTACTTGCCCCTCGGAAAAAGGGGATTGAGCGTTCCCAATTCCGGATCGTCCGGGTCATCGTCGCCCGAGATCACGTCCGCGGAAAGCCTGAGGTCGGGCTGCAGCGGTGCTTGTGAGAAGCGATGGCCAATCTCGCCACCGATCCCCCAGGCCGCCCGCCGGTGGCCTGCGAACGTCCCGTGTTGAACGGCGCCCTCGAGATTCCAGTATGAAGAGCCGATGTCTCCAAAAACCCGGGCGCCGATAGTGTGGACCAGCTCTCTACCGGCCCCTTGGTCGTAGACCGCATTCCGGTCCCGCAGCCCGAGATAATAGACGTCGAAGCCGTTCGTCTGAGTTTCGCCCAGCCATTGGGTCGCATAGACGCCCCAGAGTGACTTCTGGGTCGATGTCCGGTCGTCGAAATCGTCAAGCCTGTTGTCGACCGGGCGAGAATAGAGCGCCTTAACCTGCCAGGCCTTGCCCGTCAGAGACATGTCGAAGCCGTCGAAGGCCTGAGGAGTATTGGGACCGTAGCGTGTGTCGATGAAGCGTCCCGCGCCAAGCGAGATCAGCTTGCGACCTGCAGACATCCGCAGCGAGATCGCCTGCGCGACATCCGTCTCCACCTCGACGAAGGCCTGCAGCATATCCGCGCCAGTCGTATCGACAGGCCTCGTGGCGCGGCGGACGCCCGAGATCCCGGAGATGATGGGTTGAGCGAACAGGCGCAGCTTTCCCACATGGAAATCGGCATAGGGCATCAAGCGATGCCAGACATAGCCATCGTCCGGCGCCGCGCCCCACCGGACATTGGCATAGCCTTCGTAGCGCGATCGGACCTCGAGACCTGTTGTGAGATAGGTCGATCCATCCGCGCTCAAGGGGATGTACTTGAACGGCTCCGTCCACCGCCCCGTACGCTGCGCCGGGTCTGCGAGATAGGACCAGCTTTCGGGGTAACGCTCGATCGTCAAGGTCGGCGCGCGGCCGATATCGGTCCCGACCTGTGCCCGTGCCTCGAGCTGTGCAGCAACGAGGACAATCGCGACGGTAAGGCCGCGGATCGACCGCACCGGCAGTCGCCGGACGCTACCGCAGGAGCGACGCGATCGATGCCGGGCATGCCCACTTCCGGCCGAGCATCGAAATAGGATGACGGATCCCGACAGGCATTCGGTTCCAGCAGAATGCATCGCGCGGGATCTCGTCATCCCAAGGCGATCAGCCGGCCGCCTTCGGCACCGGCGTGTTGAGCAACTGCTGCTCCCAAAGATACGCGATGCCGCTGCCGCCGAAGTGATCGATCAGGATCTGCGTCAGCGCCTCGACATGCTCTGTGCGCGCCCAGTCGCGCTGCCATTCGCCGGCGAGCGCCATCACGGTCATCGGGTTCGCGCCGGCCGCGATCATGCGCTGGACCGCGACTTCGTGGGATTCCTTCGAGATGCCGCCAGAGGCGTCGGTGATCACGGTCACATCCCAGCCTTCGCCGGCCGCCTGGATAACGGGCATCGCGACGCAGACTTCGGTCCACAGGCCCGCGATGATGAGTTGCTTGCGGCCGGTCGCCTTGACCGCGTCCACCACCTTCTCATCCTGCCAGGTGTTGACCCAGGTCCGGTCGATCACTTCCTGGCCCGGGAACACGTCGGTGATCTGCTTGAAGAGAAGCCCGCCGCGGGCCGCGATCACGCTGGTGAGAATCGTGGGAACATCGAAGGCTTTGGCCAGCTTCGCCAGCGCGGTCGTGAGATTCACCACAGCATGAGGATCGTGGCTGTTCAGGTTTGCGAGCTGGTAGGGCTGATGATCGATCAGCACGAGGACCGAGTCTTCCGGACGAAGAAGCGAGTTCAGGCCGTTGCGAAAGGTCATTTCCAATCCTTCTACTGAGATCAGCGGTAGCGTGAGCACGTACGCAGCGCTGCTGCACCCGGCTCACGGCGCATATCTGCCGGTCCATCGGGCGTCTCGGTAGCCACGCCGGGCGCGAAACTGTGTCCTGCAATGAGGAACGCCAGAAGGGAGGCCGAGGGAATTGCGAAGGGGTTGTGCGATCGCGATACCGGAGGAGCGCCGACGACCGAGCGCAGGCTGCGCGATAGCAATCGAGCGCGCGTGTGCTTCTCTACATATTCTCAGAAGGACAAAAGGCGAGTTCGGCCATCTCTGTTCCTGCCCTATGGCTGGCTGCTCTACCGCAAGCTCTACGTGCTCGGCGGCATCATGCTCGCCGTCCAGCTCGCCTATGTGCTGCTGCCGGATAGCGTCCCGACATCATTGGCGCGGGCGATCCTATTCGCCACGTTCGCCATGGCCATCATGACCGCGCTGTACGGTAACGGCTGGTACCTTGATGCCGTCCATAGGCGCTGGGACAAGTTGCGCCAGGACCCCAATCAAGCCGCGGCGCTCGCAAAGGCGAGAGAATCCGGCGGGGTCAACCTGGTCGCTCCGATCACGGCGTTCGCCTTGGTCATCGCCACGGTAGTCATTCCGCTTTTCAATATGATCGGCTGGGGCGATCCCGTCGCGTTGGTCCGCGATGGCCACATGACCGCCTATCCCAGCACCACGGTCGGCAAGGCGTTTGCCGGCAACTTCGACGATGGCCAGTGGCGCGGCTTTACCACGCCGAAGGGGCAGAAGGTCGTCGAGTTTACCGGCAAGATCAACGCGGCACTGCATCAGAACGCTGTCACGCTGTTGGCCGATAGCAGCGAGAAGATGCGCAAGGCTGGCCGTTCGAAGGCTGAAGCTGACGCGCTCGAACTCAACTACCTGCTCAACCTCTTCCAGATCGCCCATCGGGACCTGAACGGTAAGCCGATCTTGCAGAAGCTTCAGCAGAAATGGGGCTGTTCCGGCATCGAGCGCGCGAACCTCGACGGCGTGAACTCGGCCATGGTGCCGGCCTGCGGTGAGCACACGCCCAGCTTCCTGAACGAGGCGATTGGCGAATGGGCCGATCAATCGCACTGGCCGGTCGGAACGCCGGTCACGGTCCAGTGGACGATCAACGTCGATGGCGATGGCTTCGAGACGACGCATGTGTCGAGCAAGGCCTGGCAGGGCCTAGACCAGGATAACGTCTTCTCCATCCTGTTCCAGTGATCCGCGCCGATCGCCGCGCCTCCCACAAATTTCCAGGAACTTGCCATGCGCATCCCGCTCATTCTCACCGCTTGCCTTGCGGCCACCGCCGCCGTCGCCCAAGCGCCACGGATCAAATGGAAGCCGATGGACTTTCCGCCGAGCACGACCATGGAAGCCACTGTCCAGGGCGCGCAGCGCGATCTCGGCCCGTTCCGGATCTTCTACGAGTTCGCCAAGATGCAGAGCTGGTCCTGCACCTTCGACAATGCCGGCGGCCCGCGCTCCGGACCCTCGACGCTGAGCTGCCGGGCGCCGAACAAGCAGCCCTGGCTGTTCTATGTCGAGCATGATCCCGAGCAGAAGCGGCTGGTATTCGTTGAAGGCGAGTTCGCCGGCGACGCGCGCAGCGGCGATCAGGTCGGCGCCTTCCTCGCCTTCGCCTTCAAGAACATGAAGTGAGCTCCTGATGCGATGGTCGTTCCAAACCGCTTTCATTCGATCCGCGATGGTCGGCGTTGCTCTTGCCTGTCTTGGTAGTAGCCCGAGCGCGGCCCAGGCTCAGACTGTGCCGCCACAGAGGGAGTTCGCGGCCACGATCACGACCTTCTGGGTGACCACCAAGACTCTGGCTGCCAAGGACCGCAAGATCTACGCCCGCTACTCGGTCGACAGGGCCGGGACCACGTTCCTCCATCAGATGAGCTTCATCTGCCGGAAGGAGCGAGGCAGGTTCGCCTATCTCAATATCTTCCTGCGCGACATGATCGCGATGGGCGCGGTCTATAAGCCAGTCGAACGCGAGGTCAGCATCGACGGGCGCTTTACGGTCGATGCCCAAAGCGCCTTCACGCTGCCAGGCCACACCCTTCAAACCGAGCTGTTCTTCGATCGCACCCCTGCGACCTGGGACGACCTCGACAAGGTCCTCAAGGCGACCACGATCCAACTCACCCTCGGCGAGCCGGCAACCACCGTGACCTACCGCACCAATCCAGAGTTCGACCAGCTCATGCGCGAGACGATGTCCGAAACCGGGACTCTGACAGGCTCCTTCACAACCGACGCCATGCTCGCCGATTGCCGCAAGTATCGCGGGGAGGGGGCTCGCTGATCCTGCCAGGTTTGCTACATTCGTTTGCTACAAAACCCACCTGATAAGTTCATCGGGCAGACGTAACCGCTTGATAAAGTTGGTGCCGTGAAACTGGCTGGGGATCCTAGTCCCCCAGCCATTCATGTGGCTACGGTACTTAAGTCCCTGATATTGCTACTGATGTGTCCCTGGCTGGGGGTCAATTCCGGCCATTGTGACACCGAGGTGTGACACATCTGTCGCCAGGACATCTCCGACTTCGCCTTCGACGGCAGGCCGATCAACGAGGCGCTGGTCCACGATCTCGCCGGCGGCAACTTCCTGGCCCATCAGCGCAACGTCGTCCTCGTCGGTGGCACCGGGACCGGCAAGACCCATCTTGCCATCGCGGTCGCCCGGGCCTGCATCCGCGCCAGCGCTCGCGGCCGCTTCTTCAACGTCGTCGATCTCGTCAACAAGCTCGAGGCCGAAGCCCGCGCCGGCCGCCAGGGGCGCATGGCCGATTATCTCGCCCGCATGGACTTCATCGTCCTCGACGAACTCGGCTATCTGCCCTTCGCCCAGTCCGGCGGGCAACTGCTCTTCCACCTGGTCAGCCGGCTCTACGAGCAGAGCTCCGTCATCGTCACAACGAACCTCGCCTTCGGCGAGTGGCCCTCCGTCTTCGGCGACGCCAAGATGGCCACCGCCCTCCTCGACCGGCTGACCCATCACTGCGACATCGTCGAAACCGGCAACGAAAGCTGGCGCTTTAAGAACAGGTTCTGAGCTCTCTGCGCCCCAACGATCCGGAGCCGGCGCGGCTGCGCAATCCAGACCAGCTTCGCCGCGCCGCCTCCTCGCCGCGCGACATCCTCAAGGGGTCAACATTGGGCCCCGATCGGGGGGCAACTTTGCGTGCCGTTTGACACCGAAGGTCGGCAAGTCCTGGTTGGCACTCGACATTGCGGCCTCGATCGCCCGAGGTGTCGGTTGCATTGGCGAGCGGCGCTGTTCACCCGGCGATGTACTGTATCTGGCGTGGAGGATACCGAGGCTCGGCTCCGTGGCTGGCCTGGGCCGTCGTCGCCATCCCGATCGCTTGGGGCGTCTGGATCACCTTGTCGAAGTCGCTCGCCCTGTTCCGCTGAGGCGGGCCTGACTTCGCAACCGTAGAGCAATGTCGCATGCCTCGGCGCAAGTTCGAGGCATGCCATCCTTTGCCTTTCCGCACTTTACGCGCCAATGACCGACATTAGGTTGGCGCCTGGAAGCGGAGTTTCCCAGCTCGGGCGTGCGAAACGGGTTTCCGACGCAAACCGGCTCTGATGCGCTTGGCCGCATGTTGCGGTTCCAACCGAGCGCCGAATGCGACAACCGTTAGCCTGAGGCCGATGCCGCTTTGCCGAAGCGTCGACGATAGGTTTCGAGGTAGGCATCGCGCGACGGGATGATGTGCTCGACGGCCAGCCGAACCAGATTGGTTCGATCGCCACGTTCGAGATAGCGCACCATCTCGGCATGCTCCTCGATCGCACGTTTGAGCAGTTTCGGATCGCCCACCGTCAACGAGCGGGCAATATGTGCCTTGAGGGCGAAGTGCTGGATCGCGTCGGCGAGATGCGGGTTGCCGCAGGCCGCGAAGAAAGTCTTGTGAAAGAGCAGGTTCAGCCTGAAGACATTGGCGAACTCGCCCGCATCGGCCGCCTGGCTGTGCCGCTGCTGGATATCCTTGAGCCGGGCGACGACTTCAGGCGGCGTCGGAAGCGGAATCAACTCGGCTGCCTTGCGCTCGAGGAGCTCGCGCACGGCATAGATGTTGATCACGTCCTCCGGCGTCAGGTCGCGCACCATGGCGCCCTTGTTCTTCTGACGGGTCACCAAACCAATGGTCTCAAGATCCATCAGAGCTTGTCGGATCACATGACGGTTCACACCGAATCGAAGCGCCAACTCCTCCTCGATGAGGCGCTCACGCGGCAAGATGCGGCCGAGCGCGATATCCTCCTCGAGCCGGTTCGCGATCGTCCGCGGTTCGGCTTCTATGACCGTCTCGGCCTTTGCCACAGCCATGTTCCCCGCCTCGACCGTCCCTCTGCCGGTTGAGGCAGCCGCCTCGCTGAGCGGGAAGCGACTCTACCATTGCGCGAACTGCAATCAATCCTGCGTCACAAGATTGTCGACTTTATTGTTGACAATGATCTGTACATTGGGCTTGGGGCGTGCGCGAATACCTCAACACCAAATTCGTCCACAGCGCGCCGGCCTGAAAGCCGATGCCGGGATGTCATAAGAGCCTGTCGGGGGGCCGCATGAGTGACAACGAATCGAAAGGGCGCGGCATCGCCGGCGGGCTGACCAATTACGGCGACCCCGACTTCGCCGCTTATCTGCGTCGCTCCTTCGCCCGCTCCATGGGCTATTCCGACGAGGCGCTGGCGCGGCCGATCGTGGGCATCGCCAACACCTATAGCGGCTTCAACAACTGCCACCGTCACTTCCCTGAACTGCTGGAGGCGGTGAAGCGCGGCGTGCTGATGGCCGGCGGCCTGCCCGTCGAGTTTCCGACCATCTCGCTCGGCGAGGTCTTCCTCAACCCGACCAGCCTGAAGTTCCGCAACCTGATGGCGATGGGCACGGAGGAGATGATCCGGGCCCAGCCGATCGACGCCGTCGTGCTGATGGGGGGCTGCGACAAGACCGTGCCGGCGCAATTGATGGCGGCGCTGTCGGCCAATGTCCCGACCGTCCAGCTCGTCGCCGGGCCGATGTCGACCGGCCGCCATAAGGGCGAGCGGCTTGGCGCCTGCACCGATTGCCGCCGCTTCTGGGCCCGCTTCCGCGCCGGCGAGATCGACCAGGCCGAAATCGACGTGGTCGAAGGCCGGCTCGCCACCACGGCCGGCACCTGCGCCGTGATGGGCACCGCCTCGACCATGGCCTGCATCGCCGAGACGCTTGGGCTGTCGCTGCCACGCTCGGCCGCGATCCCGGCTGTCCATGCCGATCGGCTGCGCAACGCTGAGGAGAGCGGCAAGCGCGCCGTCGCCCTGATCGGCACGCAAGCCCTGCTGCCACGCCAGATCGTCACCGAGCAGGCGATCGAGAACGCCTGGCGCGTGCTTCTCGCCATCTCCGGCTCGACCAATGCGGTGGTCCACCTCACCGCGATCGCCCGCCGCGCTGGCATCAAGGTCGACCTCAATCGCCTCAACCGACTCTCCGACGAGACGCCGGTGCTGGTGAACCTGAAGCCGGTCGGCAACAACTATATGGAGGACTTTTTCGCTGCCGGCGGCGTCCCGGCGGTGCTGCGCGAATTGCGTGACCTCCTCCATCTCGACTGCCTCAGCGTGACCGGGCAAAGCCTGCGCGAGCTGATCGACGCGCCGCTCGCCGACCAGGTCGACCGCGCGATCATTCGTTCGCGGGCGGAGCCAGTCGACCCCGATGGCGGCCTTGTCGCCGTGTTCGGCTCGCTCGCGCCGCGCGGCGCCATCGTCAAGCGCGCCGCCGCCGAGAAGCGACTGCTTGAGCACGAGGGCAGGGCGGTGGTGTTCTCCTCGCTCGAAGACCTCTCGGCCCGCATCGACGATCCCGATCTCGATGTCGGTCCGGACGATGTCCTCGTCCTGCAGAATGCAGGTCCCAAGAGCGCCGCCGCCATGCCGGAAGCCGGCTATCTGCCGATCCCGCGCAAGCTCGCGGCCAAGGGCGTCAAGGACATGGTTCGTATCTCCGACGCGCGCATGTCCGGCACCGCCTATGGCGCGATCGTGCTGCATGTCGCGCCGGAGGCCGCGATCGGCGGCCCACTTGCTCTGGTCCGCAATGGCGACCGCATCAGGCTCAGCGTCGCCGAGCGCCGGCTCGACCTGCTGGTCAGTGAGTCTGAGCTAGAAGCGCGCCGGGCCGACTTGCCGCAACCGCCTGCGAAGGCGCGCCGCGGCTATGACCGGCTCTATAACGAGCACGTCCTCCAGGCCGACGAGGGCGTCGATTTCGACTTCTGCTGAGCACGACGCCCCGATCGATGATCTTCAGGCCGCATAGCCTTTCGGGAAGGCATCCTGCACATCCGGTGCCGGCATTTTGCCGCCAAAGGCTGGATGCCTATGCCAGGGCGTTCCCTTCTTCTCCGTCAGGTCATTCAGGCGGTCGAGGATGACCAGGCTCTTCTCGGCAAGCCCTTTCTCCATCGCCTTGTAGTCGGGAAAATGCGCGAACGCGTCCTGCCAGACCGCGCGGCCAGCAAGGTAGCCCGAAGCGCCGGCCCGATAGGCGAAGTTCATCGAGCGCTCGAAATCCGCCGCCGAGGCGCCGGCCGAAAGCATGACCCAGGGCCGCGGCAGCATCTTGCCCATCTTGTCGTAGGCGGCCTGCAGCGAAGCGGCGTCCTTGCTCTCGGGATCGGGCACATTATGCACGATACCGGGCGGCTCGACCTTGAAGATGTCGATCTTGTATTTGGGATCGCAGAAGGGCTCGAGTGAGGCCAGCACCAGCTCTTCGCGCTTCGCCTCCAGCACCTTCGGATCTTCTCCCGGAAGCGGATAGACGAGCAATTCGAGCAGCATCACCATGTCGTTCGCCGCGCATTCCTCACCCGCCTTCTGCACGAAGGCCTGCTGATGCGCGATGATCTCGGGGTCGGCGTCGGGGCGATACCAGGCCAGCACCTTGCAGGCATCGCCGCCGACGGCGCGCGTCTTGGCGACCGACCAATCGGGGATCGGATGCGACTTGCGGCCCTTGCTGGTGTTCTCGGTGATCGAGTGCTCGTAGGAGATGATCAGGCCGGTATCGGCCGGCAGCTCGTTGATGCAGTTGGTGTAGCCGTAGAGCGGGTCGATCAGGAGCGCCGAGGCCTTGGGCGAGAGGTGCTTGGTGATCAGGCGCTTGACCTCGACCACATCCTCGCGCGGCGGCTCCTTGGTGCCACGCTTCTCTGCGATCGGCACGAAGAGCGGCGTGCGCTGGTCGATCGCGACCATCTTCCAGAACCCGTCCTTGTCCGCGAGGCGGCGCGAACGCCAGAGCTTGCCGGGTGACATCTTCATCGTTGCATCTCCTGTGAACGCATCATCAGCCGATCGACCGAGTCCCGGTCGGGCATTCCGCTCCATCCCATCCCGTTGGCGGCCTTCTTCGCTGCGGTCGCGGCGGCGAGGCGCGCCGCTTCCAATGGCGCCTTGCCTTCCGCCAGGCCGAGCGCATAGGCGCCGTGAAAGACATCTCCGCAGCCGGTCGTGTCGCGCACCGCGACGGGAAAGGCCGGCACATGGGCGGTCTCGCCATCGATCCGCCAGAAGCTGCCGGCGCTGCCGCAGGTCACCGCGACGACCCCGCCAAAACGCTCGGCCACGCGTGCGAGCTGCGCCTTCGGCTCGCCATCGCCGGCGAGGTCGCGCAGCCCCTCCTGCGAGAACACGATGTGGTCGGCGCGGGAGGCGAGGTGCTCCAGCATCTCGACCGAGCCGCCATCGGCATCGAGAACGCGCGGCAAGCCGCGTGCTCGCGCCCGTTCGAGCGCGATCTCCGAGGCCTCGGGCCAGCGGCTGTCCACCAGCACGACCGGATCGTCGGCGAGCATGTCCTCCGGCAGCACCGAGGGATCGTTAGGCAGCGTCCGGTCGACCAGGATGCAGCGCTCGCCGGCGGCATCCACGATCACCATGGCCCGGGTGGTGCGTGCATCCGGCAGCAGCGCGACCTTGGAGAGGTCGACGCCGCCATCCTCAAGGAATGCGAGCAGGAAGCGACCAGCGCTGTCGTCACCCACACGCCCCCACCACGAGACCCTGCCGCCGAGGCGCGCAATGGCGAGCGCCGCCGTCGCGGCCGGCCCGCCACCGCTCTCGCGGAAGCCGCGCGCCGTGGCCTTGATGCCGCCCTTCGGCAGCTGGTCGACTTCGAAGACCTGATCGAGCACGCCATTGCCGACGCAGACGACGCCTCTCATCACGGCCTCATGCCGGCACCAGGGCCGGCTTCAGCTTCTCGCCGCGCGAAAAGGCCTGGAACAGATCGGACAGGCCGTCGAGGTCGCAGCTGCCGTCGACGAGGCGCTCATATTTCGCCTTGCCGGCCCGTAGCAGTTCGAGGTTCTCGGCATAGTCGCCGATCGGAAAATAGAAGGAGCGGATCAGGAAGAAATCCTTGAGCCGGATGGTGCGGGTCTCGGTGATCGCCCAGGCGGCGCTCTCGCCGATCTGGCAGATGGCGCCGTTCGAGCCGACCGCTTCCAGCGTCACCTGTCGGGCGGCGTCCTTGCCGGTCGCCTCGACGACGATCGGATAGCGGCCCTTCTCCGCCGCCTCCGGCGTCGTGCGGCGAGCGCCGAAGCTCTCGGCGACCTCGGCGCGATAGTCGACCGGATCGATCACGTCGATCGGTCCGTATCCCATCAGCTCCAGCGCGATGATCGCACCGAGCCCGATCGGCCCGGCGCCGAGCACCAGTGCCCTGCCGGACGGTACCACGCGGCGCGCCATGCGGATGCCGTGAGCCGTGGTCCCGATCGTGTCGAGGAGCAGCGGGGCGAGCTTGTCGGAGATGTCATCGGGCACGGTCAGCAGGCAGCGCTCCGGCGCGGCGAGCCTTTGCGCATAGCCGCCATCGCGCTGCCAGCCGATGAGCTTGCGGGTTTCCTCGCCGCTGCACAGATGCGTATTGCCCTCTTGGCAATCCTCGCAGGTCCCGCAGAAGACCGGGATGTAGGCGACGACGCGCTCACCATGCCGCTCATGGCCGGGCTGATCGATCACACCCGCAATCTCATGACCCGAAATGGTCGGCCAGCCGAGCTTCCAGGGCCGGAAATCGCTGCCGCAGAGCGCACAGGCGGTGACCCGCACCGTGACCTCGCCGGCGGCCGGCACCGGCTCCGGGAATTCCTCGATCGTGATCCGGCCTTCGCCGTGGAATTTTGCAGCTTTCATCCCTTGACGGCTCCTGCGGCGAGGCCACCGACCAGCCGCTTCTGAATGATCATGGTCAGGACGAGAGGCGGCAGCGCGATGACCACGGCCGCTGCCATGAGCGCCCCCCAATTGGTCACCCCCTCGCCGATGAAGTTGAAGCTCGCGACGATCGCCGTCTTGGTCTCGATGCCCGAGAGGACCAGCGCGAAGAGGAAGTAATTCCAGGAGAATACGAAAGACAGGATGCTGGCGACGACGACTCCGCCCATGGTGACGGGCAGCACGACCATCCGGAGCACCTGGTCCTGCCGGGCGCCGTCCATCTCGGCGCTCTCGACGAGTTCGCGCGGCACGCTCTCGAAATAGGGCAGCAGCACCCAGATCACGATCGGCATGGTGATGACCGCATGGGTCAGGATCATCGCGGTGTAGCCGCCGACGAGATTCACCTCCCGAAACATGATGAGCCAGGGCAGGAGAAACAGCGTGCCCGGCGCCATGCGGGCGAAGAGCGTCGCGGTCGCCGGCCATTGCCAGCGGTGCCAGGCCATGGCGAAGGCGGCGGGGATGCCGAGCGTGAGGCCGAGCAGGGTCGAACCAGTCGCGACGATGAAGCTGTTGATCGTGTTCTTGAGGAAGTCGTTGCGGGAGAACAGCTCGACGAAGTTGTCGAGAGTCGGCGTGAAGAAGAGCTTCGGCGGGATGGCCGCGACATCGATGCTCGGCTTGAAGGCCGACAGGAACGTCCAGGCGATCGGCACGCCGAGGATGACGAGCACGACGCCGAGCTGGATCGCATCGAGCGTCCGGCGGAGCTTTGGTCTCACCATGCGACCGCCCTCCGAAGCCGGGCGAAGACGAGAACGGTGCCGAACACGATGGTGGCGAGCGTCACCATCACGGCGCTGGCATAGCCGAGCTCGAAGAACTCGAAGCCGCGCCGATAGGCCAGGATGTTGAGCGTGGTGCTCGACGTGCCGGGGCCGCCCTGGGTCGTCAGGTAGATGATGTCGAAGAAGCGCAGGATGTCGACGCTGCGCAGCACGGCTGCGGTGATCAGGGTCGGAGCGAGCAGCGGCAATGTGATGTAGCGCAGCTGCTGCCAGCTGGTCGCGCCGTCGATCTCGGCAGCGTCGTAGACGTCGGTCGGCAGGGCAAGGTAGCCGCCCATTACGATGAGGGCGACGAATGGCGCCCACTGCCAGGTGTCGAGCCCGGCCACGGTCCACATCACGGTCGCGGGATCGGACAGCCACAGGCCCGGTGGCAGGCCGAGCTTCTCCAGCAGCCAATTGGCGATGCCGAAGCTTGGATCGAGGATGACGATGGCCATCATGCCGACGACGACCGGGGGCAGCATGAAAGGCGAGATCAGGATCGGGCGCACGATGCCACGCGCCCATTGCGAGCGCGCCAGGAGCAGTCCGAGCCAGGTGCCGAGCACGAGCTGCGCGCCGAGCGAGACGACATAGAGGAAGAAGGTCAGGCGCAGCCCGTTCCAGAACTCGCCGTCCGCGAACATCTTTCTGAAGTTGGCGAGGCCAGCGTATTTCGGCTCTTGGCCTAGCTGCACATCGGCGAGCGCGAGCCAGACGGCAAAGCCGAAGGGATAGACGATCATGGCGGCCGCGAAGGCGAGAGCCGGGATCGCCATCCAGCGATAGCTCCGCCTGAGATTTACAGTCGCCATGACGAGCCTCCCGTCCGCGCGGACTACTGGAGCTTCGCCAGCTCGGCGTCGGCGGCCTTGGCGGCCTCGAGCGCGGTCGCCTTGCCCTGCACGATCTCCTGCATCGCGCCGCCAATGATGTCGCGCGCCTTCGGCACGTCGTCGGTCGGGGACTGGTAGACACCGATGCCGGTCTTGCCGAGCTCGACCAGGGCCTCCGCCCAGGCCTTACGGATCGGCTGTTCCTTCACCCAGGCTTCGAAATCGGCTCCGCTGAACACGCTGGCGCGGGGCGGCGCGACGCCGGCCGTGACGAGCTTGGCCTGGACATCACGGCCCGTCGCCCATTGCGCGAACAGCCATGCGGCCTGCTGCTTGCGGGAGTTGGCCGAGACGGTGATACCCCAGCCGATGGCGACCGGCTTGGAGACGCCGCTCTCCTTGCCGGGCGGCAGCACCTTGATGCCGAGATCGTCGGCTCGGCCCGGGAACTTCATGATATTGGCGAATTCGTTGCTCGCCTCGTGCGTCATCGCGGCCTTGCCCTGACCGATCAGCTGCGTGATCTGGGTGAAGGTGTGGTTCAGCGCGCCGGGCGGCGCGTAGTCGCGCATCAGGGTCGCGTACATCTCCAGCCCCTTGACCGAGTTGGGCTGCGACAGGCCGGGCTTGCCGTCCGGAGTCGCGAAGGAGCCGCCTGCATTGAAGATGAAGCCCGCCATCGCATAGGGCGTCACGCTGCGGATGCCGCGCCCCGTCCACGGCGTCATGCTGGCATCGCAAGCCTTGATCGCGGCGGCGGCCGGGATGATGTCCTCGAGGACTTTCGGCTCGGCGATCTTGCACTTCTCGAAGACGTCCTTGCGCCAGTAGAAGAGCGGGCCTTCCTGATTGATCGGGACGGCCACGACCTTGTCGCCGAAGGTCGAGGCGGCCCGGATCGAGGCGCCGAAATCCTCGTAGTCGTAGTCGGGCGTGGTCTTCGCCTTGTCCTTCATCATCGCGGCGAGGTCGGCGTACCAGCCTGCCCGGTTGAAGATCGCGCCCTCGCGGCTCGTCAGGGTCATGAAGACGTCGACATCGGGCGATTTGCCCTGCATCAACGTGGTCAGGCGCGCGCGATATTGCTCCTCGTTGAAGATCTCGATGCGCGCGTCGATCCCGGTCTTGGCCTGGAAGTCCTTGACCATCTCGCGCATGGCCTGCGACCAGGGGTGGTTGTTGAACATCAGGTTGATGGTCTGGCCGGACTGGGACTTCCAGTCGAAGCCCTGCGCCGATGCCGGTGCCGTGGCGAGGGCCGTGGCGACGAACGCGCCACTGATGAAGCCGAGCTTCCTCATGCGTCTTCTCCCCTTCCAAGCCTCGTTTTCGAGGCGATTTCCGATGTCGTTCCGACGCTCCCGGCTTGGGAATGTCAGCGATCACTCATGACGCGACGTACCCCCCGTCGACCGGGATGGTGACCCCGTTGATGAGCTTGGCGGCCGGCGAGGCCAGGAACACGGCCGTGCCGGCCAGTTCCTCCGGCGCCGACCAGCGCTTCGTCGGCAGGCGCAGCATCAGCTTGGCGTTGAATTCGGGATCTTCCTGTCCCGGGCGGCTGATCTCGGTCTTGATCCAGCCCGGGGCGATCGCGTTCACCCGGATGCGATCCTCCGCATAGGCGACCGCCAGCGATTTCGTCAGGCCGACGATGCCGGTCTTCGCGGAGGCATAGGCGGGAATATAGGGCGCCCCGAAATAGGAGAACATCGAGGCGATGTTGATGAGGCAGCCTTCGCTTGCCTTGAGATGCGGACGGAAGGCCTCGGCGAGGCGCATATTGCCGACGAGGTGAATGTCGACGATGTCGGCGAAGACCTCGGGCTTGAACTCCTCGTGCCGGATCAGACGGCCGGCGCAATGGATCAGGACGTCCAGTCTGTCGATCGTCTTCGCCAGCGCCAGGACCGCCTCGCTGTCGCGAACATCGAGCTGATGGAAGTCGAAGCCCTCGTCCTGCGCCGGCGGTTTGACGTCCGTGAGGATGACCCTGGCGCCGCTCGCCTTGAAGGCCTGCGCGAACGCCATGCCGATCCCGCCGGTGCCGCCACTGATCAGGACGTGCTGGCCGGCGACCGAGAAATCGGGAGCGATCATGATCGCTCCTCGCGCGGATGTACCGCCGCCGCGGCAGCGGCGATGTGGACGAATAGCCTCGTCATCGGCTCCTCCCTACGGCGCGCCTTGGGGAGCGCCGATGTTCGTTATTGAACTCATGAAGGCATGTATTGTTGTTTTCCGCAAGTGTATATTCGATTTCGCGTACCAGGGCTTGCGCGATGCCTTCAGGGTCGCTGCTATGTGCTCCGCGGCTGGAGAATCATGACGAACCATGCAGGCTGACACCCGGCACCAGCGGATTCTCGACCTCCTGATGCGACGCGGCTATGCGAGCATCGAAGAGCTCACCATCGCCTTCGGAGTGACGCCGCAGACGATCCGGCGCGATCTGCAGGAGCTCGCCGAAAAGGGGCTCCTGCGCCGTCATCATGGCGGCGCGAGCGTCTCATCGAGCACCGCCAACACCGACTATGCGCGCCGGCATGTCGAGAACGCGGAAGCGAAGGCGCGCATCGCCTGGGCTGCGGCTGAACTCGTCGCACCCGATTCCTCGCTCTTCATGACCCCGGGAACCACTATCGAGGCTGCGGCGGAAGCGATCGCCGGATCTGTCGGCGGAAAACTGCGGGTCATCACCAACAGCACCGCGGCGGCCCGTACCCTCGGCCGCAATGCCGCCATTTCGGTTCTCGTCACGGGCGGCACCTGGCTGACGAACAACGAGGCCCTGGCCGGCCCTGCGGCCGCTGATTTCGCCGATCGCTATCGCTGCGACGTGATGATGACCAGCTGTGGCGGCATCGACCCCGATGGTTGGGTGCTGGAATTCCGTGACGAAGAAGTGGTCACGGCCAAGGCGATGCTCGCCAATGCCCGCCGCCGTGTCCTTCTCGCCGATCACTCCAAATTCGCGCGCGTCGCGTCATGCAAGCTCGCTCATCTCGAGGAGATGACCACGATCGTGACGGATCGAGCGCCCAGCCAGGAGATGGTACGGCTTATCGCGCGCGCGAAGTGCGAGCTGATCGTCGCGCGTTGAGGAGCGTTCGGAACTGACGATCGCATAACGAGATATTCGAACCATCGTTGGCAGGCGGCATCAACGTCCCCGCCAAGCGCACTTCAAGTCAGACGCTTCACGAGGTCATTCGTCGACGCTCCTGAGGAGACGGGCTCCCCGAGTTGGCGAGCAGCGCCTGCCGGACGTTATCGAGATGCCTTATCATCTCGATCCGCGCCTGGATCGAGCTTCCGAGTTTTATCGCTGCAAAGATCTGCTCATGGTCGTTCAGCCAGACCTTCCAGTAGCGGTTCATGCGCATGCGCCGGTGAATGTCGTCCCAGATCGGCGAGTTCAATTGGGCGCGCCAGAGCTGATCGCAAACAGCGACGAGCATCCCATTGCCGGTCGCCGAGGCGATCGCGACATGGAATCGATGGTCGCCGGCATCGGCCTCATGGCCTTGGGCGTGCGCCTGGCGCATCTGGGCGATGCAGGCGGCGAGTTCGGCGAGCAGGCCATCCGTGACCTTGCTCGCGGCGATCGCCGCCACTTCGGGCTCGATCAGCAGCCGTGCGTCGATCGTCTCGAAGGGGCCGATCCCGGCGCTCTTGAGGTCGGTCGCGACATGTGGCTGGGCGACATAGACACCGCCCTTAGGCGCAGCAGGCCCAAGCGAAGAACCGGCGAAGCGGTACCTCAAGCCCGGTGCGCTCGCGACTGGCCGTGCCGATGGCGGCCTGAAAGGCCTCAACCTTGCCACCGTTCCGGTCGTCGTCTTCGGCTTCGATGAGCGCCGGAACCGTTTCGCCGTGCGTCGCACGGAACGCGCGGGTTTCCTCCAAACGCTTCCGCATTGCTGCGCTGAAGCGCACCATGGCAGCTTGACTCTCTTTCAGCTTATGTTCCTATTTTGTTCTCATAGTGAGGACGAAAATCATGTCAGCGCAGCCGGCCGAGATCGATGATGATCGGGATGCGATCGAGTGGGAGTTGATCGAGCTTGTTGAGGAGCATGGCAGCGAGCGCCAGGCGCTGCGGGCGCTGCTGCATGACTTCCATGTGCTGCTGGCGGATGCCGACAAGGCCGTCTCGCGGGGCTTCCTGCGCGGCGTGTTCTCGGAAGGGGCGAGGGCGCCCCGCAGCGGCGCTGAGGAGGAGGAGTGAGGCCGGAGGTCGAAATGCGCATCGCCGCGCCGTACCCTGATCCGGAGATCAGCTCAGATCGCCAGGAAACGCTCCATATGCGCACCCGCAGCGCGTCCGACGGCGAGCCCGAGACAGCGACTTCGCAAGCTCAATCGTCGACATGGTCATGGCCGCCAATGCGGCCTGGGCGCCAATAGCCTTCGGAGGCGATCACGGTCTTCGGCAGCCCCGATTGCACGAGATGATGCCGCCAGGAGCGGACATTGCTGGTCTCGCCCATCAGGTAGGCCTGGCCTTTGCCGGCAGGAAGCGTCAACACGCGCAGTGCCTCCAGCACCAGAGCGTTCGGTCCGGCGGGAATGCCGCCGCGCGCGAGCCAGCTTCTGGTCAAGGTCGCGGCGGTCTCGATCTGGGTTTCGTCCTCGGATGAGGCGCTCTCGATCAGCGCATGGACGATCGTGCCGGCCGGGACCCTCTCCAGCATATGGCGCAAGGCCGGCATGCCGGTCTCGTCGACGCAGAACAGGTGCCAGTCGGCGCCCGGCGCGATCACGCTGCGGCCGCGCGGGCCGAGCGCGAGCAAGGTGTCACCCGCTTGCGCGGCGCGCGCCCAATTCGGCGCCGGGGTCGCGCCGTGCAGCACGAAATCGATGGCGAGCCGCTTCGCCTCGCGATCGAGGGAGCGGATGGTGTAGTCGCGCCGGCCGGTGCCGCCTTCCGGCAGCGGCATGCGCAGGACGAGCGCCTGGCCCGGCCGATAGTCGAGCTGGTCGAGCGTGTCGGCGGTGAAGACGACGCGCCGGAGCCGCGGCTCGACGTCGAAGGCCTCGACGACGGACAGGTTCCATTCTTCGAGGGCCGGGCGGGATACGGGCGTGGTCGGCATGTCGGTCATGGCAATGAGGTCCAGTAGACACCGTCGAGGGGGAAGGGCTGGAAGCGCTCGTGCAGCCGGCGCAGCAACCCGTCGGGGTCGAGATCGGCGAAGAGTGCCGGATGCAGCCATCTCGCGAAAGCCTGCACTGCCGCGACATTGAAGGGCGAGTTGTAGAAGTGATGCCAGACCGCATGCGCCCGGCCGACGCGGACCGCGTCGAGCTGGGCGATGCCGTTGCGGGCCATCGAGCGCTTGAGACTGGCGCGCGCCACCTCCGCCGAGACGCCCGCGCCGAGCGCAAGCCAGGGCTTGCTGTCGGCTGAAGCCGCGCCGCCGATGGCGGTTCCGACATAGACCTGCGGCGGATGGGCGATCAGCCATTCCAGGCTGACCGTGCCGGCTTCGCCGGGCACCATCGCCTCGGCGACGTTGAAGCCGCCGGCCGCAGTAACGAAGCGGCCGATCATGCCGCGCGTCATCGTCTCGCAGCAGCTTGCATCGAGTCCGACACGGCTTTCGACGAAGACGCCGACGGGTGCCGGCTTCGCCTGCTTCAGCCGGTCTTCGACCTCAGCCAGGGCAGCGCGCCAGACCGCGAGGAACTCCGCCGCCTCCTTCTCGCGGCCGAGCACTTCGCCGAGCAACTCCAGCGACTTCGGTGTATTGACCAGGGGATCGCTGCGGAAATCGATGAAGACGATCGCCGTGCCGGTCTTCTCCAGCGCCGCGATCACCTCGCCCGAGCGCGTGTCGGGGCCATGGCCGCCGAGCCCGAAGATCGCGACCTGCGGTTTGAGCGCGATTGCCTTCTCCAGGCTGAAGCTTTCCTTGGCGGCGCGGCCGATCCGGGCGATCTCGGCGATTTTCGGGAAACGCTCGCGATAGCGGGCATAGCTCGCCGGATCGACGGCTTCGTAGTCACCCATCATGCCGACGAGGCGGCCGACAGGATCGTCGCGGTCGAGGATGGCGAGGGCCGGGACATAGCGGCCCTCGCCGATGATGATGCGCTCGACCTTGTCAGGAACCGTCACCGTCCTGCCGGCGAGGTCGGTCACCTGCTTCGCCACCGCCATGGCGGAGGGGATCAGGAGAGACAGGCTGAGCAGGACGGCGCGCAACATGCGTTTGGAACCCGGTGTGGTTTCAGGCGAACGGCTAGAAGTCGACCTGGGCGGAGAGCACATAGGTCCGGGGCGCGCCGACCGCCAGGAAGCCGCGCGCGGCGGAGGCCCAATAGGTCTTGTCGAAGACGTTCTCGACACTGGCCCTCAGCACCACGGGCTTGCCGGCCGGGCCGGTGAAGGCATAGCGCAGGCCGAGGTCGAAGCGCGTCCAGTCGGGGACCGACTGCGTGTTCGCCTGATCGTAGAACATCTTGCTCGTATAGATCATCCGGCCGGTGACAGTGAGCCCGCGCACCCAGGGTAGATCGTACTCGCCATAGAGGTTGATCGCGGTGGTCGGGATGCCCGGCGCGGTCTTGCCGTTGAACCGGCCGCCGGCCGTGTCGGCGAGCTCTGCGTCCATGAAGGTGACGCCGCCAAGCAACCTCACGCCCTCGAAAGGCTCGCCGAACACCGTGAACTCAGCGCCACGATTGACCTGGAGGCCGCTGACGGAGAAGCGGTTCGTCGCGGGGTCGGTATAGGCGTTCGGCTGACGGATCTCGAAGAGCGAGGCCGTGACGGCGACGGTGCCGAAATCGTATTTGACGCCGACCTCGGTCTGCTTGTTGACGACGGGTGCGAAGACCTGGTTGGCGTTGACGGCCGTGGCAGGTGCGCTCGGCCCCTCGGTCAGGCCTTCGATATAGTTGGCGTAGATCGAGAGCTTGTCCGTCGGGCGCACGACAGCCGCGATCGCGGGGCTGAAGCGCCCCTCCTTGTAGGTCGAGGCGAGGGCCCCTCGGGTGGGGACGGGGCGCGTCACATAGCTCTGCAGATCGATGTCCTGATAGCGCCCGCCGACCGTCACCTGGATCCGGTCTCCGGCGATCGAGAGCGTGTCCGCGATCGCCAGGCTGCGCAGCGTCAGCCTGGTGAAGAGCGGCTGCCGGCTGGAGCGCGGGAAGCCGAACGTGGCGACGGAATCGCGCGGCAGATGGACCGGGGCGTAGATGTTAGTCTGGAAGGTCGGCAATGCGGGCGGGAAGAACCCGCGCGAATAGTTCTCGTTGATCGATTGCGAGGCGGAGATGTTGAGCTGATGGTCGATGAACCCGGTCTGGAATTTCGAGCGCAGGCCGACCTCGCCCGAATAGCCCTGCAATTCCAACGGCATGATGGCTAGGCTGTTGGTAGCACGACCGTCGAACCGGGTGATCTGGTAGGACGAGGTCAGGAAGTCCTCGCGATAGCGGCTCGCGCCTGCGGCGGCGTAGAGCGTCGTGTCCGGCAGGATGTCGAATTCGACCCGGCCGGCCGCCATGTTGTAGCGGCTGTCATTGTATTCGAGCGAGCTCGAGGTGTTCCTGCGCCCGTTTGGAGCCCGCGGGATGACGATATTGGGCGCCGCCGCGTTGAACAGCGATGTCGGCGCCGTGACGTTCTGGGTGGAATGGGCAAGGTCCAGCGAGGCGCGGAAGCGATCGCCGCGATAGTCGAGGCCGAGCGAGAGGTTGCCGACCTCGATGTCGTTCTTGTCGAGCGGCGTGTCGCCCTTCCGATAAGAGCCGTTGAAGCGGATGCCCCATTCCTTGGACGCGCCGAAGCGGCGGCCGATGTCGGCATGCGTCCACAATTGCGCGTCGCTGAGATAGGTCGTCGTGACCCGCGTCAGGGGCTCGTCGAAGGCGCGCTTGGGGATGAGGTTGATCGTGCCGCCGATGCGGGAGACCCCGCCATTGAGCAGGGCGGTCGGGCCTTTCAGGATCTCGACGCGCTCGATGCCTTCGACGACGCTGCGGCGCGGATTGGCGATATAGGCCAGGCCGTCGAAGGACGTATCGAGATTGACGACCGAGAAACCGCGAATGAAGAACGAATCCCGCTCGCTGAACGGCGGAGCATCGTTGCGCACGGACGGATCGTTCTGCACCACGTCGGCGAGCGACCTCGCCTGCTGGTCCTGGATCAGCTTGGCCGTGTAGCCGGTGACGTTGAAGGGCGTGTTCATGACCGAGCGGTTTCCGAGCAGACCCATCCGGGTCCCGGTTCCGACCTGGCCGCCTGCATAGGGAACGGGCGGCTGCCCGATCGTTCCGGTCGGCGGCGGCAACCCGCGCGCGCCTTCGACCAGCACCTCGTCGAGCGGGATCGCACCGGCAGGCACAGCGCCGGTCGCACCGGCGCGCGCCGGAGCCTCGACCGTGATCGAGCGGGCGCCCGTGAAGCGATAGGTCAGGCCGGTGCCGGCGAGCAGCCGCTGCAGCGCCGCTTCCGGCGCCTGCGTGCCCGAGACCGCGCTGGAGCGCTTGCCGGAGGCGAGCGAGGACGCAACGAAGATCTCGATGCGGGTCTGGCGCGAGAAGGCGATCAGCGCCGAGGAGAGCGCCTGCGCAGGGATGTTGATCGTAGCGCTTGTCGCCGCTGGCGTTTGAGCCAGCGCCGGCTGCGTCGCGAAACCGCCTAGCGCGGTGCCTGCCAGCAGCGCAACCATCACCGCCGGCCGGACCGCTCGCTGTCCGACCCTGTTCCCGCTCTTCATCGTCCGATGCCCCTGTCCGCGATCACGCGAAGCGCCGTTCTGGCGCTCCCCTGATTGGGAAGACGCTCACGGGGCGAAAACTAATTAGGCAGACGCGCGATTTTTCTTCACCAGGCGACGAGCGCGGCGAAATAGTCGCTCGCACGCAAGAGACGCAGGTCGAGATTGCGGGCGATCGTTTCGAGCGCGGCATCGGGGCGCCTGGCGTCGAAGACGGCGGTGACCCTGCGCTTGCCGAGTTCGCCACCGAGCAGCTGGATGGTGCCGCCGCGGTAGCGCCGCAGCTCGGTCAGAACCGCGTCGAGGGGAGCGTCGTGAAAAACGAGCTGGTCCTGTCGCCAGGCCTGAGCGGTGTCGAGATCGGCCGGGCGCACGGCCGAGACGCCGTTGCGGTCATAGCTGACCTCCTCGCCGGCGGTGACGCCGACGGCCTCGCTTCCGGCTGCGCTGACGGAGACCTTGCTCTCGGTGACGACGACCGAGACGGCTTCGCTCTGGCCGATCTTCACGTCGAAGGCGGTGCCGAGCACGGCGATCTCGCCCTGGCCGGCGCTGACGACGAACGGCCGGCCCGTGTCCCGGGCCACCGTGAAGAAAGCTTCGCCCGCAACCAGCCTGACGCTTCGCCGAGCGCCCGTAAGCTCGACGTCTATCGCGCTCGCCGGGCCGAGCTCGACCCGCGAGCCATCCGCCAAGGCGACGATGCGGCGCTCGCCGATTCCGGTCCGGTGGTCGGAGAGCAAGCCGGCTGGCGACAGGCGCCAGGCGGCGGTCACGGCGAGCAGGACCATCGCTGCGGCAGCCAGCGGCCGCCATGACGTACGGGTCGTGCGCCGGGCCGCGCTGTGCGTGAGGATGTTCGGGGCGGTGCTGGCCGCCGGCTTCGGCACGGCGATCTGATCCAACGCTCCCCAGACGGCTTCGAGCTCGCGCCAAGCATGTCCATGCGCGGGGCTGGCCTCCAGCCAGACGGCAAAGGCGGCCCGGTCCGATGCGGACGCCTCTTCGTCGCGCAGCCTGACGAACCAGGCGACGGCTTCATCGTCGACGGTGCCAGTGGGGCCCGTATCCATCAACGCGTCGGCCCGAGCCGCAATGCCGGTTTTCGCAGACGCATGGCGCGCCGATGCTCCATCTCTCGGCCTGTCGGCCGCCCTGTTGTTTAGACGATCCCGAGCGGAAAACTAATTAGTGCCCGCGCGATTTTTCTCGCGCATGTGCTTTCGCAGCAAGTTCATCGCGTTGGCGAGATGGACCATGACGGTGTTGCGGGAGATGCCGAGGCGCTGCGCGATCTCGGCATAGCTGAGCTCCTCGAACTTGTGCAGCAGCAGCACCTCGCGGCAACGCGGCGGCAGGGTGGCGAGCGCCTGTTCGAGATCCAGGGCTTTGTCGCGGTCGACGAGTCGGGCCTCGGCCGACGGCGCGGGATCGGCGATCAGCAGCGCGTCCGGTGGCTCGGCGTCGAACAGGCGGCTCGCTCGCTGCTCACGCCGCCAATGGTCGATCGCGATGCTGTCGGCCGCGCGGCTGAGATAGGCGCTCGCATCGCGAACATCAGTGCGCGGCGTCCGCAGCAGCCGCAGGAACAGCTCCTGGACCGCATCGGCGGCCTGCTGGGCGCTGAGCCCGCGCCCGATCAGCCGCCGCCGGAGCCTTTCCTGCTCGGCTGCGTAGAGCGCGGCGACGCTGAGCGCGCTGTCCGACATCATCCCTCATGACGCTGCGCCACGGCGGCGCGTTGCAGCGCTATGCGTCGGCTGAGGAAAGAAAGTCAATAAAAACAGTAGTTTATATGATCTCTAATGTACGCTTGGGTCCCGGTTTTGCTCGCCATCCGGCGCGGTTCGGAAGAGATGCGCCGCACCGGAAGCCTCCCGCTCAGATCACCTTGGCGCGCAACGTCGCGGTGACGATCTCGGTGACGACCACCACCGCGAAGATCACGACGAGCACGAGCCCGACCTGGTCCCAGTAGAGATTGTCCATCGCCGCCTGCAGGGCGACGCCGAGGCCGCCGGCGCCGACCAGACCGAGCACGGCGCTCTCGCGCACATTGATATCCCAGCGGAACAGGCTGACGGCGAGAAAGGCCGGCTTCACCTGCGGCCAGAAGCCCTTGAGCAGGACGGAGCGCCACGGCGCGCCCGCTGCCCGCAGCGCCTCGATCGGGCCGGGCTTGGCCTCCTCGATCGCCTCGGCCAGGAATTTCCCGGTGAAGCCGATCGAGTGGACCGCCACCGCCAGCACGCCGGCAAGCGCGCCAGGGCCGAAGACCGCGACGAAGAACAGCGCCCAGACCAACGTGTGCACCGAGCGGGTGGCGACCAGGATGAAGCGGCCGAGCGTGTTGACCCAGGCGGAGGAGGAGATGTTGCGGGCGCACATCAGCGCGACCGGCGTCGCCAGCAGGATCGCCAGGATGGTGCCGAGCGTGGCGGTGTGCAGGGTCTCGATCAGCGCCTGCTGCACGGTCTTGGGAAAGTAAGCCCAGTCGATCGGCCACATCCGGGCGAAGAGGTCGACCGTTTGCGCCGGCGCGTCATAGAGGAACTCCGGGATCACCTCGATGGTCTGCAGCGACCAGCCGAGCGCCAGCGCCGCCACCGCCCAGAAGGCGAGGCGCATCGTGCGCTCGGCCGCGGTAAAGCGATGCCAGACCGGGCCGGAAGCACCCTGTTTGACCTCGCCGCTCGGCGCCTCGTCCTGATAGACCCGGCGCATGAAGGCGGAGAGAATCTCGCCGGCCATCACCGCCAGGATGATCGCGATGATGATGGTCAGCACGAAGTCGTAGTCGAAGCGCTGGAAGGCGGTGAACAGGGTGGCGCCGATGCCGCCGCCGCCGACCAGGCCGACCAGGGCGGAATTGCGCAGGTTCGAATCGAGCTGATAGGCGGCGAAACCGATAAAGCGCGGCAGCACCTGCGGCACCACGCCCATGGTGACGACCGAAAGGAATGGCGAGCCGGCGGCGCGCAGCGCCTCGATCGGCTTCATCGACATTTCCTCGATCGCCTCGGCGATCAGCTTGGCGATGAAGCCGATCGTCGCGACGATCAGGGCCAGGATGCCGGCGAGCGCGCCGAAGCCGACCGCCTTGACGAAGAGGATGGCGACGATGACCGGGTGGAAGGTCCGGCACAGCGCGATCAGCCCGCGCGCCAGCACCGTGACCGGCAAAGGCATCAGGTTGCGGGCGGCGCAGAGGCCGACCGGCAGAGCGAGCAGCACGCCTGCGCCGGTCGCGATGATCGCGATCTGCAAAGACTCCAGCATGCCCTGGGCGAGCAGCTGCATCTTATCGGCGGCGGTGTTGGGCGGGAACATGCGGCCGAGGAAGCGCGCGCCATTGCCGAGGCCCTGAACGAAGCGCTCCCAGCGGATGTCGACGATGCCGGCGGCGTAAACCACATAGGTGGCGAGCAGCACCGCGCCGAGGCGCAGCGGCCAGTTGGGTGGAAAGGCGCGATTGCGCAGGCTGCCGCCGGCGCTGAGGGGAGGAGCGCTCATTCCATCCAGCCTTCGCCGCCATAGATCTCGGCGAGATGGCTGTCCTGCAGCCCGGCCGGCGGCCCGTCATAGATGACGACGCCCTTCGACATGCCGATCATGCGCAGCGCATAGCGGCGGGCCAGCGCCACGTTGTGGATGTTGACCAGCACCGGGATGTCGCGCTCGCGGCCGACCTTGGCGAGCAACTCCATGATCTCGACCGAGGTCTTGGGGTCGAGCGAGGAGGTCGGCTCGTCGGCGAGGATCAGGTCGGGCTCCTGCATCACCGCGCGGGCGATGCCGACGCGCTGGCGCTGGCCGCCGGAGAGCTGGTCGGCGCGGCGGGTGGCGAAGTCGGCGAGGCCGACCGATTCCAGCAGCGCAAAGGCGCGGGCGATATCGGCCTCGGGAAAGCGCCGCGTCCAGGCGCGCCAGACCGGGACATAGCCGAGGCGGCCGCAGAGCACGTTCTCGATCACCGTCAGCCGCTCGACCAGGTTGTATTCCTGGAAGACCATGCCGAGCCGCCGGCGCGCGGCCCTGAGAGGCTCGCCCTGCAGCGTCGCCAGGTCGGTTCCGCCGAGCATGATCGAGCCCGAGGTCGGGTCGACCAGTCGGTTGATGCAGCGGATCAGCGTCGACTTGCCGGTGCCGGACGGGCCGATGATCGCGACGATGCCGGGCTCGGAGACGCTGAGCGAGATGTCGCGCAGGACCGGCTGGCCCTTGCGATACTCCTTGACGAGGTTGCGGATGACGAGCGCCCGGCCATGGCCGGGCGCCTCTGCGACGGGAAGGGCGCTCATGAGCTTGAAGGGGTCTTCGCTCAGGGCTTGGCCGGCGCGGGCTGCTGCGCCTTCTTCGCGGCGGCTTCCGCCTCGCGCTTGGCCTCCGCGTCATAGGCCGACTTGTTGTAGGGCGTGCCCGACTTCTCGGCGACATCGCGCACGACCGCCCAGTCCTTCTGGTAGGTGATCGGCAGGAAGCGATCGTCGCCGTTGAACTCCTTGGTCATCTCCGGGGTGAAGCGGAAGGAGAAGAAGCAGTCGGTCAGCTTCTTGGCGAGCTCGGGCTTGAGGTCGTGCGCATGGGCGAAGGAGGAGGTCGGGAAGATCGCGCTGCGATAGATCTCGCGGGTGTCGTCCTTCTTGATCGTGCCGCGCACGATCATGCGCTCATAGACGTCGCCGGCGACGGCGCCCATGTCGTAGTCGCCGGAGACCACGCCGAGGATCGACTTGTCGTGGCCGCCCGACATCAGCGGCTTGTAATCCTTGTCGGCTTCCAGCCCATGCTCGGGGAAGAGCACGCGCGGGGCGAGATTGCCTGAATTCGACGAGGGCGAGGTGTGTGCGACCTTTTTGCCCTTGAGATCGGCGAGCTTCTGATAAGGGCTGTCCTTCTTGACCACGGCGACGAGGTTGTAGCCGCGTACGCCCTCGGCCGAGCCCTTGGCGGCGAAGGGGATCGCCCCGGCAAGATTGACGGCGAAGCCGGTCGGCCCGGTCGAGAAGCCGGCGAAGTGCAGGCGGCCGGAGCGCATCGCCTCGATCTCGGCCGAGTTCGATTGCACGGGATAGTAGACGATGCGCTTGCCGGTGCAGGCGGCGAGATGGTCGGTCAGCGGCTTGAAGATGTTGGCGTAGACGGCTGGGTCCTCGACCGGCGTATAGGCCCAGACCAGCGCCGACGGGTCCTTCTGCTTCGAGGCCTCGGTCGGCACGTCGGCGACGAGATCCTTGTTGGCGTCGCAATACATTGTGTCGAGCTGGCCGCGATTGGGGCAGGCGTCCTGCGCCTGCGCCGCCCCGGCGAGCCCGAGGCCAAGGAGCAGCGAGGTCGTGGCGGTCAGGCAAGTCAGCGTCTTGGTCATAGTCGGCGTCTCTCCCGGTCGGTCTTGATTATGAGCTGGCTATAGTATGTGACATAAAATCGTCACACTCCAGTCAGGCGAGGCACCAGGTCTTACGACCAAAGTGGCATTATCCACTGTAATGACCGCTGTGATCGCAACCTGCCTGGCAGGACGGCCAGATTCACAAATTTTGCTGCCCCCTATCGCGAAAGCCGGCTCAGCGCTCGGTTGAGTGGCGCCGGCACGAGCGACGCTTCTCACTAACTTCGTTCGGTCTCCGGCAAAGAGTGGGATGACATGCCCGCGCCTTTTGTGACAGTTTTGCGACAGCGGCCGTCCGGATTCCCGGACTTGCCCACCGCGGACCTCGACGTCGGCGGATGAAGAACGACCAAGGGAGGACTGGATGTTCACACGCAGGATCGCGCTCGTCTCGGCGCTGGGATTGGCCCTGGCTGCAACGGCCGTCCAGGCGCAAGCGCCATCAGGGAAGGTCACTGTCGTCACCTCGTTCTCGAAGGACGTGACCGACCCGATCAAGAAGGCTTTCGAGAAGGCGGTGCCCGGCGTCACGCTGGAGGTCCAGAACCGCAACACCAATGCCGGCGTGAAATATGTCGAGGAGACCAAGGCCAACAACCAGGTCGACCTGTTCTGGGCCTCTGCACCCGACGCATTCGAGGTGCTGAAGGGCAAGAAGCTGCTGTCAGCCTACAAGCCCAACGCGACCGGCATTCCCGAGAAGATCGGCTCCTACCCGATCAACGATCCCGCCGGCTTCTATTTCGGCTTCGCCGCTTCCGGCTACGGCATCATGTGGAACGAGCGCTACGCCAGGGCCAACAAGCTGCCCGATCCCAAGGACTGGCAGGATCTCGCCAAGCCGGCCTTCTACGGCCACGTCTCGATCGCCTCGCCGGCGCGCTCGGGCACGACGCATCTGACGGTCGAGACCATCCTGCAGGGCGAGGGCTGGGAGAAGGGCTGGCGCACCCTCAAGGAGATGTCCGGCAATTTCCACTCCATCACCGAGCGCTCCTTCGGCGTGCCGGAAGCGGTCAATTCCGGCCAGGTCGGCGTCGGCATCGTCATCGACTTCTTCGCCTTTTCGGCTCAGGCCTCGGGCTTTCCGGTCAAGTTCGTTTATCCGACCGTGACCACGGTCGTGCCCGCCAATGTCGGCATCATCGCCAATCCGCCGAACAAGGCAGCGGCGGAGGCCTTCATCGAGTTCCTGCTCTCACCGGCCGGGCAGGAGGTGCTGCTCGAGCCGGGCATCCGCCGCTTGCCGGTCAATCCGGCAGTCTATGCCAAGGCCGGCGCCGACTACCCCAATCCCTTCACCGATCCGCGCTTCCAGAAGATGATCGGCTTCGACGTCGACAAGTCGGAAGCGCGCACCGCCGTGGTCGACACGCTGTTTGACCAGCTGATCTCCTTCCAGCTCGACGCGCTGAAGGGCGTTACCAAGACGCTGCACGAGGTCGATGTGGCGCTGGCCAAGAAGCCGAGCCCGCAGGCCAAGGCGCTCGCCGACGAGGCGCGCAACCTGATCGCCGCGTTGCCCGTGACGGAGGCGCAGGCAGCGAGCCCCGAGCTGCGCGCCGCCTTTACCGGCGGCAAGGAGAAGGGCGCGCGGCAGGCCGAGGTCGAGGCGCAATGGGCGAGCTTCGCCCGCGACAACTACGCCAAGGCCAAGGCCAAGGCCGAGGAGGCGCTGAAGGCGGCGAAGTGACGGGCATCATTCTCGGGCGGCGCGTAGCGCCGACCCGAGAATCTCATGCCGGATATGGCTCCGTTGAAGCTACGCCACTCGTCCGGAGATGCCCGGGTCAAGCCCGGGCATGACGCCCTTTCGCAAGGCCGATCATGACCGTCGTCCCCGCTACCCCGTCCCGCGCTCGCGCCTTCTCAGCCACGCCCGGCCAGATCGCGCTGGCGCTCGCCATCGCGGCCTTCCTGCTCGTCTTCCTGGTGCTGCCGGTGGCGACGGTGATCTACGTCGCCTTCACCGAGAAGGGCACCTCGACCTTCACGCTGGTCAATTTCTACGACTTCATCCGCACCGAGCTGTTCATGCGCTCCTTGTGGAACTCCTTCTATGTCTCTGCGATGTCGGTGGTCTGGGCCTCGGTGCTCGCCCTGCCGCTCGCCTATCTCACCACGCGCTTCGCCTTTCGCGGCGCGGCGATCGTGCAGACGCTCGGTTTCCTGCCGCTGATCATGCCGCCCTTCGTCGGGGCGGTGGCGATGCAGCTCTTCTTCGGCCGCAATGGCTCGATCAACCTGCTGCTCGACGACTGGCTCGGCTTCAAGATTGACTTCATGGAAGGGCTGAACGGCGTCATCTTCGTCCAGTCCGTCCACTATTTCCCGTTCATCCTGATCAACCTCTCGGCGGCGCTGCGCAATATCGACCGCGCCATGGAGGAGGCCGCGCAGAATCTCGGCTCCTCGGGCTTCCGCCTGTTCCGGCGCATTGTCTTCCCGCTGGCGCTGCCAGGCTATCTCGCCGGGGCCTCGCTCGTCTTCGTCAAGGTCTTCGACGATCTCGCCACGCCGCTGCTGCTCAACGTCAAGGACATGCTGGCGCCGCAAGCCTATCTGCGGGTGACCTCGATCGGCATCGCTGACCCGATGGGCTATGTCATCTCGGTCGTGCTGATCGTCGCCTCGGTGCTGGCGATGTGGCTCTCGGCACTGGCGCTGAAGGGGCGTGACTACGCCACGACCCAGCGCGGCGGCGGCGGGCTCGCCCGGCGGGTGATGCGCCCGCACGAGGCAGTGCTCGGCTATGGCGTCGTCATCCTGATCCTGGCGCTGGTGCTGGCGCCGCATCTGGCCCTGCTGCTGCTCTCCTTCGCGACGGTGTGGTCGTTCTCGCCGCTGCCCGACGGCTTCACGGTCGCCCACTATGCGCGTGTCTTCGGCGAGAGCTCGCTCTACATCAAGAATACGTTGATCTACGCCACGCTTGCCGGCGTCATCGACATCGTGCTCGGCGTCGCGATCGCCTATCTCGTGCTGCGCACCAAGCTGATCGGCCGCGAATGGCTCGACTGGATGGCGACGGCCGCGCTCGCCATTCCCGGCGTCGTGCTCGGCATCGGCTATCTCAGGACCTTCTACGGCGTCACCTTGCCGGACGGGACGCCGCTGGCGGCGCTCTGGATCACCATCGTCATGGCGCTGGCGATCCGGCGTCTGCCCTATGCCTTGCGCGCCTGTCATGCCGCGCTCCAGCAGATCTCGGTTTCGCTGGAGGAGGCGGCCGAGAACCTCGGCGCCACCAAGGCCCGCACGGTGCGCCGCATCGTCGTGCCCTTGATGACCGGCGGCATCCTCGCCGGCTTCGTCACCTCCTTCGCGACAGCGGCGGTCGAGCTCTCGGCGACCTTGATGCTGGTGCAGTCCAACTCGGACGCACCGCTGGCCTATGGGCTCTACGTCTTCATGCAGTCGGCTGCCGGGCGCGGTCCCGGAGCGGCGCTCGGCGTCGTCGCGGTCGTGCTCGTCGCCGCCTGCACCTTCCTCTCGCATCTCATCGTCGAACGCAGCCAGAAGGCCAAGGGAATGGGCCACTGACATGAACGCAAACGTCTCCCTGACCACGCCGGCCGTCTCGGTCGCGATCGAGGGCGTCAACCTGTCCTATGGCGACAACCATGTGCTGAAGGACGTGAACCTCGCGATCGAGCCCGGCGAGTTCTTCGCCTTCCTCGGCCCCTCCGGCTGCGGCAAGACCACTCTGCTGCGCCTGATCGCCGGCTTCAATCACGCTGACACCGGCCGCGTCGCCATCGGCGGGCAGGACATCTCCGGCCTGCCGCCCTGGAAGCGCGATGTTGGCATGGTCTTCCAGTCCTATGCGCTCTGGCCGCATATGAACGTACGTCGCAACGTCGCATTCGGTCTGGAGGAGCGCGGCGTGAAGCGCGCCGAGATCGACCGGCGGGTCGAGGCGGCGCTCGGGCTGGTCGGGCTCGCTCATCTCGCCGAGCGCCGGCCCTCGCAGCTCTCCGGCGGCCAGCAGCAGCGCGTCGCGGTGGCGCGGACGGTCGCGGTCGAGCCCAAGGTGCTCTTGCTCGACGAGCCGCTCTCCAATCTCGACGCCAAGATGCGCGTGCAGGTCCGGCGCGAATTGCGCGACCTGCAGCAGCGGCTCGGCCTGACCACGATCTTCGTCACCCATGACCAGGAGGAGGCGAACTCGATCTGCGACCGCATCGCCGTGATGAACGACGGCATCGTCCAGCAAGTCGGCACGCCGATGGAGCTTTATGAGCGCCCGGCCAACCTTTTCGTCGCAGGCTTCCTCGGCACGGCGAACATCCTGAACGGGCGCGTCGTCGGCAGTGGCGCGGAGCGCAGCTTCGAGATCGACGGCGGCGCGAAATTCCCGGTCGGCGAGGGGGCAGCCGTTCCCGATGGCGCGGCGCTGGTCTTCCGGCCGCAACATGCCAGCCTCGTCCATCGAGCCGGCTCGATGGACGGCGCGCGGGCCTTGTCCTGCGTCATAGCCAAACGC
>DASYHC010000111.1:0-10924 GCA_035998995.1 Allobosea sp.
AAAGGCGGGGTCTGCGAGCACCACGCTCCCGAAAAGATCACCAAGGATGCTGACCTCGACCGCTTGCCCGGGGACTGCCAGAGCGGCGTCGAGATAGGCCGTCGCAAGACTCTTCCCGACTGAGAACCCGTAGGCGCCGGAGGTGACGGTACCCACCATCGCGCCGCCTGCAAACACAGGCTCTCCGCCAAGCGCGTCACGATCGGAGGTTTCCACTGCGAGCGTGACGAGCTTCTTGTGCTGGCCTTCCGGCCGGGCTGGCAGCGCGTTCAGCTTGCTGCGTGAGACCCAACTCGACAAACCCGCTTCCTCTGGCAGAACATCGGGCGACAGGTCGCTTCCGAAGGTCCTGAAACCTGCCTCCAGTCTCAATGCGTTCAACGCGCGCATCCCCATCAGGCGCAAGCCATGGGGTTCGCCCGCCTTGCGCAGTTTGAGATAAAGCGCGCGGTGATATTGCGCCGGCAGATGCAGCTCGAAGCCTTCAGCACCAGTGAAGCTGATACCGAGCACGAGCGCCGGGCAGCCATCAAGATCAAGCGTGGCGACACCGAGCCGATCGACGAGATCGATGCCCGGCGCGAGCAGGGATTGAACGATCATGCGCGCCCTGGGCCCTGCGATATGAAGAATCGCCTGGGTTGCCGTCACGTTCTCAACCACGACGCCCGGCCTCGCCGCCGATTGAAGCATGGAATGATAGTTCAGTTCGTTCGACGAGGGCCCAACGATATAAAAGCGCTCCTCGCCGAGACGAACCGCGACGAAGTCACCCATGATGCCGCCGCGTGCGTTCAGCAGAAGCGTGAAGCCAACACGATCGACGCGTTTGGGTGCCGGCCTCGAAAACATGGTCTCGAAGAACGTCTCCGCTCCCTCGCCCGATATGATGAATTTGCTCATCGAGGTAAGGTCGCTGAGCGCGGCAGCCTCGCGTACTGCGGCACATTCCTGCCCGACATGTTCGTGCCATACGCCACGTCGGAAGGTGTCCGGCATGACGTTCAAGCCCTTCGGTGCGAACCAAATCGGCCGCTCCCAGCCGAACACAGTGCCGAACACCGCGCCTTCCTCAGCGAGAAGATCGTAGATGGCGGTCGTCTTGGCTGGACGCGCGACATCGGTTTCGCGGTCGGGATAGCTGACGTGGTGGTGGTCGATATAGGCTTCGATCGCCCGGTTGATCGTATAGGAGCGGGTCGTGAAGTCGCCGAAGCGCGCAGGCTGGAACGGCATCGGATCGATTTCAGGATAGCCTTCGACGAGCCATTCGGCCAGCATCTTGCCAGCGCCACCACCTTGCGCGATGCCGACGGTGAAGCCGGTGCAGGCCCATAATCCGGGCTTATGCGGCACAGGGCCTATCACGGGTCTGCCATCCGGAGCATAGCTGATCGGTCCGTTGACGATCGTCTTGATGCCCGCCTCGCCGAGCAGCGGAATACGATCCGCGGCGCGCAGAAGCTCCTCTTCGATGCGCTCCAGGTCGGGATCGAGCAATTCCTGTCCAAAGCTGTCCGGAATGCCGTCGATTGCCCACGGCTTGCCGTCCTTCTCGTAGATCCCGATGAGGAAGCCGTCGCGCTCCTTGCGCAAGTAGAACGACCGGTCTCGATCGCGGATGATCGGAAGGTCGCCTTGCAGCTCCGCAAGTTCCTTGATCGTACCAGTGACCAGATATTGGTGCTGCATCGGCACGTTCGGCAGAGCGTAGCCGGCCAGTTTGCCGACAGCATCGGCCCACATGCCGGCTGCGATCACAACATGCTCCGCCGAGATCACCTCGCTGTCGTTGACTGTGATCGACCAGCCCGAGGATGTCTGGGTCAGCGCGGTCACTTTCGATCTGCGCTTGATCGTGGCGCCTGCCTCGACCGCTTTGCCGGCGAGCGCATTCGTCGCGCTGGAGGGATCGATGTGGCTGTGCAGCGCATCGTAGATCGCCGCGCGAAGCCCCGCCACATTGAGGAAGGGAAACAGGGCCTTCGCATCGTCCGGACCGATGAGCTGGTAGTCGAGACCGATCGTCCTCGAACGCTCGACGGCTCGCTTGAATTCATCCAGCCGCTCGGTGGTGTCGGCCAGCGCTAGGCTACCCGTGATGTGAAGCCCAAGCGGATAGCCGAGTTCCTTCTCCAATTGCTGGTACAGGCGGATGCTGTACAGGTGCATTCGGGATAGCGAAAGGCTGCCGGCCGCCGTTGCCAGGTGCCCGGCCGCGTGCCAAGTGGAGCCGGCCGTAAGCTCTGTCTTTTCGAGAAGGAGCGTGTCGGTCCAGCCAAGCTGGGCCAAATGGTAGAGAACGCTGCATCCGGCAATGCCGCCACCAATGACAGCTACGCGATAGTGTCGTGTCATGCTCGCCCCATCTTCGTGAATGCAACCGCTCGCCGCCCAGCTCAATCTCGCCCCGGGGATCACGCTCTCGCGCGCAAACCCTTGGGGTCATAAGCTGCATGGAGCCCGGCCGTGGCTGGATAGCGAACACCTGCGACTTCGATCTCGAACGTCGCGTCGAGCCATCCACGCTGGTCGCACCCCTTACCCTTCACCCAGCCAAAGCCGACGGCATGGCCAATCGTATGGCCGAACGTCACGCTGGCCAGCGACCCGCAGCGTTCGCCATTTCGGTAGATCGGCTCATGTCCGTAGGGGAAGGCGGCAGCGTCATCGAAGATGAAATTGACCAGTCGCTTATCGTAGCCGTGCTCACGTTGACGCCGGAGCGCATCCTTTCCAGTGAAATCCGCTTTGCCGAAGTCCACGGCGAACGCGAGCCCCGCCTCGATGGGCGTCTCCATCGGCCCGATGTCGTGGCCCCAGACGCGGAAGCCCTTCTCCTGTCGTAAAGAGTTGAGCGCATGGCTGCCGGCGAACAATCGCTTGGTGCCGGCTGCCGCGATCAGCGCTTCCGTGACGCTCTCGGCGCTTTCCGTCGGGACATAGATTTCCCAGCCAAGCTCGCCCGTGAAGGAAAGCCGCATAGCTTGAGCGCTGACATAGCCGATGTCGAGTTCCTGGCGCGTATAGAACGGAAAGGCCTCGTTGGAGAGGTCGGCGCTGGTGACCGCGGAGAGGAGCTCGCGCGAATTGGGGCCCGCGATCGCGAGCACGGCATAAGATGACGAGATGTCCGTCACCGCGACCCGCTCGTCATCCCGGATCGAACGCCGCAGCCAATCGAGATCGCGTCGCCCCTGCGAGCTGCCGGTGACGACCAGGAATTCGTCGCTGGAAAGACGGCTGACAGTGAAGTCGCTTTCCATGCCGCCGTGGCGGTTCAGCATTTGCGTATAGACGATGCGGCCGGGCGCGACCTGCATCGAGTTGCTGCAGACGCGATCGAGCAAACATTCGGCGTCTCGTCCCTGGACCAGAATCTTGGAGAACGGCGACTGATCGAAGAGCGCCACATCATTGCGACACTGGTCATGCTCGTTGCGCCAGTTCTCGAACCAGGCCGGCCGACCATAGCGGTAGGCTATATCCGACGACGATTTGAGCGCATCGTCCTGTCCGAACCACTCGGGCCGTTCCCAGCCGACGCGTTGACCGAAATGGGCGCCGGCCTGTCGATGCAGATGAAACAGCGGCGTGCGCCGCAGATCGCGAACAGTCTTGTAGGCCTTGCCCGGCCAGGAAATCGCGAAATGCTCCGAAAGCACCTCGGGAATGCGTTCAAACAACGACCGCTCGTTGTTCTGATGGGGCGAGAAACGGCGAATGTCGGAATCCCAGAGGTCGAGCGGTGCTTCGCCGTTCTTGACCCATTGCGCCATCGCCCAGCCGACGCCGCCGGCCGCCGCGACGCCGGATGAATTCATTCCGGCCGCCATGAAGAAGCCGGCGACCTCCGGGGATTCTCCCATAATCGGATTGTGATCGAGCGTAAAGCTCTCCGGCCCGTTGATGAGCGATCTTGCGCCGGCCGTTTCCAGATCGGGAACCCGATGAATGGCGTTCTCCATCATCGGCTCGAAATGGTCCCAATCCTCGCCCATCAACGCGAACGGGATGTCGGGGATTTTCTTGACGGGCAGCGGGCGCGGATTGGGCTCGAAGCAGCCTACGAGCAGACCGCCGACCTCTTCACGGATATAGAGACGGGCATCGCCGTCGCGGATGACCGGCAGATCCGCGGTGACACCGGCCATGGGCTCGGTCAGCAGATAGAAATGCTCGCACGCATAGAGCGGCGCGGTGACCTTCGCCATCGCCGCGACATCCCGTCCCCACAAACCCGTGCAGTTGACCACCGCATCGCAGGCGATACGCCCCTGCGCCGTGACCACTCCACGTATCCGGCCATCGCGGATGTCGAACTCGACGACCGGGGTCTGTTCGAACACCTTGGCCCCCTCCGCCTTCGCGCCCTTCAGCAGGGCCTGGCAGACATCGGTCGGGCTGACGCGTCCGGCCGAGGGCATCCAAAGGCCGCCATGCAGATCGTCCGCCCGCAGCAGGGGCCAGCGCTCAGCGATCTCCCCCGGCGCGAGGAATTCGACGTCGATACCGTAGCTGCGCGCCGCCGTCATCGTATACTGGAGACTGTCGAGGCGCTCCTTGGAGGCAGCGAGATCGACGCGTCCGCTATTGCGCCACCCCGTCGCTTGTCCGGTCTCCCGTTCCAAGTCCGCGTAAAGGCGGGCGCTATATTTGGCGAGTTCGGTGCCGGCTGCGGAAGACCTCAGGGGTGTGACCAGTGCAGCCGAATGCCAGGTTGTGCCGCTGGTGATCGCATATCTCTCCAGCAGCACGCAATTCGGGAAGCCGGCCTTCGCCAAATGGTACAGGACGCTGCATCCCACGATACCGCCGCCGACAACGACGACGTCCGCCTGCGTGGGCAAAGCTGTCATTCAATCCTCCACTGCGCCCACAAACGCGCTGCATGGAGGGAAGCATCACCATCGAGGATCGCAAAGTTGCTATCAGCTATGCGGGATTTGATGGGCGCTCACGGTTTATCCCCCACCGGCACGAATTTTGCCGCCCACTCGCCGGACGCGACGAGATCGGCGATCGTGCTCTTGCAGATTGCGAGAGCGGCCTTGAAGACGAGATTGCGTGTGCCGTTGTTCGGCACCGCCAGGCTGAGCGACAAATTCAGCCTCTCCGGCTCGAGCGGTACCGCTTGGAGGATACCACATCGCAATTCGCTCGCGATCGCAGCGCGGGGCAGCAACCCAATGCCCCGGCCAAGAGCCACCAACTCCTTGATCGCAATGAGTGAATCGATCTGCTGGGCAAAGTCCAGCCTCACCCCGTCATTAGAGGCGATCTTTTCCACGGCGCTGCGCGCGGTACTGGGCGGCGCATGCGCAATCAAAGGTCGCCCAGCCAGTTGGGCGATCGAAATCGACTTGTCGGCGCCAGCCCACAGGCTCGGTGTGACAGCGAACAAGCCTTCTTCGAGACGAAGCTCGCAATTCAGGAAGCCATATTTTTGCGTGGTGTAAAGTATTCCGATGTCAATTCGACCGCCTTGTAGCCATTCTGCTATATTGAGGGAAAAGCCTTCGTAGAACGAAACCTCGATATGAGGGTAGGTTTGGCCGATGTTATCAATGAACGCCGGAATGAACGTCTGGCAATGGCTCGGCGGCACGCCGATGCGCACGCGACCACGTAGCTCCGCATTGCTGTTGCGAGCCAGATCCGCCGCCTCTTCGACCTTTTGCAGTGCCTCTTTGATATGCGAGTAAAAAATTGTCCCGGCGTCCGTAAGATGGACGCCGCGACCGTCACGTATAAATAGCTGCAGGCCGAGTTCTTCTTCAATCGCCCGGATCTGCCGGCTGACGACGGGCTGAGCCAGCTTGGCTTCTACCGCGACCGCGCTAATGGAATTCAGTTCGGCCGCCCGACAAAAATGGTGGAGATAGCGCGTATTCACCGCGCCTGGGTCTCGCAGAGCCGGGAACAGGCGACGCCATAGTTTTCCTGCATATCATTTATGCCTTTCGATCTGCGCCGGGACGGCGATAGCCTGATCCTGTGCTGCAACCGTTCGCCTGAAAAGTCGATCTTCCGCCCATTGCCTGACGACCGCGCCGGGACCTCTGATTCCTCCGAAGCGGCCCCGTGCCTCCATCGTGCAGGTGTGCCGGACAACCGAGGAGCCGATAGAATGAAGGTGCTCGTTCCCGTAAAGCGCGTGATCGACTTCAACGTCAAGGTTCGGGTGAAAGCCGATGGTACTGGCGTCGACTTGGCAAACGTCAAAATGTCGATCAATCCGTTCGACGAGATCGCGGTGGAAGAGGCCATCAGGCTGAAGGAGGCCGGAATCGCGACCGAGGTCGTCGTGGTTTCGATCGGCCTCGTGCAGGCGCAGGACGTCCTTCGCACAGCACTCGCTCTTGGCGCCGACCGCGCGATCCTGGTGCGGCACGACGATCCCATCGAGCCCCTGGGAGTCGCGAAAGCGCTGGCGGTTATCGCCGGGCGCGAGCAGCCCGGTCTCATCATCCTCGGCAAGCAGGCTATCGATGACGACGCGAACCAAACCGGCCAGATGCTTGCCGCGCTTCTCGGCTGGGCGCAGGGAACCTATGCGTCCAAAATCGCCGTGCGGGGTGATCGAATCGAGGTGACTCGAGAGGTCGATGATGGCTTGCAACGCGTTTCCTTGAAGTTGCCAGCGATAGTGACCGCCGATCTGCGGCTGAACGAACCTCGCTATCCCTCGCTGCCCAATATCATGAAGGCAAAGAAAAAGCCGCTGGACCAAATCGATCTCGAAAGTCTCGGCGTCGATGCGCGAGCCAGGATCAAAATCCTCGGGACGGAGGAACCCAGCCAGCGGGAACCCGGCCTCGTCCTGGCGGATGCGGGGGCGTTGATCGCCAGGCTGAAGGCAGACGCTGTCCTGTAAGATGGAGTTTCAAAAACCATGAGCATTCTTCTTCTCGCGGAACACACGCAGACGACGCTTTCGGAACAGACGGGCAGGGCGCTTGCCGCAGCCTTGAAGATGCAGCCGTCCGTCGACATTCTCGTCTGCGGTGCCGAAGTGGCGGTGGCCGAGGCGGCCCGGTTTGATGGCGTCCGCAAAGTCGTCCATGTCGAGGCGGCCTGGCTGAACAATCAACTGCCGGAAGCGGTCAGCGCCGTCGTGATCGCCTTGGCGAGCGATTATGATGCGTTCGTTGCGCCGGCGACGAGCAACGGCAAAAGCATCGCACCTCGGGTTGCCGCACTGCTCGACGTCGGACAAATCTCCGAAATAACCGAGGTGCTCGGATCGGATACGTTCAAGCGGCCGATCTATGCCGGCAACGCCGTCCAAACGGTGCAGGCTACTGATCCGTTCAAGGTGATCACCGTGCGGACCTCGGCGTTCGATGTTGCGCCGTTTGGCGGCTCTGCCCCCATCGAGCGCATCACGCCGCCCGCCGACCCCGATCTGTCTCTCTTTGTCGATCACAGTTCGACAGAAAGTGACCGCCCCGAGTTGAGCTCGGCTCGCATCGTCGTCTCCGGCGGTCGCGCTCTAGGCTCGGCTGATGCCTTCCAGCAAGTAATCGCTCCGCTCGCCGACAAGCTCGGTGCCGCCATCGGCGCAAGTCGCGCCGCCGTGGATGCTGGCTACGCGCCGAATGATTGGCAGGTCGGCCAGACCGGCAAGGTGATCGCGCCTGATCTCTACATTGCCTGCGGCATTTCGGGAGCGATCCAGCACCTCGCGGGAATGAAAGATTCCAAGACGATCGTCGCCATCAACAATGATCCCGAGGCTCCGATCTTTCAGATTGCCGATTACGGCATCGTCGGCGATCTCTTCCAGATCCTTCCCGATATCGAGAAAGAACTCGCCCCATCGTCGGGGCATTGAAGGTCGCCTTAGTGAGTCGCGCTTCGCAAGCCCCAGGAGCGTGCCAAGCAGTTCGCCTGCGCGAGCACGCTGCCACCCGTTGACCTTTTCCCGAGATTTTGAGGCGGAATGCGCATGGAGCAATCCAATTTCATCCTGACGCTGACCTGTGCAGACCGTCCTGGCATCGTGGCCGCGGTGACGACCGAGCTCGCCGGCAATGGCGCCAATATTGCAGAGAGCAACCAATTCTGGGATCGTCAATCGAATCAGTTTTTCATGCGCATCGCCTTCACAACGCTTGGCGCTGTCGCCAAGGAGGATATGGAGCGGGCGCTGAAACCAGCCACCGCGCGCTTCGAAATGAAAGCCGAAGTCGTCGATGCCGGCAGAAAGCCCAGGATCATCATCATGGTCTCAAAATTCGACCATGCGATGCTGCATCTTCTGTATCAGATTCGAGTTGGCTGGCTAAAGGCAGAGGTCGTAGCGATCGTCTCCAACCATGAGGATAGCGCCACCACAGCCAAGCTCGAGGGCATCGACTACTATTATTGGCCGGTGACGAAGGAGAACAAGAGTGAGCAGGAGGAGCGGCTGATCGTGCTCGTTCGCCAGACCCAAGCGGATCTTGTCGTGCTCGCACGCTACATGCAGGTGCTCTCCGATAACCTTTCCAGTCGCCTCTATGGCAAGGCAATCAACATCCACCATTCGTTCCTGCCGAGCTTCAAGGGCGCCAAGCCCTATCATCAGGCCTTCGAGCGCGGGGTGAAGCTGATCGGCGCCACGTCCCACTACGTCACGCCCAATCTCGACGAGGGGCCAATCATCGAGCAAGAAACCGAGCGGGTTACCCACGCCATGAGCGCAGAGGATTGCGTCGCGACCGGACGCGATATCGAAAGCCGAGTGCTGGCCCGGGCCGTCAAGATGCATTTGGAAGGCCGTGTCATGCTTAACGGCCACAAAACTATCGTCTTCGCTTGAGATCCTGATAAGTGCTTCCAAGGAAGGATGCATCAATTCGTCGGCGGCGCAGAACACGCAAGCCATTGATTATCGCTCTAGGAACATCGGCTTCGCAGTATTCGTTTTGACCGGTTTTGGCGTGCAGGGCGTCGATTTCCTGCATTTGCACTCAGCACCTCGCCGTGATTCCATCGCTTCCCTGGGCGGCAGCGGGGAGGCTTTGATGCGGCCGATAGAACCTGTCGAAGAGGGCAACGGGATCTGTTTCGGGCTCGGCTCGACCAGATGCTCGCGCTAAATCGCGGGCTGGTTCGGCTGGCGCGGACGATCGACTGGAGCTTCTTGAAGCGATCGTTGGGCACGGTCTATTCCGACGCGCCCGCCGCTGCCGACGCGGCTGATGGCGGGCGTTGCCATCCTCGAGCACATGCACGACCTGTCCGACGAGGCGGTGTGCGAACGCTGGATCGAGAACCCGAATTTCCAGTTCTTCTGCGGCGAGGCGTTCTCGCCCGATCTCTCCAGTGCCGTCACAGCCGCAGATCTCGAGAAGATCGCCTCCTGGCAGTCGCGGCTGCTGGAGCCGGTCTATCCACTAGTCTTCTTCGACGCCCTGCGCGTCAAGGTCCGCGACGAGGGCATCGTCCGCAACAAGGCCATGTACATTGCGCTCGGCGTCCGAGCGGACAGCGCCTAGGAGAGCCTTGCAAAGCTGGCCCCAATGCTACGGGCAATTTTCAGCTTCGATCGATTGGGGATTTCGCATCAGCGTCTGCGGGCGAACTGGGCAGTGGTTCGCGATGATGGCTGTCAGCCAAGGAGGGCACGCAAAGTGGCGTTGTCTTAGGAAGTGGGACGTGAAGCTACCTCTCTCACCAGCCATTCGCAAAACACCTCTACATGTCGAACGTTTTTGCGGGCTTGATTTCGCTTAATCGAAAAGGTTCCGATCATCATCTGTGGAATTTCCAGCGGCTGCCGGAGAACACCTGATGCTAATTGTGGATCAATCAACGGGGAACCCAGTAGCGCCCAACCTTCCCCAGCCTCACACATCCGTATCAAATTCACATAATCATTTACTAAAATGCCATTTGGAAGTTTCGAGAGGTGCACGCCTTGTGTTTTGAACCATGTCTTCCATTTTGATCGCTGATCGTAGCGTTCACCTTCTAGATAAATTAGCCGTTCGCCAAGCAAATCTCTGGCGAAGGATTCTTGATTGAGAGGTGTGTTAAGTGCCGCGCCACATGTCGGTGCAATGCTGTGATTAAGTAAGAACTCTAACCCTGGATCCGACTGCTCACTAGAAAAATAGCGAACTGCGACATCAATGGCTTCTTCCTCAAGATTTATATAATCGTCCGACACGACCAATTTTAATTCAATGTCCGGATAAACTTCTCGGAATGAAGCAATTCGAGGCAGAATCCAAAAATTTGCAAATCCCGTCGTCGTCGTGACGATGACACGTGAAGTCGATTTGAAATTCCTTATCGAACGCGCCACATCGAGAAGATCCTCCATCGAGTTTGTCGCGGCGACGTAGAGCTTCTCACCCTCTGGCGTCAGCTTCACCGAACGGTTGAGACGGTAGAAAAGCGGCGTCTCTAATTCCCGTTCCATTTCTTTAATCTGGTAGCTTATGGCTGTCCTCGAAATGCCAAGCGTCTGAGCCGCCAGCGTGAAGCTGCCCAGCCGAGCAGCTGATTCAAACGAGACCAGATATCCAAGGAAGCGAAGTCCATTCCTGAACTTGGACATGATGCGCACTCTCAGCTTCTGGCAAAGCGTAGGATTGCCGACGTGTTGCCGTCAAATAATTTGACGGCAACACGTCGAATTTTTCGATATTGACGAACACGGGCAACGATTGGGACTATTCTTCGAGATCACAGCGATGCCTCGTTTGGACCGAAGAAAAACCGCAAGACTTATAAAATAAGCGAAATAACTGCTTGAGCAGAATCCGGCAAATAGCAATCATAGCTGGTAAAAAGGGGACTTAAGATGCGTAATATGATTATGGCTTTGGGCTTTATGCTTGGAGTGTTGGTGGGTCCGGCGCATGCGGCGGCTCCGGAGCTTGGCAAGGGCACGATCACTGTGGCCTATACGTCGTGGAGCAGTTCCACG
>DASYHC010000125.1:0-47196 GCA_035998995.1 Allobosea sp.
ATCGCCGAGGTCGAGATCGCCCGCGACGACAAGGCCCTCGAAGGCAAAACCCTCGTGCCCGGCATGCCCGTCGAGGTCCTGATCACCACCGATGATCGAACCGCCCTGTCATACCTCGTCAAACCCGTCATGGATCACGCAAACAAAGTCTTCAGAGAAAGATGAACAGGGAGGGCGTCTGTAGAATTTTTGCGCCAACAACGGACATTGGCGTGCTGCCTGAAAGCAGGCATTCAACGCCACCACACCGACGGGATCCGGTTGATTGCCTCGGCGGCTGAGATCGTAAGCTGCGTCGGTGCCGATGCTCAGGTGGCCGTGGCGACCGCGTCTCCGCTGAGCGCGCGATCGAGATAAGGCGCGGTGCGACCCGTCCGACATGCGGCGACCTTCGCCGGCGGGCCGCTCGCGACGATCCGGCCGCCCTCGTCGCCGGCGCCGGGCCCGATGTCGATCACCCAGTCGCTCGCCGCCGCGACCTTCATGTCGTGATCGACCAGGACGACGCTGTTGCCGGCATCGACCAGGGCGTGGAGCTGGCCGAGCAGGCGCTCGACATCGGTCGGGTGAAGACCGGTCGTCGGCTCGTCGAGCACATAGAGCGCGCCGCCGCGTTGGGCGCGCTGCAACTCCGTGGCGAGCTTCACCCGTTGCGCCTCGCCGCCCGAAAACTCGGTCGCCGGCTGTCCGAGGCGCAGATAGTTGAGCCCGACCTCGCGCAGCACCTTGAGCGAGCGGCAGACATGGGGCGCGTCGTCGAAGAACGCCCAGGCGCCCTCGACGGTGAGCGCGAGTACCTCGGCGATCGTCTTGCCGCGATAGCGGATCTCGAGCGTCTTGGAGTTGTAGCGGGTGCCGTGACATGTCGGACAGGGGGCGTAGACGCTCGGCAGGAAGAGCAATTCGACCATCACGAAGCCCTCGCCCTCGCAGCGCGGGCAGCGGCCCTTGGCGACGTTGAACGAGAAACGACCCGCGTCGTAGCGGCGTTTCCTGGCTTCCGGGGTCGCCGCGAACAACGCCCGGACATGGTCGAACAGGCCGGTATAGGTCGCTAGGTTGGAACGCGGGGTGCGACCGATCGGCTTCTGGTCGACCTCGATCAGCCGCCTGATCCCTTCGAGCCCGCCGAGGATGCGGCCCTCCGTTGCGCCGGCGGGGCGGTCCTCGAGCGCGGCTTCGGCATCCCTCTCCTCCTCGGCCGCGACCGGGGCGCCGAGGGCACCGGCGACCAGCTCCACCAGGGCCTGGCTGACCAGGCTCGATTTCCCCGAGCCGGAGATTCCAGTGACGGTCGTCATCACGCCGAGCGGGATCGCGCAGTCGACTTGCTTGAGATTGTTGCGCGAGACCCCCTCCAATCGCAGCCAGCCGGTTGGCTCGCGCCTCCGGCTCGGCATTCCGCTGTCTTCGCGGAACAGATGTCGCGCCGTCTCCGACGCCGCGACCTCGCGCAGTCCCTCGATCGGGCCACTGTAAAGGATCCTGCCGCCATGCTCGCCGGCGGCGGGGCCGACATCGACGATCCAGTCGGCGCGGCGGACGACGTCCATCTCATGCTCGACCACGAACAGCGAATTGCCGACCGTCTTCAGGCCGTCGAGCGCCCGGATCAGCGCCTCGGTATCAGCGGGATGGAGCCCGGCGGACGGCTCGTCCATCACATAGACGACGCCGAACAGGTTGGAGACGACCTGGGTGGCGAGCCGCAGGCGCTGCAACTCGCCAGGCGACAAGGTCGGCGTGCCCCGTTCCAGCGTCAGATAGCCGAGCCCGAGGTCGAGCAGCACCGACAGCCGGCGGCACAGATCGCCTGCGATGCGCTCGACGACCAGGGCCTTTTCCGGATGGGTCTTGCGCAGGGCTTTCAGCTTGGGGGCGTTAGCCTCGGCATAGGGCGCGAAGATCGTCGAAAACCGGGCTATCGGCAGGCGGCTCATCTCGGCGAGGTCGAGGCCCTCGAAGCGGACCGACAATGCTTCCCGGCGCAGCCTCTTGCCGTCGCAGACCGGGCAAAGCCGCGCGATCATGAAGCGCGCGGCCCTCATCTTCATCATCGCGCTCTGGGTCGTCGCATAGCTGTGAGTGACATGGCGCTTCGCGCTCGAGAAGGTGCCCATATAGGCGGGCTCGATCTTCTGGCGGATCGCGCGCTGGATCCGGTCATGGTCCCAGCCGGGATAGACCGGAACCTGGGGTTGCTCCTCGGTGAACAGGATCCAGTTGCGCACCTTCTTCGGCAGCTCGCGCCACGGCGTATCGACGTCGATGCCGAGGCTGATCAGGATGTCGCGCAGGTTCTGGCCGCCCCAGGCCGTCGGCCAGGCGGCGATCGCGCGCTCGCGGATCGTCTTGGACGGATCGGGCACCATCGAGGCCTCGGTGACCTCGTGGATCCGGCCGAGGCCGTGGCAGCGCGGGCAGGCGCCCTCGGGTGTGTTGGGCGAGAAGGATTCGGCGTCGAGATGGGCTTGGCCCGGCGGATAGTCGCCCGCGCGCGAGTAGAGCATGCGCAGCAGGTTCGAGAGCGTGGTCACGCTGCCGACCGACGAGCGGGTGGTCGGCGAACCGCGCTGCTGCTGCAGCGCCACGGCTGGAGGCAGGCCCTCGATCTCGTCGACCTCGGGCACTTTCATCTGGTGAAAGAGGCGCCGGGCATAGGGCGAGACCGATTCCAGATAGCGACGCTGCGCCTCGGCATAGAGGGTGGAGAAAGCCAGCGACGACTTGCCCGACCCCGACACGCCGGTGAAGACGACCAGGGCGTCGCGCGGAATGTCGACATCGACATTCTTGAGATTGTGCTCGCGCGCACCGCGAACGCGGACGAAGCCGGAGGCCTTGACGTCTGGCATGCGAACCTCCTCGACTCCGGACACCCACGAACAGCCGCCCACCGGCATCGCGTTCATGCCTGCCCCGGACGAGAAGGGTCACAGGCCTACAACATGGGAAGGCGTCGCGGTCTCGAGCCAAGCGGGAACGCCGCGTCTATCCGCGCGAATTCAGCTTCAGACAGCCATAGCGAGCCCGCGGCGGCATTATCTTCGACATGCGCGATGCTGGACGCCTTGGGTATAGCGAGCAAGGATGGCTTGCGTACCAGGAAGCGGAGCGCCACCTGACGCGCTGTCGCGCCATGGCTTGCCGCAATATCCTCCAGGACGAGGCGGCCCGGCGTGCCCGGGCCGGGAAAGCTGCCATGGCCGAACGGGCTGTACGCGACCACCGCGACGCCATGCTGCTCACACCAAGGCAGCACGCCATGCTCGATCGCGCGTTCTTCCAGATGGTAGAGCACTTGGTTGCAGGCGACCCGGTCCTCGCCGCCGGCTTTCCAGGCCGCATCGAGATTGGGCACATCGAAGTTGCTCACGCCCCAGGACAGGATCTTGCCCTGTTCGCGCAGCCGCTCGAAACCGGCGAAGCTATCCTCCAGCCGGTGGGAGCCGGGCCAATGCAGGAGATAGCAGTCCAGCCTGTCTGTCTTGAGCCGCGCTAGCGAGCGCTCGCAGGCCGCCACCGTCCCGGCGCGCGAAGCGTTGCTGGGGACGACCTTGGAGACGAGGAAGACTTCGTCGCGCCGGCCGGTGATCGCCTCGCCGACCACGGTCTCGGCGTCGCCGTACATCTCGGCGGTGTCGATGTGGGTCATGCCGAGATCGAGGCCGCGGCGCAGGGCGGCGACCGCACTCGGCCGGTGCGCGTCGTCGATATACCAGGTTCCCTGGCCGATCACCGGGACCTGGCGCGGCAGGGGACCGAACTGGCGTCTTTCCATCGTCACCGGATCTCGCAACCTGACCACCCTGTGATGGCGACGTGCCTTCCCGGCGCGGCGCCGCGAAAATCATGCGCGGCTCATTCGCGCTGGGACCGCTCGCGGTTTTGCCGGGGGAGGAGGACCGCCGCTTCAGCCCGCCGGCGCAACACGCCCTCGCGCGTCCGCAAACAGCTTGAGGGTCTCACGGTTGAAGGCGGCCATGTCGTCGGGGCTGCGGCTGGTGACGAGGCCGCGGTCGATGACGACCTCCTCGTCGACCCAGTTCGCCCCGGCGTTCTTGAGATCGGATTTGAGCGACGGCCACGAGGTCATGCGGCGGCCGCTCGCTTCGCCCGTCTCGATGATCGTCCACGGGCCATGGCAGATCGAGGCGACGGGCTTCCTGGCGTCGAAGAACGCCTTGACGAACGCCACGGCTTTGGCATCCGCACGCAGCGTGTCCGGGTTGATGACGCCGCCGGGCAGGAGCAGCGCGTCGTAGTCCTGGGGATTGGCGGAGGCGAGCGGGACATCGACCGGGTAGCTATCGCTCCATTCCGTGAAGTCCCAGGCGCGGACCTTGTCCGGCTTGGGCGAGATGAGGCTCGTCTTTGCGCCGGCATCGTCGAGCGCCTCGCGCGGCGCGGTCATTTCGACTTCCTCGAAACCGTCGGTGACGAGTATCGCGATCTTCATTCCGTCGAGCGTATCGCTTGCCATAAGTCATCTCCGTCAAAGCGGGGTCTGGCCGATTCCGGCCGGGGGGCGGTCGCACGCGCCGGGGGCATGGCGCATGCGACCGCTGTCTGGCGGAACGAAGCGCCCGAGGGGGCGGGCGCCAGGGGCGTCCGCCGTAGACTCAGGTGACCAGCTTCGTCGTGTTGTGCGGATCGATGACGAACTTCTTGGGTGAGCCCTGGTCGAAGATCCGGTACGCCTCGGGCGCCTTTTCGAGCGGTATGACTTCGACATTTGCGAGCTTGCCGAGATAGGGCATCCGATCCCAGAGGATCGCCATCATCAGATCGCGGTTGTAGTGCATGATCGGTGCCTGGCCGGCCGAGATGTGAGGCGACTTGATCCAGGCCTTGCCGAAGTCGATGCGATACCGCCCGGCCTTGGCATCGTCGTCGATCGCTTCGGGATCTCCCGCCGTGTAGATGCCGGGCGCACCGATGGCGCCGTTGGCGCGCACGACCGAGATCAGCGAGTTGAGCACGGCGGCCGGATCCTCGCCGGCGCCGGGACCGTTGCCATGCGCTTCGAAGCCGACGGCATCGACGCCGCAGTCCACTTGCCTTTGACCGAGGATGGCCTCGATCTGGTCGGCGAGAGGCGTTGCGGACGACACATCCACGGTCTCGTACCCGGCGTTCCTGACCAGCGCGAGACGGTCCTTGTTGGTGTCGCCCACGATGATGCACGACGCGCCGAGGAGATGGGCGGATGCGGCGGCGCAGCGGCCGACCGGTCCTGCCCCCGCGATATAGACGGTGGAACCGTATTTGACGCCGGCCTGGACACAGCCGTGGAAACCGGTCGGCAGGATGTCGGAAAGCAGGGTCAGATCCTTGATCTTCGCCATCGCCTGATCCTTGTCGGGGAAGCGAAGCAGGTTCCAGTCGGCGAAGGGAACCATGAGATAGTCGGACTGTCCGCCCTGCCAGCCGCCGAGATTGAATCCGTAGGCGCCGCAATCGACCTCGTCGTTGACGTTCATGCAGGTGTCGGTATGGCCCTCCTTGCAGTTGCGGCACCGCCCGCACGAGACGTTGAACGGGACCGAGCAGAGGTCGCCCTTCTTGATGAAATGGACGTCGGGCCCGGTCTCGATCACTTCGCCCGTCATCTCGTGACCAAGCACCATGCCCGACGGCGCAGGAAACCGGCCCCGGTAGATATGCTGGTCGCTGCCGCAGATATTGGTCGTGACGATCTTCAGGATTGCCCCGTGGGGTGTCTTGTTGCCCCTGGGATCGACGAGCTTCGGATAATCGTAGGTTTCGACATTGACTTTCTTCGGCCCCATATAGGTGACCGCGCGATTGCCTGATGCCATGACTGTTCCTCCAGCGTTGGTTTCTGGATCGACTCGGTCGGCTTCATCGATCCTTGGCGAGAACTTCTATGGCGAGGCGCCTCAGGGCAGCTTCGCCGCGAGCACGTCGAGCTTGTCGATGCGGGGGGACGAGGCGAAAAGATCGGGCGCTTTCTCCATCAGGGCCGCCGCGACGAGGCCGGAGAGATGCGCGTCGCGTCCCGCCTCATCGCGAAACACGTCGAAGATTCCGAATGTCTTAGGGCCCATGCGAACGCCGAACCACGCTATGGTTCCGGGCTCGTTCTCGACGAGCGGCTGACCGCTTCGCAGAAACGCCTCGACCTCCGCCTCCTGTCCGGGCTTCGCTTCCATGGTGACGAGAAGTGCAAACTTGACCATTCGCTCATTCCTTCCGGATCGCTTCGGCGAAGCGTATGCGCCGCGTACGAGACTTGTGTCGGAGGGGCCGGCGGACCTGCTGGCTCATGTTGACCGAACCCGTGTGCATGGGCTGCTGCAGCCGCGAACCAGGGTCAGACGAGATGTCGACGAGGAATCGAGATCCCGGGATGTCGCCTCACGCGTATTTGGCCTCACGCACGCGTGCACCGCGCTGACGATCATCAATGTTTGCGAATTACTTTTTGCGCCCGTTGACCTGCGGGATGCGCGCCATTCGATAGCGACCATGGCCGAGACCATCCCATGTCACGGTGGGTCTCAGTGGTCGCGCCATTCCGGCCGGCCTCGGCTTACAGCCGGTAACGGCCTGCGACGTGCTGAGTTCGTCAGGCGGCCGTCGACATGACCGCCTGACCGATCGCCGACGGGAGATCGACATAACCATAAGGGCTGTCGTGCCGTATCCCGTTGACGAAGAAGGTCGGCGTGCCGTTGACGCCGCTGCGCACGCCGCCCAGGAAATCGGCCTGGACCTTCGGCGCGAAGGTGTGTGCGGCGATCGCGTCGCGCAGGGCGACCGGTGACAGCTTCAGCTGCGCCGCGAGCGCGACGAGGAGCGAAACGCTCAGGCGCTGCTGGTTGGCGAAGATTGACTGGTGCATCGGCCAAAAAGCATCATGGCTGGCCGCGAACTCCGCCGCTTCTGCAGCCGTAACCGCCAGAGGGTGCACCTCCGCCAGCGGAAAGTGCCGGAATACGAGGCGAACGCTCTCACCGAACTGGGCGAGGATCCTGGCCACGACCCCCTGCGCCGCCGCGCAATGCGGGCACTGGTAATCGCCATATTCGACGATGGTGACGCTGGCGTCGTCGCTGCCGAGAACATGATCAAGCGACGTGACGGGAATCCTGAGCTGCGCCATCTTTCATCTCCAATGCCGGGAGCGCTTCGAGTGCATCCAGAATGCCGTCGGCTCCGGGATTGACGGCGATCGGTGAGCAGTAGCTCCAGACGATCATTCCCTTTTCATCGATCACGAAGAGCGCGCGCTCGGCCACGCCTTCGCTCCGATAGGCGCCGTAGGATCTGGCTACCGCGCCTTTCGGTTCGAAATCGGCGAGCAGGGCGAAATGCAGATTGCGGTCGCGAGCAAATGCCTGGTGACACCACGCTCCGTCGACTGAAATGCCGAGCACCTCGGCGCCATGCCGGCGGAACTCAGGCAGGATGTGATTGTAGAGGCTCATCTGGTCGCCGCAGACCGGACTCCAGTCGGCGGGATAGAAGGCGAGCACGACACGCCGGCCGGAGAATTCATCAAGGGACAGCGTCTGGTCCGGGGTGACATGAAGGGTGAACCCCGGTGCCTTGGTTCCTCGGGGAAGAATGCCATTCATAACGTTTTCCTCCGCTCAGCCAGTTGCGACCATCGCAGTTGGGACTTGCTCGCCACGGTGCTTGCGCAGCCTGAAGGCGAGCACGACGAGAATCGCGCCGAAGACCAACGCATGGGCCCCCATCCACCAGGTCAGGACGAGCGCTCCGATCATCGGCGCTGCAAAGAGGAGAATGCCGTAAACCAGCGACAGCAGCGCCCCGAGCACGAGCAGCCAGCGGCCATGGCTGGTCTTGAGGCCGAAGGCCGCTGCGAGAAGCAGCCCTCCGGAGAGCAGTGCCCAGGCGCCGACCATGAGAACGAAGGCGAGCACGGTGATCCCGGGCCAGAGAGCCGCAGCAATCCCGATCGCGATCCCCAGCAATCCGTTGAGCAGAAGGAGCCCCCAGCGCTCGCCCTTGCGCGCGCCGCGTACGGCCAAAACCACGCCGAAGATTCCGTCGACGAAGCTGTAGGCAGCGAAGACCAGAACGAGCGCCAGCATTGTCGCGCCGGGCACGATGAAGGCGACGATGCCGAACAGAACGGCCAATGCGCCGCGTAGCGCGACGAGCCACCAGTTCCCGGCGAGCACGGCGTTTTTTGCCTGGGCGAGTTCCGGGTTCTGCGATGAGAACAGGCTCATGGAGCGCCTCATGAGGTCGTTGTTATGCTCGGATAGCCGTTATCCTGCGATACCGAGGCGCAGTGTATCGGCAGGGCGGCGCCGGCGGCGTTGACGATCGTCAAGGAACGCGAATTCGCACGCTGCCGGAGATCAGATGCCGACGCGGTGCCGGAGCTCCGGGTTGAACTCCGCGCGAAGCGCGGTGATGACCCGCCCCGCCTCTTCCTGGCTAAGGTCGCACAGCAGGAGGGCTTGATCGGCGAGCGCGAGGCCGGCAGCGAGATTTTCGGGGAAGATGATGTCCGCCCCGGAGTCGGCAATCGTCGTGACGTCCTGGTCGTCCGCGGTACTGACCATGGACGGAATCACCGCTTCTTGCTCGCGCGCGAATGTCAGGATCCGTTCGATAGCGGAGTGTCGATCGAACGTGATGACGACGAGTCTGGCCTTTGCGAGGCCAGCGGCGGACAGGATCCGTCGATGTGCGGCGTCACCATGCACCACCGTGTGGCCTTGTCGTTGAGCCTGCTTGAAGCGTGCAAGGTCGGATTCGACGGCAATGTACTGTATTTTGGCGGCCTCGAGCGCGGTCGCGACAAGGCGCCCGACGCGCCCGCATCCGCACAGCAGAACGTGCCGGTCCAGCGGCGAACTTATCGCGCCGATCTCTGCTTCGGTTGCGGCCAAGCGGGCGTGCGAGTTCCCGAAAAGATGTTCGACGCGCGCACTGCGCTGGATCACCAGGGGAGCCAGTCCCATTGTGAGTGCCAGGGCGATGAGGAGCGGCTGCCCTATGGCAGACGGGAGCAGGCCGGAGCTCATCGACAAGGTCACGAGCAGTAAGCCGAATTCACCACCATGAGCGAGGTTCACTGCGACGCGCAGGGAAACTGCGGGGCCTCTGCGCAGCATGAGACCGACGACGAAGATCACCAGGGCTTTCCCGAGGAGAACGACCAGGCACCACGCCAGAACTGTGCCGGGAGAAACTATGAGCAGCGAGAGGTCGATCCCCATGCCCACCGTAATGAAGAACAGGCCGACGAGGATGTCGCGAAACGGGCGCAGGTCGTCCTCGACGCGATGCCGGAAATCGCTCCCGCTGATCGCCATGCCGGCGACGAAGGCACCGACAGGCAAGGCCAGGCCAGCGAGATGGGCGATGTAGGCGGCCCCGAGGGCGGCGAGAAGCGCCGTCAGGAGGAACAGATCGCTCGAGTGCGATCTGGCCGCGTTGGCGAGGACCGTGCGAACGAGCGGTCGGCCGATAAGGGCGACGGCGGCGAGCGTGATCGCCGCCAGCGCGAGATGCCGCATGAGATCAAGCGGGTCGAAGGCCGCCTGCCGTGACCAGCTGTCCGCTGCGACGAGAAGCGGAATCGTGGCGATATCCTGAAACAACAGGATACCGACAGCGAAACGGCCGTGCTGGCTGGAGACCTCGCCCTGTTCCGCGAGCTGCTTCATGACGACTGCGGTTGAGGACATCGCCGCAGCGCCGCCGAGAAGGATGGCGAGCCGGGGCTCGAGCCCGAGCCACCAGAGCCCGGCGGCGATCACCGTCAGCGTCGCGCCGACCTGGAGGCTGCCCGCAAGCAGCACGTCGGTGCGGGCAGAGAGCAGGCTGTTCAGCGAGAACTCCAGCCCGACCATGAACATCAGGAAGATCAGGCCCAGTTCCGCGAGGAAACGGGTATCGTCGCTCATTGCCACGAGGTTCAGGCCATGGGGACCGATCGCAAGACCAGCCAGGAGATAGCCCATGGCGGCCGGCATGCGAGAAGCGGCGAAGAAGCTTATGGCAAGCGCGGACGCCAGGATGATCGCGAGGCTTTGCGTCAGCAAATGCTCGGTCATCGGGGCCGTCGACCGGAGGCCGCCCCAGGACGGCCGCCCCGATCGTCCTGCGCCGAGCTCGGCTCACGCTCCGCCGTGCTTTTGTCCTCTTCCAGCCGCCGGAAGATCCATGCTGGGGGATCGCTTGCCGGGAAGGATTCGAGGCTCGCTTCGTAGACCGTATCATCGGGGTCTTCGACGGGGCCGGAAACGGCGGTTCTACCGTTCGAGACGAGATTGACCGCGTGTTTCCCACCGCTGGGTCTGCGGACGGCGCGGCCCTTATGCGGGAGGCGGCTTCTCGGCGAGGACATCGAGCTTCTCGCTTTTCGACGCTGCGCGGGTTCGGCGGCCGTCGCAACGGCTGAGGCGTTTCAGGAACTCGTCCGGACCGAGCTCACTCGGTGAGCAAGCCTGGTCCGGAACGCTGGCGAACCGGGCTACAGGCCGATGGAGATGCGGTTCTCGACTTTCGTGACGCCGGGGGCCCGCCAAGCGGCGCGTTCAGCCTCCTGTCGCTCAGCCCATGATCGAACCTTGCCTTTCAGGATCACTTCGCCGCCGTTGGCTTCGACGGTGATGTTATGGGCGTCGACTTCAGCACTGCGGCGAAAGGCCTCTTCGATCTTGCTCTTGATCTCGCTCGGCGCCACGCGAGGCTTGAGGACGATCATGTTGCTGACGCCCTTGATGCCCTTGACCCGCCGGACCGCTTGTTCGGCACGGTCACGCTGATAGTTCCACTCTGCGTTGCCTTCCAGCGTCAGCCAGCCGTTCTTGACGACCACCTTCATGTTCTCCGAGGAAAACGGCAGGTCGGCCTTCAGGGCGGCGACCGCATCGCGGGCGATTTCCGGATCCGGCCGTTCACTGCTCGAAGGCAAGCGGACCTCGAGATCGTTGGCGACTCCGGCCACGCCGGCGACACGCTTCACGTCGCGCTCGGCCTGATATTTCTGGGAGTAGCTGCGGACGAAACCGGTCAGGGTCACGACACCGCTCTTCACGGCAACCGCGATGTCCGTCGGATCGATGTCCGGATCCCATTTCAGCTCGGCTTCGACGTCGCGCTTGATGTCACTGTCGGTTCTCATCTCGCTCTCCCGATGGTTGGGTCCGATGCAACTACTCCGGGCTCGTGATGCCATGGAGATACATCGGGGGAGACACTAGGTCGGTCGGCTCCAGGCCGCCCTGACGGTCGTCAGATTTGCGCGACCCTGGTCCGATGCGACGACACGTCAGTGCGGGTTTGCGCGATCACGGCTCGACTGGATCAGCAGGGCTTCGTGAAGAAGAGCAAAGCCCTGCATCGTGCGACCATAGTCCAGGCGCCTGGATGCGTACCCGTGGGCCATCTGGAGGAGCTCGGGGTTGGCCGCTGCGAGATTATCGATCGCATCACGGGTGAAGGCCTCCGTACCGGAATGATCGATGCGCTCGACAATGGTATCGCGGACCTCGATGGAGACGCGCGGAAGCGGATTGAGCGTGCTTGAACCCAGCGGAGCCCGCGCCTCGGCAGCAAGCAGCCTGTAGAACATCCCGAACGCCGTCATCAGGCGCTCCGGTTCGCTGCCATCCCGCGCCCAGCGAAAAGCCATGTCGAGCAACTCGGGATTATGTTGGCGAAGATCAGCCTTGATCTCAGCCATGCAGGCATCGGGTCCAAGATCGTCGAACTCGCGAGAAATCCGCTCCCGCGTCAGTTCCGTCACGCGTGGCAGCACGCTCATCGATTACTGGTCCTTCTTCCGAAGCGCCCCGTCGGGATGCTGGAAAAAGAATGCGACGCCATAGGGACGGCGCCGCATTCAGTCGGGGAGAGGATCATCGAGAGAATGAAGCGCAGGCACATCTCCTGCGGGCCTGCTAGTTCGATCGCACCGGGATCCGCTTGGCACCGTTCTGCGCTTCGGCCGTCTTCGGGATCGTCACGGTGAGCACGCCGTTCTTGAAGCTGGCCTGCGCCTGGTCCGCGTCAATTCCGTCTGGCAGGGGGACGGTCCGCTCGATCCGACCAAAGCTTCGCTCCCGTAGCAGATAACCGTTTGCGTCGACTTCACGATCGGTCTTCTTCTCGCCGCTGAGGACCAGCCCCCCCTCGCGCACGCTGATGTCGATGTCGCCTTCGTCCAGGCCCGGCAGTTCCGCGGTGACTTTCACCTCCTTGTCGTTCTCGGCCACGTCGACCGGGATGCCGGAGCCACTGCCCAGGAGGCTGGCGGTCAAGCCGGAGAAGGGCAAGGGAAGCGGAAGAAAGAAATTCTCGAAGGCGCGGTTGATGTCGCTTTGAAGAGCGGCGATCGGATCTCGCTCGCCGCTCGCCGAGGTGTCGGAGGTCGCAGGCGTCGCGGAACTGCGACCGGACTTCCAGGGAATGAGGTCGCTCACCCGCATGTCGTCCTCCTCATGCTGCCTTGACGCTGATCTTCCTGGCGCCGGTATCCGCGGCTTTGGGGATGGTCAGTTGCAGCACGCCATCCTTCAGCGTCGCGTCGATGCCATCGCCGTCCATCTGCTCGGAAAAGACGAACTGGCGCTCGTAGTTGCCGTCTCGGAACTCGATATAGGCCGGTGCATAACCCTGCGGAGCCGAGCCATGCAGCTGTGCCCTGATCGTCAGGATGCGCTTATCAAGTGTGACGTCGAGGCTTTCGGGATCGGCGCCGGGAATATCGAGCAGCATCACGACCGAATCTTTCTTTTCAAGAATGTCGGTCGGGGGCGTGAAGATCGGCCCTGCGGCCATCGGCTCGTTCTGGCCGGGAGAGCCGTTGGTTGAGCTCTGGTCCATCGCTCACTCCTCTCGGGCTGCGGATATCAGGAGCGCGCCACCTTGATCTGGCGGGGCTTGTCGTCGTGGGGGCGGGGCAAGGTCAGCGTCAAGACGCCGCGCTCGAAGCTGGCCGATGCGCTGTCGGCATCGACCCGGAAGGGCAGGACGACGGTGCGTGCAAAGGGGCCGAGAGTTCGTTCCAGCCGGTGCAGGACGGGACCGTCATCTGTCGGCAGCGAAGGCCGGGTTCCCCGCAGAATCACGGTGTCGCGCCGGATGGTGACGTCGAGATCCTCCGGTGCGACGCCGGGAACCTCTGCGGCGAGGATCGCCCCGTCCGGACTCGTCCACAGATTCAGCGGCGGGAATTCCGCAGCGAAGCGCAGACCGCTGAACAGCCTGTTCAGGTCGGCCTGTGTCCTCTGCATCTGTCGAACCGGGTCGATACGCCCGCCCGCGGGCGGCATCTCTCTGAGCATCGTGTGACCGAGCATGGCCTCCTCCTGTCGCAGGCGCGCTGTCAGAGCAAAGGGTGCAGCACCCTGCAGCGTCAGTCGTTGACAGCCGTCAATGCATGCAGGTTCTCGGAGGATTATCGTCCTGTCGATCAGCGCCCTTGAGATCATCGGAGACGGAAAGGCGAACGCGATGGCAGGCGCCGATCCCTACGAGATCCTCGGCGTAGCGCGAGATGCCTCGGCGAAGGACATCCGGAAGGCCTATCGTCGCCTTGCCAAGACGATGCATCCTGACCTCAATCCCGGCGACAAGGATGCCCAGCGCAGATTCCAAGATTTATCAGGCGCCTATGACATTTTGAGCGACGAGACGAAGCGGGCCCGTTTCGATCGCGGCGAGATCGACGAGGCCGGCGCCGAGCGGCCGCAGCGGCAATATTATCGCGATTTCGCGCAAGCAGGAGGCGGTTCGCAGCGCTACGAGACGTCCTCCGGGTTCGCTGATTTCGGCAATGCGGACGACATTCTCTCGGCCTTCTTCTCGCGTGGCGGCCGGCGTGGCTTCGCCGTGCAAGGCGAGGACAGGCGGTATCAGCTTGAGGTGGACTTCCTCGATGCGGTGAACGGGACGACGCAGCGCATCACCCTGCCGGACGGCGCCACGCTCGATGTGCGGATTCCGCCGGGCACGCGCGACGGCCAGACGCTGCGTCTCGCGGGAAAGGGCGAGCCGGGGTCCGGCGGCCAGCCTGGTGACGCGCTGATAGAGATTTCCGTCCGCCCGCATCCCGTCTTCAAGCGGGACGGAAACGATATCCGCCTGAATCTGCCAATCTCTCTGGTGGAGGCGGTTCTCGGCGAAAAGGTCACCATTCCAACGCCCTCGGGGCCGGTCAAGGCGACGATCCCCAAGGGATCGAATACCGGCAAGGTTCTCCGCCTGAAGGGGAAGGGGGTGCCCGGGCCTCGTGGCAAAGCAGGCGACGAATACGTCACCCTGCAGGTGATGCTCCCTGATCCACCCGACACCGAGCTGGAGGATTTCGTGTCGCATTGGACGGCGGGACGCGCTCACAACCCGCGAACCAAGATGAGGCTGCGATGATCGATACGAGCGAATTCTGCAGGATGGCCGATATCCGGCCCGGACAGCTCGAGGCATGGATCGAAGCCAGCTGGCTCAGCCCCTCGCAGGGACGCCACGGTTGGCGGTTCTCGACGATCGATCTGATGCGAGCGCGGCTCATCCTCGATCTCAGCGGCCCGATGGGCGTCAACGATGAAGGCGTGGCGGTGATCCTGCATCTCGTGGACCAGATCCACGGTCTGCGTCGTGCCCTGCGCGGCGCGACGCAGACCGTCGACGTTTCGGGGGGCGCCTTCCTCCTTCGCCGTGCCTCGCGTTCAACGGCGGGCACACACGCCGCCGGATAGCCAAGTCCAGAAGGGAGTGGCCCATGTCGATCAGGCAGGAATTCAGTGCGGCCAAGGCAGAGTTCAGACTGCTCTCGCTCTATGAGCGCTTCGAGCATGTGGTGATTCTGATCCTGACGGCGCTTATCTCGATCGTCGTCGTCGCGGCTGTCTGGAATCTCGTTCTGAAGATCATGTTCGGCCTGCTGTTCTCCGGCAGCTTCGATCCCTCCGACTACTCCGCCTTCCAGGCCGTGTTCGGGATGATTTTCACTGTGATCATCGCGCTGGAATTCAAGAAGTCGCTGCTTGTCGTCGCCGAGCGAAAAGACAGCGTCGTGCAGATCCAGTCAGTCATCGTGATCGCACTGCTCGCCATTTCCCGAAAGGTCATCATCCTGGACCTCGCGACAACCGATGCTTGGCACATCCTCTCGCTTGCGGCGGCGATCCTCGCGCTGGGCATTGTCTATTGGCTGATCCGGCACCCACGCAGCACAGTGCTGTGAACCCTGCGATCGCTTGACGTCAGGCCTCGCGAGGCAGCTCACGCGCCCGGCTGACCCCGACGAGCGCCGGCCGCAGCAGGCGATCATGATGCCTGTATCCCGGCTGAATGACGGTCGTCACGGTTCCAGGAGGGTAGCGCTCATCATTGGTCTCGAAGCTCGCCTCGTGACTATGCGGGTCGAACACCTCGCCAGCCGGATCGATGCGCTTGAGCCCATGCTTGGAGAAGGTGTCGAGAAGGCTGCGACGGGTCGCCTCGACGCCGGTGAGGAGGCCGGCGAGGCCAGGCTCCGACCGCTGGTCGGCCGGTACGCTGGCGATGGCGCGCTCGAGATTGTCCAGCGATGCGAGCAGGTCGCCGGCAAAGCCGGCTGCGGCATATCGGACGGCATCATCGCGTTCGCGCCGCGCCTGAGCCCGTATGTTCTCCTGCTCGGCGAGCGACCTCAGAAGACGGTCGTTCGCCTCAACCAATTCGGCGCGGAGAGCGACAGCGACTCCTTCGCCCTCCGAAGGCGCCCCCGCAACACCGTCGCGATCGGAATGCGAAGGGGGGAACCCGGTTTCCTTCTCGGGCATCGCTTGGCCTCCTGCGCCGGTGTGGGATTGCTATCTGGCGTTCTTCTGGTCGTCGACATCATGGAATTCGGCATCGACCACGTCGTCATCCGCGGTCGCAGCGCTCGACGGGGCAGCTTGCGCGTCGTTGCCCGGCGCCTGGGCGCTCTTGTAGACGGCTTCGCCCAGCTTGGTTGCCGCTTGCATGAGGTCGCGTGTCTTTGCTTCGATCCGGGCCGAATCCTCGCCCGCGGTGGCGGATTTGAGGTCGGTCAGAGCGGTCTCGATTGCCGCCTTGTCCGCAGCCTCCAGCTTGTCGCCATGTTCCGCTAGGGATTTCTCGGTCGTGTGGATCAGGCTTTCGGCCTGGTTTCGCGCCTCGATCACGGCGCGGCGCTGCTTGTCCTCCTCGGCATGAGCCTCGGCTTCCTTGATCATCTTCTGGATATCGGCCTCGGAGAGGCCGCCGGACGCCTGGATGCGGATCTGCTGTTCCTTTCCGGTCCCCTTGTCTTTGGCCGTCACCGAGACGATGCCGTTGGCGTCGATGTCGAAGGTCACCTCGATCTGCGGGGTACCGCGTGGCGCCGGCGGAAGGCCGACCAGATCGAACTGACCGAGCAGCTTGTTGTCGGCCGCCATCTCGCGCTCGCCCTGGAAGACCCGGATCGTCACCGCCTGCTGATTGTCCTCGGCAGTGGAGAAGACCTGGCTCTTCTTGGCAGGGATTGTGGTGTTGCGGTCGATCAGGCGGGTGAACACGCCGCCCAGCGTCTCGATGCCGAGCGAGAGCGGGGTCACGTCGAGCAGCAGCACGTCCTTGACGTCGCCCTGGAGGACGCCGGCCTGGATCGCGGCGCCGATGGCGACGACCTCGTCGGGGTTGACACCCTGATGCGGGTCCTTGCCAAAATAGGTCCTCACGATCTCCTGGACCTTCGGCATGCGCGTCATGCCGCCGACCAGCACGACCTCGTCGACAGATTTGGCATCGACCTTGGCATCCTTCAGGGCTGCCATGCAGGGGCCGATCGTACGCTGCACCAGATCGTCGACCAGATTCTCGAACTTTGCGCGCGAAAGCTTGATGTCGAGGTGCTTCGGGCCCGATGCATCCGCCGTGATGAAGGGCAGGTTGATGCTGGTTTCGGATGTCGAGGAGAGTTCGATCTTGGCCTTCTCCGCGGCCTCGCGCAGACGCTGCAGAGCCAGACGGTCGTTGCGCAGGTCGATGCCCTGCTGCTTCTTGAACTCGTCAGCCAGGAAATCCATGATCCTCTTGTCGAAATCTTCACCGCCGAGGAACGTGTCGCCATTGGTCGACTTCACCTCGAAGACGCCGTCGCCGATATCGAGGATCGAGACGTCGAAGGTGCCGCCGCCGAGGTCATAGACTGCGATGGTGCCTTGGCCCTTCTTCTCGAGCCCGTAGGAGAGGGCCGCGGCCGTCGGCTCGTTGATGATCCGCAAGACTTCCAGGCCCGCGATCTTGCCGGCGTCCTTGGTCGCCTGGCGCTGGGCGTCGTTGAAATAGGCCGGCACGGTGATCACGGCCTGGCTGACCGTCTCGCCAAGATGGCGCTCGGCCGTTTCCTTCATCTTTTGGAGGATGAACGCGGAAATCTGCGAGGGGGAGTACTTCTTCCCATTGGCTTCGACCCAGGCATCGCCGTTGTCGCCACGGACGATCTTGTAGGACACCAACCCTTTGTCCTTCTCGACGATCGGGTCGTCGAAACGCCGTCCGATCAGGCGCTTGATGGCGAAAATGGTGTTCTCGGGATTGGTTACCGCCTGGCGCTTGGCCGGCTGGCCGACGAGGACTTCCCCGTCCTTGCCGAATGCGACCATCGAGGGCGTTGTCCGCGCGCCCTCGGCATTCTCGATCACCCGCGCCTGCTTGCCTTCCATCACGGCGACACAGGAATTGGTTGTTCCCAGGTCGATGCCGATCACCTTCGTGGCCATTTCAACCTCCGTCGCGAGCGCTTCACGGCGCGAGAAGGTCTACGCGCGCCACAACCGTCGTGAGCACTCAACACCGTTCCGCGGACGGCTGCCTTGACAAGCGTCAGCCCCGAACAGAACGTCGGCGACGGTTAGCGCTCCAAGATTGACGGCGATCCGGGCGGTCGCGGAGGCGGCCAAACCGTCACGCATGGCGCGCGACAGGCTTCTCCCTGGGATCAGCCTCTTGCGGGATCGGAGAGCGCGGTGGATCCGACGAACTGCCCGCCGAAGATAGAGCATTGGCCGGCAGCGATTTGACGTGTCGCGGTCGGCTGTCGGCGAGCGGGGGTCGCTTACCGCCGTTTCGCTACGGCAACGAGGTGAGCCACGTGCGCAGCGACGTCCGATCCAGGGCGCCGGCGCGCTGGGCGAGCACGGCGCCTTTGCGGAAAGCCATCAGCATCGGGATGCTCCGGATCTGAAAGCGTGCCGCAAGCGCGGTTTCGGCTTCCGTGTCGACCTTCAGGAAGCGTAGCGCGGGTTCCATCTCCGCGGCCATGGCCTCGAAAGCCGGCGCCATCATCTTGCAGGGCGCGCACCATTCGGCCCAGAAATCCACGACGACCGGAATGTCGTTGCGTGCCAGGTGCTTGTCGAACGCGGCCTGGTCAACGGCGTGGGGGCGCCCATCGAACAATTGTCTTCGGCATTTGCCGCAATTGGCCGACTTCGCGTCCCGATGAGCCGCAAATCGGTTGACGCTCAGACAATGCGGGCAAACAACATGGCTTGTCGCGGACACGGCACTTCCTTTCAAGAAGTGGTTCTCCGGAATCTGTCATCAAGCGTCACAAGGGCCACGGCCTGGGCGATTGTGGCGAAAGGCAATGGCAAGGAGCACGCCTCGGCCGGAACGAGGTCTGAACTGCGATGGGAACCTCTGATCATCATGGCTTCTGCCTCATGTCGCCAGGGCCGCCGTCGATGACTTGCCGCTATGGGTCCTTCGCGACGACATCGGCAAGCGGCACGTCTTCCAGACGTTTGTCGAGCGTGATCTCATGTGTGCGGATCGCCTCGACGCCGTGCTCGCGCATGATCTGCTCCGCTCGCCTCTCCGCCTCTTGCGATCGCACGCGGACCCAGAGCACGAGGCCATTCTCCATCATCATGGTTTCGATCAGCTTGGCCCGTTCCTGGCTGAGAAACCGCGTGGCGAGGGCCCCTATGCCGCCACTCGCCGTCCCTGCGGCCGCTGCTGCGGCCAGCGCAGCAGCTAGGCTCCCGCCGGACGCGACGACACCCAGGGCGGCGACCGTCGCGCCGACATAGAACAGCGCGCTGAAGGCTCCCGCGCGTACCAGCGAGACATCGTCGCGTCCGACGAAGGCGCGCCGGGGCGTGCTCGGAACGTCAGCAAGTTCCTCCACCGGGACGAACACGGTCCCGAAGCGGTCCCGGATGGTGGCGATGTCGGCCATCACGTCGATGTCAGCACGGTCGAAGCCGGCCAACTCGAGGGCATCGACGACCTTGTCCAGAACCTCCGGGGTCCGGACGATGCCGGCGACCTCGCGAACCACGCTCTGCTCGAGGATCTCGTCTGTTTCGGGTTCCATGATCGTCCGCTCTCCGAGAGACAACGCCCTTGATGCATTGTGGCATCGCGTTGCGCGTTGACGATCGTCAGGGTGCGATGCGGAAGGCCGGTTAGACGCGATACGCCGGTGCGTAACTGGCCTCTGCCACACCGTCTGGCCTATGAAAATGATCACGGCATACCGACCTCGGCGATTTAAGGGCTCAGCCGTTTCCCGCGTCTGGCAGGGTCCCATCACGGATAAGGGCAGTGAAATCCTCCTCGCTCCGGGGGACGCTGAAAAGGTACCCTTGGCCGAGCTTGCAGTTCATCGCGCGCAGAATGTCCAGTTCGCCATCCCGCTCGATGCCCTCGGCGACGATATCGATGCCCAACTCGGCGCCGAGCTGGATCACCGCCCCCACGATGATCCGCTTGGCAGCGTGGTGTTGGAGATCCGAGACGAAGCTTCTGTCGATCTTCACCTCGGTCACCGGAAACCGCTCAAGATAGCGCAGGCTGGAATACTCGGTCCCGAAATCGTCGATCGACAGACCGACACCGATCTCGCGGACGCGGTGGAAGATGGCGAGTATCTCTGGGGAGTCGGCCGCGATCAGCCGCTCGGTGAGTTCAAGGGTCAGCCAGGACGGGTCGGCGCCGGTCTGGTTCAGGACGTCGGTAATGAAGGCGACCATGTCGCGGTGCGTGAACTCGATCGCCGACACATTGATGGCGAAGCGCAACGGCCGGCGGCGGTGGCGGTTCACGCGTACTGCGAAATCCGCGACCCGATGGAAGCCGCGCGCGCCGATATCGAGAATGAGCCCCGTATCCTCCGCCAACCGCACGAAACTGCCGGGAGATTGCAGCCCGAACAGGCCGTGTTGCCAGCGCAGGAGCGCTTCGGCGCCGAGGATCTCGCCGGTTCGTAGATCGATCTTGGGCTGGTAGTGATAGAGGAATTCGTCAGCCGCGAGCCCCTGCTGCAACTCGGCGGTCAGCCGGATACGGTTGAACGCATCGCGTTCGGCGTCCAGGGCGAAGGCGCATGGCTTGCGTAGCGGCGAGGTCTTGGATTGGGCTAACGCCGCACCCGCCTGCCGCACCAGCGTGAGCGGATCGTCGCCCATGTTGCCGATCGTGTAGCCCGTGGCGAACCGGACCGTCAGTGCAGCCCCCGGCAAATCGTAGTGCGGCCCCAGGCTCTGCGCGATGCGGGCGAGGATATCCGCAGCTTCCGCATCCGCGGACAGGGTGATCGCGACCGCGAACTGATCGTTGCCGACGCGCCCCACGATACCGCCGTCCAGCGTCGCGAGACGCCGCGCGGTCTCGCGCAGCATCGCATCGCCCAGATCATAGCCATAGCCGCTGTTGATGTCGTGAAAGTGGGCGATGTCGATCTTGGCCATCAGAATCCGGTGTTCGGCGCATATCGGCCTGAGCGCGGCGAGCAACCCGTCGCGGTTCAGGCATCCGCTGAGCGCATCGCGGTTGGTGACCGTCGCGATCCGCGCCTTCGCCTCCACCAGGTCGGTGACGTCGCGGAGAAAACCCGCATAATGGGTCGGTGCCTCTTCTGGCCCGAGGGGCGCCAGCCGCAGGCTGTTCCAGAACAATGTCCCGTCCTTGCGGTAATTGCGCAGGCGGACCTCGCAGCCGGTCCCGGTCGCGATCGCCCGGCGGATTTGGTCGATTTCCGGCTGCAGGCGATCCGCACCTTGGAGATAGCGACAATTCTTGCCGAGCGCCTCGTCGCGCCGATAGCCGGTCAGTCGCTCGAAGGCCGCATTGGCATAGACGATCGCTTGGCCGGGCCGGCCAAGATCCGCGATCAGCACCGCGTCGCTGGCATGGTCAGCAAGCTCCGCGAACAACTGGGGCGCCACGCCTTGCGCCCCAGCGCCGCTGGTGATCGTTGACCAATATTTGTGGAAGCTCCGGGGAAATACAGGACACATCTCGTCAACACCGTTCGACGCCCTCCCGTCTTTGGGGAGGAAAAGGTCGGTACGGTCTCCCTTGGAGCGCGGTCGGCGACAATCCAGGCCGGGCGACATTCCCGGCCAAAGGGCGCTCCGATCAGGACAATCCTGCCCGATGCAAACGGGCAGAGGTTAGAAGCGTGCGCGATACTGACGCATCGTGATACCCAGCCGGCGCAGGAAAGCCCGCCGCGCCGAGTACGCGGTGCCGAGTCCGGATGCGCGCGCGACTGTTGCCAGCGGCAGGCTGGTCTCCTCGAGCAGCCGTCGAGCCATGTCGAGCCGAAGTCGCTCGACGAATGCGGCGGGGGTCAAGCCCGTCTCCTGACGGAAGATGCGCGTGAAGTTGCGCGGGCTCATTGCGGCACGTGCCGCGAGCTCGGTCGTGCTCAGATCGGCGTCGGGATGTTCGGTCGCCCAAAGCTGAATCGTCTCGATCGGCGTGCGGTGGCTGAGTTGCGCGGCGAGGTGCGCGCTGAACTGCGCCTGGCCCCCAGGACGCTTGAGATAAACGACCATGTGACGCGCGACCGCTAACGCCAGATCGCGTCCATGATCCTCCTCGATCAGCGCCAGGGCTAGGTCGATCGCCGCGGTCACTCCGGCCGAGGTGAACAGCGCGCCGTCGCGGACGAAGATCGCGTCGGCTTCAATGCGCGCATCGGGAAATCGCGCCAGGAGTTCCGCCAAATAGTTCCAATGCGTCGTGACACGCCGCCCGTCGATCAGTCCGGCGTCCCCGATCAGGAAGGTGCCGGTGCAGACCGCGCCGTAGCGGCGCGCGGAACGGGCCTGCTCGCGAATCCAGGTCAGCACCGCTCCGTCGGGCGTCACGGGCGCGCCATATGTACCCGTAACGACGAAGGTATCCGAAACGGCGAGTGCATCACGGATCGTGCGATCCGGCACGATCCGCAGTCCCGACGCGCAGCGAATTGGTTCCTCGTTCTCGGAGACCACGCAGACGTCGTAAAGCACATCGCCATGATGCCGGTTCGCCTCGTGAAACGCGTCCATCACACCGGAGATTTCCAGCGAATGGACGTTGGCGGGAGCGAATATGGTCACGTAGCGGACGCCGGATCGGGGCATGCCGTATCTCCTGCCGGCCTGGAACGCGGCTGTTATGCCGTCGCCGCAGAGCATTGAGGTTCGCCCGCGACGTGGCAGCCCGTTGCCGATCGTGAGAAGCTGCCGAACGGAGCCCGGCCGCGACCGAAACGCCATCCTAACGTTCGGCGTCTCCCTGAAACAAGGCTAGTTGGTGCTACGTCAGGCTGGACGTCGGCGCTGTCAGGCGAATTTCTGTTTTTAATTGTCGGCACGACAGCTGATTGGGACCGCGCATTTCGTATCTGCCGACGGTGACTACTACAACGAGCAGGACGACCTGCATTTGCCTGGTTGAACGAGATGCGCCGAATTCGACCGCTCATCCGGGCGAGATGCGCTAACGGCAAATTGCTCTCGCGGCAGGCCGCGCCTGGAGGCGTCGTTGTGGGTCATGATGTTCCGGTACGGTCGCGCGTCCGAGGATCGAAAGGTTCGCTTCACCTCGACGGTATTCATGTAAACCTCAGTGGCCCCGATCTGCCGCTATGCCATCCAGGCGCCAACAATGCCGTGCGTGGATTATCCCCGATAAGATCGGGTCGGTCCGGTGCGCGACTGGACCTCTCGAATAAAGTCCTGGGGCCGCGTGAAGAAGCTGTTCTCCACGAGCACGCCGCCGATGATCACCATCGGATGCGTGCGAAGGATATCGATGGCGTGCGGCACCGTCAGCAGGTTGGCGTCGAAGGTGCAGATCACCGCGTCGTCGTAATTGGGCAGGACGCTATTGAGGCGCATCTCGTACTCGACCCACTCGTTGCTGCTCTTCCAGTCGTCGACCGCCGCTTCGGCGTGCGCGATCATCCGCGTCAAGGGAAAGCCGAGATCGGTGCCGGCCTTCAAGGCCTCCTGAATGAGGACGAGCATGGCGTCCTTATTGAAGCGCCCGGTCCTGAGATAGGTGTCCTCCGGCACAGCGACCTCGAGCTGGCGGGTTTCCATTGCCTTCTCGACGTCGATCCCGGCAGTGCGCAACCGCTTGAAGTGATCCTCCTTGTGATGATCGGGGAGGACATGATAGGCGCGCTGGCCGCAGTTGAGGCCGTCGCAGACGAACGGCAGCAATGTCTCGTACTCCTCCGCCGCCGAGCTGAAGAATGCGCAGACATGCCGGTCCTCGCGCAACATGGTTCCGGCAAAAGGAATGGGCTGGGCGCTCGAACTCATGTCAATCTCCCCGATCCGATCTTGCAGCGTCACCCAAGCGTGGCGCCGGTCTCTCGCTCTGACTGAGACTGTCCGCGATCTGGACGGCAAGCCGATCGAGCGGAGCGAGATCGAACTCACTCTCCCTCTGCGGTTCGCGAAAATGCGTCGAAAGCACACCCCAAAAACGGCCATTGCTGCTGATCAGCGGCGTGGACTGCGGCAACGCCGCCAGCACTAAGCATGGCGAGCTCGCGCGTCCCCACGAACAGATAGCTCGTCGAAATGTCCTCGACGAAGACGCGCATGCGACGCGTCAATGCGGCAGCGCAACTGGTGTTGGTGTCGCGACGCACGGTACTGAAAAAGCTCAAGACCCTGCTCGAAAATCCGCGACTGGCGACAAGTTCCAGGCAATCGGCCTTTTCGTCGAAGCGCTGCAGAGTGCCCATGTCGGCGCCCGTCAGCGCGATCGCGATATCGAGGATCGGCATCAGATCCGAATCGAGATCCTTGCTTTCTCTCAGCCGTGCCAGGGCCGTATCGGCCTGCCGTCCGGTATCGGCTGCGAGCGGCTCGGTAAATTGTGCCATCCGTCGTCCCTGATGCGGGCGATGCTGCGCTTGCGGCCGAGCAAGGCGGAGAATCTTATCGAGGATGGCTACTGCGACCATTAAGCAATTTTGCGTAATTGTCGCCGTCGCCATGCCCGTAATTCTGACGGCTGAACAGCCTCCTGAATGCCGGAGTGGGTCTCAGCAAACGTGTTTGGCGCAAGCGCACAAATAGCTTCTCGCCAAAGGCTCGCGGGCGACGGCAGTGCCTATGCCGAGCAGCCGTCCCACGCCTCCGGAAACAATTCGTTAGGCAATCGACACACAAGGCGTATAGTCCGGCCAGGACGCGTTGTCCGTGCGACCGGTCCTTGCGCCGTCTGGCTTTCTTCCACAGACCCAGCAAACGGCAGCTTCGGTCTTTGCGTGACCGTCCAGTTCGCAACCGCGGATGGCACGTCGCCACCTGGTAAATCCGGATGTGAATCTCTGCCGCGTGGCTTCGGCGTTGGGGACAGCGCTTCGAAGATGCGGTCTGCGTCCCGCATTTGGATAAGGCGTCATGCTCAGGGTCGATGAGCTTTTTGAGCCGCAAGAGCTCAAGCACTGCATCCGCGATCTCGCCGCGCTTTCGACGCTGCCGGCGATCTGGAAGGACTACAGCGCGCGGCAGATCGCCGACAGCGTAGCCGCGGCGTTGATATCGATGCTCGACGCGGATGTCGTTCATGTGTCCGTGCCGGGGCTGCGCGACGAAGCTGCGTTCGATGTCACGCGCACCGGGCCGGGAGGCTCCGCCGGATCGTTGGGGGCCGTCGAACGCAGCCTGCGCGACGCGTGGCTAGGAACCCGCGAGCAGGTGTTCACGATCGACAGCCCGCTCGGGGAGGGAACGCTTCACATCGCAGCGGTGCCAATGGGCTTTGGCGGCAACGCCGGGATCATCGCCGGCTCCTTCAACCTTCGGTTTCCCAGCGAGACGCATCGCCTGCTTCTCGGCATTGCAGCGAGCCATGCGACACTCGCCATCCAGCGCTGGCACGCGGAAGGTCAGCAGCGGCGCATGGTGAGCCTGATCGAGCGATCGTCGGAGTTCGTCGGTTTCGCCGGGCTTGAGGGCAGGGTGCAATACCTGAACACGGCCGGCTGCGAGCTCCTCGGGCTTTCCGGCATCGACGAGGCGCAGCGGCTGTCCATCTTCGATTTCCTGTCTCCAACTGACCGGATGCGGGCGCATCACGAGTTGATGCCGCTTGTGGCCGCAAGCGGTCGCTGGCTCGGCGAGCTCAACTTCCGGCATTTCAAAACGGGAGAGGACATTCCCTTCCTCGTCGATTGGTTCCGCATCGACGACTTCCGCACGGGCCGCCCCATGAACATGGCGACCGTCAGCCGCGATCTGCGCGGTCAGAAAAAGCTCGAGGACAATCTTAGACGCCTCAATGAATCGCTCGAGCAGCGTGTGTCGGAACGGACGTCGGAGCTGGCGGAAGCGCTCGAACGGCTGACGCTCGAGGTCAAGCAGCGCCGGCGTGCGGACGTCCGCGCGCAGGAGCTGCAGGTGGAGCTGATTCATGCGTCCCGGCTGAGCGCAGCCGGGCAGATGGCCGGCGCATTGGCGCATGAATTGAACCAGCCGCTGACAGCGTTCACGAATTCCGTCAATGCAGGGCGCCGGATGATGGCAAACAGCGCATATGAGGTCGAGACGGTACGGGACGTGCTCGACGAAGCCGCCGATCAGGCGCTTCGCGCCGGCGAGATCATCCGGCGTCTGCGGGAGTTCGTCACGCGGGGCGAGACCGACATGCGCATCGAAAGCCTGCCCGACCTGATCCGCGAGGCCAGCGATCTCGCTTCGGCGGGTACCGGGGCGCACGGCGTGCAGATCCGGCTGAGTTTCGATCCACGCGCCGAGACGGTGCTGGGGAACCGTATTCAACTGCAGCAGGTCATACTCAACCTGATGCGCAACGCGCAAGATGCGCTGGCGGACAGCGAGCGGCGCGAGCTGGACGTGGCCACGGCGTGGCTCGGCGACGGGTCGATCGAGATCGCGGTCGCGGATCGTGGTTCCGGGCTGCCGGACGACATCGTCGAGCATCTCTTCGAGCCGTTCCACACCACAAAGAGCAATGGCATGGGACTGGGCCTCTCGATCTGCCGCACGATCGTCGAGGCTCACGGGGGCAAGCTGCGATACGAGCCGAATTTCGGCGGCGGCGCGATCTTTCGCGTGATGCTGCCTGTCCCACCGGAGCGATGAGCACAAGATGGTCGACGCCAGGTTCGTTTATGTTGTCGACGACGATCCGGCGATCCGCCGGTCGCTGGAGAGGCTGCTGGATGCTGCCGGCTTCCGGGTGACATCCTTTGCCACGCCCGCGGCATTCCTCGGCGTTGCGGACAACCTGGCCATGGGCTGCGTGATGCTGGATCTGCGCATGCCGAAGATGGACGGCTTCGAAGTCCTTGCTCGCCTTGCGCAACTGAACCCGGACTTGCCTGTCATCGTGATCACGGCACAAGGCGACGTGCCGACCGCTGTCCGGACGATGAAGGCTGGAGCAGTCGACTTCATCGAGAAGCCCTACAGCGACGACGCCCTGATCGCAGCGATCGAGGCCGCCCTGAACACGGGTGCGGCGAAGGGGCGGGCCGGTGACATCGCCGCTGCGGCCCTCCTGATCGATTCGCTCAGTCCGCGCGAGCGGGAAGTCCTCGAGGCCCTGGTGGCCGGGCAACCGAACAAGATCATCGCCTTCAGTCTCGGCCTCAGTGTCCGCACGGTCGAGGTTCACCGCTCGCGCATGATGGACCGGTTGGGCGTGCGTCAGCTCGGCCAGGCCGTCCGCCTTTCGGTTCTCGCGAGCCTTGCGAAAGCAGGGTGAACTGCGCAATCGGCTAGCGGCCAGATAGGCGATCTCTTAGACGAAACGTCGTTCGCGTGCGTCATGCTGCTTTCAGCCGTTCCTGCCGCCTCGTCTCCGGGTGATCTTGATGTGCCGTGGACCCTCCAGCGAAATGACACCGCGTGCCTGCAAATCGCCAATGGCCCGGCAGACGGTTTCGTGCGAGATGCCCAGCATGTCGGCGATGTCATAGCGCGAGATGGGCAGCGCCATACCGGCGTCCTTGTCCGCGGAAAGTCTTCCGTGAAAGTAAAACAGAAACTCCCTGACCTTTTCCAGTGACGTCATCGTGCCGATGACCAAAAGCTGTTGCTGCAGCCGTTCCAATGCCTCGAATATCTGCATCCGGATTTCTAGCGCAGTCTCAGGGTCTTCTTTGGCCAGCGCCTCGACCTGCAGGCGCGGATAGCAGGCGATCGCTGTTCTGTCAGCGACGGCCTGAACGGAAAATCGATGGTGGAGACGGGCCGTGAACCCGAAAAGATCGCCCGGCAAGTAGATGTCGACGAGTTGCCGACGCCCGTCGGCGCGCATCAGATACTTGCGGGCCGAGCCCGAAACGACACGATACCAGGTGTCGCTACGCTCCTCTTGGCCGTAGATGTCCTGCTTGCGATCATAATGGCGAAGCTGGCCCAGAGACCGGAGCCGAGCCGGCTCGGCCGTCGGCGCATCTGGGAGGCGTTGCAAGGCGATGGAAGGTCCGGATGCATCGAGCATTGTGGTCTCCCCTTCGTCCACCAGCCCGGTAATGCTTGGCCATGCAGCATTGACCGGGCTCGTTTCGAGGGGAATTCAGCATCTCCCCGTACCGTAAAATTCCGCAATCCCGCGGCCGGACCGTCTCCCTTCAATCGCTAGAGCCATTCATGCGGCTGCGGAGGATTTGATGCGCAGCAGCACTGATGGTCGAAGGGATGATCGCAGCTCGTTTGTTTGTCAGCGTTGGCGAAGCGCTCGAAACCGGGCCTTCCGAGCGTCAGCACTGGGCCAGCTTCTATCCTGCGGCCAGCCTTGAGCTGGACCGCCGGAAAGCGGACGTTCCCAGCGTCCGCAACGGGCCAGAATTCCCCGTTAAACCGAGGCAGGGCGTGCCTCGGATGCTACTAGCGCAGTACGACAATAATGTCTTTGACATGCTGATATTAAGGCCACCACTGCGAGCTATTCCATACAGCCCAAGGACGCACAAACGCCTATTGCGACTGCATAACGGGCCGTATAACATCGTAACTTAGGTCGGCGTAAGCCGTTGAAATCTAACGTGGTGGCTTTCTGGGGCTTCCTCCTTTCGGGCGCGCCACTACATAGCTCATTTTCGAGCTCCGGTTTGACAGCGATTTTACAGTCCGGGATTCATCCCCGTTCTGGTCGCTTTTGCGGCTCCGGATCGCAATCACCGAGTCGATCCGATCCTGATCTGAATCAGCCAGGCGCCTACGCTCCGCTTGCCGGCGACAGATTCTGGCGGCCCTATCCGTGGCATGCTCGAGTTGCTACATGATCTCGGCGGCGCTCGCGCCAGCCTCCGCGAGCTCACCCCCTCGTGAATGGCGCATGCCGTGGAGGCTGAGGCCCAAGCGGACCTTGCGCCTATGAGCAGAGGCTCGGCAGCGTGACTGATGCTGGAGCACCTGGCGACGACCCGCGCCGTGAATCCGCCCTGCGACCCAAAGGAATCACAAGCAATCGACGTGATGATCTTAATTGTGACGCCGCAGATCGCGCGGATAATCGGTGCGCTTGCGCCGGAGCCCCGCCCGAGAAAGCCAGGCATGATGCGTTGATTGGACTCCCGGGCGTGCGGCCGCGTCTTTCGATCATCGCATCCGAGTTGATCGGGCCTAGCTCGCGGCACGCTCCAAGGCGATCGCATCACCACCAAAAGCCCGTGTCGCCCGCGCCGCAGCCGTGAGCAGCGGCCGCTTCATCTGCCTGATGAAGGCCTCGTCGATACGCATCCGCGGCCCTGCGAGCGTGATCGCGCCGACCAGGGTTGCGCTCGGACCGAACACCGGCGCCGACAGGCCGGCCGTATCCGGGTCGCGATCGCCGAGCGAGACATAATGGCAGCTCCGCCGGATCGTCTCGTAGGGCTCGCCGGGCTCACCCGAAAAGGCCGCCAGCACCCGCCCGCCCGAGCCCAGATGCAGGGGCAGCACGTCGCCCTCGCGGACATGATAGCGGATCGGGTGCTTGGACTCGATGCGATAGAGGCAGGTGCGCAGGTCGCCTGCCGGAGCGTAAAAGGCGACGCTCTCGCCGCTCTCCTCGGCGAGGTCGCGCATGATCGGCAGAAGGATATCGGCGGCGGCGACCGAGCGCTGATAGATCGCCCCGAGCCGGAACGCCCCCGAGCCGATGCGGTAGAGACCATCGGGCAGGCGCTCGAGCAGGTGGCCCCGGATCAGCGAGCCCGCCAGGCGCATGATGGTGCTCTTGTAGAGGCCCGTCCTGGCCGCGATCTCGGCCAATGACAGCGCGCGGTCCTGCGGCGTGAAGGCGTTGAGGATCGCGATGGCGCGATCCAGGGCCGCGACCCCATCCGACGATGCTGGCAGGGCCGCCGCGCCGTCCTGTTTCGTCTTGCTCGCCACACCGACCGTCCTCGTCACGCCGGATCGATATCGGATCAAGCCGGCTTCGTCCAGGTCATTCTGCTAGGCAGAATGATATTCTGATTGACAGAACGATTGAGCGCTGGCAAAAGCGCTCTCGGTCAGGCCGCCCGATGAGAACGAGCAATCAGCTCGCCGGTCCGATCCAGAGAGATGCCGACAGCACGGCATCGAACCATGGAGGAAACCGATGCTGTCTCGCCGTCACGTCCTGTTGGGTTCGCTTGCCGCCGGAGCTGTCGCTCACGCGCAATGGTCGATCGGCGGGGCTCTCGCGCAGAGCCCCGCCCAGCTCCAGCTGTTCGTGCCGGCCGCGCCCGGTGGCGGCTGGGACCAGACCGCCCGCACGATGGAGCAGGTGCTCCGGGCGGAGAAGCTGATCTCCGGCGCGCAGATCAGCAATGTCGGCGGCGCTGGCGGAACAGTCGGCCTGCCGCAGTTCATCAATCAGTGGAAGGGTCGGCCCAACGCCCTGATGGTCTCCGGCATGGTCATGGTCGGCGCCATCATCGCCAACAAGGCGCCGGTGAAGCTGACCCAGACCACGCCGATCGCAAGGCTGACCGGCGAATTCCTCGCTCTCGTCGTGCCGGCGAGCTCCCCCTTCAAGACGGCGACGGACTTCGTCGCGGCGCTCAAGGCCGACCCGGCCAAGGTCCCGGTCTGCGGCGGCTCGGCCGGCGGCTCCGACCACATCCTGCTCGGCCTGATGGCGAAGTCGGTCGGCCTCGCGCCGGCCAAGCTCGCCTACGTCCCCTATGCCGGCGGCGGCCAGGCGGTCGCATCGCTGCTGGGCAACCAGGTCGCGGCGGGCATTTCCGGCTATGGCGAGTTCTCGGAGCAGGTGAAGGCCGGCAAGCTGCGCCTCCTCGCCATCTCCGCCGACAAGCGCCAGCCCGGCATCGAGGCGCCGACGCTGAAGGAGCAAGGCATCGAGGTCGAGCTCTTCAACTGGCGCGGCGTCTTCGCCCCGCCGAACGTCAGCGCCGACCAGCGGGCGGCGATGATCACGCTGATCGAGAAGATGGCCGGCAGCCCGGCCTGGCTCGACGAGGTCAAGAAGCGCGACTGGACCCCGATCCTGCTCACCGGCGACGCCTATGCCGGTTTCCTCCAGGAGGAGACGGCGCGCATCGAGGCGATCCTCAGGGATCTCGGCCTGGCCGCCTGATCGCGCCGGGGCCCACTCCCCGACAATCTCAGTCAAGGACATCCGTGATGACTGACGCTCATTCGCGGCAGCGCCGGCGCGCGCGCCTTGCTCCGGCAGAAGCCCTGATCGGGCTCGGGCTGCTGCTCTTTTCCGGGCTCACCCTCTGGCAGACGCTCTCGATCCCGGTCTCGCCGATGTATGCCCAGGTCGGCCCGCGGGTGTTCCCCTACATCACCAGCGCAGGCCTGGTGGTCTTCGCTGTCCTGCTTCTGCTGCAAGCGGCGCGTGGCGGCTGGCAGCCGGCCGATGAGAAGGAGGTCGAGCTCGACTGGAAGGCGGTCGCCTTCGTCGCCGCCGGGCTCGTCGCCAATGTCGCGCTGATCGGCCCGCTCGGCTTCTCGGCCGCCTCAATGGTAATGTTCGTGCTCGTCGCCCATGGCTTCGGCAGCCGGCGGCCGCTGCGGGATGCAGCTATCGGGCTTGTCCTCGCGCTCGCCGCCTATTTCGGCTTCGCCAAGGCGCTCGGCGTCAACATCGGCGCCGGCCTCATCGAAAACCTGCTGGGGGGCTGAGATGGACACGCTCTCCCAGCTCGGACACGGCTTTGCGGTCGCCTTCTCCCCCAACAACCTGCTCTGGTGCCTCGTCGGCACCACGCTCGGCACCGCCATCGGCGTGCTGCCGGGCCTGGGACCGGCGCTGACCATCGCGCTGCTGCTGCCAATCACCTTCCAGGTTGCCCCGGAAGCGGCCTTCATCCTCTTCGCCGGCATCTACTACGGCGCGATGTATGGCGGCTCGACCACTTCGATCCTGCTCAATACGCCCGGCGAGAGCGCGACGATCGTCACTGCCCTCGAGGGGAACAAGATGGCCCGCTCCGGCCGGGCGGGCGCGGCGCTCGCGACCGCGGCGATCGGCTCCTTCGTCGCCGGGACGATCGGCACCATGGGCGTCACCTTCCTGGCGCCGGTCGTCGTCAGCCTGGCCCTGCTGTTCGGCCCGGCCGAATATTTCTCGCTGATGGTGCTCGCCTTCGTCACGGTCTCTGCCGTGCTCGGCTCCTCCGCCGTCCGCGGCCTCGCCAGCCTGTTCCTCGGCTTCTATCTCGGCATGATCGGCATCGACCTGCAGACCGGGCAGCCGCGCTTCACCTTCGGCCTGACCGAACTGCTCGACGGCACCAATGTCATCGTCGTCGCGGTCGGCCTGTTCGCGGTCGGCGAGACACTCTATGTCGCCGCCCGCCGCCATGCCGGCAAGGACGAGATCGTGCCCCTGCGCGGCTCGCTCTATATGACCCGCGAGGAATGGTCGCGCTCCTGGAAGCCCTGGCTGCGCGGCACCGCGATCGGCTTCCCGATCGGGGCCATGCCGGCCGGCGGGGCGGAAATCCCGACCTTCCTGTCCTATGTCCTGGAGAAGCGGCTGTCGAAGAAGCCGGAGGAGTTCGGCACGGTCGGCGCGATCGAGGGCGTCGCTGGCCCGGAAGCCGCCAACAACGCCTCCGCCGCCGGCGTGCTGGTGCCGATGCTGACGCTCGGCCTGCCGACCTCGGCCACCGCCGCGATCATGCTCTCGGCCTTCCAGAGCTACGGCATCCAGCCCGGCCCGCTGCTGCTCGACACCCAGCCCGCACTGGTCTGGGGCCTGATTGCCAGCCTCTACGTCGCCAACGTCCTGCTCGTCGTCCTCAACCTGCCGCTGGTCGGGCTTTGGGTCCGCATCCTGAAGATCCCGGCGCCGCTGCTCTATGCCGGCATCCTGGTCTTCGCGACGGTCGGCACCTACGGCATCTCGCAATCGCCGATCGACCTCATCCTGCTCTACGTCCTCGGCGGTGTCGGCTTCCTGATGCGCCGCTTCGACTTCCCGACTGCGCCGGTCGTGATCGGGATGATCCTCGGGCCGATGGCCGAAACCGAGTTCCGCCGGGCGATGACGATCTCGGGCGGCGATTGGACGGTGCTGTTCACCCAGCCGCTCTCCGCCGCGCTGCTGGCGCTTGCCCTCACGGCACTGTTCGGCCCGCGGCTCTACCAGCTGATCCAGGCTTGGCGCGGGCCGCGTCCCGAGCATGTCCCCGGCGACGCCTGACGAGCGAGACAGAAGATGACCCAACTCCTTCAAGGCCTGCGTATCCTCGATCTCACCAATGTGCTGGCCGGCCCCTATTGCGGCTATCAGCTCGCTCTGCTTGGGGCGGATGTGATCAAGGTCGAGGCGCCCAATGGCGGCGACCTCGCTCGCCAGCTCGGCGGCTCGCCGGAGCTCAACAAGGCGGCGATGGGCGCTTCCTTCCTGGCCCAGAATGCCGGCAAGCGCTCCGTCGTCGTCGATCTCAAGAGCGAGGACGGCCGGGCGCAGTTCCGCGATCTCGTCGCCACCGCCGACGCCCTCGTCGAGAACTTCCGGCCGGGCGTGATGGATCGCCTCGGGCTCGGCTATCAGAGCCTGCGCGCCATTCGCCCCGACCTGGTCTATTGCGCCATCTCCGGCTTCGGCCAGACCGGGCCGATGCGGGACAACCCCGCCTATGACCAGATCATCCAGGGCCTCTCCGGGGTGATGAGCATCACCGGCACGCCGGAAACCGCCCCCTTGCGGGTCGGCTATCCCGTCTGCGACACGCTCGGCGGCCTGTTCGGCGCCTTCGCAATGGTCTCCGCGTTGCTGCGACGCGCCAAGACCGGCGAGGGCGCCTTCCTCGACGTCGCCATGCTCGAATGCACGCTCAGCGCCCTGGGCTGGCCGGTCTCGAACTATCTGACGGCTGGCGTCGAGCCGAAAGCCATGGGCAACGAGAACATGACGGCGGCGCCCTCCGGCGCCTTCGAGACCGGCGACGGGCTGCTCAACATCGCCGCCAACAAGCAGGAGCAGTTCGTCACGCTCTGCGGCGTGATCGGGCGCCCCGAGCTGGCGGGCGACCCGCGCTTCAGCGAGCGCGAGGCCCGCAAGCGCCATCGCGGCGAGCTGAAGAACCTGATCGAGGCGGCGCTCGCCGCGGCGCCGGCCGCGGACTGGGAAGAGCGCCTCAACCGAGCCGGTGTGCCGGCCGGGCGCGTGCTGACGATCCCGCAGGTCCTGCGGGAGGAGCAGGTCACCTCGCGCAACATGACGACCCGCTTCGAGACAGGTGCAGGGACCGGCCCACTGACGGTGATCCGCGGCGGCTTCCTGGTCGACGGCGAAGCGCCTCGGCCGACGCAGCCACCGCCGAAGCTGGGCGAGCACAGCGAAGCGATTCTGACGGAAGCGCGCCGGCAGCGCGGCACGAGGAGGCAGGCATGAGCGAGGGTGAGCGCAAGCAGGGCCGCGAGCGCGGCGAGGAGTGGTGGTCGACCGGGATCATCGAGATGCGGCCCGGCCTGATCCGCCTGCGCGGGTACCCGATCGAGGACCTGATCGGCCGGATCAGCTTCCCGGCGATGATCTGGCTGATGCTGCGCGGCGAACTGCCGAGCGAAGCTGAGGCCGAGCTGCTCGGCGCGGCGCTCGGAGCGGCGGTCGATCACGGCCCGCAGGCGCCCTCGATCGCGATCGCCCGCATGGCCGCCACCTGTGGCGTCGGCATCAACAGCGCCATGGCCTCGGCCATCAACGTGCTCGGCGATGTTCATGGCGGCGCCGGCGAGCAGGCGGTGGGCTTCTTCGGCGAGATCGCCGCGGCGATGGACGAGGGACAGGCGCTTGAGAGCGCCGTCGAAGACCGCGTCACTCGATTCTTCGCCGAAAGCGGCCATGTGCCGGGCCTCGGCCACCGCTTCCACCCGCTCGACCCGCGCGCGCCGCGACTGCTGGCGCTGGTGCGCGAGGCGGCCCGCCAGGGGACTGTCGGAGGGCGCTTCGCCGACATCGCCGAGGCGGTCGAGGCCGCTGTCGCGCGCGCCAAGGGCAAGCGCATTCCGCTCAACATCGATGGCGCCACAGCCGTCATCTATGGCGAGCTCGGCTTCCCGCCACCGCTGACGCGCGGCCTGTTCGTGCTCTCGCGCTCGGTCGGCATCCTCGCCCATGCCTGGGAACAGTCGCAGCAGCCGGACCGCAACAAGGGGCCGCTGCCGCGCGAATGGCTCTGGGCCTATCGCGGCGCTCCGGAACGCCGGCTGCCTGAAGCGCAGGCCGCACAGCCATCACGATCAGACCAATAACCACGATCGATCTCGGGGGAGACCATCATGACGCATCTCAATCGCCGTTCGTTCCTGCACGTTTCGCTCGGGGCTTCCGCGACCTCGCTCGGGCTCGACCGATTGGCCAGCCCGGCGGTCGCGCAGACCTATCCATCGGCCAATATCAGGATGGTCGTCCCGTACGCGGCCGGCGGAACCACCGATTTCGTCGGGCGGCTCATCGCGGAGGCGATGGGCGAGCAGACCAGCGGCCATCGCTTCTTCGTCGAGAACAAGACGGGAGCCGCCGGCGGCATCGGCATGAAGGATGTCGCGGCCGCCAAGCCCGACGGCTACACGGTGCTGCTCGGCGATTCCACCATGGCGGTGACGCCGACGCTGACGCCAGCGGCCGGGATCGATCCCCTCAGGATGTTCAGGCCGGTCTGCCTGATCGCGACCTTCCCCTCGGTCCTCGTCGTGCACCCGAGCGTGCCGGCCAAGACCGTCGCCGAGCTGATCGCCTATGCCAAGGGCAACCCCGGCAAGCTGAACTTCGGCTCGGGCGGCGTCGGCACCGTCCCCCATCTCCAGGGCGAGCAGTTCCGGCTGAAGACCGGCGCCAGCCTGCAGCATGTGCCCTATCGCGGCGCGGCTGCCGCCCTCCAGGACGTTGTCGCCGGGCAGATCCAGATGCTGTTCACGGCAGCACCGACGGCGCTCTCCTTCATCGAGGGCGGGCAGCTCAGGCTGATCGCGACAACGGGGGCCGAGCGCCTGCCGATCGCGGCGCAGGTGCCGACCCTGATCGAGGCCGGCGTCAAGGACTTCGTCTCCTCGCAATGGTTCGGCCTGCTCGCCCCGGCCGGCACTCCCGAGCCGATCGTCGCCCGGCTCAACGAGCTCGCCGTCCAGGCGACGCGCAACCCCGGCGTCGCCAAGCGCATCACCGAGCAGGGCGGCTTCCTGCAGCCGGGCTCGCCCGATGATTTCACCCGGTTCATCGCGAGCGAACTCAAGAGCTGGGGCGATGTCGTCCGCGCAGCGCAGGTGCAGTAGCTCTCCAGCGAGCCGCCGCCGTCCAAGGGAGTCGACCGATGAGCTGGTTCGCACCACCGCAGCCGATCGAGACACAGGTTTTTACCAGCTTGCCCGAGGCGTTCCGGGATCGGCGTGCGAGCGCCTGGAGCATCGCCAACAAGGGCGGGCAGGCGATCGACTCCTTCCTGGAGGGGCCGTGCCTTGCCCCCGACGGCACGATCTATGTCGTCGACATCCCGTTCGGCCGGATCTTCGCGATCGACCCGGCCGGGCAATGGCGTCTGGTCGTCGCCTATGACGGCTGGCCGAACGGGATGAAGGTCGCCCCTGACGGCCAGCTGATCGTCGCCGATTACCGCCGTGGCCTGCTCTCCGTCGATCCCAGGAGTGGAGCGACCGAAACCATCCTCGGCGCGATCAACAGCGAAGGCTTCAAGGGGCTGAACGACCTGCAGCTCCTGCCCGACGGCTCGATCCTGTTCACCGACCAGGGCCAGACCGGCATGCAGGACCCGAGCGGCCGGCTCTACCGGCTCTGGCCGGACCGTCGCCTCGACCGGATTATCGGCAATGCAGCGAGCCCGAACGGCGTCGCCGTCTCGCGCGAGGGAACCCATGCATTCCTGGCGCTGACCCGCGCCGCCCAGATCTGGCGGGTCCCGCTCGATCCCAGCGCCCAGGCCGGCAAGACCCAGGTCTTTGCCCAACTACCCGGTGGCCTGTCCGGACCGGACGGGCTGGTGGTGGATGGCCATGGCCGCCTGATCGTCTGCGACCCCGGCCATGGCTGCGCCTGGATCCTCTCGCCGCTCGGCGTGCCGCTTTACCGCGTGCTCTCCTGCGCCGGCCGGACGATGACGAATGCAGTGCTCCTGCCCGATGATGAGACTCTGCTGCTGACCGAATCCGAGACCGGACAGATCCTGCGAGCGCGGCTTCCGCGCGATGGCGGCGTCGCGCTGGAGCAGCGCCACCCCGGCACGCTCAGTCGAGACGCGCGTCGAGCAGGCTGACCGCTCCCGCCAGCGCGCGGGCCCCATCCGCGGCTTGCTCCGGCTCGATCGCCTCCTCCGGCGCGTGGCTGCGCCCGTCCAGGCAGGGCACGAAGATCATCCCGATCGGGCCGAGCCGCGAGACGAAGACGCCGTCATGACCGGCGCCGCTCGGGAGGTCGCGCGTGCCGAGATCGCAGACTCTCGACGCGTCAGCGATGGCCGTGCGCACAGCAGACGCGCAGGCGACTGGAGCAACGGTGCTGATCGGCTCGGCCGCCACCGCCAGCCGCAGCGCGGCGAGCTCCGGTTGCAGATCTCGAACGAGCGTCGTGCCGAAGGCCGAGACCGCGGCTTCGTTGCCCGAGCGCACCTCCAGCGTCATCACGACTTCGCCCGGCACCGCGTTCGCCGCATTCGGGCTGACCTCGATCTTGCCGAAGGTCGCGACCAGAGGCTGCTCATGGCCCGAGGTCGCGAGCGCCCTTTGGTAGGCAGCCTCGATCAGGCGGGCAGCGCCGACGAGCGCATCGCTGCGCAGCGGCATCGGCGTGGCGCCGGCATGGTCGGCAAGCCTGACGCCGGATCAGGTGAAACAGGTCGCCGATCTCGGGCTGGCGGTCACCACCCACCTGACCGCCTGTATCTACAAGCGCGGCAGCGAGCTGGTCGACAAGCTCGGCCGGGAGCGGGCCGGCGAGATCGTTCCGCTGCGCTCCCTGCGCGAGGCCGGCGTCCCGATCTCCTTCGGCAGCGACAACGCGCCGCTCAGCCTGTTCCAGTCGATCGCGCTCGCGGTCGACAGGCGCGACCGGACGGGCGCGCTGATCTCGCCGGAGCAGGCGCTGACGCGCGAAGAGGCGCTGGAATGCGCCACGCTCGGCGGTGCGAAGCTGACCTTCGAGGATGGCGAGAAGGGCAGCATCGCCATCGGCAAGCTCGCCGATCTCGCTGTGCTCTCGGCCGACCCGCTATCCTGCCCTTCCGATCAGCTGGCCCAGATCGAATCCGAACTCACCATCGTCGATGGACGCATCGTTTACCGCGCGGAAGCCGGGAGCGGGCGATGACGGAGCCCGCCATGACCGAACCGACGGTCCCGGTCTATCTCGACTACGATCAGGCGCGGCTCGACCTGAACTACAATCAGGGCGCCTGGGCGCCCAATGCCGAGGAGATCATCGCCTGGTATCGCAACGCCAGCCTGGAGGCGCATCGCAAGCTCGCCTGCCGCCATCTCGCCTATGGCGAGGGACCGGCCGAACGCATCGACCTGTTCCCGGCGGCTTCGCCGGGCGCACCCCTCGTCGTCTACGTCCATGGCGGCGCCTGGCGCATGCTTGACCGGATGGACAGCGCTTTTGCGGCGGAAGCCTTCGTCGGCGACGGAATGAGCTTCGCGGTGCTCGATTTCGCCAGCATTCCCGCGGCCCGGCTGCCCGAGATGGTGATGCAGGTCCAGCGTGGCATAGGCTGGCTGGCTCGCCATGCAGGCGAATTCGGTTTCGCCCCTCGGCGCATGTTCGTGATCGGTCATTCCTCGGGCGCCCATCTCGTTGCGGCAGCGCTCACGGCCGACACGCCGCATCGAATCGAGGCGGGCACGGTGGCAGGCGCCCTTCTCGCCAGCGGCGCCTATGATCTCGAAGGGCCGATGCTTAGCGCGCGTGGGCGCTATCTGAGCCTGACCCCGGACGAGATCGAGGCCTTCAGCCCCATTCGCCACGTCGGGAACTTGGATTGCCCGGTTCTCGTCGCGCATGGCGAGGCCGAGACCGACGAGTACCGGCGCCATGCGAGGACGTTCCACGAAGCTCTGGAGGCAGCCGGAAAGGCGAGCACCTCGCTGCTGGCCGAAGGGCAGAACCATTTCGAGGTGAGCCGCCTGCTCGCCACAAGCGACAGCGCACTCTTCAAGGCGCTGGCAAAAGCCATGGCGCTCTTGCTCGGTTAGCTCGCCGCGACGTGCATCTGCTGGCCCCGGCGGATGAGGAACTCGGAAACGCGACCTCGGACACCCCGGAAGAGGACTTCAGGGGTGTCCGGAAGGCCGGGCCAGCAGCGCTCTAGAACGAGCCGACCAGCGATCCGAGGATCAGAACCGCGATCAGCGAGATGACCACACCGACGATCACGGTCATGACCATGTCCTTGTAGCTCTCGGCATGGGTCAACTTGCTGATCTGCAGGAGCATCAGCACGGTGCCGTTATGCGGTAGCGCATCGAGCGTGCCCGCGCTGATCACGGTGATGCGATGCATCAGCGCCGGGTCGACGCCATAGGTCGCGGCCAGCTTCAGGAAATGATCGCCGAGCGCCGCCAGCGCGATCGCCGAGCCGCCCGAAGCCGTGCCGGTCAGGGCCGCCAGCGTGTTCATCGCGACCGTCAGTGAGATCAGCGGCCCGCCCGGGAGCCCGATGACCGCATCGCGAACCAGGTTGAACGCCGGCAGGGCGGCGACGATCGCCCCGAAGCCGACGAGGCTCGCGATGGTCAGCATCGGCAGCGCGGCGGAATTCGCGCCCGCGTCGAGGCTTTCGCGGATATTGGGCATGCGGCGGAAATTCACCGCGATCACGGTCAGGTTCGCCGCCGCCAGCGCGAGCATCACCGACCAGACGCCGCCGATCGTGTTGATCGAGGTGCTGCCCCAGGCCGGCTCGGCGAGGTATGCGAAATCGAGCCGCGGCAAAACCACCAGAGCCATCAGGAAGTTCACCACGATGACGACGGCGAGCGGCAGCGCCGCCAAGGCGACGGGCGGGCGCTCATCCGCCCTTTGGCCATGATCGAGCTCGGCCGGATCGAATTCGCCGGCCACAGTCGCCTTCTCGCGCAGCTTCTCGTCGATCGGAGCCGGAACCGCGGCAACCGCCCCGAACCCTTCTCCCGCGGCCCGTGCCGCCGCTTCCGCCCGGGCGAGCCACCACAGGCCGAAGACCAGGGTGATCAGGGAGGCGATGATGCCGATGCCGGGGGCGGCGAAGGTGGTCGTCCCGAAATACGGCATCGGGATCGCATTGTTGACCGAAGGCGACCCGGGCAAGGCCGTCATGGTGAAGGTGAACGCGCCGAGGCCGATCGTGGCCGGCATCAGGCGGCGCGGAATGTCGGCAGCCTGGAACATCTGCTGCGCCATCGGCACCAGCACGAAGAAGGCGACGAAGACGCTGACCCCGCCATAGGTGACGATGGCGGAGGCCAGCACCACGGAGAGGATGGTCCGCCTGGTGCCGAGGCGTTTCGTCAGATAGTCGGCGATCGCGGCGATCGAGCCGCTATCGTCCATCAGCTTCCCGAACAGGCCGCCGAGCAGGAAGATCGGGAACCATTGCGCCACGAAGCGGCCGGCGCTCGGCATGAAGGTCTGCGTCCAATGCGCCAGGACCGGCTCGCCGGCGAGGATCGCCGCGGCGAGGCCCGCGATCGGGGCAACCATCAGGATGCTCCACCCGCGATAGGCGAGCCACATCAGCAGCGCCAGGGCGACAAGAATTCCAATCAGTCCCACAGCCGAAGCTCCCTTCTTGAAAATCTTATGCTCGACGCGCCGCTCACGCCGCGGCCACCGCGCCCGAGAGATGGCGGCGCCGGTTGTCCTCCGGCGTCGTCGCCTGCGCCGGAGGGACCGGGACCAGGGCCTTGAAGCCCTGCGCCCCGATCAGCATCAGCCAGGTCACGAGCACGAAGGTCGAGGTCAGCACCGGCATGCCGATCGGTTTCAGGAAGATGGCGACGGAGGCCCAGAGCCAGGTCGTCACCACGATGCCGAACAGCGTGTAGAGGAAGCTGCGCCAGGTCAGGACGAGGAAGAAACCGCCCAGCGCCATCGCCGTGAGGGCGGCATTGTAGCCGAAGAGCCCGTCGCGGATTGCGCCTTCCGGCCCGCCGAAGATCGCGGCGACCGCCGCCGCGAGCCCCGCCCCGAGCAGGGCCATCAGGGCGCTGATCCGGGAGTTCACGGCGATGCCGAGCAGGATCAGGTAGCCCGCGATCCAGTTGTCCTGGAAGAAGATCTGCCCGATCGCATTGCCGATGCCCATATACCAGGTGGGCAGGATGTAGGCGGCAGCCTGAGCATACTGCTCCGGCGAGACCGGCTTCGCCAGCGGCCCTGCTTCGATATTGGCGAATTTCAGGACAGCGAACAGGAACAGCCAGCCCACCAGCACGAAGGGCATGGTCAGCGCCGCGACCTTGTAGGGCTGGAGCAAGGTGCCGAGCGCCGAGAAGACGACGCTCGTCATGGCGGCAGCGAACAGGATGTAGACGAACATGGCCGGCGACGGCACCGCGCCCGTGCGGAAATCAGCGCTGGTGAAGGCGACGAGCGCGAGCCCGACCAAAGCGCCGTTGAAGCCGAACAGGCCGTCCGCGATCAGCCCGTCATCGGCGTCGAGGACCCGTGCGGTCAAGGTCGCGACGACCACCCCCAACAGGCAGACCGCGCCGTAGATCCAGGAATTGAAGAAGAGCGCGCAAAGAATGATCAGCCCGGACACCGGGTTGTTCTGGAAGACGACCTGCCCGATGCCGCGCAGGACATGGATCGCGAAGGCCGCGCCGGCATTCCCCTCGAGCTGCCTGGTCTCCATGCGAGCGCCCCTCCGACGACAAGCCCCGTCGCATGCCCGGCCGATCGAGCTGATCGGCTGGGCGGTCATGCTGCTGGCCCTGGAGCTGGCGTTCCAGGCCGGATGCGGCCGCGACGGCCGCCTTCCCTCAGAACAGGAAGTAGCGCTGCGCCATCGGCAGCGAGGTCGCGGGCTCGCAAGTGATCAGCTCGCCATCGACGCGGACCCGATAATTCTGGGGATCGACCTCGATCTTCGGCGTCAGCGCATTATGGATCATGTCCTTCTTGCGGACGCCCCGCGTGCCCTTCACCGCGACCAGCTGCTTTTGCAGCTGCAGCTTCTCGCCGATCTTGTCGTCGAATGCCGCCTGCGAGACGAAGGTCACGCCGGTCTTGCCGCGGGCACGCCCGAGCACGCCGTACATCGGCCGGTAATGGACCGGCTGCGGCGTCGAGATCGAGGCGTTCGGATCGCCCATCGGAGCGGTCGCGATCATGCCGCCGAGCAGCACCAGCGACGGCTTGACCCCGAAGAAGGCTGATTTCCAGAGCACCAGATCGGCGCGCTTGCCGACCTCGACCGAGCCGATCTCATGGGCGAAGCCATGAGTGATCGCCGGATTGATCGTATATTTGGCGACATAGCGCTTGCAGCGGAAATTGTCGTTGCGCTCATTGTCCTCGGGCAGCGGGCCGCGCTGGACCTTCATCTTGTGTGCCGTCTGCCAGCAGCGCAGCGTCGTCTCGCCAATGCGGCCCATCGCCTGCGAATCCGACGACATCATCGAGAAGGCGCCGAGATCGTGCAGGATGTCCTCGGCCGCGATCGTCTCCTTGCGGATGCGGGATTCGGCGAAGGCGACATCCTCGGGAATCTGCGGGCTGAGATGGTGGCAGACCATCAGCATGTCGAGGTGTTCGTCGATCGTGTTGATCGTGTAGGGCCGGGTCGGATTGGTCGAGGAGGGCAGGATGTTCTCTTGGCCGGCCGCGGTGATGATATCCGGCGCATGGCCGCCACCCGCCCCTTCCGTATGGAAGGAGTGGATCGCGCGCCCCTTCATCGCCGCGAAGGTGTCGGCGACGAAGCCGCTCTCGTTCAGCGTGTCCGAATGCAGCGCGACCTGGACGTCCATCTCGTCGGCGACGGACAGACAGTTGTCGATCGCCGCCGGGGTCGTGCCCCAGTCCTCGTGCAGCTTGAGGCCGATGACGCCGGCCCGGACCTGCTCGCGCAGCGGCTCGGGCAGGCTGGCATTGCCCTTGCCGAGCAACCCGACATTGATCGGCAGCTCCTCGATCGCCTCGAGCATGCGGTGGATGTACCAGGGCCCGGGCGTCACGGTGGTGGCGAGCGTGCCGACCGAGGGGCCGGTGCCGCCGCCGACCAGCGTCGTCGTCCCGCTGGCGAGCGCTTCCTCAGCCTGCTGCGGCGCGATGAAGTGGATATGCGTATCGATACCGCCGGCCGTCAGGATCTTGCCCTCGCCGGCGATGACGTCGGTGCCCGGACCGATGACGATGTCGACGCCCGGCTGGATATCGGGGTTGCCGGCCTTGCCGATCGCGGCGATTCGCCCGTCCTTGACGCCGACATCGGCTTTTACGATGCCCCAATGGTCGAGGATCACCACATTGGTGAAGACGAGGTCCACGACTTCGGCGGCGTTGCGCTGGCCCTGGCCCATGCCGTCGCGGATGACCTTGCCGCCGCCGAAGCTGACTTCCTCGCCATAGATGGTGCGATCCTCCTCGATCTCGATCAGGAGCTCGGTATCGGCGAGGCGGATGCGGTCGCCCTTGGTCGGACCGTAGAGCGACGCATAGTTCTCGCGAGTGATGCGTGCCATCTCAAGCCTCCAGCTTTCCCATGACCTTGGCGTTGAAGCCGTAGACGACCCGGTCGCCCGCGAGCGCGACGAGCCGGACGGTCCGTGACTGGCCGGGCTCGAAGCGCACCGCCGTGCCCGCGGGAATGTCGAGACGGAAGCCCTTGGTTTTCTCGCGGTCGAAATGCAGCGCGGTATTGGTTTCGTAGAAATGATAATGCGAGCCGACCTGGATCGGCCGGTCACCGGAATTGGCGACGTCGATCGTCTGCCGCTCGCGTCCGGCGTTGAGCTCGATCTCGCCGTCCTCGATCAGGAATTCACCCGGGGTCATGGCGCAGCCTCACGGAATCGGGTTGTGGACGGTGACGAGCTTGGTCCCGTCCGGGAAGGTGGCTTCGACCTGGATGTCGTGGATCATCTCAGGGACGCCTTCCATGACGTCGTCGCGCGTCAGCAGCGTCGCGCCGTAGGACATCAGATCCGCCACGGTCCGGCCGTCGCGCGCGCCTTCCAGAACCGCTGCCGACAGATAGGCGACGGCCTCGGGATAGTTCAGCTTGACCCCTCGCGCCTTGCGCCGTTCCGCCAGCAGCGCTGCGGTAAAAAGCAGAAGCTTGTCTTTCTCTCGCGGAAGCAGCTCCATCGCCTTCCCCCTCCTTCGCAGTGATTATTCAGGTCGCCCAGATGCGGGGCGTATCGGCGGCCTTGCCCTGGCCCAGTGTACGAAGCACGTTCCATGCCCGCACGAACAGGGCCTTGCCGTCCGCAACCCGCGGCCCGAGATAGCGGCAGACCACGACCTCTTCGAGCTGGCTGACCGAGAAGACGGCGCTCTCGCCGATCGCGGCCCGCACCTGCTCCGCTGCCTCCTCGGCGACGGCGCCGGCATAGATCATCGTCCCCCAGGTCGGCTGGCCAGCCAGCGAATAGGCCGCCGCCATCAGGGGGGAGCTGCCATGCAGCTCGAGGCGCTCGAACCAGATCGGCTTGCCGTCCCGCCTGATCTCGACGCGCTGGCTCAGCCGGCCCGTCTCGAACCGCTCGCCGGCCGCCGGCCGACCCAGGCACAGGAAATCCCAGCCGACATAGGTGGCGTCCGGCGCGAGCGACACATGGGTCTCCATCCGCGCATCGCCGCCGTCGAAGACGATGGTTTCCTGCGGCAGGTATTCGCAGGCGGCCCCCGCCCCGACATCGATCTCAGTGGATTGCGCGCCGGCGCCGTGCTCGCTGCGATAGAATTTCGTCGCACCGGGCGTCGTCAGCAACGCGCGGGCGCCGGCATCGAGATGGAAGCGCAGGTCGAGGCGGTCGCCACCCGCGACTCCGCCCGGCGGGTGCAGCAGGTAGACATGGCAGGTCCCGTCCTTCTCCGGATGGAACGGGCGCTGGACGACGAGCGGTCCGAGATGACGCCGGCGGACGAGCCGGGTCTTGCCGGCGCTCGGCGCGAACCACAGCTCCAGCTCGGCCAGCCAGGAACTCGGTTGCGCCGCATAATGGGCCCGTGCCAGCGCTGACAGGTGGGCGGCCTCGGAAGGCGGTATGGGCACGATCGCGTTCATAACCCGCTCTTCAGTCAAGCCGCTTCAAATCCACGACAATCCAGCCCAGAATGACGTGGAAACCCGTAGCACGCAGCCGAGACAGCAGCAAACAGCAAGTCTTATAAAGCAAGCGAAACAACCACGCCTGCGCCCTACGTCCCAGGCGCTATACAATCTATCTCAAATCAAAGCAGCAGAAGTTCGGTCGGATTCAAAACAATGAGAGGCCAGATACTGGAATAACGAAGACGATTTCACCAATTCTCGAATCTATTTTATTGTAAGAGCTTGACATGGCGCGTCCGCCGGGCTCAGCGCAGAATGAACGAACCCGCCTTGTCGGAAACGGAGTGTAGCATGTTGAAAGCGATAGCCGTCAGGCGGGCAGCGGACGCCTCCTCGTCTTCGGAGCCGGTGCTCGGCCGCGCCGTTCTCCAGCATGACGAGCGCCATCTGCGCCGGCGCATGATCGAGACCAGCGAAGGCGGCAAAGTCCTGATCGACCTGCCCGACACAGTGGTGCTGTCCGCCGGCGATGCCCTCGCGATCGAGGGCGGCGGCATCGTCGAGATCGCCGCGGCAGACGAACCGCTCTACGCGATCCGGGCCAGGGATTCGCTGCATCTCGCCGAGCTTGCCTGGCATATCGGCAACCGCCATCTCGCCGCCTCCATCGCGACGGACCGCATCCTGATCCTGCGCGACCATGTCATCAAGGCCATGCTCGAAGGGCTCGGCGCCGAGGTCGAGGAGATCGTCGCAGCCTTCGACCCGGTGCGCGGCGCCTATTCCGGCCACGGCCACGGCCACAGTCACGCGCATGACCATGGCCATGGCCACGCTCACTCACATGATCACGAGCATCACCATCACGATCACGGGCATTCCCATGGCGACGGGAAACACGATCACCATCATCGCTGAACCCGGCGAAGAAAGCCTGTAAGCTGCCTGTCACGTCCATCGTTCGAGGCTCTGCGCTCATGATCTCCAAGAACGGCCCTCTCCGCGTCGGCATCGGCGGCCCCGTCGGCTCGGGCAAGACGATGCTCGCGGAGAAATTGTGCAAGGCGATGCGGGACGACTACTCGATCGCCGTCGTCACCAACGACATCTACACCAAGGAAGACGCGATGGTGCTGGTGCGCCGGCAAGCGTTATCGGAAGACCGCATCGTCGGCGTCGAGACCGGCGGCTGCCCGCATACGGCGATCCGCGAGGATGCCTCGATCAATCTGCAGGCTATCGCCGAGATCAACCGCCGGATTCCGGACCTCGACATCGTCTTCATCGAATCCGGCGGCGACAACCTGGCGGCGACCTTCTCGCCCGACCTCGCCGACCTCACGCTCTATGTCATCTCCGTGTGCCAGGGCGAGGAAATCCCGCGCAAGGGCGGGCCGGGCATCACCCGCTCCGACTTCCTCGTCATCAACAAGAGCGACCTCGCCCCTTACGTGAACGCCGATCTCGACGTGATGCGTAACGATGCGGCGCGGATGCGCGGAACCCGCCCCTTCGGCTTCACCGACCTCTCGCGCGGCAAGGGCCTCGACACCATCGTCGAATTCATCGTCGCGCATGGCGGGTTGCGGGCCGGATACGCAAGCGAGGCCGCCGAGGCCTGAGCCATGGATGACGCCCCAGCTTCCAGCGGGCTGCCGCTGCATCTGCTGCGCCTGGTCAGCCAGGGTCTGCCGGTCGGCGGGTTCTCCTATTCGCGCGGGCTCGAAGCGGCCGTCCATGCCGGCTGGGTCACGAACGAGGTAGCGGCACGCGATTGGATTCTCGGCACGCTCAGGGCCAATGTCGCGCAGCTGGACGGCGCCCTGTTCTGGCGCATGGCGACGGCGCTGGAAGCCGGCGACAAGGAGGGTTTCCGCGCCGCGAATGCCTGGCTCGCGGCCGGGCGCGAAAGCCGCGAGTTCCAGCGCGAGGACAGGCGGCAGGGCGAGGCGCTGCTGCGGCTGCTCGCCGATCTTGACGTATGCGCCGCCCGGGACGAGCAGGGACAGGCCCTGACCTATGCTGCCGCCTTCGCCCTTGCCGGCCACCACTGGCGCATCGCTCCGGAAGCCGCCCTGCAGGGCTTCCTGTGGGTCTATGTCGAGGGGCAGGTGACGGCCGCGCTCAAGCTGGTCCCGCTCGGACATACCGCGGGCCAGCGCCTGCTGATCGAGGCCGCCCCGGCCATCGAGGAGGCGGCCGCCCGTGCCCGTTCGCTCCGCGACGACGAGATCGGCAACCTCGCCCCCGCTTTGGCGATGGCGAGCGCCTGGCACGAAGCGCAGTACAGCCGCCTGTTCCAGTCGTGA
>DASYHC010000106.1:0-24165 GCA_035998995.1 Allobosea sp.
CTTGCCAACAGACCATGAAGATCGCGAGCGCCAGGAAGTCGAACGGCGTCAGGCCCCAAAAGAGCATCGGCGTCATCAGTGCCTCCCGGCCCGGCGGTGCGATGGTACCACTTGAGCGCTTGCGGTTGAAGCTCTTCGAAGCATAGGGCCGTGGGAAATGATGGTCCGGTAAGGCTTGTGGTGCCCTCGTGCTTGCAGGTGGAGCGCATCGCGCTACACCGAAAGCCATGGACGCTCCCGCTCCCCAGCCCCGCGCCGCCGATCTCCTCGCCTGGTATGATCGCCACCGCCGCGTCCTGCCCTGGCGGGCGCTGCCGGGAGAGCGCGCTGACCCTTACCGGGTCTGGGTTTCCGAGATCATGCTGCAGCAGACCACGATCGCGGCGGTGAAGCCCTATTTCGAGCGCTTCATGGCGCGGTTCCCGACCGTCGAGGCGCTGGCGACAGCACCGTCCGAGAACGTGATGCAGGCCTGGGCCGGGCTCGGCTACTATTCCCGCGCCCGCAATCTCCACGCCTGCGCCAAGGCGGTCGCGGAGCACCATGGCGGCTGCTTTCCCGATACCGAGGAGGCCTTACGCGCCTTGCCGGGCATCGGCGCCTATACGTCGGGAGCCGTCGCTGCGATCGCCTTCGACCGGCCGGCGGTCGCGGTCGACGGCAATGTCGAGCGGGTGATCACCCGGCTCTTCGCCATCGAGGACGAGATGCCGGGCGCCAAGCCGCTGATCCGCGAGCGGGTGCTGGCGCTGCTTTCGCATGATCGGCCCGGCGATTTCGCGCAGGCGCTGATGGATCTCGGCGCGACGATCTGCACGCCGCGCTCGCCGGCCTGCGGGCTCTGCCCCTGGCGCGAGCCCTGCCGGGCCCGCATCGAGGGCACGCAGGAGAGCTATCCGCGCAAGGCGGCGAAGAAGACGGGCAAGACCCGCTATGGTGCGGCCTTCGTCGCAATGCGCGAGGATGACGCCGTGCTGGTTCGGACCCGGCCGGCCAAGGGTTTGCTCGGCGGCATGGTCGAGGTGCCCGGGAGCGACTGGCGGGCCGATTACGAGCTGGGGGACGCCCTGCGCGATCAGCCGGTCTCGGCGAAATGGCGCCGGCTGATGCTGCCGGTCCGCCACGTCTTCACCCATTTCCCGCTTGAGCTGACGGTCTTCGCCGGGCGCGTGCCGCTGGAGACGGCTGCGCCCGAAGGCATGCGCTTCACGCCGTTCAACCGGCTGAAGGAGGAGGCGTTCCCGAACGTCTTCCTGAAGGCGCTGGAAGCGGGGCTGGAGGAGCTGGGGCGGCCTTAGGCCGCCGCCAGCTGTGCACGGATCTCGCCGCGCAGGACATCGAGCAGCAGGGCCTTACCCTCGCGCTCGACATGCCAGAAGGTCCAGCCATTGCAGGCCGGCAGGCCCTGCGCCAGCGCGCCGACCTTGTGGATCGAGCCGACGGCCGGGCCGAGCACCAGCGTGCCGTCTGCGCGGATCGTGGCGCTGTGACGGCGCTTCTCGTCGAAGACGCGCTCGCCTGCCTTCACCAGTCCGGCCTCGATCAGGCTGAGGAAGGGCACGCGCGGCTCGCTGCGCTTGGACGGAGCGGTGGCGAAGGCTTCCGGCGGCAGCGGTTGCACCGCGGCGATGCGCTCGCGAGCCGCATTGGCGTAGGTCTGCTCGCGTTCGATGCCGATGAAATGGCGGCCGAGCGCCTTGGCGACAGCGCCGGTCGTGCCGGTGCCGAAGAAGGGGTCGAGCACGATGTCGCCGGGATTACTGGCCGAGAGCAGCACGCGGGCGAGCAGCGATTCGGGCTTCTGGGTCGGATGGACCTTGGCGCCCTTGTCGTCCTTCAGGCGTTCATCGCCGGTGCAGAGCGGCAGATACCAGTCCGAGCGCATCTGCAGGTCGTCATTGCCGCCCTTCAGCGCCTCGTAGTGGAAGGTGTACTTCGAGGCTTCGCCACGCGCCGCCCAGATCAGCGTCTCATGCGCATTGGTGAAACGCCGGCCACGGAAATTCGGCATCGGGTTGGCCTTGCGCCAGACGATGTCGTTCAGCATCCAGAAGCCGAGATCCTGCAGGATCGAGCCGACCCGGAAGATGTTGTGGTAGGAGCCGATCACCCAGAGCGCGCCATCGGGCTTCAGTGCCCGGCGGCAGGCGGTGAGCCAGGCGCGGGTGAAGGCGTCGTAATCGGCGAAAGAGGCGAACTTGTCCCAGTCGTCGTCCACGGCGTCGACGAGGCTGTCGTCGGGTCGACGCAGGTCGCCGCCAAGCTGGAGATTATAGGGCGGGTCGGCGAAGACGAGATCGACGCTCCCCGGCGGCAGCGCCTCGATCGCGGCGACGCAATCGCCGACGATCACCTGGTCGAGCGGAAGCTCGCGAGGTGGAAGGATCTGAGAGGGAAGAAGGCTCTTGGCCTTCATCCGGGCCCCCAGCGCGGGCCGTCCGGTACGCGAAACCTGAATCCGGACGGGAGCGCTGGCGGTCCCGGTACGCGAGGTACTCATGACGCCAAGACCGTTACGCAACTTCAACAGTCGCGATCCTCGCCGGTCAGGGTAAAGGTCGGGTTTCCAGGTTGAAAATAATGCGTCCCATTCTGGGGCTGCAGATTTTGCCTAGCCCATTGAATATGTTTGGAAATTCGTAACGGAGATTAAGGAAGGGTAAGCGGGTTGGAGCTGACGTTGGGGCAGCTTAGAGCCCGCTCCGCCGATCTGCTGAGCGTCAATCGGGCAGGTGGATTTCGGCCTTCATGAAGTTCACGGCCTTGCCGGTGATCAGCACACGCTCGCCGGCCATCTCGCAGCTCAGATGCCCGCCGCGCGCCGAAGCCTGGAAGGCTTGGAGCCGGGCCTTGCCGAGTTCGCGGGCCCAGTAGGGGACAAGGGTGGCGTGGATCGAGCCGGTGACGGGATCCTCCGGGATACCCGCGCTCGGCGCGAAATAGCGCGAGACGAAATCATGGCTCTCGCCGCGAGCGGTGATACCGAAGCAAAGTGGGGCCAAGGTCGCGATCGCAGCGGCATCGGGCACGAAGGCGCGCACCGCCTGCTCATCCGCCAGCACGGCGAAGACGTTCTCGAAATTGCGGAAGAGCGCCCGTGGCGGAACCGGGAAAAGCGCGGCGATGACCGGAGGCAGCGCCTCGGCCGGCTCCGGGGCGAAGGCCGGCAGGTCGAGCCGATAGCCATTGTCCTGCCGCGAGACCCGGATGGGGCCGACGCGGGTCAGGAATTCCATGTCGCCGCAGATGCCATGGGCGCTGGCGAGTACATGCGCGGTCGCGAGCGTGGCATGGCCGCAGAAATTGACCTCGTGCAGCGGTGTGAACCAGCGCAGGTCCCAAGCACTGCCATTCGGCCGGGCGAAGGCGGTCTCGGCGAGATTGTTCTCGTTGGCGATGGCCTGCATTGTCGGCTCGGGCAGCCAATCGTCGAGGATGAGGACGGCCGCCGGGTTGCCGGCGAACACCGTCTCGGTGAACGCGTCGACCTGATGCATGGTCAAGGTAGGCATGGCGGCTCCGGCAGTCTCAGACAAGCGAGCGCGACCAGACACCTTTGATCGGAGCGAAGGAATAGCGATGCGCAGGGCAGGGGCCATGCGTCTTCAGCGCAGCGCGATGCGCCGCAGTCCCGTAGCCGGCATGGCCAGCGAAGCCATAGGCCGGGTAGGTCAGCGAGAGCCGCGCCATCATCCGGTCGCGCATCACCTTGGCGACGATCGAGGCCGCGGCGATCGAGGCGATCAGCCCGTCGCCGCCGATGATCGCCTCGCAGCCGCAGGCCAGCGCCGGTGGGTCGTTGCCATCGACCAGGACGAGATCGGGAGACAGCGGCAGCGCGTCGACCGCGCGCCGCATGGATAAGAGCGTCGCCTGCCGGATGTTGATCGTATCGATCTCAGTGGCGGAGGCGCTACCGACTCCGACCGCCAGTGCGCTGGCGAGGATCAGCACGCAGAGTTCCTCGCGGCGCTGGGCGCTGAGCTCCTTCGAGTCGGCTAAACCGTCCGGGATCGCCAGGGGATCGAGGATGACGGCGGCCGCGACGACCGGTCCGGCGAGCGGGCCGCGCCCGACCTCGTCCACGCCGGCGACGCGGGCGCGCCCGGCAATCATCGCGGCCTGCTCGCGGCTGAAATCGGCGGTCATGGTCTCGCTATGCCAGATCGGGATGCGCAGGTCTGCGGACCCGAATGCCGCATCCACAGCCCTCATCCTGAGGAGGCCGCGTCAGCGGCCGTCTCGAAGGATGCTCCAGTTGCTTCCGGAATCTCCTGAAGCATCCTTCGAGACGCGCCTGCAGCGCTCCTCAGGATGAGGGCTGCGGTTAGAACTGGCAGTCTTCAGAACAGGCTGAGTTGCGCCTTCTCCTTCTCCGGCTTGACGAAGAGGTCGGTTCGCAGCCGCAGCCGCGCGCTGTTGAAGCCGAGCCGCTCGGCCGCCATCTCGAAGCGCCGGCCGATCATCCAGGCATAGGGGCCGGAGCCGACCTGGCGTTGGCCCCAGGCGGCGTCGTAATCCTTGCCGCCGCGGGTCGAGCGGATCAGCGAGACGACATGGCGCATCTTGTCGGGATGATGCGTCACCAGCCAGTCCTGGACGATGTCCTTCACCTCGAGCGGCAGGCGCAGCAGCACATAGCCGGCCTCGCGCGCCCCGGCTGCCTTGGCGGCGTCGAGGATGCGCTCGATCTCGTGCTCATTGATCGCCGGCACGATCGGCGCGACCAGCACCGTCACCGGGATGCCGGCTTCCGAGAGCTTGCGGATCGTCTCGATGCGTTTGGCGGGGGAAGCAGCGCGCGGCTCCATGTTGCGGGCGAGCTTGGGGTCGAGCGTCGTCACCGAGAGCGCGACCTTGACCAGTCCCTTCGCCGCCATCGGCGCGAGAATGTCGATGTCGCGCTGCACCAGCACCGATTTGGTGACGATGCCGACCGGATGGTTGAACTTCGCCAGCACCTCCAGGATCCCGCGCATGATCCTGAGCTTCTTCTCGACCGGCTGGTAGGCGTCGGTATTGGTGCCGATCGCGATCGTGCGCGGCTGGTAGCTCGGCGAGGACAGTTCCTTTTCCAGCAGCAGCGCCGCGTCTGGCTTGGCAGTCAGCTTGCTTTCGAAGTCGAGCCCCGGCGACAGGCCGAGATAGGCATGGCTCGGCCGGGCGAAGCAGTAGACGCAGCCATGCTCGCAGCCGCGATAGGGATTGATCGAGCGGTCGAAGGAAATGTCGGGCGAGTCGTTCCTGGTGATGATGCTGCGCGGCTTCTCGACCGAGACCTCGGTCTTGAACGGCGGCAATTCGCCGAGCGAGCCCCAGCCGTCATCCTCGCTGATGCGCTGCTCGGCCTCGTAGCGCCCACCGGGATTGATCGTCGCGCCGCGCCCGCGCCGTCTGTCAGGGTCGATCTGGCTGCCGATATGGGCAAGCGGGTCGACCGGAGCGAGCCGCACCGGCGCCGAGACTGTGCCCGGCTCGACATCGCGGCGCTTGAGCGGTTGCGTCCTGGCTGAGGGCCTGGCCTGCAGCATGGTTTCGTCTCCCGGCGGAATCGGTGGTTCCGAGACGAAGGAATGTGAACATAACAGGAACAAAAAGCAAGTGACAGGATTGCGACATGTTGCACTGCGTCATAAGCTGGGCACCCATGATCACCGCCGTCATCCGGGCCAATCGTGACGTTGAGGCGCTCGCCGCGACCTTGTCCGTGCTGATTCCCGCTGTGGCCAAGGGCGTGATCGGCCATGCCGTGGTGATCGACGAAGCCGACGACGCCGGGATCGCCCGCCTCGCCGACGAGACCGGTGCGAGCTATGTCAGGGCCAAGAACGGCGAGGCCTGGTCGTCCGGTGTCGCACAGGCGCGCGGCGACTGGGTGATTCTGCTGGAGGCCGGCGACCTGCCCGAGCCGCAATGGACGCCGAGCATCGAGCGGCATCTGCTGACGGCGGCGATGCGGCCAGCACTGATGCCGCTGCGCGGCATGGCGGCGGCGTTACGCGAATGGGGCGCGGTCTCGCTGCGTTCGCGTGGCGTCAGGGCAGGGCTGCTGGCCCCGAAGAAGCAGATCCTCTCCGGCAAGCTGGCGCGGGCGCCGCGCCGGCTCACCGTCCGCCGCGAGCGCGCCGAGACCTGACTTCAGTCGTCATTGCGAGGAGCGCAGCGACGAAGCAATCCAGAGGCAGCAGAGCTCCATGTCCCCCTGGATTGCTTCGCTACGCTCGCAATGACGACAGGTTCAGAGCTGGTTGGTGCGGAAGGTGTCGCAGCTCTGCATCGAGCCAGACTTGAAGCCGGTGTTGAACCAGCGCGTGCGCTGCGCCGAAGAGCCATGCGTGAAGGAATCCGGCACGACGACGCCGCGGCCCTGCTGCTGAAGCTTGTCGTCGCCGATCGCCGAGGCGGATCGCAGCGCTTCGTCGATGTCGCCCGGCTCGATGCGATCCATCGCCTGGATGTTGTGGGCCCAGACTCCGGCGAAGCAGTCGGCCTGCAACTCGGTCCGCACCGAGAGCTGGTTCGATTCGCGCTCGGAGACCCGCTGACGCAGCTCGTTCACCTTGGGCAGGATGCCGAGCAGGTTCTGGATGTGGTGGCCGACCTCGTGGCCGACGACATAAGCATAGGCGAAATCGCCGCCGCCGCCGAGCTTGCGCTGCATCTCCTGGAAGAAGGAGAGGTCGAGATAGACCCGCTGGTCGTTGGGGCAATAGAACGGCCCCATCGCCGCCTGCGCCGTGCCGCAGCCGGAGCGGTCGACGCCGCTGAACAGCACCAGCTTTGGCGGCACGTATTTGCGGTTGGCCTGCTGCGGCAGCACCTTGCCCCAGATGTCCTCGTTCTGCGCCAGCACGGCCGAGACGAAGCGGCCCATCTCGTCCTGCGGCGGGCCGGCCGATTTACGTTGCTCCTGCGTCGGCGCGCTGCGCCCGCCGATGCCGCCGATCATCTCGGCGCCGCCGATCAAAATGCGCGGATCGATGCCGAGCGCCCAGCCGAGCAGGCCGAGCACGACCATTGTGCCGATGCCGATACCGCCGCGGCCACCGGGAAGTCCGGCGAACTCGCCGCCGCCCCCGCCACGCCGGTCCTCGAGATTCTCGGACTGGCGGTAATCTTCCCAACGCATGCGCGAGCCCTTGTTGCAGCCCCGCCAATGTCGGCGAGGACGCGGCGGAACTCAAGCACCGCCACGCAGGCGCTCAATGATAGCCGGCATCGGCTTTCACCTTTCCGCGGAAGGTCCAGTACACGAAAGCCGTGTAGAACAGGATCATCGGCAACAGGAACGTCACCCCGATCAGCACGAAGACATGCGAGGCTGGCGCTGCCGCCGTATCCCAGATCGTCAGGTCGGGCGGCACGAGATAGGGATAGTTCGAGATCGCGAGGCCGAGGAAGCAGAGCAGGAAGATCGCGATGGTGAAGGCGAAGGGCGTGAACTCGTGCGCGCCGTGCAGCCGCTTCCAGGCCATGTAGCCGCAGAAGCCGGTCAGCACCGGGAAGGGCCAGAGCAGCATCAGGTTCGACGGCGTGAACCAGCGCTCGGCGATGCGAGGATGCGCGTATGGCGTCCACAGCGAGACCAGCACGGCGAAGGCGAGCAGGCCGATCAGCAGCGTCTTGGCCTGCCGGCGCGCCCGCTCGGCCACCGGTCCTTCCGTCTTGTAGACCAGCCAGGTCGCGCCCAGCGTGGCATAGCCGATGACGACGCCGACGCCGCACATCAGCGTGAACGGGGTCAGCCAATCGAAGGGACCGCCGGCGAACTGCTTGTCGACGACCTTCACCCCCTGGAGCAAACCGCCGAGGATCAGCCCCTGCGCGAAGGCTGCGACCGTCGATCCGGCCCAGAATGCGAAGTCCCAGACCCGGTGATGGGGTTTCGCCACCCAGCGGAACTCGAAGGCGACGCCCCGGAAGATCAGAGCCAGAAGCATCAGGATCACCGGGATGTAGAAGGCCGGCATGATGATGGCGTAGGCATAGGGAAAGGCGACCCATAATCCTCCGCCGCCCAGCACCAGCCAGGTCTCGTTGCCGTCCCAGAACGGCGCGACCGAGTTCATCATCTGGTCGCGCTCGCTTTCGTTCCCGGTCGTCGGGAACAGGATGGCGATGCCGAGGTCGAAGCCATCTAGCACGACATAGAGCATCACGGCGGTGCCGATCAGCCCGGCCCAGATCACGGGGAGATACCATTCCATAACGATAGCTCCCCTCAGCTCGCCGGCTGAATCTTGTCGTCGCCGGGATGGCCGTCGCCGAAAATGGCGGAGGCCGGCGCCTGCGCCGCCTTGAGCGGCCGCTTCGACGGCTGCTCGGGCGGGTCTTCAGAACTGATCTCGTCCGGTCCCTTGTCGATCAGGCGGTTGATCAGCGCGATGCCGGCGGCGAAGACGACGCAATAGACGAAGACGAACAGTGCCAGCGAGATCGCGACCTCGGCGGTGGTGATCGGCGAGACCGCATCCTTGGAGCGCAGGATGCCGGTGGCGAGCCAGGGCTGGCGCCCGACCTCGGTGACGAACCAGCCAGAGAGGATGGCGATGAAGCCGGCCGGCCAGCTGTATTGGGCGATCCACAGCCAGCGGCGCGCCTCGAACACCGTGCCGCGCTTCCACAGCCAGGCGCCGACCCAGCCGAAGACGATCATCAGCGTGCCGATCCCGACCATGATGCGGAAGGCGAAGAAGGGGATCAGCACCGGCGGCCGGTCCTCGACCTTGAAATCCTTCAGGCTCGGGAACAGCGCGTCCATGCTGCCATGGGTGAGCAGGCTGGCGACGCCGGGGATCGCGATCTCGAAGCGGTTGAGCTCGGCCTTCTCGTCCGGCCAGGCAAAGAGCACGAGCGCGCCGGGCCTGGACGAATCCCAGTGCGCCTCGATCGCGGCGAGCTTGGCCGGCTGGTAGACCGCGGTCTGCTTGCCGTGGAAATCACCGATCACGGCCTGCAGCGGCGCCGTCAATGCGATCATCAGGATCGCCATGCGCACCATCGTCCTGGCCGATTCGGTGCGGTGCCCGGCGAGCAGGTGGCGCGCGCCGGTCGCCAGCACGACGAAGGCGGTGGTGAGATAGGCCGCCGTCATCATGTGCGCGAAGCGCAGGGGGAAGGTCGGGTTGAAGATGATCTTCAGCCAGTCGACCGGGTAGGCGATGCCGTCGCGGACCTCGTGGCCGGCCGGATACTGCATCCAGCTATTGGCGGAAAGAATCCAGAAGCCGGAGAGGGCGGTGCCGCCGGCGACGATCACGGCCGAGAGGAAATGCAGCCAGGGCGGCACCCGCTTCCAGCCGAACAGCATCACGCCGAGGAAGGAGGCCTCGAGGAAGAAGGCGGTCAGCACCTCGTAGCCGATCAGCGGGCCGATGACGTTGCCGACCGCGACCGAGAATCGGCTCCAATTGGTACCGAACTGGTAGGACAGCACGATGCCCGAGACCACGCCCATGGCGAAGGATACCGCGAAGATCTTGGTCCAGAACCGGGCGAGCAGATGGAATTTCTGGTCACCGGTCTTCAGCCAGAGGCCGAGCAGCGTCGCGATATAGGCCGAGAGCCCGATCGTGAAGGCCGGGAAGATGATGTGGAACGAGACGGTGAAGGCGAACTGGATGCGTGACAGCAGAAAGGCGTCGATTTCCATCGCATCGCTCCGGCGTGCCGGCCACGAACGTCATGGCCGAAAGACCCTGCTGGTTGCAGCGTCTACTTTGCACTCGGAATAATCAAGCCGATGCGAGGTGGCAGCCGTCGGTGGTGACGCAGTGGCATCGCGCCGCTGCGTCAAAGCGCGTCGAGCGCCGTCGATGCCCACTGCGCCCGATCTCTGTCAGATCAGCGAATGGCCGGCCCGGAGCAGTGTCGAGCGGGCCTTTTCGGCGTCGGCTTGCTTCACGAGCAGATGATCGCCGTCGAAGGTCGACACCACGAAGATGCCCATACCGTTCGTCGACAGCGGCTGGACGACCGAAAGAACGATGCCCGTCTGGCCCAAAGCGAACGGGCCCTGGAATTTGAAGCAGATCCAGCCCTCGTCGATTTGGATGCCATCAGGAATCCGTTCGCTCAAGCACACGATGGATAGCTCGTCCTCGGTGCGGCTTATGCTGACGAAACCGTCGCCATCGGCCCAGGGCGGAAGGGGGGCGTCGTTTTGCAGGCGCGCAATGGCATAACCGCCCGTCAACGCCTTGAGAGTGATCTTGACGCTCGCCGCGACATCGGTCGTGTCGGCAGGCCGGACGTTTAAGGAGGGTGTTGAAGTCATTCTTGTGCCCCGAGACAACGAAAAACCCGCCACGCGAAGCTGGCAGGTTGCGGACGTTTGGAAGGATCTACGACGGACCGGGCAGGTCAGTATCGTCGTCGCCAAACAAGCGCGCTCCACTGCACGATGGTGCAGCGTCGACGTCGGACATGGGTCGTTCGGGCGGAAACTGGCATGACATTACGGCTAGCAAAGCCACGCGCCTTGTCAATCGCACAGGGAAATGCCCCGTAAGCCTCGCCTGGGGCCTTCCCGGGCCGACGCTGGGAGGCTTCAGCCCTGTTGCGTCGCGTCGAGGGCTACCTTGATCGCGCGCAGATCGCGCCAGGCCAAGCGCTTCTGCAGCGGCTGGCGCAGCAGATAGGCTGGGTGCAGCGTCGGGATCGCCCGGATCATACGCCTGCCGGTGTCGTATTCCATCCAGCGCCCGCGCGAGGCCAGGATGCCGGAGACCCCCAGCAGCCCCTGAGCCGACGGCCCGCCGATGCAGACCAGGATGTCCGGATCGGCGAGCTCGATCTGGCGCTGGATGAAGGGCAGGCAGATCGCGACCTCCTGCGGCGTCGGCGTGCGATTGCCGGGCGGACGCCAGGGCAGGAGATTGGCGATGTAGACATGCTCCTGGCGGTTGAGGCCGATCGCGGCCAGCATCCGGTCGAGCAGCTGGCCCGAGCGGCCGACGAAGGGCAGGCCGGCGCGGTCTTCGTCGGCGCCGGGAGCCTCGCCGACCACCATGATCTTCCCGGCCGGATTGCCGTCGGCAAAGACCAGGTTCTTGGCGGTGGCCTTGAGCGGGCAGCCTTCGAAGCTGGCGAGCGCCGTCTTGAGCTCGTCCAGCGTCGTCGCCTCGCGCGCCAGTGCCCGCGCCGACAGCGCCGCCTCGTCGGGGGCTGTAGCGGCGGCCGCATCCACAGGGCGTCGCGCAGCCTGCTGCGGTGCAGAGACGAGGCGTGCGACAGGCTGTCGCGCCGGCTCTGGTGCAGCTGCGAAATGGTCGTGCGGCGTCTCGTCGAGCGCCTCGGTGACGCCCATTTCGGCGTACCAGGCGATCAGTTCGGCTGCGGAGACGGCATCAAGCGACATGAGCGGCAGAATACAGCGGCGCCGGGAACGAAGCGAGCCCGTTCGCTGTTGCAAAATAAGCGGGAGCCCCGGATAGAGGAATTCCAATCAGCCCCGGGGCAGTGCTTGGCGGGCTGATCAAGATAGTTCATATATAAACTATCTAATGATGCGAAGACGGCGCGGGGTGGAGGGCAGCATGGATCTGAAGGAAGCACAGAGCACGCCGCGCGAGAGCATGGACTATGACGTCGTCATCGTCGGCGCCGGTCCCGCCGGGCTCGCCGCCGCGATCCGGCTGAAGCAGCTCGATGAAGCCATCTCGGTCGTCGTCGTCGAAAAGGGCTCCGAGGTCGGCGCGCACATCCTCTCCGGCGCGGTCATCGATCCGATCGGCCTCGACAAGCTGCTGCCGGATTGGCGCGAGGACGAGGCTCGCCCGCTGCATACGCAGGTGACCGAGGACGTCTTCTACTTCCTCGGTCCGGCCGGCGGGGCGCGCCTGCCCAATTTCGCCATGCCGAAGCTGATGAACAATCACGGCAATTTCGTCGGTTCGCTCGGCCTGGTCGCAAAATATCTGGCTGCGCAGGCCGAGGCGCTCGGCGTCGAGATTTATCCCGGCTTCGCTGCTGCCGAACTACTCTACAACGAGGACGGCTCGGTCGCCGGCATCGCCACCGGCGACATGGGCATCGCCAAGGACGGCACGGTCTCCGACCGCTTCACCCGCGGCATGGAACTGCGCGGCCGCTACACCCTGCTCGGCGAGGGCGCCCGCGGCTCGCTTTCCAAGATCGCGATCAAGCGCTTTGCCCTTGACGAGGGCCGCGAGCCGCAGAAATACGGCATCGGCCTCAAGGAGATCTGGCAGGTCAAGCCGGAGAAGTTCAAGAAGGGGCTGGTCCAGCACTCCTTCGGCTGGCCGCTCGACATGGGCACCGGCGGCGGCTCCTTCCTCTACCATTTCGACGACAACCTGGTTTCGGTCGGCTTTGTCGTCCACCTGAACTATTCCAACCCGACGCTCTCGCCCTTCGACGAGTTCCAGCGCTTCAAGACGCACCCGATGATCCGCGACGTCTTCGAGGGCGCCAAGCGCCTCTCCTATGGCTCGCGCGCCATCACCGAAGGTGGCTGGCAGTCGGTGCCGAAGCTGACCTTCCCGGGCGGGGCGCTGATCGGCTGCTCGGCCGGTTTCGTCAACGTGCCGCGCATCAAGGGCAGTCATAACGCCATCCTGTCGGGCATGCTGGCGGCCGAGCATCTCGTGCCGGCGCTGGCGGCGGGGCGGTCCCATGACGTGGTTGACGGCATCGAGGAGAGCTGGCGCTCCTCCGAGATCGGGCGCGACCTCAAGCCGGTGCGCAACGTCAAGCCGCTCTGGTCGAAGCTCGGCACGATCGGCGGCGTCATGCTCGGCGGCATCGACATGTGGCTGAACCAGCTCTTCGGCTGGTCGCCCTTCGGCACGCTGAAGCACGGCAAGCCCGACTACGCCACGCTGAAGCCGATCGGCATGGTCACGCCGATCGTCTACCCCAAGCCCGACGGCAAGATCTCCTTCGACAAGCTCTCCTCGGTCTTCCTCTCGGCGACGAATCACGAGGAAGATCAGCCGGCGCATCTGAAGCTGACCGACCCCAGCGTGCCAGTGCTGCAGAACCTGCCGATCTATGGCGAGCCGGCGCGGCTCTACTGCCCGGCGGGCGTCTACGAGGTGGTCTATGCCGATCCGGAGAAGCAGTCGCTGCCGCGCTTCGTGATCAACGCGCAGAACTGCGTGCACTGCAAGACCTGCGACATCAAGGATCCCGCCCAGAACATCACCTGGACGGTGCCGGAAGGCGCGGGCGGTCCGAATTACTCGAACATGTGACAGTGTTTGACAGCAATGTTCAATAATAAAGGCCGCGCCGGTCTATCCGGCGCGGCCTTTGTCTTGGTGCCGGATCAGGCGACGAATCAGCCCTTGCGGACGACCGGAGCGGGCTTCTCCGGCTCCTTGGTGGCGCAGCCACCGGCGATGCCGGCGAGCGTCAGGACCGCGGCGAGGGCGAGCGAGACCTTCTTCATTTGAAGTGTCCTAAACGAATCGTCGCGAATCTCCGCGACGATGAATTCTATGCCGATTTGCTTTACGGAAATCTATTGTTTCAACTGCCATGCGAGGCCGTCGATTGCGCTTTTCACGTCAGCGTGACGCCTGCGTTGCAGCGGCGATACCGGGCTTGTCGGCAGGCCCGGAAACGGCCATGTTGGCGGCCTAATCGTTCAGGTCACGGTCCCGTCCACGGACCAGTCCCCGGCGGCCGGGGCGGACCGAGGGAGAAAGTTGAACGTGACGTTTCAGGTCAACGGCCGTAGCGCCGCTTTAGTGCTGGCGTTTGTTGCAGGTTTGCATGTCGGCATGCCCGCGCTCGCACAGGCGCGCCCGGTCGAGAAGTTCGAGCCGGCCGAGAGCCTTGAAGGCAATTATCTGGCGGCTGTCGTGGCTGGTTCTGCCCGAGATCTCGGCGCAGCCTCGATCTATCTGCGCGAGGCGATCAGGAACGATCCGCAGAACAGCGAATTGCTGGAGCGCGGCTTCGTCGCCTTCCTCGCCGACGGCGCGATGAACGAGACCTTCCGCGCCGCCGAGAAGCTGATCCAGCGCGACGCCACCAACGGCCTCGCCCAACTTGCGCTCGGCGTGCGTGCGCTGAAGCAGAAGAGCTATGGCGCGGCCCGCACCCAGCTGCAGCGCGGCGGTCGCGGCCGTTCGGCCGACATCACCGCGACCCTGCTCGCGGCCTGGGCTTATTCCGGCTCGGGCGAGACAAATCGCGCGCTCGACACGCTGGAGCGCCTCAAGGGCGAACCGACTTTCGATCGCTTCCGCGATTTCCATGCTGGGCTGATCCTCGACATCGCCGGCCGCCGCAACGACGCGAATCGCCGGCTCAAGGCGGCTTATGACGCCGAGAAGACCAATCTGCGCCTCGTCGATCTCTGGGCGCGCCAGCAGGCACGCTCGGGCGACAGCGAGGCGGCCCTGGCGACGCTGAACGATTTCGAGCAGCGCGTGCGCCCGAACCATCCGGTGGTGCGCGACGCCATCGCCAAGATCAGCAGCAAGGAGCCGCTGCAGCGTATCGTCGGCAACACCCAGCAGGGCGCGGCTGAGGTGCTCTACGGCCTCGCCAGCGCCGGCATCCTCCAGGGCGACGAGGCGACCGCACTGCTCTATCTGCGCTTCGCGGTCTATCTCGATCCCGGCCACGATCTTGCCGTGCTGACGCTGGCCGACATCCTGGAGCGCGCAAAGCAGACCGAGGATGCGGTCCAGGTCTATCGCCGCATGCCGGAGAACTCGCCGCTGCGACCGGTCGCCGACATCCAGATCGGCCTTGGCCTCGAACAGCTCGGCAAGACCGAGGAGGCGGTCAAGCACCTCGAGGGGATCATCGCGGCGCGGCCCGACGACATCGACGCGACCTCGGCGCTGGGCAACATCTATCGCTCGCGCAAGCGCTTCGAGGAGGCGGCTGCGACCTATGACAAGGCGGTCGCCAAGCTCGGCACGGCCAGCCGCTCCAATTGGGATCTCTTCTACTCGCGCGGCATCGCCTATGAGCGCATCAAGAAATGGCCGCAGGCCGAGGCCGACCTGCGCAAGGCGCTGGAGCTGATGCCGGAGGCGCTCGGCCGCGAGCGTGCGCTGGTGCTCAACTATCTCGGCTATTCGCTGGTCGACCAGAACCTCAAGCTCGAAGAGGCGCTCGGCATGTTGCGCCGCGCCGTCGAGCTGCGGCCCCGCGACGGCTACATCATCGACTCGCTCGGCTGGGCGCATTACCGGCTCGGCCGCTATGACGAGGCGTCGACGGAGCTCGAAAAGGCGATGGAGCTGCGTCCCTCCGATCCGGTGATCAACGACCATCTCGGCGACGTCTACTGGAAGACCGGACGCTATCTCGAGGCGCGCTATCAGTGGAACTATGCCCGCGATCTCGGGCCGGAGCCCGAGGACCTGACCCGGATCCAGCGCAAGATCGAGAAGGGCCTGGAAGACCCGGCGCCCTCGGCCAATGCGGCCGAGCCGAAGAAGGATGGCGGCTGATCCTTGCCTGCCAAGCTGGCGACCCGCGCCCCGGCCAAGGTCAATCTCACCTTACGCGTCCTCGGCCGCCGGGCAGACGGCTATCATGAGCTCGACAGCCTCGTCGCCTTCGCGGGCGTTGGCGACGAGCTGAGTCTGATGCCCGGTGAGTCTGGCGGTCTCCAGCTCTCCGGTCCCTTCGCCGAAGGGCTGTCGACTGGCCCCGACAATCTCGTTCTCAAGGCCGAGCGGGTCCTGTGCGATGAGATCGCCGGACTGCGCTCCGGCCGCTTCCATCTCGTCAAGCGCCTGCCGGTCGCCTCAGGCATCGGCGGCGGTTCGGCCGATGCGGCGGCGGCCCTGCGCCTGCTGGCGCGGCTCAACGATGTGTCGCTGTCGCATCCTGCGTTGCTCGCCGCTGCCGCTCGGATCGGCGCCGATGTCCCGGTCTGCCTGGAAGCGCGCGCCCGCGTGATGCGCGGCATCGGCGAGCAACTCGGTCCGGTGTTGAGGTTGCCACGCCTGTTCGCGCTTCTGGTCAATCCCGGCGTCGCGGTCGAGACGGCGCCTGTGTTCCGCGCGCTCGGACTCCAGGCAGGGCAGGGGCGTGCAGGCGGCGATGAAGCGGCCGATGTGGATGAGCCAGCGCCGGCGACGTCGGCGGCCCTGATCTCGGCGCTGTCCGCCTCCAGCAACGATCTCGAAACGCCGGCCCGCGCCGTCGCCCCTGTCATTGGCGAGGTGCTCTCGGCGCTATCCGCGTTGCCCGGCACCCGGCTGGCGCGCATGTCCGGCTCGGGCGCGACCTGCTTCGCGCTGTTCGACGATTGCCGCGCCAGCGCCGAGGCAGCCAAGCTCCTGGCGCATGACCGGCCGGATTGGTGGGTGAAGCCGACTGTGCTGAGATAGGAGCCGCAACTGGCCCGGAGGGCGCATCATGACGCTGGCCTCCTTCCTTGCCTATGTCGGTGTCGCGGCGCTGGTGATCTGCACGCCGGGGCCGGATACCGCCTTGACCATCCGCAACACCTTGTTCGGCGGCCGCACCGGCGGCGTGCTGACCGCGCTAGGTGTCGCGACTGGCCTGTCGATCTGGGCGCTGGCGACCAGCCTCGGCCTCGTCGCCCTGCTGGTCGCGAGCGAACCGGTCTTCCGCGCGATCCAGTATGCCGGCGCTGCCTACCTGATCTATCTGGGCATCATGGCGCTGCGGGAAGCCTTCCGCCACAGCTCCGCTTCGTCAGTAACGGCCGAACTGCCGCCGCCCCGTCGGCTCGCTCCTGCGATCGCTTACCGACAGGGGCTGATCAGCAATCTCGGCAATCCGAAGATCGCGGTCTTCTTTGCCAGCCTGCTGCCGCAATTCGCGGCCGGCAGCGGCAGCTTCACCACGCTGTTCCTGCTCGGTCTGGTCTTCGCGGCGATGACGCTGCTCTGGCTCTCAGCCTACGCGCTCGTCGTCGCCAAGGCCGGCGACGTATTACGCCGCTCACAGGTCAGGCGCGTCATCGAGGCCGTGACCGGCGGGCTCCTGCTGGCGCTGGGCGTGCGGATCGCGGCGGAGCAGCGCTGAGCCAACCCTACCGTAGGCTGGGCAACAACCCCTTGAGCATCAGCAGTCCGATCGTTGCGATGGTCGTGGCATCTCGGATGGCGCCGCTCTCGATCATCGTTGCCACTTCGGCTGCCGGGAAACGGCGGGTCATGAGCCCTTGCTCTTCGTGGTCGAGCCGTTGCGTCGTCGCGGTGAGGTTCCGGGCCAGGAAGACGTGGCAGCCCTGGTTCGAATAGCCGTAGCATTCATAGAGATAGCCGACGCGGATGATCTCGCCGGCTTCCAGCCCGGTCTCTTCACGCAATTCGCCGCGAGCGACGGCGAGCGGATCGGCGTCCGGCGCGGTTTCCCAGGAGCCTTGCGGCATCTCCCAGAAGCGCCCGTCGACCGGATAACGGTACTGTTCGACCAGATGAAAGTCGCCGTTCTCCTCGACCGCGGCGATCGCCGCGAAATCGGTCTTCTCGACGACCCCGTAGATGCCCTTCGAGCCATCCTGGCGAAGGATCTCGTCTTCCCGGACCTTCATCCAGCGGTTCTCGTAGACGAGCCGCGACGACAGCGTCCTGATCTCCGCCCTGGGATCGGATGTCACGCGAAGTGCGTCTCAGTGCGCCCGCGCGACGCAGAAGTCGACGGCGTCGTTGAGCGCCTGCTTCATCGGCGATGACGGGAACAGGCCGAGCGCATCCTTCGCCATCTTGGCGTAATGGCGGGCGCGCTCGATCGTGTCGGCGAGCGTGCCATGCTTGCGCATCAGCGCCTGCGCCTCTTCGAGATCGCCGTCGCGCACCTCGCCCTGCTGCAGGGTGCGGCACCAGAAGGCGCGCTCTTCCTCATTGCCACGGCGGAAGGAGAGCACCACCGGCAGCGTGATCTTGCCCTCGCGGAAGTCGTCGCCAACATTCTTGCCGAGCTGGCCGGAGGAGCCGCCATAATCGAGCGCGTCGTCGACGAGCTGAAAGGCGATGCCGAGATTGAGCCCGTAGCTGCGGCAGGCGGCGGCCTCGCCCTTTGATGAGCCGGCGATCACCGGCCCGACCTCGCAGGCGGCGGCGAAAAGCTCGGCCGTCTTGCCGCGGATCACGGCGAGGTATTCGTCCTCGGTGGTCTCTGTGTTCTTGGCGGCGGCGAGCTGCATCACCTCGCCCTCGGCGATCACGGCCGCGGCGGTGGAGAGGATGTCGAGCGCGCGCAGCGAGCCGACCTCGACCATCATCTTGAAGGCCTGGCCGAGCAGGAAGTCGCCGACCAGCACGCTCGCCTCGTTGCCCCAGAGCATGCGGGCGGCGAGCTTGCCACGGCGCATGTCGCTCTCGTCGACGACGTCGTCATGCAGCAGCGTCGCCGTGTGCATGAACTCGACCGAGGCCGCGAGCTTGACATGGCCCTCGCCGCGATAGCCGCACAGAGCAGCCGTCGCCAGCGTCAGCATCGGCCGCAGCCGCTTGCCGCCGGAGGAGATCAGGTGGTTTGCGACCTCCGGGATCATCGTCACTTCGGAGCCGGTGCGCGACAGGATCATCGCGTTGACCCGCTCCATGTCGGCGCGTGTCAATCCGACCAGCGGTTCGATTCCGCCCTGGCCGGTGTCCTTGTCTTCGAAAGCTACGACGACGCCCACGCGCAAACTCCGGCCCTGTTCTCGCGCATCCGCGCGCTATGCCCTTGCCACAAAGCTGGCATGCGTGGCCAGCCCCGGCAATCCTGTCGCGGCGCAGCAGATTGACGCTGCGCTGCCGCACCGGGCTGGACGAAACGATCTTTCCTGTTGCGCCCGGCCGGCCTCGTGGGCTCCATGGCGGCATGCACGAACTCGTCCGCTCCAACGACATCGTCCTGCTCGGCGCCATCGAGGCGCTGCTGGCCTCGGCCGATCTGGGTTGCTTGATCGCTGACCAGCACATCAGCGCCCTCGAAGGCATGATCGGCGCCTTTCCGCGCCGGCTCCTGGTTCGCGAGCAGGACAGCAGGCGCGCTCGCGCTTTGTTGATCGAGGCGGGTTTTGGCGGCGAACTGCGTCCCGACGCTTCGCTATGACGGAAACCTCCCCGGACGAACCGTTCGCTCTCGGCGAGATCGGCGAGGATCGGCTGCTGGGAGGCCGCCTGCGCCTGCTGCAGCCGGTCAAAGGCCATCGCGCCGGCTCGGATGCGGTGCTTTTGGCTGCGGCGATTCCCGAGTTGGGCGAGGGGCCGCTCGCCGATTTCGGCGCCGGCGTCGGCACGGTCGGGCTCAGCGTCGCGCTGCGCCAGCCGGCGCTCGATGTGGTTCTGGTCGAGCGCGATCCGGAGCTGGCCGCGCTGGCGGCCCGCAATGCCGGGCTGAACGGGCTGGACGGGCGTGCCCGGGCTGTTGTGGGAACGATCGGCGAGCGGAACGGCGATCTCGCACGCGCAGGGCTGTCGGCGGCATCGGTTGCCTGGGTCGCGATGAATCCGCCCTTTTTCGAATCAGGCGAGGTGCGTGCCTCTCCTGTCGCCAATCGGCGCGTGGCGCATGTCGCGGGGCAATCGCTAGGAGATTGGCTGAAGACGGTGCGCCATCTGCTGAAACCGGGCGGCGGCGTCAGCATCATCCATCGCGCCGAGGCCTTGGCAGCGATTCTCAAAGGACTTGAGACCGGGTTCGGCGCGGTCGAGATTCGTCCGGTCCACAGCCAGGCCGAGCGCGCGGCGATCCGGGTGATCGTCTCGGCCCGCCTCGGCAGCAAAAAGCCGGCAGCGCTGCTGCCGGCTCTCGTTCTCAACGGCGCCGATGGGCGCTTCACCGCCTTCAGCGAGGCGCTCCATCGCGGCGAGGCGCTGCTCGCCTAGGGCGGGGTCACCGGCAGACGCGCACCGGGCGGATCACCCAGCGATAGCCGTTCCAGACCCGGCGATCGACGAAATAGCAGCGCGGACGGTAGACCGGGCGGCCATAATAGCGGCGCGGACCGTAATAGGGCCGGCCGTAATACTGGACCTGCTCGATCTGGCCGGTGGTGGCCGGGACGCTGCCCGCGGCGATCGGCGCGGCGCTGGCCGGGGCGACGGCAAGGCCGGTGAAGAGGAGGGCGCCGGCGCCGAACAGGGCGGCGGCGATACGGTTCGACAGCATGTGCATACTCCTGCGTGTCGCGTCGGCCCGTCTCAAGCACTCGCCCCGAATGCCGCGGACCGTTCGATAAAGCGACGATAGCCGCCGCTATATGAATGCGATCCTTGCCGAAGGGTTCACACGCCGTTCATGCCCCGGCGCTTGACCATAGACGCTGCCAGCCCCTAATCACGCCGCAAGTTTTTCGACAGTTTAAAAAGGCTGATGCCCTTGGCCGCGTCCTCCGATTCCATGAACCCGACCCGCTCCTTCCAGGGACTGCTGCTGACTTTGCAGCGCTTCTGGGCCGAGCGGGGCTGCGTCATCCTCCAGCCCTACGACATGGAGGTCGGTGCCGGCACCTTCCACCCGGCGACGACGCTGCGCGCATTGGGCCCCAAGCCCTGGAAAGCGGCCTATGTCCAGCCCTCGCGCCGGCCCAAGGACGGCCGCTATGGCGAGAACCCGAACCGGCTGCAGCACTACTACCAGTTCCAGGTGATCCTGAAGCCGTCGCCGCCGGACCTGCAGCAGCTCTATCTCGACTCGCTCAAGGCGATTGGCGTCGATCTCGCTTTGCACGATGTCCGTTTCGTCGAGGATGATTGGGAGAGCCCGACGCTCGGTGCCTGGGGCCTTGGCTGGGAATGCTGGTGCGACGGCATGGAGGTCAGCCAGTTCACCTATTTCCAGCAGGTCGCGGGCGTCGAATGCGCTCCGGTCGCGGGCGAGCTGACCTATGGGCTCGAGCGCCTCGCCATGTATGTTCAGGGCGTCGAGAACGTCTACGATCTCAACTTCAACGGCCTCGAAGGCGAGGACCGCATCTCCTATGGTGATGTCTTCCTGCAGGCCGAGCAGGAGTTCTCGCGGCATAATTTCGAGTACGCCAACACCGAGACGCTGTTCCGGCACTTCAGCGATGCCGAGGCCGAGTGCAAGGCGCTGCTCGCCGCCGGTGAGGCCGATGCCGCCAGTAACGACCAGAGCCACAAGCTCGCTCTGCCGGCCTATGACCAGTGCATCAAGGCGAGCCATGTCTTCAACCTGCTCGATGCGCGCGGCGTGATCTCGGTCACCGAGCGCCAGAGCTACATCCTGCGCGTGCGCGAGCTCGCCAAGGCCTGCGGCGCAGCCTGGCTGAAGACCGCCGGCGGGGGAGCGAACTGATGCCTGATCTCCTGCTCGAACTCTTCTCCGAGGAAATCCCGGCGCGCATGCAGCGCAAGGCTGCGGAGGACCTGAAGAAGCTCGTCACCGATGCGCTGGTCGAGCGCGGCCTGACCTATGAGGGCGCCAAGGCCTTCGCCACGCCGCGCCGGCTGGCGCTCACCATTGCCGGCCTGCCCGTGCGCGGCCGCGATGTCCGCGAGGAGCGCAAGGGCCCGCGCGTCGGCGCGCCGGACGCTGCCGTGCAAGGCTTCCTCAAGGCGGCAGGGCTGACCTCGCTCGACCAGGCGACCATCGTCAGCGACCCCAAGAAGGGCGATTCCTACATCGCCGTGATCGAAAAGCCCGGCCAGGAGACCGTCGCGGCGATCGCCGAGATCGTGCCGGCCGTCATCCGCTCGTTCCCGTGGCCGAAATCGATGCGCTGGGGCAAGGCTTCGGCGCAGACCGGCTCGCTGCGCTGGGTCCGCCCGTTGCACTCGATCCTCTGCACCTTCGGCGCCGAGACCGAGGATCCGGAGATCGTGCCCTTCGAGGTCGACGGCATCAAGTCGGGCAACATCACCTATGGCCACCGCTTCCATGCGCCCGGCCCGATCACGGTCAAGCGCTTCGACGATTACGTCCCGAGCCTGGAGCGGGCCAAGGTCGTTCTCGACGCCGACCGCCGCAAGGAAATCATCCTGGCCGACGCCAAGAACCTCGCCTTTGCGGCAGGACTGGAGCTGGTCGAGGATGAGGGCTTGCTGGAGGAGGTCGCCGGCCTCGTCGAATGGCCGGTCGTGCTGATGGGCGATTTCGAGGAGCGCTTCCTCGAGATCCCCGGCGAGGCGATCCGCGCCACCATCCGCGCCAACCAGAAATGCTTCGTGCTACGCGATCCCAATACCGGGGAACTCGCCAACCGCTTCATCCCGGTCTCGAACCTGATCGCCAGCGATGGCGGCCTGGCGATCACCGCCGGCAATGGCCGCGTGGTCCGGGCGCGTCTCTCCGACGCCGCCTATTTCTGGCAGACCGATCGCGGCCCGCTGCCCGATCTCGACACGCTTAAGGAGAGCGCCGAGAAGCTCGGGCTCGATCTCGCCAAGCCGCTCGACCAGCGCATGGCCAAGCTCGACAGGCTCGGCGTCGTCTTCCATGCCAAGCTCGGCACTCAGGGTGAGCGTGTTGAGCGCATCGCCGCGCTGGCGAAGACGCTCGGTGACCTGATTGAGCCGCAAAAACGAATTGGCGAGATGCTTTATGGAGGAAGCATCGCGACATTTCACAATCAAATCAAATGCGCCGCGTCGCTTATCAAGGCTGACCTGCCAACCGAGATGGTTGGCGAGTTCCCCGAATTGCAAGGGCTGATGGGCCGCAAATACGCCGAGTTGCAGGGCGAGGCTCCGAGTGTCGCGGCCGCGATCGAGGAGCACTACAAGCCACTCGGCCCGTCGGATCGCGTTCCGACAGATCCGGTCTCGATCGCCCTTGCGCTGGCCGACAAGCTGGACACGCTCACCGGCTTCTGGGTGATCGACGAGAAGCCAACCGGGAGCAAAGATCCCTATGCGTTGCGTAGGGCCGCGTTGGGCGTGATCCGGCTGCTGGTCGAGAATGAACTACGGCTGCCGTTGGCTAATATCATCTTCCATCACCGGTTCGAGTTTGCTTTCGAGAACTCAGATCCAGATGGCAAGATTCCGCTAACTGGTCATGAACTCCACAACCATGTCGCCAAAGCACAAGCGGCCGACCTCCTCTCCTTCTTCCATGATCGCCTGAAGGTCATGCTGCGTGACCAGGGCGCGCGGCATGATCTTGTCGATGCGGTGCTGGGCGAGGGGGCGTCGGGCAATGACGACCTCCTGCTCATTACCCGCCGCGTCGCCGCGCTCGGCCGCTTCCTCGACACCGAGGACGGCAGGAACCTGCTCGCCGGCTATCGCCGCGCCGCCAATATCCTCAAGGCCGAGGAGAAGAAGGACGGCGAGGGCGCCTTCGCTGGTGCGCCAAATCTGCCCCTTATCGCTGAAGCAGGCTCAATTGAGGAGAAGGCGCTGGCTGTTGGGCTCGACAAAGCTCGCGACGCTGCGTCGCGAGCTGTTGCCGCCGAGGACTATGAGGGCGCCATGGCGGCGCTCGCCGAGCTGCGGCCGGCGGTCGACGCCTTCTTCGACAAGGTCACGGTCAACGATCCCGATCCGGCCCTGCGCGCCAACCGCCTCAAGCTCTTGAACCAACTGCGCGAAGCGACCCGTGCGGTCGCGGACTTCTCGCGGATCGTGGGGTAAGCTCGCGTCATGCTCGGGCTTGACCCGAGCATCTCGGGCTGGAGGGGGCTCTGGTCGGCGCATGCTCGTCCTGAGATTCTCGGGTCTGCGCTTCGCTCCGCCCGAGAATGACGCGTGACCTCCGTCATGCTCGCCCTTGTGGCGAGCATCCACGTCTTGAACACGTCACTCGATCAGCCAGGCGAAGACGTGGATGGTCGGGACAAGCCCGACCATGACGATATTGGCGGCTACTCCCAACCCCTCAGCCAGCTACCCTTCCGGAACTTTTTCTCAGGGCTCCACGTTCTCTTGCCTGAGACAGCTCGCTGCGAATGCGTCGCAGCGAGCGCCTCGGGGGGCCGGCTTTCGGCCGCGATAAGAGGATTTGAGCCATGAGCATTCTGATTTCGCTTTTGATCACCATCCTGGTGATTGCCCTCGTGCTTTACCTGGTGCGGATGCTGCCGGTGGACGGCAATATCAAGAACATCATCCAGATCATCGTCATCATCATCGGTATTCTCTCGCTGCTGCGTTATCTCGCGGTCTTCTAGGCCAAAGGGGCCGCCGTCATGCCCGCCCCGTGGTGGGCATCCATGCGAACATCGCCTGTGACCGGCGAGCACATGGATGGTCGGGACAAGGCCCGGCCATGGCGGTGGTGACGGCTTCAACCGGCAAT
>DASYHC010000117.1:0-36872 GCA_035998995.1 Allobosea sp.
GCCCCGTGGACTTGAAATACTCGCTTCGCCAGATCAAGCCCGATCGTGGTGACCTCTTCCATGGATGGCCCTCCTTGTGAGCGATCGCCTCGACCGCCCTGCATCATGATGCCGAGAGCGGAGGCCATCCACCTCATCAAGCTCTGGCTCGGCGTGATCGGCCTCGGCTCGCTCATGGTCGCGCTGGCGCTGGCGCTGTTCTATGTCCGGCGCCAGATCGTCGGCCGCCTCAACCGGCTCTGGGCTGCGACCAGGGCGATCGCCGACGGCCAGCTCGAGACCGCCGTCGACACCAAGGGCAATGACGAGATCGCCGACATCTCGAAGAGCGTGCTGCTCTTCCGCGACAATGCGGTGGCGCTGCGTGCCGCCGAGCTCGCCAAGGTCGAGGACGAGGAACGCGCCCGCGAGCAGCGCCAGCAGATGATGGCTGAGCTCGGCGAGGCCTTCGGTGTCGTCGTCGCCGCGGCGGCGCAGGGCGATTTCAGCCGGCGCGTCGACGCCAATTTCGCCGATGCAGAGCTCAACGCGCTGGCTGCTTCAGTCAACGAGCTGCTGGAGACCGTCCAGGCGGGTCTGTCCGAGACCTGCGAGGTGCTCGGTCACCTCTCGGACGGCCGTCTCGTCGCTCGCGTCGAGGGCCGTTATCAGGGCGCCTTCGCCGAGCTCAAGAACGGTACGAACAGCCTCGCCGGCGAGTTCGAGAGCACTCTGGCGCGCCTGTCGGAGACCGTCTCGGCGGTGCGCAGCGCGACCAGCGAGATCCTCGACGGCGTCACCGACCTCGCCGAGCGCACCAGCGAGGAGAGCAACGCGGTCTCCGTTGCGACCAACCAGCTCGGTGCCTTCGCGACCAATGTCCAGAAGACCGCCAAGGACGCGGCAGAGGCCGTCGGCATGGCCCAGAGCGCCGAGGAGCGGGCCCAGCAGGGCGAGCAGGTCGTCGCTTCGGCGCTGGAAGCGATGCAGCGCATCCGCACCTCCTCCAGCAAGATCTCGGAGGTGATCTCGATGATCGACGAGATCGCCTTCCAGACCAATCTGCTGGCGCTGAATGCCGCGGTGGAAGCGGCCCGCGCCGGCGATGCCGGCAAAGGCTTCGCTGTCGTCGCCAGCGAGGTACGCAGCCTGGCCAAGCGCTCGGCCGATGCCTCGAACGACGTCAAGAAGCTGGTCGAGGCCGCCCATGGCGACGTCAAGGTCGGCGTCGGCCTGGTCGAGCAGAGCTCGGCCGTGTTCGGCTCGATCCTGACCTCGGTCAACGATCTCTCGGCGCTGATGAACGGCATCTCGCAGACGGCCCGCGGCCAGGCGAGCGACGTCTCGACGATCAACAAGGAGATCGACGGCATCGGCACCATGGCGCACCAGAACGCCGCGCTGGTCGAGGAGACCAATGCCGCGCTCGCTTTGACCGATGAGCAGACCCGCTCGCTCAAAGAGCACATCGCCCGCTTCAGCTTCCGCGAGGGCGGGGCCGGCGAGCACGATCATGAGCAGGCGCGCGCGGCCTGATCCACGTTTCCGGACTGGCTCAATAAAACGCCGCCGCTCGAGCAGAGCGGCGGCTTTTTCATGCGCTGCCGCGTCATGCGGGGGGCTCGCTCACGCCAGCATGACGCGAAGGTGATGGCCCGGCCAATGGACTTCGCTGTCAGCCGATCCTTAGATGAAACGGACGGGACGATGTTCGGGCGAAGCTGGCGAAAAGCCTGCGCCCCTGCGTCCAGATGTCTTCTTCATGTCAGATGGAAACGGCGAGGATCAGATCATGACCGGGACGATCATCCAGACCAATCGCAGGCTTCTTGTCATCGGAGCGGCTGCTGTCGGTGCCGCCGGTTTGATGCCGCGTTATCTCCTACCCGCGAGCGCGCAGACCGGTACGTTTGCCGCCACGGAGACGATGCGCGGCGGCGCCAACAACTACATGCCGAACGCGCCCTTGGTCGAAAACCTTGGGACCGGCTTTACCGCCTCGGGCGTCGTGCGCAAGGCCGGCAGCGGCGAGCCGCTGCGCAATCTGCGTATCCAGATCTGGGCCGCGACCGATCGCGGTGGCGAGCGCGAGCCGAGCAACCGCGGCAGCGTCATGACCGATGCGAACGGCCGCTATCGGCTCGACATCTCACCGATCGTGCCGCAGTTCGGCCAGCCGCATATCCATATCGCCTATGACGACCCCGGTTTTGCGACGCTGTTCCTGCGTCCGGTGCTGAACAGCCGCCATGACAAGAGCATGGTCACCGATTTCGTCCTTGCTCCTGCGGCGGGCAATGTTGCCAAGCAAAGCTGAGGGGCGCGGCCGGCTCGGCGCCTGGCTCGTCATCGCCGCCATCGCCGCGGTGCCCGTCGTCGCCGCGGCGCTCAGCCCCTTGCAGCGCGGCCGCGAATTTCTCTGGATCTCCGGCGGCATGGCCGGGGTCGTGGCGCTCAGCCTGCTCTTCGTCCAGCCACTTTTCACCGCGACGGCGCCGGTGCTGACGGCGGCGCGCGAGGGGATACGCTGGCACCGCTGGGGCGGCATCGCGATCATCGCGATGGTCGGCCTGCATGTCGGGGCGCTCTACGCCTACAGCCCCGAGGATGTGATGGACGCGGTGCTGCTGGTCGCGCCGACGCCGTTCTCGCTCTACGGCGTGATCGGCCTCTGGTGCGTGATCCTGACCGGCGTGCTGGCCGCGGCCCGGCGCAGGCTCCGCCTCGGGCATCGGCGCTGGCGCATCGCGCACAGCGTGCTGGCGGTGGCGATCGTCAGCGCGACCGCGATCCATGCGGTGCTGATCGAGGGCGCGATGGAGGAGATTTCGAAGCTCGCCATCTGCTTGGCGGCGCTGGCGACCACGACGTTCGGGGCTGTCGAGATCAATGTGCTCGGCCCCTTGCGGCGCCGGAGGGCCTTGCAAGGCGCGTGAGCTGCGACGGAATGCAGCCTGAAGCGCAAAAGAATGGTGGGCCGGGCCGGACTCGAACCGGCACCGGCGCTGTTATGAGCAGCGAGCTCTAACCATTGAGCTACCGGCCCGCGGCAGGCCTAGCATCAGTGAGGCGCAGCGGCAACGGCCCGGCAGGCCCGGGAGCCGCTCGCGCGGGACGCTAATGCACAGCTTCCACAACCAGACTTGCCAGCCCGCCCCCAATCGCTAGCTTTGATCCGATGATTGTCGTGCCGGTCCTGCCGGCGTTCGCCCGACCGCCCATAAGAGGCGGCGAGGTTCAATCGTTTCAGAGGGAGGAAAACCGATGACGAGACTGAGCAGTGCAGCTTTGTGTCTCGCAGCCGCGACGGTGCTGTCCGTGCCCGCCGCCGCTGCCGAGATGCGTCTGATGACCGGGCCGCAGGGCGGGGTCTGGGTGCCGCTGGGCGGACAGCTCAAGGACATGTGGGAGAAGGCGGTTCCGGGCCTTGCCGTGCAGTCGCTGCCGGGCGCCGGCATCGCCAATGTGCGGGCGATCGAGGACGGCAAGGCCGAGGTCGGCTTCGGCAATTCGATCTCGACGGTCGACGGACTCGCCGGCAATGCGCCGTTCCCGAAGAAGCACGAGAACATCTGCAACATCGCCTCGCTCTACCCGCAGTACTTCCAGATGCTGGTGCCGGCGGATTCCGGCATCAAGACGGTCAAGGACCTGAAGGGCAAGGCGATCACCACCCAGCCGCGCGGCAACACCGGCGAGCTCATCACCGGCCAGCTCCTGAAGGTGCACGGGATGAGCTACAGCGACGTCAAGGTCTCGTTCGTCTCCTATACGGACTCGGTCGAGCAGGTGAAGGACGGCCATGCCCAGGCCTTCACGCTTGGCACGGCGATCCCCTCCGGCGCGGTGATGGACCTCGCCTCGGCGCGCGATATCAAATTGCTCGACCTCTCGGCCGATCTTGACGGCATGCGCAAGCTCAATCCCGGCTACACGCTGGTGACGGTGCCGAAGGGCACCTATCCGAAGCAGGGCGAGGATGTGAAGGTGATCGGCTACGCCACCCATATCGTCGCCTCCTGCAAGCTGCCGGCCGACCAGATCTACGCGATGACCAAGGCGATCGCCGATAATGTTCCGGCGCTGGCGGCGACCAGCAAGACGATGGACGGCCTCACGCCGCAGATCATGGCGGAGGACGTCGGCGTGCCGTTCCACCCCGGCGCGGCACGGTTCTACAAGGAGAAAGGCATCACCGTCGCCGCCAAGTGAGCGGCCGACGGCCATGCCGACAACGGACTGACACCCGGCGCGCCGATGCTTTCGGCGCGCGCTCTCCAGAACCTTTCGATCCCGGCGCGCCGCGTGCGTGAACCGCCGCGCCATGTCGGGATCGGCCCCAGAGCCGGGATATGCCAGTGGACATCAGTGTGCCCAAGCCGGAGTTCCGGTTCGATTTCAGCCATGGCGGGGTGATCCGGCTGGTCACGGCGATGATCGCGGTCGCGATGGCGCTCTATCATATGTGGGTGATCCTGCCGCCGGCGCTCGGCGGGCAGGGCACGCCGGAAGCGATCATCTTCCGCGGCACGCATCTGCTCTTCGCGCTGACGTTGACCTTCCTGATCTATCGCCGGGCCGGGAGCGATGCGGCGCCCTCGCTGCTCGACTACGCGCTGCTTGTGCTGGCGATGGCGCCGATCACCTATCTGTTCTGGAACTACGACTACATCGTCAACCGCATCTACTATGTCGACGACATGACGCCGGTCGACATGGCGATGGCGGTGATCCTCATCGTCCTGCTGCTCGAGGCGACGCGAAGGCTGATCGGCTGGGCTCTGCCGATCACGGCGATCGTCTTCCTAGCCTATGGGCTTTTCGTCGCCAGGGTCGAGCCGATGCGGCTGCTCGACCAGCTGTTCATGACGACAGAGGGGGTCTTCGGCGCGCCGCTCGGCGTTTCCGCCGCTTATGTGATGATCTTCGTGCTGTTCGGCTCCTTCATGGAGCGGACCGGCACGGGCCAGCTCTTCATGGATTTCGCGCTGTCGCTGACCGGGCATACGGCCGGCGGGCCGGGCAAGGTCTCGGTGGTGTCGTCGAGCCTGTTCGGCACGATCTCGGGCAGCGCCGTCGCCAATGTCATGGTCGACGGGCCGATCTCGATCCCGCTGATGAAGCGGACCGGCTTCAAGGCGCATTTCGCCGCCGGCGTCGAGGCGGTGGCCTCGACGGGCGGCCAGATCATGCCGCCGATCATGGGGGCGGCCGCCTTCGTCATGGCCGAGTTCCTGTCGGTGTCCTACGGCCAGGTGGTGATCTGGGCGCTGATTCCGGCGGTGCTCTATTACGTCGCCTGCTTCGCGGCCGTGCATTTCGAGGCCAAGCGCCACGGCATCATGGGCGTGCCGCGCAGTGAATTGCCGAGGCTCGGGACGACGCTGCGCGAGCGCGGCCATCTCTTCCTGCCGGTGCTCACCATCCTCGCCGTGCTCTATTCCGGCTACAGCGCCCCGCTCGCGGCGCTGGCGGGGACGCTGCTCTGCTTCCCGGTCGCGGCGCTGCGCGCCTCGACCCGTGGCAATGTCCGCATCCCGATCATCATCGATGCCATGATCGACGGCGCCCGCAATGCGCTCGCAGTCGCGCTCGCCTGCGCCTGCGCCGGCATCGTGATTGGCGTGGTGGCGCTGACCGGCGCCGGCATCGTCTTCACCCAGGCTGTGATCGGCCTGTCGCAGAACTACCTGCTGCTGGCGCTGTTGCTGACCGCGGTCGCCGGCATCGTGCTCGGCATGGGCATGCCGACCACCCCGGCCTATATCGTGATGACGTCGCTGCTGGTGCCGGCGCTGATCAAGCTCGGCGTGATGATGCCGGCGGCGCACATGTTCGCCTTCTACTTCGCCATCCTGTCGGCGATCACGCCGCCGGTCGCGCTCGCGGTCTATGCCGCGGCAGGGCTGGCCAAGGCCGATCTCTGGAGCAGCGGCTGGGCGGCGGTGAAGATCGGTGCGGCCGGCTTCATCGTGCCGTTCATGTTCGTCTACGAGCCGGCGCTCTTGATGATCGGAGACTGGCCGACGATCATCTGGCGCTTCATATGCTCCTGCGTCGGCATCGGCCTGCTGGCGGCGGGGCTGCACGGCTATCTGCTGCGGCGCTGCGCCATGTGGGAGCGCGGGCTCCTCGTCGCGACGGCGTTCTGCCTGGTGAAGCCGGATTGGCTGACGGACATGCTCGGGATCGGCCTGGCGGCGGCGATGCTGGCGCTGCAGTGGCCGCAGCGTGACCGGCCGCTGGCGGCGAAAAGCGCCGGGCCGATCGCGGAAGCGACCACGGCGCAGCCCGACGCGGTCAAGTAGCGCTGGCTCAGCCCACGACGATGTCGTCGTATTCCTTATGTCGGCTGACCCAGCCGGCCATGAAGGAGCAGCGCGGCACGACCTTGCGGCCGGAGGCGCGAATCTGCTCGAAGACGCCCTTGGCGAGCCGCGAGCCGATACCCTGGCCCGACAGAGCCTGCGGCACCTCGGTATGGGTCAGCACGACACGATCGTCGTCGAGCTTGTAGTAGGCGAGGGCGAGTTCGCCATCGATGTCGAGTTCGAAGCGGTTCTGGTCGGGGCGGTCGACGACGCCGGTATCCATCAGGCCATTCCTTTCGCTCACGGCTTCCGGGCTTGTGAAGGCCGAGTCGGTCGCAGTCTGGAGCGGGAGCGTGATCGTGGGCAAGCAGCCTGGCATCGACGCGGTGATAGCGCCGATGCCGGACTGCGCCGGTCCGGTTTTCAGCCGGCCAGCTTGGCCGCGATCCCGGCGACGTGCTTGCCCTGATAGCGGGCGCCGGCGAGCTCATTCTGCGAGGGCTGGCGCGAGCCGTCGCCGGCGGCGATGGTGCTGGCGCCATAGGGCGAGCCGCCGGTGATCTCCGTCAGCGACATCTGGCCCTGGAAGGAGTAGGGCAGGCCGACGATGACCATGCCCTGGTGCAGCAGCACGATCTGGGTCGAGAGGATCGTGCTCTCCTGGCCGCCATGCTGGGTGGCGCTCGAGGTGAAGACGCTGCCGACCTTGCCGATCAGCTTGCCCTGGAACCAGAGGCCTCCGGTCTGGTCGAGGAAGTTCTTCATCTGCGCCGCCATGTTGCCGAACCGGGTCGGCACGCCGAGGATGATCGCGTCGTAATCGGGAAGCTCGTCGACGGTGGCGATCGGCGCCGCCTGGTCGAGCTTGAAGCCGGATTTGCGGGCGACCTCCTCGGGCACGAGCTCGGTCACGCGCTTGATCACCGCCTCGGCGCCGGCCTCGCGCACGCCTTCGGCCACCGCCTGCGCCATCGTCTCGATATGGCCGTAGCTGGAATAATAGAGAACCAGAACCTTCGTCATCGGAATCATCCTCTTTCCATGGGAGGCCGCCGGAACGAGGAAGTTCCGGCGGCTCAGGTTGAGCTTGCTAGGACCGCTGTCCAGTCACGAGCGTGACAGTTCAGCTGCGCTGCGAGTCGAGCTGCTCCTGGTCCTTCTGGACCTGCTGCGCCTTCATGTAGCTCTCGATCAGGAGCGCATAGGGCGGGAAGATCTTGGTGTAGACCTCAGCCCATTGCTGGGCATCGTCGCGATGCCAGGTCTTCTGCAATTCGGAGGCGACTGCGGCGGTGTCGATCGGCACGACGCCGGCCTGGACGACGCGGGCGAGCGTGATCTCCTGCGCCATCTTCGAATAGGTGCCCGACGCGTCAACCACGGCGAAGACCTTGTAGCCGTCCTGCACGGCGGCGATCGCCGGGAAGGCCATGCAGACCGAGGTGATGGTGCCGGCGATGATCAGGGTCTTGCGCCCGGTCGCCTTCACGGCCGCGACGAAGTCGGGATTGTCCCAGGCGTTGATCTCGCCGCGCCGGGCCACATACTGGGCGTGCGGCGCGTTCTCATGGATTTCCGGGATCAGCGGGCCGTTCGGACCCTGCGGCACAGACGCCGTGGTGATCACCGGCAGCTTGCTCAGCGTCGCCATCTTGGCGAGGGCGGTCGCATGGTTGCGCAGCACCGGCATCGGCATGTCGGCGACGGTCTGGAACAGGCCGCTCTGATGGTCGATCAGCAGCATGACCGCATCGCTGGGGTCGATGACCGGACGCTGGCCGTTGAAATTGGCGGGGGTCGTCATGACAGGTCTCCTGGTGTTCGCGTGAAGGGGAGGGCGGAGCGCAGCCGCGTTTGCGCCGCGCTCCACCGGAGGCTCAGACCTTTTTCGCCGAGACGGTGGTGTAGCTGGTGATCAGGTTGCGGTAGTCGGGGATATGGTTCGAGAAGAGCGCCCCCAGGCCCTCGACATCGTTGCGCCAGTCGCGATGCAGCTCGCAGGCGACGCCGAACCAGGTTATCAGCTGGGCGCCGGCATCGGACATGCGCTGCCAGGCGGAATGGCGGGTGATCTCGTTGAAGGTGCCGGAGGCGTCGGTGACGACGAAGACCTCGAAACCGGCCTCGATCGCGGCCAGCGCCGGAAAGGCGACGCAGACCTCGGTGACGACGCCCGCGATGAGGAGCTGCTTGCGTCCGGTCGCCTTCACCGCCTTGACGAAGTCCTCATTGTCCCAGGCATTGATCTGGCCGGGGCGCGGGATGAACGGCGCATCCGGGAAGGTCTGCTTCAGCTCGGGCACGAGCGGGCCGTTCGGGCCATCCTCGAAGCTGGTGGTCAGGATCGTCGGCAGCTTGAAGTATTTGGCGAGGTCGGCCAGCGCCAGCACGTTGTTCTTGAACTTGTCCGGGTCGATGTCGCGGACGAGCGAGAGCAGGCCGGTCTGGTGGTCGACCAGCAGGACGGCGGCCTTGTCCTTGTCGAGGCGGGTATAGGGCTTGGTCATGGTCTTTCTCCTGTCAGAGATGCGTCCGGCATTGCGGCGGCGGACGGCGCCGGCGCCGGCGCTCAGGCCGGGATCTCTTTGGTCGGAATCCTGCCGAAGCGGCCGCTCTGGAAATCGGCCATGGCCTGGCGGATCTCGTCGCGGGTGTTCATGACGAAGGGGCCGTGCATGGCGACCGGCTCTTCGATCGGTTCGCCGCTGAGGACGAGCACGCTGGCGTCGGTCTCGGCCTCGATCGCGACCTTGCCGCCGGAGCGGTCGAAGAGGACGAACTGGGCTTCGCGGGCCTGGTCGGCGCCGTTGATCAGGACGTTGCCGCGCAGGAGGACGAGGCCCAGCGTGCGCCCTTCCGGCAGAGCGAGCGAAACCTGTCCGTCGCGCTTCAGCTTGAGGTCCCAGATGTCGATCGGGGTGAAGGTCCGGGCCGGGCCGGCATGGCCCTGATAGTCGCCGGCGATGACGCGCAGCGTGCCTGCGTCGTCTGGCAGCGCGACCGCCGGAATCTCCTTGTCGAGCAGGGTCTGGTAGCCGGGGGCGGCGCTCTTGTCCTTCGCCGGCAGGTCGACCCAGAGCTGCACCATGTCGAGCGTGCCGCCCGAGCGGGTGAAGGCCTGCGAGTGGAACTCCTCGTGCAGGATGCCGGAGGCGGCGGTCATCCACTGCACGTCGCCTGGGCCGATCAGGCCGCCCTGGCCGGTGGAATCACGGTGCTCGACCTCGCCCTGATAGACGATGGTGACGGTCTCGAAGCCACGATGCGGGTGGACGCCGACGCCGCGCGGCTTCTCGGTGGGCGTGAACTGCGCCGGCCCCGCATGGTCGAGCAGCAGGAAGGGGCTGACATGCTCGCCCTGGGCGGCGTGCGAGAACATCGAGCGGACGGGAAAGCCGTCGCCGACCCAATGGGCGGCGGGGCTGCTGTAGATGCCGCGAACTTGTCGCATGGCCTGGTCTCCTGGGAGGCGCCGATGCGGCGCTGTGTTGCCAGAGAGATTATCGGCGAGACAAAAAGCGCAGTAGCCGGCATAATTCGGTCGCTCTGTCCTATTTGTGGGACAATGGTGGCGTGATGCAGGATCTGAACGACCTCTATTTCTTCGTCCAGGTGGTCGAGCATCAGGGCTTTGCCGCCGCTGCTCGCGCGCTGGGCATGCCGCGCTCGCGGCTGAGCCGGCGCCTGGCGCTGCTGGAGGAGCGGCTCGGCGTCAGGCTGGTGCAGCGCTCGACGCGGCGCTTCGCGGTCACCGAGATCGGCCGTGAGTACCACCGGCATTGCCTCGCCATGCTGGTCGAGGCCGAGGCGGCGCAGGAGGCGATCGACCGGGTCCGGGCGGCGCCGCAGGGCATGGTGCGCGTCGCCTGCCCCTCGGCGGTGCTCTATTTCCAGGTCGGGCCGATGATCGCCCGCTTTCTCGCCGCCTGCCCGAAGGTCGAGGTGCAATTGGAGAGCACCAACCGGCGTGTCGACGTGATCCGCGAGGGCTTCGACATCGCGATCCGGGTGCGCTTCCCGCCGCTGGAGGAGAGCGAGCTGGTGATGAAGGTGCTGGCGGAAAGCACGCAGCGGCTGGTTGCCGCGCCGCAAGTGTTGGCGGGGGTCGAGCGGCCTCTTACTCCCGCCGATGTCGCGGCGCTGCCGAGCCTGTCATGGGGCGGGGAGCATCAGAGCCATGACTGGCAGCTCAAGGGGCCCGGCGGCGCCGAGGCCCATATCCGCCACCAGCCGCGCTTCGTCACCGAGGACATGGTGGCGCTGCGCCATGCCGCGCTGCAGGGCGTCGGCGTCGTGCAGATGCCGACCATGGTGGTGGTCGAGGACATCCGGGCCGGCAAGCTGGTCGATGTCCTACCGGACTGGACGCCGCGCGCCGGCATCATCCACGCCGTGTTCCCGTCGCGGCGCGGCTTGCTGCCTTCCGTCCGGGCGCTGCTCGACTTTCTTGCCAGCGAGTATGCGCGGCTGGACGCCGAGAGCCGCTAACCAACGGCGTCAGCCTTGCGGGGCTGCTCGCTTCCAGCCTTCGTCGACGCTGAACGGGCCGGGACCGGCGGCGGCGAGATAGAGGAAGATGAAGCAGAACAGGATCGCAGAGACGCCGCCGTTCTGCGCCGGGAAGAAGCTCTGCGGGGCGTGGCGGAGGAAATAGGCGAAGGCCATCACGCCCGAGAGAACGAAGGCCGCTGTGCGGGCGCGAAAGCCGATGAGCAGCATGAAGCCGAGGACGAGCTCGAACACCCCGGCGATCCAGGACAGGCTGAACGTCGGCGGGACGTTCTCGACATAGGGAAAGCGCAGGATCTTCTGCGTGCCATAGCTGAAGATCACCAATCCCGAGACCAGCCTGAGCAGGCTGAGCGCGTAGGATCGTCTATCGGTGGCGTTGATCGTCATTCCTGTCTCCGGATTGGTTGCCGGAGACAGGACAGGACCCCGAAGGTGTCGGCAAATCACGCAGGCTCACGATTTCATCAGCCCGGCACCTGCGTTCCTATTTGAACGCGATCACCACGCCGTCGGCGCCGATCGTCGCCTGCAAGCCCTGGCGGCGCGTGTCGAGGCTGATCGTCACGCCCTTGTCGTTCTTGAGCCAGACACGGCCCTGGCCGGCGCGGCCGACGGCCCAACCTTCCTTGAGCTGGACATAAGGACCGGCGAGGTCGTTACGCTCGGTCAGGCCGTAGACCCGCCCGCTGGCGAGGACGCGTGAGGCGCCGATGCCGCCGATGCCGAGACCGCCGATCGAGATCGGATAGGAGCGACCGCGATAGGTAAAGGTACCGCCGCCGACCTCGCCGGACGCAATGAAGGCGACCGAAATCTGCTCGATCTTGAGCGTGCCGGTCTGCGGGCCAAGCGTGCGGGGCTGGGCCATGGCCGTGCCGGTGACGAGGGCAAGCGCAGCAGCGCCGGCGAAGAGGGATTTGATGGCGGGCACGGGCAGTACTCCTTGGTGATGCAACGGAGTAAAGAACCGCCGGGGAGCCCGGCGGTTCCGTCTGCCCGCTTCGCCGGCTACCGGAAGGGCGGGCTGTACTGGATGCCGCCCTTGCTCCAGAGCTCGTTCGGGCCGCGCGCCAGCTTCAGCCGTGAGCCCTCGCCGAGATGATTTTCGAAGCTCTCGCCGTAATTGCCGACGGCCGAGATGATGCGCACGACCCAGTCATTGCTGACGCCCATCGCCTCGCCCATCTTGCCGTCGAGACCAAGGAAGCGCTTCACCTCGGGATTCGAGGATTTCAGCATCTCCTTGACGTTGGCCTTGGTGATGCCGAGCTCCTCGGCGTTGATCAGAGCGAGCACGGTCCAGCGCACCAGGTTGAACCAGCTCTCGTCGCCGGTGCGGACCCAGGGGCCGAGCGGCTCCTTCGAGACCACTTCCGGCAGGATGACGTGGTTCTGCACATCCTGCAGCTTCATTCGGACGGCCGAGAGCGCCGAGATGTCGGTGGTGTAGGCATCGCAGCGGCCGGATTCATAGGCCTTGAGTGCTTCTTCCGAAGTGCCGAAGGCGGCGGCCTCGTACTTCACCCCGAGCTTGCGGAAATAGTCGGCGAGGTTGAGCTCGCTGGTCGTGCCCTGCGCGACGCAGACCGAGGCGCCGCCGAGCTGGGCGGCCGAGGAGACGCCGAGCTTCTTCGAGACCATGAAGCCCTGGCCGTCATAATAATTGACGGTGGTGAAGGTGACGCCCTGGCCAGCATTGCGCGACAGCGTCCAGGTGGTGGTGCGCGGCAAAACGTCGATCTCGCCGGCCTGCAAGGCGATCAATCGATCCTTGGAGGTCAGCGGCACGAAGCCGGCTTTCTCGGTGTCGTTGAAGATGACCGCGGCCAGCGCTCGGCAGACATCGATGTCGAAGCCTTCCCAGCGGCCATTGGCGTCCTGCGTCGAGAAGCCGGCAACGCCGGGGCTGGTGCCGCAGATGATCTTGCCGCGGTCGCGGATCATCTTGAGCGTGTTGGCGTCGGCGGGCGCCGCGAAGCCGGCGGCAAGCGCGAGCGCGGCGGTCAGGCGAAGCAAGGTCCGTTTCATCGTTGATCCCCTGTTGTTGTTTTCAGGCAAAGTTCTCCCGCCGCGGCGGAGACCTGCTCCGCCGCGCTCGTCATCTCAGGTCTTCCGTCTCAGGCGACCCTGGCGGCCGCCGGCTGTTCCAATGCGACGAGCAAGGCGTCGAGATCGTTCCAGAGATCATCCTGGTCCTCGAGGCCGATGCTGATACGCAGCGCCGGGCCGCGATGAGGCCAGGGCACGACGGTGCGGTCGCCCTCGGGCGCCAGCGGCGCGATCAGGCTGCGCGTGCCACCCCAGGACGCGCCGATGGCGAAGACCCTGAGCGCCGAGAGCGCCGCTTCCAGCACGGCGTGCGGCACCGGCTTCAGCACGATGCTGAACACGCCCGACGAGCGGCCCATGTCGCGCTGCCAGAACTCATGGCCGGGGCAGGAGGGCAAGGCCGGGTGCAGCACTGTCTCGACCGCGGGCGAGCGGGCAAGGCGCCGGGCGAAATCCTCGGAAACCTTGCCCATATGGGCGAGGCGCAGCGCCAGGGTCTCTATACCGCGCAGAGCGAGCTGGCATTCGTCGGGCGAGACGCCGACGCCGAAGCCGCGCAGCGTCTCCTTCAGCGTCTCGCGCAAACTGAGATCGGCGACGGTGATCGAGCCGAGCAGCAGATCGGAATGGCCGCCGACATATTTGGTCAGCGCCTCGCAGGCGAAATCGGCACCATGCGCCAGCGGCTTGAAGATCAGCGGTGTCGCCCAGGTATTGTCGCAACCGACGAGGACGCCCTTGGCCTTGGCCGCCCTGACGATAGCCGGCACGTCCTGGACCTCCATCGTGTTGGAGCCCGGCGACTCGACCCAGACCAGCTTGACCTGCTCGTCGATCAGTTCGGCGATACCGGCTCCGATCAGCGGATCGTAGACACCGTAATCGATGCCGCGTGGCTTCAGGTAGTCCTCGCAGAAGCTGCGCACCGGCTGGTAGACCTGATCGGGTATCAGCACCTTGTCGCCGGGCAGCAGCACCGAGAGCAGGACGATGGTGACCGCCGCCTGACCGGAGGGGACGAGCACGGTGCGGACCCCGCCATGCAGCGCTGTGAGCTGCGCTTCGAGGGTTCGGGTCGTCGGGGTGCCGTGCAGGCCATAGGTATAGCCGTCGAAGCCGCGATGCTTGCGGGCGAAGAAACTCGCCGCGTCCGGGTAGACGATGGTCGAGGCGCGGTGGGTCGGCACCGTCAGGCTGGCATAGCCCTCTTCGTTGACCGAAGGGTGATGAACGGTGCGGGTCGCGTCATGCATGGGAGGAGCGTCCTTTCGTGGAAGGAAGATTCCTTCCACGAGGCGCTCGCGACAATCAGGCAAAACTCATGGCTCGATGCCTGGTTGTTATGGCTGGGCCGGCTAACGCGCTGCCATCAGGCAGTCGATGAAGTCGCGCACCAATTGCGATTTCGGCCGGTCGAGCGGCAGGATCAGCAGGCTGCGGCTCTGTACCTCCGGCTCGAAGGGCCTCAGCACCAGCCGGGTCGGATCGGCGCCGGCGACGGCATAGGGGCTGACCAGGCCGACGCCGACGCCTTCGGCGACGAGGGCGCAGACGGTCGCGGCATAGATGGTCTCGACGACGATGCGCGGCTTGACGCCGGCCTCGGCGAAGACGCGGTCGAGCCGCTGGCGGGCGCGATCCTCCGGCACATAGGAGACGAAAGGCAAGTCGTGCAGGTCGGCTGGGCCGATCAGCTCCTTCTCGGCAAGCGGGTGGCCGAGCGGCAGGGCGCAGAGCACGCGCGGCTGGACGAAGGGCTGGTGGAGCACGCCGGAGACGTCGATCTCGTCGGCGGCGAGGCCTACATCGAAGGCGCCGGAGGCAACGCCGTCGCGGACATCGCGCGAGGGCAGGACCATCAGAGTCACGGCGATCTCGGGGCGCCGGTCGCGGAAGCGCCGCACCGCCCGCGGCACCAGCGACGAACCGAGCGCCGAGAGCGAGCCGATCCGCAACTGGCCGGCGCCATGGTCGCGGATGCGGGCGGCGGTGGCGCGCAGTGTGTCCATGCCGAGGAAGGAGGCTTGGACCTGGGTGTAGAACAGCTTGCCCTCGGGCGTGGCGACGATGCGATTGCGGATGCGGTCGAAGAGCAGGAAGCCGAGCGATTTCTCCAGCTCGGCGATGGCGCGGCTGACGCCGGGCTGGGTGACGCCGAGCAATTCGGCCGCGCGCGAGATCGTGCCGGCCTTCATCACCGCGGCGAAGGTTTCGAGCTGTCGGCTGTTCAAGCGGTGTCCATGGGGTGACGAGACGGGAAGAGGGTAGATCGGACGTAGCGTCGTGGGAACCGGAAGCGGCGCGCGATGAGGTTAACGAGAGGGGCACTTCCCGATTGCAGCAAGTCCTGTTGTACGCCGGATTATACCAAAGAACTGCCGCCGATCACCCGTGCTGTCGCAGCATTAACCGCGGCTTTACTGCGTTCGTTTAATTTCCGCTGGCTGATCTCCAAGATGGAAGCGCCGCTCGATGCTCGCCCCGGCTCTGAAGCTGCCTGATCCTGCCAATGAAGATGCGCCGGGAACGGCGGCGGCAGCACGGGCGGTGCTCGAGATCGCCGAGCGCTTCGGCAAGCTCAGCGCCGAGATCACCGACATGTCCGGCCGCATCGGTGACGTCAATGGCGAGCTTGACCGCCAGACCGATGGGCTGCATCGCGTCGTCACCTCGGTCGAGCAGGTCTCGCGTTCGAACCAGGCGATCCAGCAGGCGGCCGATACCGCCCAGCAGGCGGCTTCCGTGGTCAAGAGCGGGCTGGAGCGCGTCACCGGCGCGGTCCGGCAAGGGCTGAATGCGGCTCAGAACGATATCGCAGAGTTGTCCAGCGGCGCACAGTCGATCTCGCAGGCGCTGAACGAGGCCGTCGGGCGCGCCCACAAGGCGCGCGAGGCCAGCGAGGCGATCCAGACGATCACGCGCGAAATCCAGTTGCTCTCGATCAATGCCGGCGTCGAGGCAGCACGCAGCGGCGTCGCCGGCCGGGGCTTTGCCGTCATCGCCGCGGCAGTGAAACAGCTCGCCGAGCAGACGCGCGATGCGACTGCGGCCAGCGCCAAGCAGCTCGACGCCCTGGTCGCGACGGTCGATCAATTGGCGAAGCAGAGCGAGGCGAACGCGCAGGCGGCGCGGCGCGCCAGCGAGGAAAGTCAGGGCATCTCCCAGCAGATCGGCGAGCTCGACCATTTCGGCCGCTCGGTGGTCGGGCTGATCTCCGAGATCGATTCGATCTCGGCGCCGGCGCGAGAGAACGCCGTCGCCTTCGCCCAGGTCGGCGACGAGCTGAAGGGGCTGGTCAACGGGGTCGACCAGTCCGGCCGCAACCTGGAAGTCGCGGCGCGGCGCGGGGCCTCCCTGGTCTCGACCAGCGAGGCGGTCCTCGGTGCGATAGCCGGCTCGGGGGTGCGTACGCCGCAATCGGATATGATCGAGATCGCGGTAGAGGCGGCTGCGACGATGGCGGACCTGTTCGAGCAGGCGCTGGCGAAGGGGCAGATCGGTCTGGCTGAAATCTTCGACGAGGCCTACAGGCCGGTTCCAGGCAGCGATCCCCAGCAGTTCATCACCCGCTTCACCGAATTGACAGACCGGTTGCTGCCGCCGGTGCAGGAGAAGCTGCTCTCGGCGAACAAGCGCATCGTCTTCTGCGCGGCTGTCGACCGAAACGGCTATCTGCCGACCCATAATCGCAAGTACTCGCAGCCGCAGGGGGCGGATCCGGTCTGGAACAACGCCAATTGCCGCAACCGTCGCATCTTCAACGATCGCACCGGCCTCGCCGCGGCGCGCAACCAGAAGCCGTTCCTGCTGCAGACCTATCGACGCGACATGGGCGGTGGCAATTTCCTGGTGATGGAGGATCTGTCGGCGCCGATCTTCGTACGGGGCCGGCACTGGGGCGGGGTGAGGTTCGGCCTCAGCGTCTGACGGCGCAGGGTGGAGCGTTAACCGCCGCGTGAGAGGGTTTCAGTCGAGTACGCGTTTCGAGTTGCGGACATGCATATCGCGCCATCCTTCCCCAATCTCTCGGTGCTGCTGATCGATCCCAGCCCGCACTATCGGCGCATCATCCGCACCATGCTCTACCAGGCGCAGTTGCAGCGGGTGTTCGAGGCAGCCGACCTCGCCACGGCGGCGACGACGTTCATCCAGAAACAGCCGAACATCGTGATGCTCGACTGGGACCTGCCGGACGGCGACAGCGTCAAATGCCTGGCCGCGATCCGCTCGTTCAAGACCTCGCCCTTCGCCAAGGCGCCGGTGCTAGTGATGATGGAAAAGCCCGACCGGCGTGCGGTGGTGCAGGCCGCCAAGCTCGGCGCGCACGAGATCATCGTGAAGCCGATCTCGCCGAACAATCTCTGGCTGCACCTGTCGGGCATCATCAACGTCCCGCGCAAGTACAAGGAAGCGAATGGCAGCATCTCGCTTGTCCCGCGCGCCATCAGCAACAGCCTGTTCTGAAACTGAACGAGGCTGCCGCGGAACGGCCATAATCCTTGCCGCGAGCCCGCGCAGTTAGCGAAATTTTTACCAATCCCCGGGATGCTTCCTAGTCAACAAACACAGGGCGCGCCGCCGTGGTCATCACCGTCTCCCTTCCGCCTTTCCTCGGCCGGTCAGAGGCTGCGGCTTTCCGCAATCAGCTCCTCGTCGCGCTGGAGCAGAAGGAAAGCATCGCGGTCGAGTGCGCCGAGGCCGGCCCGTTCCCGAGCCTGTGGATTCAGCTCATGCATGCGGCCGCGACCAGTGCCAAGGCGCGCGGGCTCAGCGTCACCCTCAAGGCGGCCTCGGACGAGTGCCGCCAGTCCTTTCAGGCGATCGGGTTCGACCCGGCGCACAGCGCTCTCGTTCTGGAGTGATCCCGCGATGAAGATCCTCGCGATCGACGATACCAAGACCTTGCTCAGCCTGCTCAGCATGACGCTGCGCAATGCCGGCCACGAGGTGGCCGAGGCGGAGAACGGCGAAGAGGGGCTGGCGCGCTTCGACCAGTTCAAGCCCGACCTCGTCATCACCGACCTCAACATGCCCGTGATGGACGGCATCGAGTTCACGCGCGCCTGCCGCTCCCGTCCGGCCGGCCAGAACACGCCGATCATCGTGCTGACCACCGAGAACGGCGCCGAGATCAAGGCGGAAGGCCGCCGTGCCGGCGCCAGCGCCTGGATGGTCAAGCCGTTCGAACCCAACACCCTGCTCGGCCTCGTCGCGCGCTACCAGAACTGAGGCGGTCCATGGATCCCCTGGCGGAACTCAAGCAGACTTTCTTCCAGGAGTGCGAGGAACTCCTCGGCGCACTGGAGCAGAAACTCCAGGCGCTCGACGAGGGCTCGACCGATTCCGAGGACGTCAATGCGGCCTTCCGCGCCATCCACTCGATCAAGGGTGGCGCAGGCGCGTTCGGCTGCACCGAGCTCGTCGGCTTCGCCCATGTCTTCGAGGCGGCGCTGGACCATCTCCGCTCCGGCCGCGTCGCGCTGGAGGATGCGCCTTTCACCCTGTTCCTGCGCTGCTCGGACGCCGTGGCCGATCTGGTCGCAGCGGCCCGCAACGACGAAGCCGCCCCCGTGCGTCCGGACCTGCTGGCCGCGCTCGAACAGGTCGGCCAGGCCAAGGCCGCCGCACCGGCCGCTCCTGTAGAGGCCCCGCCAGCTCCTGCGGCCGATGCACCTGTCGGCATCGCCGCGCTCGGCAATCTCCTCGCCATGGTCGATGCCAAGATGGGCGCTCCGGCTCCCGCGGCCCCGGCTAATGACGGCTGGGACGATGACGAGCCCGTCGCCGTCGCCGCACCGGTCCGCAAACCCGGCCACGACGTCCGCATCAAGATCACGCCGGAAGCCGACCTGTTCCGCCGCGTGATCGAGCCGCGGGTCGCGATCGGCATCCTGCCGGCGGACCAGATCGTCTCGGTCACCTGCGATCTCAGCCATGTGCCGGCGTTGGAGACACTCGACGTCACCGACTGCCATATGCGCTTCGAGGTGATGCTGCGCACCGAGCTCAGCGCCGACGAGATCGTCTCGAAATTCGACTTCACCCTCGCCAATGAGGAGTTCGAGGTCGAGGTGCTGGCCGACGACGAAGCCGAGATGGCCCCGGCTGCCGCCGCGGCGCCGGTCGCCGCTCCCGAGGTGCCGCAGAATGTCGCTGCCGACCTGTCGGCGATCCTGGCCAGGCTCGGGCCGGCGGCCGAGGCTGCGCCGCAGCCCGATATCCAGCCCGTCGCCGCGCCGGTTGCGGCTCCTGCCGCTGCTGCGCCCACGGCCGTCGCCGCTCCCCCGGCAGCGCCCCGCGCACCGGTTCGGCCAGCTCCCAACGAGGCCGCCGCGCGCCAGCGCCAGGCGGTCAGCGTCCGCGTCGATCTCGATCGCATCGACCGGCTGATGAACCTGGTCGGCGAGATCGTCATCACCCAGTCCATGCTGGTCGAGTGCGTGCGCTCGCTGCCCTACGACGTCTACGCCAAGACCGCAGAAGGCATCCTGACCCTGTCGCGCCAGACGCGAGAGCTGCAGGACCATGTCATGGCGGTGCGCGCCCAGCCGGTGAAGGCGGTGTTCCAGCGCATGCCGCGCCTGGTGCGCGAGCTCGCGCAGACGCTCGGCAAGGAAGTGAAGCTGGTCCTCGAAGGCGAGAACACCGAGGTCGACAAGACGATCATCGAGGAACTTGCCGATCCGCTGACCCACATGATCCGCAATTCGATGGATCATGGCGTCGAGACGCCGGAGGATCGCATCGCCGCCGGCAAGCATCCGGAAGGTACGATCAAGCTGATCGCCGAGCATCGCGCCGGCCGCATCGTCATCTCGGTCACCGACGATGGCCGCGGCATCGGTCGCGACAGGCTGCTCGCCAAGGCCCGCTCGCGTGGCCTCGTCGGCGCCGACGAAAAGCTCGCGCCGGAGGAGATCGACCAGCTGATCTTCGCCGCCGGCCTGTCCACGGCCGACGCGGTCAGCGACATCTCCGGCCGCGGCGTCGGCATGGACGTGGTCCGCCGCAACGTCGAATCGCTCGGCGGCCGCATCAGCGTCGATTCCGAGCCGGGCCGCGGCTGCAAGTTCACGCTCGCCTTGCCGCTGACGCTCGCCGTGCTCGAAGGCATGGTGATCCGCTGCGGCGACGACCGCTACGTCATCCCGATCGCCAGCGTGATCGAGACGCAGCACCTCGCCAATACGCCGATCGAGCACCTGACCTTCGGCCAGGAGGTGCTGCGCTGGCGCGGCGAGATCACGCCGCTGCACCGGCTTGGCGCCGTGATGGGCTCGGCTGGCACGCGCGACGAGAACATCATCATCATCGCGGAGACCGAGCGCGGCGGGAATGTCGGCATTGCGGTCGACGAGATCGTCGGCCAGCAGCAGGTCGTCGTGAAGAGCCTCGAATCGAACTACGGCGCGGTGGCCGGCGCGTCCGCCGCAACCATCCTCGGCGATGGCCTCGTCGCGCTGATCCTCGATGTCGACTCGATGCTGCGTGTAGCGGCGTCGGGTGTCCGCCAACCCGTTCCCGAACTCAAACTGGCTGGATGAACCATGTCCTTGCAGCTCAGCGAAAAACACTTCACCTCGGCGCAGCCTGAGTCGGCGGCACGCCGGATCGTCACCTTCCGGGTCGGCGATCGCACCTTCGGCATCGATGTCGGCATGGTCCGCGAGATCAAGGGCTGGCAGGCGACGACGCCGCTGCCGCATGCGGCCCCGCATGTGCGCGGCGTGCTCAACCTGCGCGGCGTGATCCTCGCCGTCTACGACCTGCGCACCGCGATCGGCCTCGGCTCCACCGAAGCGACCGCGACCCATGTGATCGTCGTCGTCGACGTCGAGGACAAGACCGCCGGCCTGCTGGTCGACTCGGTCTCGGACATCGTCGACGTGCCGGTCAGCGCGGTCCGCCCCGCTCCGGACCTCGAACGCGACGAGCACGGGCTGATCGAGGGCCTCGTGCTGCTCGACACCGAGATCGTCGCCTTGCTCGACCTCGCCGCGGTGATCCGCGACGGCGGTGACAACCAGGACAAGCAACTGCGCGTCGCCTGAGCCTCCGATGGCCCTCGGCAGCGCCCAGCCGGCAGGCCAGAGATCAGCCCGATCGCCTGAGAGACCAACGAGCCGATGAGCCAACTGGGCGCCTTCTCGAAACTCTCGGTCAAGCTGCCGGCGCTGTTCGCTGGCGGCGCTGCCGTTTCGGGCGGGCTCGTCGCATATGCGGTCCAGCAGAGCGCGGTCGCCCGGCTCGGCGCCATCGGCCTGTCCAGCCAGCAGGTCGAGGCGGCGCTGTCGGGCTTTGCCAGCGCCGTTCTGCCCTTCGGTGTCGCCGGCGTCGTTCTGGCGTCCGGTCTCGGCTGGCTCGCGGCCCGCTCGCTGGCGCGGCCGGTCATGGCGCTGCGTGAGGGCATGGAAAAGCTCAGCGAAGGCGCGCCCGGGGCCGTGCCCGAGCTTGACCGCCGCGACGAGATCGGCGAGCTCTCGCGGGCGCTGCGCCAGGTCCAGGAAAGTTCGCTTGAAGCGGGGCGGATCAAGGCGGCGCTCGATGGCTGCCGCACCGCGATCATGGTCTGCGATGCGCAAGGCCGCGTCGTCTACGTCAACAAGTCGCTGCTCGCCTTCTTCAGCGGGGCACAGGAGGATTTCCGCGCCGCTTTCCCGGGCGTCTCGGCAAAGGACATGCTCGGCAAGGTGCTGGAGCTGTTCGCCGGGCCGCAGGGCGTGCCGGAAGCGCGTACGATGCGCGTCGCGCTCGGCAAGCGCATGGTCGCGCTGACGCTGACCACGATGATGCAGCCCGACGGCCAGAGGCTCGGCGCGACGATCGAATGGCGTGAATTGACCGAGGAATTGCGCGCCGCCGACGAGGTCGCGGCCGTGGTCGCCGCCGCGGCCGAGGGCGATTTCTCCCGGCGTGTGCCGCTCGCCGGCAAGCCGGAGGCGCTGCAGCGCATCGCCGAGGGCGTCAACGAGATCAACGCGATCGTCGAGGCCGCGACCGATGAGTTCGCGGTGGTGCTGGCGGGCCTCAGCGAAGGCGACCTGACCGGCCGCGTCGACGGCGCCTATGACGGGCGGCTCGGCGAGCTGAAGGCCGGGCTCAACCAGACGCTGGCGCGATTGACGCAGACCGTCTCCGGCATCCAGCTTGCTGCCGCCCATGTCGCGGCGACGGCGGTCGAGATCAAGGCGGGCGCGGCCGATCTCGCCGGGCGCACCGAGCAATCGGCCGTCGGCCTCGACAAGACGGCGGCGACGACCGGCCAGCTCGCGGCTTCAATCACGCAGAGCGCCGGCCGCTCGCGTGCCGCGACCGAGCTCGCCGGCGAGGCGATGGCGGTCGCCGGGACCGGACAGCAGGCGGTGGCCGAGACGATCGCGGCGATCGGGCGGATGGAGCAGTCCTCGGCGCGCATCGCCGAGATCGTCACAGTGATCGACGGCATCGCCTTCCAGACCAATCTGCTGGCGCTGAACGCCGCAGTCGAGGCGGCGCGGGCCGGCGAGGCCGGCAAGGGCTTCGCGGTGGTCGCGAGCGAGGTGCGCACCCTGGCGCAGCGCTCGGCTACGGCGGCCAAGGATATCAAGGGCGTTATCGCCAATTCCAACGCTCAGGTCGCCGAAGGCGTGCGGCTGGCGCGCCGGACCGGCGAGACGCTCGGCCAGATCGTCACGGCGGTGGAGCAGGTTTCGGCGACGGTGGCGGAGATTTCGCAGGCGAGCACGGGACAGGCCGGGGACATCGCGGCAGTGAACCGCTCCGTTGCGGCGATGGACGAGGCGACGCAGCAGAACGCGGCCTTGGCCGAGCAGAGCGCCGGCGCAGCGGCGAGCCTCGCCGAGCAGACCCAGGCTTTGCAAGAACTCGCCGGCGTTTTCCGCTTCGAGCGGCCGATGGCGCAGACGCGGCCGCTGCCTGCACCGTCACCCAGCGAGCCGCGTCGCGTGCCGGCCCACCAGGACCATCATCGTTCCACCGAAGCCCGTCCCGTCACTCCGCGCCGCCGCGTCGCCGGCGGTGGGCGGATGGACGAGTGGGCGGAATTCTAGGTCGTTTTTCAGGGCATGAGCATGCTTGCGCCACAACCCGTCCAGTCGGATACCACGCTCAGCCGTGACGACATGGCCCTCGTGGCCAAGCTGGTCTATGAGCACGCCGGCATCGTCATCCGCGAGCACAAGGAAGCGATGGCGCGCGGGCGCCTGGCGCGGCGCGTCAAGGTGCTGGGCCTCGGCTCGATCGCGGAATACTGCGCCTATCTGCGCACGTCGGCGGCGACCGACGAGATCCCCGAGCTGATCAACGCCGTCACCACCAACCACACGGCGTTCTTCCGCGAGCGTCACCATTTCGACCATCTGCGCAAGGATGTGCTGCCGCGCCTGATCCAGGAGCGGGCAGGGCGGCGCGGACGCATCCGGATCTGGTCGGCGGCCTGCTCCTCGGGCGAGGAGCCCTACAGCGCAGCCGCGATCTCGCGCGACGTGATCGGCCATCGCAGCGATCTCGACTTCAAGATCCTGGCGACCGACATCGACACCGACATCCTCGACCGCGCGGCGGCCGGACAATATCCCGCCGACCAGTTCGAGCGGCTGCCGGCGGATTTGCGCCCGCTGCTCAGGCTGGAGAGCCAGAGCACGCGCGGCGAAGCCCGCATCGCCGACGACCTGAAGCGGCTGATCGCCTTCAAGCGGCTGAACCTGATCGAGCGCTGGCCGATGAAGGGGCCGTTCGACGTGATCTTCTGCCGCAACGTCTTCATCTATTTCGACACGCCGACCAAGGCCGCGATCCTCGACCGCTATGTCGCGCTGCTGCAGCCGGGCGGCTTCCTCTATCTCGGCCATTCCGAATCCCTGCCGCAGCCGCATCCTCAGCTTCGGCTGATCGGCCGCACCATCTACGAGCGCACGCCATGAGCCTGAACCGATCCTCACGGCGCTATTTCGACCCGCGCTTCGACGCCACCATCATCACGGTCGCGCCGGGCGAGCACGAGATCACTGCGGCGAAAGACGAGATCGTCGCCACGGTGCTCGGCTCTTGCGTCTCGGTCTGTATGCGCGACCCGCAGATCGGTGTCGGCGGGCTCAACCATTTCCTGCTGCCGAAGAACAATGGCGGCACCGACACCAGCGCCGGCGAGCGCTATGGCGACACGGCCATGGAGGTGCTGATCAACGGCCTGCTGAAGCGCGGCGCCCGGCGCGGCCAGCTCGAGGCCAAGGTCTTCGGCGGGGCCCGCGTGCTCTCCGGCGCCACCATGCTGGCGATCGGCGAGGGCAACATCATCTTCGTCAACGAGTTCCTCGCCCGTGAGGGGATTCCGGTGGTATCCAGGGATGTCGGGGGCACGCGCTCGCGCCGCATCCACTACCAGCCCGCGACCGGGCGTGCCTGGGTCCAGCACGTCCAGCAGGCGGCGCGCGATCCCGAGCGCGAGCAGGAAATGGCCTATCTCAACCGCCTCAAGACCCAGCCGGTGGCTGGTGAAGTGGAGATCTGGTGATGAGCCCGCTGACCTCGTCCGCCGGCCCGGTGAAAGTCCTCGTCGTCGACGATTCCATCCTGATGCAGAAGTTGATGACGCAGATCATCAACTCGACGCCAGGCTTCCAGGTGATCGGCGTCGCCGGCAGCGCCGAAGAAGGCTGGGACGCGATCCAGGAGCTCAGGCCCGACATCCTGACTCTCGACCTCGAATTGCCCGGACGGCACGGGCTCAAGCTGCTGGCGCGGGTGCTGAAGCAGGACCCGCTGCCGGTGCTGATCGTCTCTGCCTTCGGCGGACCGGGCGCCGACAACACGATCCAGGCGCTGGAGCTCGGCGCGATCGACTTCATCGAGAAGCCTGACGGGGCGACCCATACGCTCGAAGGCTTCATGAAGCATGTCGCCGCGGCGCTGCAGCGCGCCTCGGCCAGCCGCCGGATGCTCGCTGCGGCCAAGGAACTCGCCGCGCAGCAGCGACCTGCGGCTGCCGCTCCGGTCCGGCCGGCGGCGATGCCTGCGCCTGTCGCCCATGGCAAGGTCTCGCTGATCGCGATCGGCGCCTCGACCGGCGGCGTGCCGGCTGTGCAGACGGTGATGCGCGACGCCGCGCATCTGCGCCTGCCGATCGCCGTCGTCCAGCATATGCCGGCGGGCTATACCGCCAAGTTCGCGGCGCGGCTTTCGGCCGCGACCGGGCTCGACGTGCGCGAGGCTGCCGATGGCGACCGTTTGCGGCCCGGCATGGCGGTGGTGGCGCCTGGCGGCACGAAGCATCTCGAGATCGAGGAGCGCCGCGGTGAGCTCGTCTGCCTGGTGAAGGAAGGACCGCTGGTCAGCGGGCACTGCCCTTCTGTCGACGTGATGTTCCATTCGGTCGCCCGCTCGCTCGGCAGCCACGCGATCGGCGTGCTGCTCACCGGCATGGGCCGCGACGGCGCTGACGGTTTGTTAGCCATGCGCAAAGCAGGGGCAGCGACGTTAATCCAAAGTGGCGAGACCTGTGTGGTAAACGGGATGCCGAAAGCCGCGTTCGAGTTGGGCGCCGCCGACAGGGTCGTACCGCTCGACCAGATCGGAGGCGCCATCGCGGGGCTGCTGGGCGAACGCCCGCAGCAGCGCACCGCGTAGATCATCGCGCGTCCGAACGGACGCGGTCACGATGGTCTATTGCATTGTTATCGCATCGGATTCTTCCGAAAAGTGGAATCCACTTTTCGGTCCGGTGCCATAGGAGAGTGTTATGTCAAAGGCGAGAAGCGACTACCGCATCCTCGTGGTCGACGACCAGAAGAGCATGCGCGGGCTTGCCACCTATTTCCTCAAGCAGATCGAGTTCCAGGACATCGACGAGGCGGAGAACGCCCGCGAAGCCCTGATGAAGATGCAGACCAAGCGCTACGATCTGCTGCTGCTCGACTGGAACATGGACGGGATGAGCGGCATCGACCTCTTGCGCGCCATCCGCTCGGTGCCGGAGCTCAACCAGATCAAGATCATCATGGCGACCTCGGAGCGCTCGGTCGACAAGATGGACGAGGCGACCAGCAATGGCGCCGACCATTATGTCGTGAAGCCCTACGAGCTGCGCGACCTCGAGGTCCGCGTGAAGAAGGTGCTGGCCTGCTGAGCAGCCAACCTGCGCGGGATTGATCGACGCCCCGGCCCGCGCCGGGGCGTTTTCATTTTCGCTCGCGGATATCTTACTTGGCGGGTAAGCTCCTGCGGCAGTAGCCTGGCATTATCGCGGAGCTTGCCCATGCGCTTCCATCGTCGCCAGATTCTCGCTTTGCTCGCCCTTGCGCCAGCCGCTCCGGCGCTGGCCGCACAGGGGGAGAGCAATGTCTACGCCTTCAGCTTCGACCGGGCCGAAGGCGGGCGCATTCCGCTCGCAGCCTATCGCGGCAAGCCGATCCTGATCGTCAACACGGCGACGCAGTGTGGCCTTTCCGGGCAGTTCGCCGGGCTCGAACAGCTTTGGGAGCGCTATCGCGAGCGCGGCCTCGTGCTGATCGCGGTACCGAGCAATGATTTCGGCGGCCAGGAGCCGCTCGATGGCGCGGCGATCGCCGAAGCGGTGCGCCAGAGCCATGGCGCGAATTATCCGATCACCCAGAAGAACGTGGTGCGTGGGCCCAATGCCCATCCGTTCTATCGCTGGGCGGCGAACCAGCGCCCGAACGACCTGCCGAGCTGGAACTTCCACAAATACCTGATCGGCCGCGACGGCAGCCTGATCGGCAGCTTCAGCTCGCGGATGGACCCATTGTCGCCGGATCTGATACGGGCGATCGGGCAGGAGCTGGAGAAAGGGTGAGCGGGCGGAGAGGGCTGCGCGCTATTCCCCTCTCCCCTTGCGGGAGAGGGTTAGGGTGAGGGGTCTCGCGACGCTGCCAGCCTTTGGACAAGCGCCACCATCGATGCAGACCTGAGCGACCCCTCATCCGGCGCTTTGCGCCACCTTCTCCCGCAAGGGGAGAAGGAAGGGCGGTGCCTCAACTGCGCGCGTAGATGTCCTCGATGCGGACGATGTCGTCCTCGCCGGTATAGCTGCCGACCTGGACCTCGATCAGCTCGAGCCCGATCTTGCCGGGGTTCTTCAGCCGGTGAGTGCAGCCGATCGGGAGATAGACCGACTCGTTCTCGTGGACGAAACGGACGGTGTCATCGAGCGTGACCTCGGCGGTACCGCGGACGACAACCCAGTGCTCGGCGCGGTGGAAATGCTTCTGAAGGCTGAGCTGGCCGCCTTCCTTGACGTGAATGTGCTTGACCTGGAAGCGGGCACCGATGTCGATGCGCTGATACCAGCCCCAGGGCCGGTAGATGCGCAGGTGCTCGCTGGCCTCGGGCCGCCCCTCGGCCTTCATCTGCTCGACCAGGTTCTTGACCTTGCCGGCCGCCGCCATCGAGGCGACGAGCACAGCATCGCGGGTCGAGACCACGACGACGTCGTCGAGCCCGACCACAGTCGTCAGCACCTCCTCGCTGCGGATCAGCGAGCGGCGGGTGTCGAGCGCGACCGCCGGGCCCTCCAGCACGTTGCCGTCGCCGTCCTGCGGCTTGATCGCGTGGATCGAATCCCAGGAGCCGACATCCGACCAGTCGAAGGAGGCGGCGAGCATGCCGGCATGGGCGGTGCGCTCCATCACCGCATAGTCGATCGAGATCTTGGTGGCTTTGCCGAAGCTCTCCGGATCGAGTCGCAGGAAGTCGAGGTCGCGGCTGGCTTTCTCGACCGCGGCCTCGGCGGCAGAGAGGACAGCAGGAGCGTGGCGCGAGAGTTCCTCGCGCATCGTCTTGGCCGAGAACAGGAAATTGCCGCTGTTCCAGAGATAGCCTTCGGCGACGTATTTTTCGGCGATGTCGAGGTTCGGCTTCTCGACAAAGCGGGAGAGGCGGCTGGTGTTGGGCTCCGACAGCGCTTCGCCCGGGGCAAGATAGCCATAGGCGGTCGAGGGATGCGTCGGCTTGATGCCGAGCGTCATGATCAGCCCAGTCGCGGCCAGCTTTGCCGCGCGCTTGCAATCTTCGCGGAAGGCTTCGGCATCGCCGACGACATGATCGGAAGCGAGCGCAACGCAGACGGCCTCAGGGTCGCGCTTGCCGGCCATGACCGTGCCGACGGCGATGGCCGCGGCGGAATCGCGCCGCTCGGGCTCGAGCACGATCTCGCCCTTGATGCCGAGTGCCAGCATCTGCTCGGCGACGATGAAGCGGAAATCATTGTTGGTGATGACGATCGGCGCGCCGAAGGCCGGATCGACGAGGCGCTGCAGCGTCGCCTGGAAGGTCGACAGGCCGTCCTCGAGCAGCGCGATGAACTGCTTCGGCATCGTGTCGCGCGAAAGCGGCCACAAGCGGGTGCCGGAGCCGCCGGCCATGATGAGGGGGATGATCTTTGTAGCCATATCGGACTTCCGGCGGAAACTGGTCCCCCATTCCTACAGCACCGAAGCTACCATCCGATAAACGCTCATAGGGGGAGGATGGTGGTGTCGGTCGAGGTATCGTTCATCCTTTCGGCTTCTGCCCCGGTCGGAACGCCACGATCACGGCCGGGTCGGTTTCGAGGTACGGACCCTCGATCAGGTCGATGCAGTAGGGGATTGCCGGCATCACCGCGTCCAGGCATTCGGCGATCGCGCGGGGGCGACCGGGCAGATTGACGATCAACGCCTTGCCGCGGATGCCGGCGAGCTGGCGCGACAGGATCGCGGTCGGCACCTTGGCGAGGCTGACCTGGCGCATCAGCTCGCCGAAGCCCGGCATCAGCTTGTCGATCACGTCCTGCGTCGCTTCGGGCGTGACGTCGCGCGGGGCCGGGCCGGTGCCGCCGGTCGTCACGATCAGGCAGCAGCCCTCCTTGTCGGCGAGTTCGACCAGCGTCTGCGCGATGCCGGCGCGCTCGTCGGGAATGATGCGTGTCACCGCCTGCCAGGGGCTGATCAATGCCTTGGCGAAATAGTCGAGGATCGCCGGGCCGCCCTCGTCGGCATAGACGCCGGCCGAGGCGCGGTCGGAGACGGTGACGATGCCGATCTTCGCGGGTGACGCCATGGTTTTCCTTAGACGCGATAGAAGTCGCGATACCAGCGCACCATGCGGCTGATGCCCTCGGCAAGCGGCGTGTGCGGGCGAAAGCCGACCGCCGCCTCCAGTGCCGAGACGTCGGCGGCGGTGCGCAGGACGTCGCCGGGCTGGCGCGGCTTCATCTCCATCACCGCCTTCTTGCCGAGCGCCTGCTCGATCGTGGCGATGAATTCCATCAGCGGCACCGGATCGGAGTTGCCGATATTGTAGAGCCGCCACGGTGCCGAGGAGGTCGCGGGGCCAGGCTCGTCGCTCGACCAGGCAGGGTCGGGCGCGGCGACCTGATCGAGTACGCGGACGACGCCCTCGACGATATCGTCGACATAGGTGAAGTCGCGCTCGTGCTTGCCTTGGTTGAAGACCTCGATCGGCTCGCCGGCCAGGATCTTTCGGGTGAAGATCATCGGCGCCATGTCGGGCCGGCCCCAGGGGCCATAGACCGTGAAGAAGCGCAGCCCCGTGGTCGGCAGCCCGTACAGATGGCTGTACGAATGGGCCATGCCCTCATTCGCCTTCTTGGTCGCGGCATAGAGGCTGACCGGGTGGTCGACATTGTCCTCGACGCGGAAGGGCGTGCGGGTGTTGGCGCCGTAGACCGAGCTCGACGAGGCGTAGACGAGATGCTCGACGCCGTTGCGGCGGCAGCCCTCCAGCACATGACCGAAGCCGGTGAGATTCGAGTCGAGATAGGCTTGCGGGTTCTCGATCGAGAAGCGCACTCCGGCCTGAGCGCCGAGATGGACGACGCGCTCGAAGTGGCCCTCGCTGAAAAGCTTGGCCATGCCGTCGCGGTCGGCGAGATCGAGTGTCTCGAAGCTGAAGCGGTTATGGCCGTCGAGGCGGGCGAGGCGCGCCTGCTTCAATGCGGGATCGTAATAGTCGTTGAGGTTGTCGATGCCGACGACCTCGTCGCCGCGTTCGAGCAGAACCCGGGCCGTCTCGTTGCCGATGAAGCCGGCAGCCCCCGTTACCAGAACGCGCATGATCCTCCTTGCGCCAGTCGCGCTATTGCCTGAGACGTCTATCGAGCAGCTTGCGATTGCGGTCAACGCGGGCTGCGGTCGCGCCAGCGCCTTAGCTGCAGGCGTGCCGCCGCTGCGAGCTTCGGCAGGAGCGCGGAGCGGCCGGCGAGGGCGATGATGGCGTTCGTCATCTCCAGCCGCTCGCCCCAGGGATAGGCCGACGGATCGACGCGGTCGCCGGCGCCGCTGTCGAGCCGGAACGGGTTGCCGGCGGCGAAGTCGGCGCGCAGCATCTCGATGGCGAGTGCCCGGCCGGGCGAGAGCCGGGCCTTGTCCTCGTCATAGGCGATCTTGAGGAAATGCGACTGCCCGGCGAGATCGAGCAACAGGCCGCCGGCGATCGGTGCGCCATTCAGCCGGAGCAGGTCGATGCGCGCGGCATCGACGGCGGCGAAGTTGCTGACGATCTCGCGAATATAGGCGACATGCTGCGGCCGGCTGGCGAGGGCGGTGCCGCTTCGGCCCTTCCAGCCGGCGGCTTCGAGCCTGAGGAACTCTTCCAGCGCGGAGGCCGCCTCTGCGCCGCGATGGCGTGCATATGCAAGCGTGCCGGCCTTCTCCAGCTGGCGGTGCTGCTGCATCCGCTTCTTGTAGCCCTGGCCGAGGGTGCGGCGCAGATAGCGCTCGGCATCGTCTCCGGGCTCCGGGACCAGCATCGGCCGCTGCCAGCGTTCGAAGGCTGTGATGGTGCTGCCGGTCGCCGCCAGCGCGGCCTGGATGGCGAAGAAGACGCCGCCTTGTGCCGGCAGCAGAGGCAGCTTCAGGACTTTCGGCAGGTCCGGCGCCTCGATGACGGCTCGCAGCAGCGCCAACGCGACCTCGCTCGCCCGCTCGCGATCGAGCACCGGAGCTGACGAGACCTCATAGAGCGGCACCAGCGGGGCTTCCAGGACGGGCACGAGGCCGCTGTGGAGGCTGCGCGTCCGACGCAGCGCCCAGAGGCCGAGCAGGCGCTCGTTACCTTGCTCTTGCGCTGCGAGGACAATGACATCATCGCTCGCGAGGCCAAAACTCATCGCGGCAGCGACGGCCGCCGGCGCCATATGCAGATTGGGCGCCTCCGCACGCCGGCAGAGATCGGCGAAGGCTTCTGAATAGCTGGCGCCATAGTCCCCGGCCGACAGGCGGCGGACCGCGATCGAAGCAGTCATGGGCGCGATGGGCCACCGCGGCGGCGCAGGCCGAGCACGAAGGCGATCACCTGCGCGGTCGCGAGATAAAGCTCTTCCGGAATGCTGTCTTCGAGCTCGACCGCCGAGAGCGCCTGCGCCAGGACGGCATTCTGCTCGATCGCGATGTCATGCTCGCGCGCGGTCTCGATGATCTTCTCGGCGACGACGCCATGGCCCTTGGCGGTGACGCGCGGCGCACCCTGGCCGTCATATTCGAGCGCGACGGCGAGTGGCAGCGGCTGGCTCATGAGCGGCGATCCAGGAACTGACCGGCGGCCGCCTTGGCCCTCTGCGGGTGACCGGTGAAGACCTCGAACTCAGCGCTGTCGAAGCGCGACCTGAGCAGCGAGGTCTCCAGATCCGGCGTCGCCTGGCGCAGCAGGCGGCTGGTGTCCTCGCGCTCGGCCCAGAAAGAGACGCCGATGGCGCGGCCCTGCAATGTCACCACGCCTTGCAATGCGCCGAGCGGTTCGACGTCGAGCGCGAAGCGCACACGCGAAAGCGGTGCGTCCGGGATAGCGGAGCTGGATTGCGGCGGGTCGCGCTCGATCTCCAGCGGCAGCACGGCGGTGCCGTTCGGCAAGGCAAGCGGGATCTCGGTTAGCCAGCGCGCCGGCGGGTGCTGGTCGAGGCGCGCAGCCTCCTGCGGCAGCGAGGCATATTGGGCGAGCGCGATGCGGTCGAGCGCAGCTTCGGCCTGGCCGAACAGTGTCTGCGCAATCGTGGCCGGGCGGGCGGCGTTGTTGAGGCTCGGCTCGCTGGCCGGTTGCGGCGTCAGCAGGCCGTCGCGCGGCGGTGCCGGACGGGCCTTGGCCGGCGTCGAGGCGGCGGCGTCCTGCTCTGGCGTGCTGCGCATGGCCGGGCGCCCGGGCTGGGGCTGAGCTTCGTTCGCGGGCTCGCCGGGGAGCGGCAGCCGCGCGGTCGGCGCGCTTTCTACGGCCGGTCTCAGCAGATCGCGCAGGCTCTGCAGGGCCGCCTTGAGATCGGTCTGCGGCGTCGGCGCCTCTCCGGCCGCCTGCCTGGCTTCGAGGAAGACACCGGAGCGGGCGACGGCGGCCTTCAGCGCCTCGGCCGTAACGGGCCTGGTCTCGCCTGCGGGCAGGCGCTGAGCGAGGATCTGGTCGACGAGCGCCATCAACGGCTTGGGCAAGGTCAGAGCGACCGAGCCCTGCGCCAGGCTGCCGAGATTGGCGAAGAGCGGGGCGAGGCTGTCCTGCCGGCCAAGCGCGGCGCCAAGCAGCGGGCCGGCGACTGCACGCGGCGAGGCGGGGGCGGTCTGCGGATCGACCGCCGTATTGGCGGCTGGCGTGCGGCCTGCCTGCAAGGCAGCGGGGGCTGTCGATGACTGGGTAGTTGCGGCGGCAATGCCGGGTGAGGTTGCCGTCTGGGCCAGCTGCGGAGCCGCCGGCATCGTGCCGACCGTTGGCTGACTGGCAGGTGGCGCAGCAACCTGGCCACTGGTTTGCGGCGGGCGGATCCCGACCAGCGTCGCCTGTAACGGTGCGCCGGGCTCGGCGGGGGCAGCGAGCTTGAGCATCAGGCCGGCGCCCGGCTGCATCGCCGCCTGTTTGGCTTCGGGGCCGGCGAGGACGAGCGCGACCTTGACGCCGTTGACCAGCGCGGTGGCGTTGCCGCCCTCGTCGACCGAGACGAGCTTGGCCTCGACCGTCTTGCCGGCGGCAAGGCCGCCATTGCCGGTCATCGTCGCGAGCAGGGTCGCGAGATTCTGGCTCTTGATGAGCGCCGCGAGCTGCGTCGGATCGGACGGGATGGCTGCCATCCAGGCAGCCTGGCACGAAATGTTAAGGATTCTCTTGCGCCGGGCAGCGTTGCGTCAGCTGCGCTGGCGCAAGCGCCGGCTCTGCGGCAGGTTTGCCCGCCCGCTCAGGAGAGATCGTCATGGATTATCGCGCGCTCGGCCGTTCCGGCCTCAAGGTCTCGCCGCTCTGCCTGGGCACGATGATGTTCGGCGCGCAGACTGAGGAAGCCGATGCGCGGGCGATCATCGACAGCGCTGCCGAGGCTGGCATCAACTTCATCGACACGGCCGACGTCTATGCCGAGGGGCGTTCGGAGGAGATCACCGGCCGCGCCATCGCCGGCAACCGCGATGACTGGGTGCTGGCGACCAAGGCGGCGAATGCGATGGGAGAGGGGCCGAACCAGCGCGGGCTCTCGCGCAAATGGCTGCTGGAGGCGTGCGATGCCAGCCTGAAGCGGCTCGGCAGCGATTTCATCGACGTCTACTACCTGCACAAGGAAGACCACGGAACGCCGCTGGCCGAGACGATCCGGGCGATCGGCGACCTCGTGCGGGCCGGCAAGATCCGCTATTTCGGCGTCTCGAATTATCGCGGCTGGCGCGTCGCCGAGATCTGCCGGCTCTGCGACGAGCTCGGCATCGACCGGCCGGTGGTCAGCCAGCCCTATTACAACGCGATGAACCGCATGCCGGAGGTCGAGCATCTGCCGGCCTGCGGCTATTACGGCCTCGGCGTCGCCAGCTATTCTCCGCTGGCGCGCGGCGTGCTGACGGCGAAATACGAGCCCGGCCAGGCGCCGCCGGAAGGCACGCGGGCAGGGCGCGCCGACAAGCGGCTGATGCAGACGGAATGGCGCGAGGAATCGCTGGTCATCGCCCGCACGATCCGAGACCATGCCGCGGCGCGGGGCCTAACGCCGGTGCAGTTCGCGGTCCGCTGGGTGCTCAACAACAAGCTGCTGACTGCGGCCGTGGCCGGCCCGCGCACCATGGAGCAATGGCAGGGCTATCTCTCGGCGCTCTCGGCCGATTTCACCGCCGAGGACGAGGCGCTGGTCGATAGCTTGGTGCCGGCTGGACATCCCTCGACGCCGGGCTACAGCGATCCGGCCTATCCGCTGGAGGGACGGGCGGCGCGGACGGGGTGAGGGTGTCGCACCGCCCGTCATTGCGAGGAGCGTAGCGACGAAGCAATCCAGGGGCGGCAGAGCTCTACGGCTCCTGGATTGCTTCGCTGCGCTCGCAATGACGGTGCGCCCCTCATGGATGCAGCTTCAGCCCCTTGATCGCCTTGTCGACGGCCTTGCGTTCGCCATGCAGCGCGATCCCGACCAGGTCGAGGGCATCCGTCGCCACCGCCTCCACGGCAGCGCGGTTGGCCTCGTCATGGCCGGTGGCGAACAGTTCCCTGGTGTAGAGCGAAGGCGTCAGTCCTCCTTCGCCGGCCCGCCGCAGGACGCGGGTGAGGTCGGCGGAACTCGCGGCGAAGATCAGGATCGGCTGGCGCACCAGCGGACCGTAGACCTTGCCGGAGCCGTCGCGGTAAGCTTGGCCGCCGATTTCCGGCGCGGCGGCGACCAGCCCGCCGGACAGGAACGCGGTGACGTTGAGCTTCTGCCAGGCGGCGAGCTCGTCATGGACGATGATGGCAATCTTGGTGTCAAAGCGCATGACGACAGCGATAGAGCGTGGCGAGCGGGCCGGTCTTGAACGTTCGTGCGCGCTCGCCTCGCCGGGCGACTGGATCCGCACGGCGCCGGACGGCGAAGGCATCGAACGGATCGAGGCCTTCTTCACTGGCCATGCCTATGACACGCATCGGCACGACACCTATGCGATCGGCTACACGGTCAGCGGGGTGCAGAGCTTCGACTATCGTGGCGCGCAGCGGGATTCGACGCCGGGCGATCTGATCGTGCTGCACCCGGACGAGCTGCACAACGGCCGGGCAGGGATCGCGAGCGGCTTTCGCTACCGCATGGCTTATGTCGAGCCCGGGCTGATCATGGCGGCGCTAGCCGGGCGCGCCAGCGCGATGCCGTTCATCGGCAATGCCGTCTGCCGCGACGGCAGCCTGATGCGGGCTTTGGTCGGCCTGCTCGGCGATGTCGAGCATGGGCTGGAGCCGCTGGAGCGCGATGCCGCTATCGGCGCGCTGGCCGAAGCGCTGCTCAAGCTCGATCCCTCTTGCGCGCTCGACGGCGCGGAAACGCCCGCGATGCGGGCCTGCGAGCGGGCGCGCGACTTCCTCTCAGAGAGCCGCGACGAGACGATCGATTCCGCCATGCTGGAGGCGATCACCGGGCTTGATCGCTATGCGCTGGCACGGCAGTTTCGCCGCCGCTACGGCACAAGCCCGCATCATTACCTGGTGATGCGCCGGCTCGAACGGGCGCGATTGCTGATCCGCCAGGGCGAGGCCTTGGCCGAAGCGGCGGCCGCCAGCGGCTTCGCCGATCAGAGCCATATGACCCGGCATTTTCGCAAGGCTTATGGGCAATCGCCTGGGCGCTGGCGTGCGATGCAGGTCGGCGGCGTGCCGGAAGCGGCCTGATCCCCGCTCAGTTCATCACGCAGAAGCCGCCGACGACCGTTTGCGAGCGGCACCAGAGGCGTGGTTCGGCGGGCTGCGAGCCGCGCAGATTGGCTGTTTCAGCCGCGGCGATCGCGGTCGGGGACGCGATATGCAGAGGCTGCGGCGCGGCACCAGCGTTTTCCGTCTGGCGGCTGCTCAGCGCCGGGGTCACCACGACATTGGAGCCGTCGCGCTGGGGCTGGCTGGCGTTCGTGGTCTGCGAGCGGCTGCCACCGCGGAACTTGGCCGCCTCGGCGCTTGCGGGCAGCAGAGCGAAAGCGAGGGCGGCGACGGCGAGGGGACGGATCATGCCAGGCTCCATTGCGCGGCATGAGTGTGCCTGAGCGGGCCTGGCCTGCACAGCAAAGCCTCGGATCAGGCTGAGCAAGGCGTTAAGCGGATCGCGTGGGCTGTGCGCGTTTAGGCTCGTGCTCTGGTCAACCCATCCCAGGCCAGCATCGCCCCTTGCGCCACGGCTTCGAGCTCGGCGCGGGTCGCTCCGTCACGCGCGCGGATCGACATGCCCTGTTGCACCGTGATGTAGAAGGACGCGATGGCCGAGATGTCGCAGGACGCGGGAAGCGCGCCTTTCCCGGCCTCGGCCCGCAACCGGGCCTCCAGCAGTCCCGACATCTCGGCGCGAGCGCCGCGCAGTTCGCAGGCGGCCTCTTCGCTCACTCCGGCAGCCTGGATAACGGAGAGCACGACCATGCAGCCTGCCGGCTTGCCGGGGCGGGTGAAGAGCCTGGCCGACCCCATCAGGTAGGCCTCGATTGCCGCGCGCGCGTCCGGAGCGGCAGCGAGCGCGGCGCCGAAGCCGCCGCCTTCGTAGTCGTCATAGAGCGCCATCGTTTCGCGATAGAGCGCCTCCTTGCTGCCGAAGCAGGCGTAGAGACTGGGCGCGTTGATGCCCATCGCCGCGGTGAGCTCGCTCATCGAGGTGCCCTGATAGCCCTTTTCCCAGAACAGCAGCATGGCCCGGTGGAGGGCTTCTCCCCGGTCGAAGGTACGTGGGCGGCCTCGTTCGGCCATGGCTGTCACCTTTCTGTATCGACCGATAAATAAATCGCTTGACGTTCCGGGGCAAGCGAGGCATCGATATTTGTATCAATCACTACAGATATGGTGACTCATGACGACATTGGCGGGCAAGAAGGCGCTGGTGACCGGCGGCAGCCGTGGCATTGGCGCGGCGACCGCGCTCCGGCTGGCGCAGGACGGGGCGGACGTGGCGCTGACCTATGAGCGCGCCCGCGACCAGGCCGAGGCTGTGGCGGACAAGATCCGGGCGCTTGGCCGCAAGGCCGTGGTGCTGCAGGCCGACAGTGCCGATCCGGCGGCGCTGACGGCTGCCGTCGACAAGGCGGCGGCCGAGCTTGGCGGGCTCGACATCCTCGTGAACAA
>DASYHC010000131.1:0-31865 GCA_035998995.1 Allobosea sp.
GCAGACGGCTGGCGGTCTTCTTCAAGGTCGGTCGCGTTACAATCACCTGGACGCCTCTTGTGCGGACTCTAGTCACGCCCAGGCATCGCCCCAGCCTCGGCACTCGATTTAAAATCATAAGCTTCGCAGCCCTTCTCGCCAATGATGCGAGAGGAGCCGGCCGCTTTTCAATTCCATACTGCCGCAAAAATGCGACACTTCGCCGGTGATTAATACCGACGACCTACCCCTTCTGGGGAAAACCAGCCTCTTCAGAGCGCGAACACCTCCGCCTTCCGGAACTCGCGCAGCACAGGCGCCGCCGCATCGAAGACCGGCCGGCCGGAGAGCGATTCGCCCGCCTTCCGATAAAGCACCACACGAGCCGAGCGTCCGACGCCCTCGACGACGATCAGTCGCCCGCCCTGGCGGACATGGTGGAACAGTGGCTCGGGCTGCGTCTCGCAGGAGCCGCTGACCAGGATCGCGTCGAAGCGGCGCTCCTTCGGCAGGCTGGCCACCAGCTCGGCAGCGGCGACGCCCGGCTGGGCGAAAGCGGTGCGGGCCAGCGCCAGCGCAGCCTCGTCCGGCTCCAGCAGCGTCGTCTTGGCCCCCATCTCGGCCATCAGCGCAGCGCCGTAGCCGGTGCCGCCAGCATATTCGAGGGCTTCCTCGCCCGGCTGCAGATCGAGCACCTGGATCATCCGCGCCGTCACCATCGGCGCCGGCAGCGCCCGGCTGGTGCCCGGCAGCGGCTCCTGGCGGTCGAGATAGGCCAGATGCGACAGTTCGCCCGGCAGGAAGGCCTCGCGCGGCACCGTGTCGGCCGCGGCGAGCACGGCGCGATCGGTCACGTCATAGGTGCGCAACTGGCAATCGACCATCATGCGCCGCAGTTCGGCGAAGCTGCTCATGCTCAAATCTCCGAAGGAAGGCACCCGGACGGGCACCTCGACCCTGCCCGCGGGTTTTGGGCGAGGCAGCCGCAAAAGGCAAGTCGCTGCGGCTGAGCATTGCCGCGAGCCACACCTTCGAAGACGTCGGAGTCAGGCCGGCCGCTGCCGGGCCTTCAGCACCTCGTCGGCCTCCAGCAGCGTCTCGAAGGCATAGACGAACTTGTCGTCGAGCGTGTCGCCGTACCAGATCTCCGGCACGATGGTGCGGAAGCGGATCTCGAGCAGGTCGGCCAGGGCCTGCGTATCCTTCATCCACTCCAGCATGTCGGCATAGAGGTTGAAGTTGCTCGGCGCCGGGAAGCGCGCGACGAGATCCTCGAAACCCTGCTTGACCAAGGCGGGATCGCAGAGCGTGTCTTCGAGCTCATGCTCGCCAACCTCGGTATTGGCCGCCTGGATCAGGGCGTAGAAGCCGTAGCCGAAGCGGTCCTTGGTCAGCTCGGCAGCGCGCCGGGCGAAGACCTCGAGATCGTGCTCGTCGCGGCCGAGCCAGCGCGGCATGATCATCCGCGCGAAATTGCGGCACAGGTCGATATTGTAGCGGTCGAGCGCCCAGGCCGCCTCGAAACGGCGCTGGTACTCGCTGAAGGAACCGGTCTCGGCGCCGCGTCGGAAATCGCTGGCCCGCCAGGCGAAGTCCTCCGGATCGGGCTGGCTGTCGAGTACCGCATCCGCCTGCCGGAGGAAGCTGCGGAACTGTTCCGCCTGGTCCATGTTGACGTCGGCCGCGCAGGCGGTGCCGCGCCAGGCATAGGCCGTCACCCGCAGCGCATCGGCATAGGTCGCGGCCGAGAAGGGCGAGGGATCGTTCTGGAAATAGGTGGCGAAGCCGTCGAGCAGCGCCTCGTGCCGCGGCCCGGCATCATCGCCGTCGGGCAGCGCCATGAACTCTTCAAGGAACCAGTCCTTCACCAGGAGGTAGCGCGGCTTGCCGTTTTCGGCGAGGTCGCCTTGCGCCCGCGCCGCCTCGAAGGCAGCGCGATAGGCCGCGAAATCCCGCTCCTGCCAGGCCCGGCGCATCGCATCGCGCTCATCGAAGAGGCGCGGAATCTCATCATGCAGGAAGAGCGAGTGCAGATCGTAGTCCCGCAGCAGGATCTCGTAATTGGTCGGCTCCTCCGCCGGCTCCTCCGCTGGCCTGCATAGCACCTTGTCGCGCACGCTGCGGACGAGATCCCTCCAACCCATGCCGTCCCCTTCCCCGCCCGCCGGCGCGACACATGGCCGCTTCGCCGCGATGCCGCGCCCTTGCGGAAATCTGCGCCGCTCTCGCCATATTCGTCTTCGATCCGGAGCGTCTCGTCGCGCCGGCACCAGATATCTCTGCCACGGGCGAACGATCGGGCAAGCCGGGCGTTGCAGCCGGATGGCAACAACCGAGGTCATATGCACTTACCCACCGCACGCCACGAGCTGAGAGCCGCCTTCAAGCGGATCGAGGCCGAGCTCCCTCCCCGCCTCGCCAGGGCGATGCGCTGGCTCCGTCATCCCGATTCGCGCCTGATCCGGATTCCGGCCGGGCTCGCACTGATCGTCGGCGGCGTGTTCTCGTTCCTGCCGATCCTCGGCGCCTGGATGCTGCCGCTGGGCCTGATGCTGCTCGCGGCCGACATTCCGTTTCTGCAGCGGCCGATGGCGCGCTTCGCGAACTGGTGCCTCGGGCTGATCGAGCGCTTCAGGCGGCGTCGCTCGGGCTGATCGATCGGCATCCCAGCGCAGTCGAAACCGCCTCTGCGCCCTGCAAACCCCTGCCTGACTGCCGATATCGAGGGCCTGCGAGAGAAACCGAACGACGGGGGCCTAGCATGTGGTATGCGCCTGGCGAAGATCCGTACAAGAGCCCGGACATCAACCGGCAGGATCGCTTCTTTCACGACCTGAATCAGGTCAACGACCAGATCATTCGCGATCAGGCCCGCATATCCGAGAGCTGGGCGAGAGATATCCGGGCAATCCCCGACAGGCCGCCCGCATATCAGCCTGCCATCGGCTCTTCCGCCCCCTCTCCGGCGTCACGGCCCCGGAAACGAACTGCGCCACGCACACCACCAACCCGGGGCGAGCGCTGGCGCGCCGCACTGAAGCTGCTGGCGCTCTGCATCGTGGTGGACTGGCTGCTGATCGCCGGCGGTGCGGCCCCCGCCTGGAAGGTCATCGCATTCACGGCGCTGACTGTCGGATCGCTCATCGCCACGGCCCTGGCTCTTGCGGCGCTCGCCCGCGCGGTCGGAGCCTTCCTGCGCAGTCGGGTCGGCAAGCTCAGCCTGCTCTCCGGCGGAGCGCTGACGATACTCTATCTTGTCTACGGGGTCTGAGGAGCAGCGCGGCGCATCGATCGTCGCCGCGTTGGAGTTTGGCGGCCTCGCCCGGAAGCACCCACTACCAACGATCTAGCGGAAATTCCCGTCCCGGCGGGTTGGCGCTCCCTCTCAGAAGGGCAAGCCGATAATGGGCGCTGCTCCCGGCCTGAGCGCGATCAGCGGTGCAGCGGCGCGCGACGAGTTCACCAAGCTTCTGCGCCAGATGGGTCGCTGGAGCGGCGGCTTCATCGACGACCTTTACGCCGGACCGTGCTGCTCGCGTTCGAGCATCAATTACCCCCAAATGGGTAATGCAAACCCATAATGAGCGGCTACGCTTCAAAAGCTTGACCTGGCTGGAACTGGCTGCGCCTGAACCACTTCGTCTAGCCCGCGAGAGCAGAAAGAATGCGGCGTTGAAGGTGAGGGACATGCCTTGGCTATCGACTCGCGATCCCCGGAATTTGCGTGCAACGCATGTGGCGCCGCCACGATCGAAATCCCGGAATGGACGGACGACCAGACCGTCCTCGAATGCCAACAATGCGGGAAGCCGCTCGGCAAGATCAGGCTGATTCTCGCAGTGCTTGAAGCGGCCCTGGTGGACAATGAGAACGAGCCATCGGCCGACGAACTGAGTTCAGGGGCGATAGGCTCACGCCGCTTGTCGCATTGATCTGCGACAGAGGGTTTGGCGATGAGACAGATAAAGGCATGCGCTCCGGGGAACTGAGCCTCTTCCATGCGCGCCATCAGGAAGGCAAGAGCGCGCGTTCGCTCCGCGAGCCGCGTGGCGCAAGGGCGGCTCTGTTACCGGCCAATTCTATAGGAGTTGAGGTCCTCGGCCCCTACCCACGGTCCCCCACAGTGAGGGGACCCGTGAGGAGATAGGGAGGTGAGCGCCAATCTATGACTGACGCCAATCTATTTAATCACTGATTTCTAGGGAGAATTTGGAGGCCTCGCCCGGAATCGAACCGGGGTGCAAGGATTTGCAGTCCTCTGCGTAACCACTCCGCCACGAGGCCATCCCGGAGCGGCACCGAAGCGCGCTCCTCGGCGGGCGTATAACCACATGCCGAAGCGCGCCGCAACCGAAACTCTGCCGGCACTGTGAATTGACCATGGGGCAGATCAGCTGCCCACGATTTTCTCCGCCCCGATGCCAGCAAAGGGGTTGCGCCTTCCCGGGAGCGTCGCTATACGCCCCCCACCGATCCCGGATAGCTCAGCGGTAGAGCAATCGACTGTTAATCGATTGGTCGCAGGTTCGAATCCTGCTCCGGGAGCCAGCATTTTTCGAGGGCTTGAGCGGCGACCGCTTGGGCCCTTTTTGCTTTCCGGAGCCTGACGCGGTGCAGCGGGAGAGGCAGACAGCGATGCTACGGCTCTTCGGGCGCGACCTCTCCCTGCGGCGCTGGGCCGCCCTGATCGGTTGGGGCGTGGTCGCCATCGTCGTCGTCGCGACCTTGTCGCCAATCGGGGCCCGCCCGCATATCACGCATTTCGGGCCGCAGCTCGAACGCTTCGCCGCCTATCTGGTTGCGGCGGCCGCACTCGCCGTCGCCTACCCGGCGCGCAAAGGCGTGATTCTCGTCTGCATCATCGCCGGCGCCGCCGGGCTCGAGCTCGCCCAGCATTTCGAGGCGAGCCGGCATGCCCGCGCTTTCGACGCAGCTGTCAAGATCATGGGCGGCCTGAGCGGGCTTGCCGTCGTGACGCTGTGCGAGCGACTCTGGTCGAAGCGTATCGCCCTTGCACCGGTTCGCCGCCAGAACTGACCGCTAGGCATCCTGATCCCGATGCCGTGCGACCTTAAGGGCTAAAACCGCCATCCGCCCTCGGCAGTGGCAGGAGCCTCACCGCCTGAATCCCGCGCTCCGTCACACTCCGCGTATACGCTTCGGCCATGCATTCGTTGCGTGTTGCCCGGTGCCAGAGCTCCTGCCAGCCTCGGGGGGCGAAGATCACCAGCGCATGCCGGAACAGGCCGTCCTCGCGTTCGAGGATGCAGTTGCAGGCTGCCGCCTCGACGACGTCCTGCGCCCGGTCGCGACAGCGTTCATGTTCGGCGCGATCGTCGCGCATCTCCCGCGCAACTTCGTAGACGACGCATGTCGTCAAGACGGCGAAAACCAGCACGGGCAGGCTCCACAGCAGCCGGCCTCGTCCGGGCAAAGCCTCACGCTTCTGCAGCGTCTGGCTCATGGCGGCGTATCGTCCATCATCCGAGTCCGAACTCACGCGAAGCGATGAAATGAGGCAGCAGGCGGGACTCACGACGGGCCTGCTGCTCCCTTCATCATGCTCAGGCCGACCGGGCCATCGGCTCAGGCCGCACGACGCTGAGTCGCGCCGCGCCCTGCTCGCCACCGATCTTGAAGGTCGCGACCAATCCGTTGAGCCGCTGGATCTGGTCCGAGAGCGAGGTCGCCGAGGCTGCGCTCTCCTCGGCCAAAGCCGCGTTCTGCTGGGTCATCTCGTCCATATGCGCGACGGTCTGGCTCATCTCGTCGATGCCGTTGGCCTGCTCGGCCGAGGCGGTCGAGATGTCCGAGACCGTCGTCGAGACGCGCTTCGACGCCTGGACGATCCGGTCGAGCACCTCGCCGGTCTGCCTCACCAGGGCAACGCCCTGATCGACCTTGCCCCCCGACTCGATGATCAGGGCCGTGATGTTCCTTGCGGCTTCGCCAGAGCGCTGCGCCAGGGTACGAACCTCCGAGGCCACCACAGCAAAGCCCTTGCCGGCATCGCCAGCCCTTGCCGCTTCCACTGCAGCGTTCAGGGCGAGCAGATTGGTCTGGAAGGCGATCTCGTCGATCACGGAGGTGATGTCGGAGATTTTCTTCGAAGCATGCTCGATCTGCGTCATCGCCGCGATCGCATCGCCGACGATGGCGCCGCCCTGGACCGCGACCTCCATAGCCTCGCTGGCCAAAGCCGCCGCCTGCCGCGACGAGTTGGCCGAAGCCTTGACCGAGGCCGCCAGCTCCTCGGTCGTCGCCGCCGTCTCCTCCAGTGAGGAGGCCTGCTCCTCGGTGCGCTTGGAGAGGTCGTCGGCGCCCATGTTGATCTCGCGCGCCGAGGTGCCGACTTCGGAGGCCGTGGTCTGGATCGTCTTGACCGTCTCGGCCAGCCGGTTGACCGCGCGGTTGAAATCGTCCCGCAGCTTTTGATAGTCGGCCGCGACCTGGTCACCGATGCGATAGGTCAGGTCGCCCTGTGCCAGCAGGTCGAGCCCGCTCGCGAGCATGGTGACGACCTGCTGCTGCTCGGCAGCGAGCTTCGCACGCTCGCTCTCGGCGCGGCGGCGCTCGGCTTCGTTCGTCTCGCGCTCGGCGGCGGCGATACGCTCCTGCTCGGCCGCCTGCGCCTCGAGACGCCTCATCTCCAGACCGTTCTCCTTGAAGACGAGCACGGTCTTGGCCATCAGCCCGACTTCGTCGCGACGCTGCGTTCCCGCGACGGCCGTGTCGAAATCGCCGCTCGCGAGCTTGTCCATGGCGCCGCGCAAGCGCGCCAGCGGGCCGGTGATCGTCTTCGCCGACATCAGCAGCGCCAGGCCGATGCCGAGCAGGATGCCGGCAAGGCTGAGGCCCAGCATCAGCTTGGTGATGAAATTCACGTCCTTTGTCGTCGTGCTGGATTGCGTGGCGAGGTAATCCAGCACTTCGCCGTTGAGCTTGACGATCGCCTCGGTCAGGTTCGTCGCCTGGGCATCGGCCCTATCCATCACCGCGAGCGCTCTGGCGTTTTCGTCGCGCGCCCCAAAAGCGACCGCCTCGTCGAGCTCGGCCTTGATCTCGTGGACCTTCACGATCATGCCGTCGAAATCCGCCTTGCGCCGCTGCCGCTTGATGCCGGCGGCCGTCAATTGCGAGGTGGCGCGCCGATAGGACTCGTTCAGCTGGGCGAGAGCATCCTGCACGCCTTTCGATCCCGCCGGGTAGGCGATGACCTTGTAGGCCTGCGCCAGCATGTCGTTGACGCGCCGCGCCGCCCGGCCGGACTCGAAGAGCGCCGGCGGCGCCTCCTCGATCATCTCGCTGTAGATGTCTTCGGTACGCAGAAGCTCGCGGCTGATGAAGAAGGACGCCGCCAGGCCGATCAGGCCGACGATGGTGACCGCGCCGGCGATCTTGGCGCCGATGCGGATATTGCTCAGATTGAACGAAGGAATGACCATATTTTTCAGCGCCCCGAATGACGATGAAAAACCTTGTAAGATCAAAGTAAAAAAACTGAAAACAATACTATTTTTGAAATAAAAATCCCGCCATCAGTGGGGGGGAGTACTGACGGCGGGATCGATATAGACCTAGAGACTTCAACCGGTCACGCGGCGAAAGCTCAAAAAGAACTAGATCAAAAGTCACTTTGACTGGGACGAGACGGGAGTTATCACGTCGCCAATCAAGTAGGCGGAGGTATTTGGTAAGCTGGGATTCCACCAATCCCGTGCGTCGCCCACGCCGTGGAGGGGTGCAGCCCCAGCTTACCGAATCGATCATCGGCGAAGTCGTGGACCTCGGATATCCGGAAAGCGAAAGCTCTTGTCCGGAAAACGAAAACAGTGGCTTGATCTGCACCGCGGCAGCAGGGCGATCGCCCGGAAACTATCGGTGCGACTCAGTTTGTCTCCACCGCAGGCGTTACGCGGCCCCGCACCAGGGTGTTACGCTCGGATAAGAAAAATCTCTTTTGAACTGAAAAATAGGGAGAAATTTCTCTTCTCCCAGTGAAATCCGTCGAAAGCTCTCGCTGGCCGCGATATCGCCATTTTTATCTCAGGATACGACTAAAGTCGTTCGCCCCGACATTGTAGCCCGCACACATCGTGCGGAGCCGAAGCAGTGAAGGTTGCATGACGCAGCAGGGGCGCGCGCACGATCCGGACGCAGAGCAGGATGATCTGCTGGCGCGTCATAATCAGTTCGAGACCGACAATGCGGCCGCCGCCTGCCGGCAGACCATCCTCTTCGAGCGCCAGGACTTTCTCGAGCCGCTCGACCAGGATGAGCCCTTCCGCATGTCGATCAACTCCGTGTTGCTAGACGATGTCCGCATCAGCGCCGTGAAGACCAGCGGCCACCGCGTCCGTCTCTTCGAAGACGAGAACATCACGTTGCTGCTGCCCTGGGCCGGAACGATCGAGACCGACGACATCGGCCGCCGGATCGAGGCCAACACCACGTCGATGCTGATCCCGACACCGGGGAAACGCACGACAGTCTGCTTGCCCGGTTATCTAGGCCTCGTGGTCCAGCTTCCGCTGACGCGTTTGCGCAGCGCCGCTGCCCTCAATCCGGACGACCGCTGGCGCCCGGACGGACAGGCTCCGGGGGTTATGAGCGTAACGACCGGACAGGGCGCGGCGCTCGGCCGCTATCTGCGCCATCTCGCCGTTGAGCTCGACCAGTCTGATGCGCTGCTTGCCGCGCGCGGCGCCACTAATGCCGCGGCGATGATGGTGACCGAGTTGCTCGGCTCCGCCTGGCAGGCGACGATGGCAGGCTCCGAACAGAGCTCCAGGTCGGCCGGCATGGCCCAGGTCGCCCTCGCCGAAGAGATCATGCGTGCGAAATCTGACGGCGCGCTCTCGATCGCCGCCCTCGCCGCCAAGGTCGGCGTCAGCACCCGCTCGCTGCAGATCGCCTTTCGCCAATATCGCGGCATCGGCCCGCGCCAGATCCTCGAGGATTTCCGCCTTGACTCTGCCCATGCCCGGCTGTTTGCCGCCGCGCCCGGCGACAATGTCACCCGAATCGCCTTTGATTGTGGCGTCACCCATCTCGGCCGCTTTGCCGCACGCTACCGGGCCCGTTTCGGCGAGTCGCCGCTGGCAACCTTGCGCCGCCGCCGGAGCTGATGGAGAGGCGTACGCTATCCCTGGTGCACGCTGGCGAAGGCCACGGCGATCCGCTGCGGCGCCGTCGGGCGCGCATACATGCGCTGGAGATAGGCGTTGAGCCGCGGGAAGCCTTCGAGCAAGCCCTCCTCGTTCGCCCAGTCCATCAGATAGGCGGTGACGCAGTCGGTCGCCCCCATCCGGTTGCCGACGATGAAGTCACGTCCCTCCATATGCGCTTCGAGCACGGCCGCCATCAGCCGAAACTCGTCCTTGGCGAGCGCGATGTCCTGCGGCAGCCGCTGCTCCTCGTCATAGAGGAAGCTGTGCTTGGCGATGCGCCAGAGCGGCTGCTCCAGCTCGGTCATCGCGAACAGAATCCAGCGATAGGCCTGCGCCCGCTCGTCGAGATCGTCAGGCAGCAGGCGCTTCTCGGGGAATTTCTCGGCGAGATAGAGGATGATCGCCGCAGACTCCGGCAGGACATTGTCGCCATCGACCAGCACCGGCAGCTTGCCGGCCGGGTTGATCTTGAGGAATTCCGGCGTCTGCGCCTCGCCGCCAAGCAGGTCGACATGGATGTAATCGAACGGCACGCCGAGCTCGTTCAGCCCCCACATCGCCCGCAGCGTCCGCGTCGGCCCGAATCCATAGAGCTTCATCATCGCCTCCTCCCATATATACATACCAATCGGTTTGTATTGACGACACGTCGCCTGACAATCTCTGTCAGCATTCTCACCCCCGACCTGCCGCCGCGCCATGATCGCGCCACCATCGCGCCTAGCTTGACCTCTCCCGAACGGCGCCGTCGCCAACGAAGCGGCGCGCGCCCGTCCCTGGAGAACCGATGCGATGCCCGCCCGTTCCGCGCTCATGACACCGCTGCTGCTGGCGCTCGCCGGCCCTGCCCTCGCCCAGACTGCGACGACGACCGCTGCGCCGGCCGCCACCGAGCCGGCGCCAAGCAAGGCGCCCGATGCCTGCCGGCTGCTGCCGCAGGCCGATCTCGAAGCGCTCTTCCCCGGCCGCCCGATCACGGCCAAGGGCCCGACGCTGAGCCCGATCCATCGCGGCCCGCAATATGCCGAGAGCTGCATGTATTCGGTGAAGCTGCCGAGCCCGACCTCGAAGATGGATCACGCCCGCTTCGCCTCGCTCACCGTGATCCGCTGGGACGGCGTCGCCAAGGGCCGCGAGACGCCGGCCCAGGCCTTCGCCTCGATCAAGGGAATGCGCGAGAAGGTCGCGGCCGATCCCAAGCTGACGCTCAAGCTCGAGCCGCTCTCCGGCATCGGCGACGAGGCCTTCCAGGAAACCAACAGCTCCAGCGTGGTGATCCGCGCCCGCAAGGACGACCTGATCTATTCCGTCTCGGTCGATCTCTATTCCGAGCAGACCGCGCCGAACGCAGTTGCCCTCGCCAAGCAGGTAGCCGCACGCTGGCAGGGCGGCGCCGGCATGGTCGATACGCCCCAGCAGATCGCCGCCAACAGCGCGGTGACGGTTCCGGCCGACACCCGCCCCTCCTCCGTCGCACCGGCCGATCAATGGCCTGATGCCTGCGCCCTGCTGACGCCAGCCGAGGTCAAGGCGGCCTTCCCCGAGATGACCCTCAGCGAGCCGCGCAAGCTGATGGGCAAGATCACCCATGAGAGCCGCGAGAACCGGCAGGAGGCGCTGCCGAACCCGATCGGCTGCCAGTTCGACGCCAAGCGCACCGTCGAGAAGGATGGCAAGCGCACGATCGAGCTCAACCAGATCCAGGTCAGCGTCCGCAATGTCGCCGCCAATGAGGATCTGTCGAAGCGCTGGTTCCAGAGCGCGATCAAGGTTTCGGAGGCGAAGACGCCGGTCGCGGGGCTGGGCGACGAGGCGGCGCTCGACATCATGAATCGCATCCATATCCGCAAGGGGCTGACCACGGTCGATGTCCGCGTCTCCGGCGGCGAGCGCGATCAGGCGCTGCACGATCAGGCCAAGGCCCGCGTCGGCGAGCTGGCGAAGATCGTGGCCGGCCGTCTGAAATAGGCGGCCCAGGTTCCGGGTGGAGCGGTTACGGCCGCTCCCTTAGCCTGCTGACACGGACAAGCGTGGCACCCTGCGATGAATGCCAGGGAGCACCGAATGAGGAGGACATCGCTGCAATTGACATCGTTGAGACACGGTACGTTGATATCAACCTAATTGATGCTGCTTTGGCCGCGAGCGGTTCGCGGCACCGAAACGCCCCTAGATCCAAGAGGAAACAGCCATGAAGATCGTGACCAGCCTGAGTTTCCGCGGCCAGTGCCGCGAGGCCTTCGAGTTCTACGCCAAGGTTTTGGGCGGCAAGATCACGGCTGCCATGCCCTATGGCGATGCGCCGCCCGGCATGGGCATGCCGGACGCCGACGGCAAGTACAAGAACTGGCTCATGCATTGCTGGCTCGATGTCGGCGACCAGTCGCTGATGGGCGCCGACATGGATGTCGACTGGGCCCAGAATATCGACAAGCCCAAGAACGGCTTCGACGTCACCCTGCACACCAACGACCAGGCGGAAGGCCAGCGCTGGTTCGACCAGCTCGCCGAGGGCGGCAAGACGGTGATGCCGTTCAGTGAGACCTTCTGGTCGCCCGGCTTCGGCTCGCTGGTCGACAAGTTCGGCGTGCCGTGGATGGTCAACACCATCCCGACCGGCGATTGGAAGCCGCCGCAGGGCTGAGCCTTCGTTCTGGAGGAGGCGGCCGGAGCCGGTGCCCGGCCGCCAGTTTCGATGTAGCGCTGCTGCTGATAGGGAGAGCCCGACCAGCAGAAGGCGACCACCATGACGATCCGTTTCACCGAGACCCTCCGCCAGGCCAGCCAGCCGGCCTGGTCGCAATCCGTCGGCCACCGCTTCGTCCGCGAACTGCTCGACGGGTCGGTCTCCGATGCGGTCATGTCCCGCTATTTGATTCAGGATCACCGCTTCCTCGACAGCTTCCTGACCCTGCTCGGCGCCGCGCTCGCCAGCGCCGACAGCTTCGAGGCCCGCATCCGTTTCGGCCGCTTCATCGGCATGGTCAGCGGCGAGGAGAACACCTATTTCCTGCGCTCCTTCGAGGCGCTCGGCGTCGGCGAGCAGGATCGTATCGCCCCGCCCGATACCAAGCCCACCGCCGGCTTCAAGGCGATCATGCGCGAGGCCGCCGCGACGCGCTCCTACGCCGCCGCCCTCTCCGTGCTGGTCGTGGCCGAATGGCTCTATCTCGACTGGGCCCTGCAGGCCTCGCAGCCGCTGCCGGCGAAATTCATCCATGCCGAATGGGTCACCCTGCACGACAATCCCGACTTTCGCGATTTCGTCGGCTTCCTGCGGAGCGAGCTTGACCGTGTCGGACCGGGAGAGGCTGAGACCAGCCGCGACTTCTTCCTGCGCACGGTGGCACTGGAGAAGGCCTTCTTCGACTCGGCCTATGACGGCGAGGCCTGAGCAAGGCACCCGGCCGCTCGTGGTGCGCTCAAGCCCTCCCCCCGCTTGCGGTGGGGAGGGTTGGGTGGGTGGCAGCTCCGCTTGGCGCTGGGCTGGAAGAACGATCTTGCCCTGCTTTCCCGCCCCCCCATCCCAAACCCTTCCCCACCGCAAGCGGGGGAAGGGAATAGCCCAGCCTTCGCGCAATCGCCTTTAGCGTGACAGGCAAGAGCCGCTCTGTCACAACGGCGATCGAGAGACGGGGGCGCCCGCCGCAAGGCGGGCTGAGAAGCACCCTTCGAACCTGAACCAGATCATGCTGGCGGAGGGAGTCGCTCGGGGCAGCCTGGTCAGCGCTTATCCCCGTGCCCGCCTTCCACCGGAAAGGCGGACCTTGACGACGCAGGACGCGACAGAACGGAGCCCAGCTCTCGGCGCTAAGCCGGTGCTGACGGCATTCGCGCCGGCGCTCCGCACGATTCTCGTCCTGCTGCTGGCCTGGCAAAGCGCGATCTGGCTGTTCCAGCCGCCGCGTTACATCCTGCCCTCGCCGCTCGATGTCACCCTGGCCTTCCAGCGCCAGCCCGGCTTCCTCTTCAGCCATAGCCTCACCACCATCGCCGAGATGGCGCTCGGTTTCGTGCTCGGCTCGGCTTTCGGCGCGCTGACTGCGCTCGCCATCGTCGCGCTGCCGCGGCTCGGGCGCCTCATCTGGCCGATCCTGCTCGTGCTCCAGTCCTTTCCGGTCTTCGTCATCGCGCCGCTGCTGGTCGTCTGGTTCGGCTTCGGCATGGGCTCGAAGGTGATCATGGCGACGATCATCATCTTTTTTCCGGTCGCCTCCGCCTTCACCGACGGCCTGCGCCGGACCGATCCCGAGCTGATCGACGCCACCGCGCTGACATCGGCGACGCATTGGCAGACGCTGCGTTATGTCCGCCTGCCGCTGGCCATGCCCGCTTTGCTCACCGGCCTCAGGGTCGCGGCCCCGCTCGCGCCGCTCGGGGCGGTGATCGGCGAATGGGTCGGGTCGTCCGCCGGGCTCGGCTTCATCATGGTCCAGGCCAATGCCCGCATGCAGACCGACACGGTCTTCGCCGCGATGACCGTGCTCGCCGTGCTCAGCCTCGTCCTGCGCCATCTCGTCGACGCGCTCGGCCCGCGCCTCATTCCGTGGGCGAGCGAGCAATGACGCCATCCCATTTCAAGTCGATCACGCAGAAGGATTTCGCCCGATGACGCTCCGCGCCCTGACGCGACGTACCCTACTCGCCTGCAGCATCGCCCTCGCCGCCGGCCTCGCTAGCCCGGCTCGCGCTGCCGACAAGCTGACTGTGATGCTCGAATGGTTCGTCAACCCAGACCATGCCCCGCTGGTCGTCGCTGACAAGCTCGGCCTGTTCAAGGAGGCCGGGCTCGAGGTCACCATGGTGCCGCCCTCCGACCCCTCGGCCGTGCCGCGCCTCGTCGCCGCCGGCCAGGCCGATATCGGCATCCACTACCAGCCCAATCTCTATCTCGACCACGCCGCCGGCATCCCGATCGTCCGCGTTGGCACTCTGGTCGAGACGCCGCTCAACAGCGTCATCGTCAAGGCCGACGGGCCGATCAAGAGCCTCGCCGACCTCAAGGGCAAGACGATCGGCTATGCCGTCTCCGGCACCGAGACCACCTTGCTCGGCCAGATGTTGGCGAAGGCCGGCCTCAAGCTCGACGACGTCAAGCTCGTCAACGTCAACTTCGCGCTCTCGGCCGCGCTGATCGGCGGCAAGGTCGACGCCACCATCGGCGGCTACCGCAATTTCGAGCTGACGCAGCTCAAGCTCGAAGGCCATCCCGGCACGGCCTTCTATCCCGAGGAGCACGGCGTTCCCGCTTATGACGAGCTGATCCTAATCACCCGCCGCGATGCCGTCGGCGACAGCCGCCTGCCGCGCTTCCTCGACGCTATCGAGAAGGCGGCGCTCTACCTCACCAACCATCCGCAGGAAGCCTGGAAGCTCTTCATCGCCGCCCATCCCGATCTCGACGATGCGCTCAACCGCCAGGCCTGGACCGACACGCTGCCGCGCTTCGCCAAGCGCCCGCGCGCCCTCGACCAGCGCCGCTATGAGCGCTTCGGCGCCTTTTTGGTCGAACGCGGCCTGATCCAGAAGGCGCCGGCGCTCGCCGAGATCGCGGGCGAGGTGAAGTAGCGGGCGGATCGCGGCGGCACCCGCCTGCCGCCCCCCATCCCGCGTCCACATCAGGACGGCCCTGTGCCGGTGGCTCTGGGTTGTCAGCCGAGCGTGGTGCTATGAGCCGGCTTTGCAGCCATCCGGCGGGCCGTCGCCCGGAGCTGCACCCGGATCGATCATCCGCATGAACGTCAGCCAGCCGATCGCCTCCACCCGCCGCGCCGATCTGCCGGTGCTGTTCGCGCTCAGCGCGACGCATCTGCTCAACGACATGATCCAGTCGCTGATCCCGGCGATCTACCCGATCATCAAGACGGCCTATGCGCTCGACTTCGGCCAGATCGGCCTGATCACGCTGACCTTCCAGATCACCGCCTCACTGCTGCAGCCGGTCGTCGGCGCCTATACCGACAAGAACCCGATGCCCTATTCGATGGTCGTCGGCATGGGTTGCACGCTGACCGGGCTGATCGGCCTCGCCTATGCCGGTAGCTATGCGCTGCTGCTGATCTCGGCGGCCTGCGTCGGCCTGGGCTCGTCGATCTTCCATCCCGAGGCGACGCGCATGGCCCGCAACGCTTCGGGCGGCCAGCAGGGGTTGGCGCAGGGCATCTTCCAGGTCGGCGGCCAGAGCGGCGGCGCGCTCGGCCCGCTGCTCGCCGCCTTCATCATCGTGCCGCGCGGCCAGACCAGCGTCGCCTGGTTCTCGGCTGCGGCGCTGCTCGCCATGATCCTGATGGTCTGGACGGCGCGCCGCTATGCCGAGCTGAGCAAGGCAGCCGCCGCGGCAGCCAAGCCGGCGAAAGTCGCGGCAGCCGCACCTGCGACGCCCGCGCACACTAAGGCCCAGATCGCCTTCGCGATCACCATCCTGGTGATCCTGCTGTTCTCGAAGAACGCCTATTCGTCGAGCTTCAGCTCCTATTACACCTTCTATCTGATCGGGAAGTTCGGCGTCTCGGTGCAGGGCTCGCAGCTGATGCTGTTCCTCTTCCTCGCCGCCGCAGCCGTCGGGGCGCTCGCCGGCGGCATCATCGGCGACAGGGTCGGCCGCAACCGCATCCTCTGGTTCTCGATCCTCGGCGCCCTGCCCTTCTCGCTGATGCTGCCCTTCGCCGACCTGTTCTGGACCGGCGTGCTGACGGTGGTGATCAACCTGATCATGGCGAGCTCCTTCGCCGCGATCCTGATCTACGCGATGGAGCTGATGCCGGGGCGGATCGGCCTGATCGGCGGCCTGTTCTACGGCCTCTCCTTCGGCCTCGGCGGCCTCGCGGCGGCGATCCTCGGCGAAGTCGCCGACTGGATCGGCATCGAGGCGGTCTACCGGATCTGCGCCTTCCTGCCGGCGATCGGGCTTTTGGCCTGGTTCCTGCCGAAGGTGGAGCATCGGCGAAGGTAGAGGTCGCGCACCAGCCGACGGCGAACACTGCCTGGCGCCTCGCGCCGGGCAGTGAGCGGTCACGGCTGCGGATCGACACGCCCGACGGCGAACTCGATCTCCGAACGACTGATGCCGATATCCCTCAGCGTCCTGTCGTCGAGGCTCGGCAAGGCGTTTGCCACGCGGCGCATCTGCACCCTGTCGCGGAACCGGCGGAGCCGTCCCGCCAGCGCCTCGATCAGCCTGGTCGTCAGGGGACGCCGGGCAGGCTTGCGATGCGGCGGCACGAATGGACCATGGACCTCATAGAGGAACTGCTCGCCGAGGATCTGTCCGACAGCCCTGCGACCCACCAGCCGGTCGAGCACCGACTTGGTGCGAGGCCGCAGCATGTCGGTCAGGTCTTCGATGTCGTGAAGAAAATCGTCTCTCAGCGCATACATGGTGCCGCTCCGCTGCCTTGTCTGCCGCCCCCCTCGGGCGGTGTTGCAGCGTTATGGCGGCTCAAGGGGTGCCTCGTCTGTGAGGTGCCGCACATTTCGACCCCTTTCCAAGAAGACGAAGAGACGACATGATGCCGGCAGTAACCCGTGCCGGTTACGCCGACAGCCTTGCCTCTGGCCTGATTTGCCCTCCTGCCATTAGACGTAGGCGGACTGTGCATGTTGTCGACGGCGCAAACATTGGATCGCAGTGTCCTCGCAGTCCTCTGCGCTGACGTCGCCGACTATAGCCGAATGATGGATACGGCGGAGGAAGAGACCCACAAGCAGTTGATGTGGCTCTGGGCGTCCGTGGTAACTCCCGTTGTCGAAAACCACGAAGGTAGAATTGTCAAATTCACTGGCGACGGTTTTCTCGCTTGCTTCAACGACGCAATTTCATCCGTAAATTGCGCCCTGAGAATACAAGAATTTACACGACAATCCCAAATTAGACGCGATCCTGAGCGTCGTATTCAATTCAGAATTGGAGCGACAATCGACAGCGTGATCATTGAGGACAACGATATTTTTGGAATCGCTGTCAATACGGCCTCACGCCTTCAGCAGATAGCCACGCCTGGCACCATATTGGTTTCGAGTGATCTGTTTTCTCAAATCAATGGCCAAATCAATATATCTTCTAGGGATTGCGGCCGGATTAGACTGAAGAATTTTCATAGCCCGACGCACGCATTTATGATCAATGCGCCACGGACAGACCCATCTCCCTCAATTGTCAAGCCATACCGAAAAAGAACGCGCCTCCCGACCATCGCTGTATTTCCGTTTTCTGCCTTTGATGGCAGTGGTGGCGAAGATTATTTTTCACAAGGATTGATGGATGGCATCATTGGCGCATTAAGTAGCTTGCGCGATATCATGACGATCAACCGGGGATCGACTATCGATTATAACGTGAGAGAATCCCCTGCTCTTCTAGGGAAACGATTGGGAGCGAACTACGTTCTCACGGGAGTGATCGGGCGATCCGGCGATGAAATTCGTGTAACCTGCTCCCTGACTGACGTGAGGAACGGCAACGTTCTTTGGTCCGACCACATGGGCGGCGTCTTGTCGTCCATATTTGACATGCAGGACAGTATCGCGACCAAGGTTGTCGGCACGATTGCTCCCCACGTCCGCGAAGCAGAGCTTGCGCGGGCTGTGATGAAGCGTCCCGAGAGCATGGACGCTTATGACCTGCTTCTTCAAGGTATCGACTTGCTCTACAGAATGGACAGCGAACAGTTCATTCGAGCCCGAAAATTCCTCGACAGTGCCATCGAGACTGACAGTCGGTACCCTCCAGCGTACGCTTATGCTTCCCTCTGGCATATTTTCAATATTGGCCAGGGTTGGTCAGCCGATCCGACATCGGATGCTTACCAAGCCTGGAAATTGGCCTCGGCCGCCGTTGATCGGGATGCCTCCAATTCGCTGGCGCTCGCGATCTGCGGACACGTCAAGTCATACCTGTTCCACGAATACGCAGCAGCGACATCTTATTTTGAGCGCGCGATCAATTGCTCTCCAAGCCACGCTTGGGCCTGGGCCCTCAGCAGCGGCACCTACGCCTATATGGGAGATCACAAAGAGGCGATTGAACGCGCCGAGCGCGGGATCGCGCTGTCTCCGGCGGACCGACACGCATTCTACTATCTGTCTTTCCTCGGCTTGGCCCACTACGCTGGTGAATCTTACGAGGCGGCCGTGGATTGCGACCGCAAGGCCGTGGGGCAAAATCCGCATTTTCGAGCCGGGCTGCGAGTCCTGATAGCTAGCCTTGTTGCGCTCGGCAGACTGGAAGAGGCCAGGGAAGCCGCTCGCGCCCTCCTTGCTGAGCAGCCATCCTTCCGGGTCTCCGTGTACGCACCTCAGTGCCCCTGGTGGGATAGCGAGGTCCGGACAACCTTCTTGAGGCGCTTGATAGACGCCGGCCTTCCCGAGTGATCAAGACGAATCGGAGGCCGCGGGCAGCATCCGATCATGCAAACAGGGGGCTAGATTATGGGAAACTGCTTCTTTGATCCGCTAGACTTGCCGGAATTTCCCACCCACCCGGATCAGCCCGGCTTGCGAGAGGGTCCGCGCGATCTCCTCACAGATATTACCGAGTTCCCAAGGCACTATTGGGATCCAGACTATATCGGCTTGGCCATCTTGCCGGAATTCGCAACGTCTGGCTGGGAAAGCCAAATCTCTGTTCAGCCGCCGCCATCGACCAAATCGGACGAGACACGCGAGGAGATCGACTACTTATTGGAATTGATGGACGAACGAAACAAGTCCAGAAATGAAATTGTAGCGCAGAGCTCTGAATTTCCAAAATATTGGCTAGGCTTGTTGATGATGAGCCGCGCATCTCATCCTACCACATACGAAATGATCAAAGCCGCTGCTCGCGTTGGTGAGATGGTGATGTTTTTCTACAAATTCAAATTCAATCGGCCGCGCCCGCATCAATTATGTCCGGCGCTCATGCCGATGATCGCTGTGCCCGGGCACGCGTCTTACCCGAGCGGCCATTCACTGATGTCTCATATGCTGTCCCTGACAGCCGCATCGGTGCGGAAAGATATCGAGGAATCCCTGACCGTGCTGGCCAACAGGGTCGGCAAAAATCGAGAAATCGCTGGCCTGCACTATCCCAGCGACACACGCGCCGGCGAGGAGATCGCGAAGGGCGCGTTCGACATTCTTTCCAGCTGCCCGAGCTTCAAGAAGTTGCGGACTGAAGCAAAGAAAGAATGGCGCTGATTATTTCGACCTGGGATCCGATCATCCTCCGGTTTTGCATAGGGCGCCCGTCCATCATGGAAACGGGCACTACTTCGCCGCATGCGAATACCCGCTCGCGGCTGCGAGCACAGGTCAACTATCCGCACATAGCTGGAATATTGACCGAACGGCTCCTCGTTCAAGCCATGGTGCGGACGGCGGGGATCGAACCCGCATACCGTTTCCGGTGAGGCATTTTAAGTGCCTTGCGTCTACCAGTTTCGCCACGTCCGCGCGGCGAGAACGGTTAGCGATACCAGCGCCCGGCGACAAGCGCCGGTTGCGTGCTTGTCCTCAGCGCCGGTGCGCCGGCTTGTACCATTCGACGCCGTCGGGATCGACATAGAGCCCGGGCGCGACGTCGGAGCCAATCTTCTTCTCCTGCATCGGCACGCGCACCGTGTCGTCGCGGTCGCCGCGGCGGATATAGGGGCCGCTCGCCTGCTGGTGCTGGCCGCCGCCGCTACCGCCGCCCATCACCGCCCGGCGGCCGGCGACCTTGTCGTCGAGCGCAGCGACCTGGCGACCCGAGAAGGCGACCTTCGTCGTGCCTTCAACGATCGGAAAGGCTTTGCCCGAGGCGCCCTCGCCGGTGACCCGGATGCCGACGAAGCGCGGCACGTATGACTGCCCGCCGCCGCCGCGCGCCAATGCGTCCCAGCCACCAGTGGTCGAAACCTGCGCGCCACAGCGCTTATGGGCGCGCTCGCAGGCGCTGCGCGAGCCATAGCGCGGCGCCTTCTGCTCGAATTCAGCGCGGGCGTTGCGATAGGCGTGCTCGCATTGTTCGGCCGAGAGCTTGCCGGCCTCGATGCATTCGTCACGGCGGACATAGGTCTGGCCGGCGGCCTGGGCGGCAAGATCGGCGGGCGTCAAGGCGATCCCGGCCATGGCAAAGGCCGCCGCGCGGGCGAGGACGAGGGGAAGCAGCGTGATCATGCGGCTTCCCTGAGCATGCGATTGTGGCGTCACAGCAGCGGCCTCATCGTGATGGCGAGCTCGCGCGTGCCACCATAATCGATCTTGCCGTTGCCGAGCACCGGAATCGCGCGGGTGACCAGGATCGCCTTGGGCAGCCATAACTCCGGGAAACCCTGGCGCTTGGCCTCGTCTTGCAGGGCCTTCTTCTCGGCATCGGGCTTTTCAGTGACGAGGACGAGCTGCTCGCCCTTGCGCACATCCGGCAGCGCCACGACCACGTGATTGTGACCGGGCCAGAGCCCAGCGATCATCGACTCGACCGCCGCCAGCGAGACCATCTCGCCGCCGAGCTTGGCGAAACGCTTGGCCCTGCCCTTGATGGTGATGAAGCCGTCATCGACCGCGACGATGTCGCCGGTGTCGTGCCAGCCGCCCTCCGGCGGCACGATCGCGCCGGGATTGTCGGCGCTGAGATAGCCGATCATCACATTCGGCCCCTTCACACAGAGCCGCCCGCCTTCGGTGATGCCCTCGACCGGCTCGAGCTTCGCGGTGATACCGGGCAGCAGCCGGCCGACGCTGCCGTCCTTCGTCGCCACCGGCGTATTGCAGGCCAGCACCGGCGAGCATTCGGTGCAGCCATAGCCTTCGAGGATGGTGGTGCCGTAGGGCTGCCACATCCGCCGCGTCTCCGGCTTCACCCGCTCGGCCCCGGCGACGACATAGCGCACGCTCTTGAGGTCGCCCTCATCGGCAGCTCGGGCATAGCCCTGAAGGAAGGTGTCGGTCGCGAACAGGAAGGTCGCGCCGGTCTCGCCGATCAGCTTGGGCACCTGCTTGTAGTGCAGCGGGCTCGGATAGAGCACGACCTTCATGCCATGCGTCAGCGGCATCAGCAGCGCCGCCGTCAGCCCGAAGGAGTGAAAGGCCGGCAGCGGGTTCATCACCACGTCGCGCTCGCTGAGGAAGCCGGCGGCGAGCTCGAAGATTTGGCGGGCGTTCGAGACGAGATTGGCGTGGCTCAACACCACGCCCTTGGGCTTGCCCTCTGTGCCGGAGGTGAACAGCACCACGGCCGGATCGTCCGGCTTGGCGGCATGGCGCGCATGCACCATGCCCGGCGCCAGCGAAGCGAGCGCGCCGATCGCCTTGTCGAGGCTGGTCAGCTGCTTGCGGACATCTTCGAGATAGATCACCCGCCGCCCTGGCGCGAGCGCCTCGATGATGTCGTCGAGCTTGGCCTGGTCGATGAAGCGGCGCGAGGTGACGATGGTCGAGACCGGCCCGATCTCGCAGGCGGCGCTGAGGTTCTTAAGACCCGCAGTGAAGTTGAGCAGCGCCGGCACCCGGCCGAAAGCCGAGAGCCCGAACAATGTCACCGCCATGCCCTGCACGTTCGGCAGCATCAGCCCGACCGTCTCGCCTGGCTTGGTCAGCGCCGCGAGCTTGCGGCCGAGCACCAGCGACCCCAGCACCAGGTTGCCATAGCTGAGCGGCTTGCGCTCCGGATCCTCCAGCGCGATCCGGCTCTTGCCGTGCTTGCCGGCGGCGGCCAGCAGCGCCTGGAACAGCGTCGTCCGGGCGCCTTCGACATCAAAGGGCTGTGCCGGCAGTTCGGTTGCGGCCATTCGGCTCGTGCTCCCCTTGTCGTTCCTCTTGCCCGCAACCTAAGGCCAACGGGCCGGGATACAATGCGCCCGCGGAAACTTCCCCAGCGTCATCCAACGCGCTAGGGTTGTGCTGCGAATGGAGGCTTCCGCTATGCCCCGGCTGCGCCTGCTCCTGTCATTGCTGGTCATTGTGACAGCCGAACTCGTCGCGGGCGGCGCGCTCGCCCAGCCGCGCATCGAATGGGAAATCGCCAACCGCTTCCGCTTGTTCCGTGACGAGGCGCAGTTCCGCAAGCTGGCCGAGGTCTATGCCGCCCTGCCCGCCGCCGACCGGCGCGAGCGCCCCGCCTTCGCCTTCGAGGACGCGATGCAGCGCGCCGCGGCTGCGCGCACGCTTGGGCCCGCCTTCGGCGATGCGGCCAGCGTCGAGCGCTGGGGCTGGACCTCGGCGATCACACGCAAGACCTGCTTCCAGAACGGCAATCGCGGCCATTGGCAATGCCTGCTCGACACCGGCGATCAGTTCATGGAGCCGCGCGTCGCCGACGTGCTGGTCCGGCTCGCCGAGCTTCCGCCGGCGCTCGCCGGAAAGGCCTGCCGCTGGACGGCTGGCGAGCTTACGGTGCAGGCGCCCTGCTCCGGGGAAGCCCGGCTCCCGCGGCGTGCCTTCGGCGAGCCCTTCGACATCGCGGTCAGCGCCGATGATGCGCCGATTGCCGAGGCCAGGGCGATGAAGCTACGCCACATCGCCATCGCCGGCTTCGGCGATTCCTTTTCCTCCGGCGAAGGCAATCCCGACCGGCCGGCGGAGCTGATCGACGACAACTTCGATACCTACAAGCGGTCTTCCCCGCTCCCCGGCTTCCCGCCTCGTTACCGGAACTATCCGCGCCGGCATGGCGCGACCGACAGCTCGCTCGGCGGCGCGGCGGCAGCGATCTGGCTCAACGCGCAATGCCATCGCTCGCTCTATTCGCAACATGTCCGGGCGGCGCTCACCCTGGCCCTCGCCCATCGCGACGTCGCGGTGACGCTGACGCCCTATAGCTGCACCGGCGCGGAGGTGACCGCCGGGCTCCTCGGCTACTACGCGGCCCGCGACGATGTCGGCACTGCCGTCTATGACGCCTCGCCGCAGTTGATGCGCTACTGGCGCGACTATTGCCGCAGCTTCGCTGGCTATAACCGCTTCGACGACGAGGGCTCGGGCTTCAACTGGCGGCGCGATCTCCCGCGCTGCAATCAGCCCCGGGCCATGAAGCCCGACGCTGTGCTGCTCAGCATCGGCGGCAACGATATCGGCTTCTCCAGCGTCATCGCCGAAGAGGTGGTCGGGCGCGGCCAGTTCGGCCTGCGCCTCAACCTGCTCTACAAGCTCTGGCTCAGCCAGATCGACACCAAGAGCTTCGCCGAGGCGCGCCGGGCCGTCGACCAGGTGATCCCGGCGCGCATCCGCGAGCTCTCGACCGCCTTCGAGAGGCATCTCGATGTTCCGGCCTCGTCCATCGTCCAGACCGCCTATCCGCAGATGACGCGCGACGCGGCCGGCCCTTGCGGCGTCAGCGATGCCGGCATGGACGTGCACCGCATCCTGGCGATCAGCAAGGAGAGCACCGGCCGCGAGGGCGCGGCCTTCGTGCCCTATCTCAATCGCGGCATCGCCAGCGCCATAGCGGCGCTTCCCGAAGCGCGGCGCTGGCGCTTCGTCGCCGCCCATGTCGAGCGCTTCGCCGGCCACGCCTTGTGCACCGCAGGCGCCCCCGCGGATGCGCCAGACCGAGAGGTCTCCGGCGCCATGCGCTTCCCGACCTGGAACTTCGCCCAGCGCCGCTGGGAACCGTTCGCGCCGAGCGCCTGGCGCGCTTATCGCCCGCGGCAGCGCTGGTTCGTCACCCCCAACGACTCCTTCCTGAGCGGCCACTACATGCGCGTCGGCAGGCTGGAGGGGTCCGATACCACCGACCCGCTCAGCCCCGAGCAGCCACTGTTCGCAGCGACGCTCGGCGGCTCGTTCCATCCCAATGCCAGCGGCCATGCCGCCATCGCCGATGCGACCATCCCGGTGCTGCGCGAGGTGCTCGGGCTTCCACAGCCTTGAGCCCTTTGCCGGCGCATGACGGCAATGCATCGGGCGCGCCCGGCGTGCTGCACCGCAACGAAAATCGACCCGAAACCGTCCACATCTCAACGATCCCGAAAACGCGGCGACGCAATCGCAGAAATTTGACGAAGAAGCCGTTCATCACGTCGCGCTGTCGTCATTGAGATCGGGCATGCTAATCGCTATCTCCGGTTGCGGAGCTGGGGATTGCAGCCGTGTCGACCCTTTCGAAACAGATCATCGCCGTCGCCGCGCTTGCAGCGGTGTCGCTTGCCGCCTCGCCGGCGAGCGCCGCGGGCTTCTGGGAGACACTGTTCGGCGTCCCGCAGCGCCGCCCTGTCTACGCGCCGATGCCGGAGAGCACCCCGCTGCACATGACCGTGCGGCCGAAGCAGAAGAAGGCGGTCAAGCTCGACGGCAATGACGGGCCGAAGCCGAAGCTCGTCAAGCCTATGGAGTACGCCAACGACCCGTTCTGGTACCTCAAGGACGAGACGCTGAAGAAGGGCGACATCGTCGTCCTGAAGGACCGCGTCGTGGTCTTCGACGGCGGCGCCCGCGACTACGCCAACTTCGCCAGCTTCCAGACCAGCAAGCTGCTCTCGAGCAAGGCCAAGAGCCAGCTCAAATACCTGGTCTCGACGCCGCGGGACAATTACACGGTCTGGGAGCCGGTCCAGTCGATTTCGGACCGCAACACCAGCGCCTCGGCCGAATTGTCGGAGCGCACGCGCTGAGGCGCAGCCGCTCGAACCATCGCATTCCCGTCGCATTGATACCTTCGAACCGTCAGACCGGCGCCAGAGGCTGACCGGATTTCGCCTCTAGCCTCGCTACGCATCGGGCTTTTGCCCCTCCCTCCAGCAATGGAAAGGAGCCAAGGATGCGCAAGCTTACCAGGGCGATCTGCCTGTCCGTTGCGCTGGTTGCCGGCGCCACTGTGGCGCAGGCCCAGTCGCCGTCCCTCCCTATCCCTGATAGCCCGGGTCTTCAGGACCCTGCTGCGATCCGCACCGCCACCGTGATCGAGCGTCGCTCATTGCCGCCGCAACTGCGCGTGCAGGTCGACAGCGCCATGGCGCAGACCAGCCCCGACGATCTGCAGCAGCTCCGGCAGACGATCGAGACCATCCCGGCGGCGACGAAGGCCCTGCAGGCCAGGGGCATGAACGCAGCCGCGGTGATCGCGGTCGCCGTCGACGAGGACGGTGACCTGACCTTGATCGCCGAAGAGAGCATCTGAAAACCAGACGATCCGAGGAATGCCGGCCACACGGCCGAAGCATTTCCATGGGCAGTCCGGCGCTCCTGCCCTCTCCAAGCGCAGCGCCGTACCGAAAGGACCGATCATGAAGCTCACCGAAGCCCGTATCGACAGCGCCCTGCACCAGATTGAGGCCCAGGCGATCCCCGAGAACCACCCCGCCACGGTCCAGCTCAGCGAGCTGTTCGGCGACCACACCTTCTTCCTCGACGCCGGCGGCCTGACCATCCTCGAGCCGGTCAAGACGGATGGAGCCGCCGAGGCCATGGGCCGCGTGGTCAAGCTTGCCCGGTGGGGCGACGAGACCCGCAGGAACCTCTCCCCGCACGAGCCCGAATACACCGACGTCGTGGTCGCCCTCGACAAGGCGGCATAAGCACTCCTGCACATTCTCCGTCATGGTCGGGCTTGTCCCGGCCATCCACGACTTCCTCCCTGCAATGCGGTGTTCAAGACGTGGATGCTCGCCACAAGGGCGAGCATGACGGCATCAATCTCTCAGCCGAACGCCCCGATCTCGTGCTGGATCGCGCCGGAAATCTCGCGCAACAACGCGAAGCACTCGCGCATCGGTTCGATGACGTCGCGATGCAGGGCGGCATAGGCGCCGCCCTCGCGCGGTCCTGGCGGCTCGCCGAAATCGAGCCCCAGCGCAGGGTCGGGGTTGAGCGGGAAGATCTCGCCCAGCAGCGCGAGCGCGCCGGTCATGTCGAGCCTGAGGATGCGCTCCAACAGAAGCTCGCGCGTCACCCCGGCATGCGGCCGGAAATCGGGGATATGCGTCGCCGAGAGCCAGATCCGGTGCAGCAATGACAGGCGCAGCGTATGCAGCGCCACCAGCCTGACCGGCATCGCCGGCGGCTCGCCCGCCGCCTCCTTCAGCTTCAGCCGGTCGGAGGCGAAGCGCCAGAACAGCCGCCGCAGCGCCGGGGCGAGGTCGAGCTGCGCCAGCGCCTCGGCGACCGCCAGCAACTCGTCGCGCCGCCCTTCCTTCTCCGTACGCCGGGCTCGGTCGAACCAGGAGCCGGCATCGAGCGTGTCGAGATAGGCGCGCAAGACGTCGAGGTCGCTGTGCGTCATCGCATTGGCGGCAAGCCGATAAGCCCGGCCGAAGCGCTCCGAACCATCGCGCATCGTGGCGAACAGCTCGGGCGCCCGCGCCGCCGCCTGGCCGATGCCGTGCACGCTGTTCGCTAGCCAGCCGAGCTGCTGCAGGATGGCGTTGTTCGGGATGGCGCGCAGCTCGCGCGGATGGCGGATCACCGTCGGCCCGCCGGCATCGCTCTGCCGCGCCGCCGGGCGCGAGCCGGTCTTGTCGAGCAGCGAAGGGCCGAAGGTGCCGATGAGCGCCGCATAGCCGGGGTCGTCGACGAGATGGGTCATCTCCTCGCGCACCGTCTGGAAGAACTCGGTGGCGAAGTCCGGCTCGGCATAGATCGGATCGTCCGCACCATCGGCCGCATCGGTGAAGACGGCCTCGGCGACGCGCGCCATCGTCGCCCCCGCGAGTCCCCTGGTGCCGAACAGCAGATAGCCATCGCTGCCCTGGAAGCTGGTCTCGCGCGTCACCTTGACGCCGGCCCTGGCGAAGGCGCGTCGCGGCCATTCCGGATCGAGATAGGCCAGCCGGTCGCTGAGACTGTCGGGATGGGCGCCGCGCCCGGCCGACTCGCCATGGGTGTCGAAGATCACCAGCTCGACCTCTGTCAGCCCATAGCGCTGCAGCAGTTCGAGGATGCGGCTGCGCAGCCGCTCGACCCAGAAGGTCGCCGCGACCTGGCCGATATAGCGGCCGGAATCGGAATAGCCGAACTGGACGCAGAGCCGGCCATGGCGCTTGAGATAGTCGCGCCAATGCGGGCTGCGCAGCGCCTCGTCGATGATGCGCGGCCCCTGCTCCAGTGCGTCCGATGTCTCGAACAGCGGCGAGATCTCGACGAGGTCGGCGATGCCGAAGCGCTTGGCGAGATAGAGGGCGCAAAGCAGCGTATAGCCGGTCTCGGTCTCGGCGATCAGGAAGCGCACCGGCCGCGAGCCGTCGACATGCTTCACGATCTGCGCGACCATCATCATCATCCGCGCCGCCGAGGCGCGCTCGACCGCGAGCGCCCCGAAATCGACCTGTGTCGGCTTTACCTTGGCGAGCGCCTGGTTCGCGGCGGCGAGGAAGGCGCGCCTTTGCGCCGGCTGGGCCGGGTCCTCGTCGAGCGGGATCACCCCGCGCATCGCATTGTGGAGCTGCGAGGCGTTGAGCCGGAAATGCGGCAGCGCGATCGAGACGCCATGGGCGATGACGCCGGCCCGCGCCAGCACGAGCGCCTCCGCCTTCGCCTCGTCCTCCGCCAGCACGATCGCCTTGTCGAGCGCCGCCAGCAGCTTTGACGATTCCGGCAGAACCGCCTCGCGCTCGCCGACCAGCGACAGCGAGAACGCCTGCAGCGCCGCGATCTCCGGCTTGCTGTTCAGAGGCGGACAGAGTGCCAGCTGCCGCTCGACCGCCGCGAGCGCGCCGTCGACCAGCGCCTTCACCTCGGCGGTCGCCGGCCCCTCCGGCAGCTTCTCCAGCAGGCGGAAGAACTGGCCGCGCTTCGATTCCAGCCGGTAGCGCAGCGTGTCCCACCAGCCGATATCGGTGCGCCCGTCCGTGTCGCAGCCAACCCAGGAGGCGAGTTGCACGGCGCGCGGCTTCAATTCGCGCCAGCGCTGCGGCCAGCGCGTTCGCGCCTCGGCCAGGAAGGCGGCGTTCAGCCGGTCGATCGCATCGCGGGCATTGCGGACCGAGAAGCGCGCCTGCTCGAACTCGTCCTGCAGGGTGATCGCCGCATCCGGCCGGAAGGACAGATCGGCCGCCATCAGCGCCGCCCCCTCGCCCTCGTTCGAGGCCAGTTCCGCCAAAGCATGCGCCACCGCCCGGCTCATGCCGAAGGTCGGGTGCGCGGTGAAGACTGCGGCGAAGCGCACCCGGGCCAGTGCCGTGCCATAGGCCTCGAAGGGCTGTGCCGAGCTGCTCGCCTCCTTGGCGACGCGCCGGGCCAGCGCGGCATAGGCCTCGGCCTCGTCGCGCTCCAGCCCGACATAGGACGCGACGCGCGCCGCCCGGTCGGCGAGCGCCGCGCGGCCGAGTTGGCGGATCAAGGCAGCGGTATCGGCGAGCGTCACCTCGCCGCGATCCATCTTGCGGGTGAGCCAGAGCGTGACGCGCAGCACCGGGTTGCCGAACGGGTCCTCGCGCGCATCCGAGCGCGCCTGCACGATCGCCGCCGACAATTCGCCAGCCAGCGCCGATGGCGATAATTCCTCCGCAGTCACGCCGCTCTCCGCTTTTTAAATCGTTTGATGAGGCGGCCGCAGGTGAGCAGGATTCCGATTCTACCGCAACTGCGAAAAACATTGCGGCAATGCAGCAGCGAGCATCGCCCACGCGAAGCCGGCCAACCTCATTTGGCCACATTGCCTCGTTAGAAAGTATGGCGCAGGCAAGGAACGACTCGCCGGTTCCCCTTCGAGGAACCCGCGGCAAGCCTGCAACCCTACCCATCGAAAACCGAGCGCTGCCTTCAGGGCAGCACCATCGCCGCAAGCCTCGTGCCCGGCGATATCCTCACAAGACCGCGCGGCTCCGGCCGGGCGAAATATGGATATCAATGCAAACATCAATACGACTGACGTCACCAGAGACCGTGCGCGTCGCCACTGCGATCGCCAAGACCACGACACCGAAGACGACCATGCCGCCGAGATTCGAAACCGCCGCCCCCGATTGGAAGCCGCAACCCTGCGGCCTGAGCCGCCAGGAGCTGCGCCGGATCGTCAGGAAAATCCTGGGATGAGGAGGCTGGACATGACCACCTACCAACCCAAATCCGCCTTCGACAAGCGCCCGGCATCACGCGCCGGCACTGCACCGGCCAGCCGAGGCGCGAGCCCGCAGGCGAACTACGAGCGCTATCTCGCCTTGGCCAAGGCCAAGGCGCTTGCCGGCGATCGCATCGAGGCCGAGCGCCATTATCAACATGCCGAGCACTACCTGCGCCTGATCAGCGGCACGGCGGCCTGAAGTCCCGCCATGGTCGGGGCGTGCCTCCTCGCTCGCTTCATTCGCGCATCACCGTTCAGGACGGGGCTGCTCGCCATGAAGGCAAGCAGGGCTGCGCAAAAATCAGCGGCAGAACAGGGCTTTAGCCTCGTCGCGCAAACGACGAACCTAGCTCGTGCAGCGTCGCGCGACTTTGCATCTTTCATCCGCGATTAACTTTCTGGTAAGAGGATCGGGTTTCCTTGCCGGTGACGACCGCCTGCCGCCTGCGGCAACCCGGGTCCCGTATTCAGGAGTTGCCGCATGAAGCGGGCCGTGATCGCTGCCAACGCCGTTCGTTCCACCGGTGAGAACCGCCACGGCCGCGCAGCGATCCCGCTTCTGATGGCCCTGGCCGCGCCGGCGCTGGCCGCCTGCAGCACCGCCCCGGTCCAGACCGCCGCGACCGCGACGGCGAGCCCCGCGACGACCACGAAGCAGACCCAGGAAATCCGCAAGCGCGCCATCGAACTGGCCAAGGCCGATCCGCGCGAGAAGGAATGCCTCGTCCGGGCGATGTATTTCGAATCGAATCGCTCGAGCGACTCCGGCCTGCTCGGCGTCGGCACGGTGGTGATGAACCGCGTCGGCTCGCCGCGCTACCCTGAGACGATCTGCGGCGTCGTCGGCGCGCATCGCCAGTTCGCCCCGGGCGTGCTGACCCGCCCGCTGGTGGCGCGCGACCTGCCCAAGGCCGAGGCCGCCGCCGAAGCCATCCTCGCCGGCAAGCGCCACGAGGCCGTCGGCAATGCCAAGCATTTCCACATGGCCGGCCTGCGCTTCTCCTATCCCAACATGCACTATGTGACCGTGGCCGGCGGCAACGCCTTCTACGTCAAGGGCGAACGCCCCGAGCGCCGCCGCATCGAGGAGCCGAGCTACCAGATCGCCGCGGTCACCGAGCCCGCCCCGCTTGCCACCGCCGCCTCGACCGGCGCGACGTCCTTCGCCAGCGCCCCGCTCGCCTTCGCGCCTGAGGCCCCGGCCGTCGCCACGCCGGTCAGCACGGCCTCGCAGGTCGTCGCCAAGATGACGCTGCCGCCGAGCCGGCCCTACGACCTCGGCATGTCCCGGAAGACGGCGCAGGCGTTCATCGTCCCGCCGAAGAACGACACCCGCATCGCGGCGCTGATGCCGCCGGCCCGCCCGCTGCGCGGCAGCCTGCAGCAGGACTGAGCGGCTCCTAAGGCACCTCTCCGTCATGGTCGGGCTTGTCCCGACCATCCACGTCTCCGCTTCAATGCAGGACGGTAGGAGAACCGCGTCCGAGACCCCGGATGGCATCTCGCATCGAACCCTCGCGGCGCTGAGCCAGCGAGCACGTCGATCTGTCATGAACGATCCGCTGTAACGGTTACAGCCTTGCGCGCGAGCGCTACCTTGACCGACGAAGGCTGAGGCCGGAGATCCGGGCCGTGCCTTGCACCTGTATTCGGCGAAGGAAGAAACCATGAGCAAGTCCAGGCGGGTCGCTTTCGGGGTGGTGCTGGCCGTGGCCGCCGGACCGGCTCTGGCGCAGTCGGTGCCGGTCACCGTCGACAGCTTCACGCGGGCCGAGACGGACCGTTACTTCGCCGCCAACGCCAAGGAGGCCGGCGGGCTCGGCAAGTTTCATCATGCCCGCGAGCCGGCCTCGATCGACAATCAGACGGTCATCCGCCTGAACCGGGATACCTTGTATTCCTTCGCCGTGTTCGACCTTGCCGCGGGGCCTGCGACGGTCACGCTGCCCGATGCCGGCAAGCGCTTCATGTCGATGATGATCGCCGATCAGGACCATTACGTGCCGTTCGTCGCTTACGACACGAAGCCCCGCACGCTGACGCAGAAGGGCATCGGCACGCGCTATGCCTTCGTGGCGATCCGCACCCTCGTCGACCCCAGCGATCCCAAGGACCTGGCGGCGGTCCACAAGCTGCAGGATTCGATCAAGGTCTCGCAGAAGGAGCCCGGAAAGCTCGATCTGCCGAATTGGGATCAGGCGAGCCTGAAGGAGGTTCGCGATGCGCTGCTGGCGCTGGCCAAGCACAGCACCTCGTTTGCCGGCTCGTTCGGGGCGCGCGGCAAGGTCGATCCCGTCCACCATCTGATCGGCACGGCGGCCGGTTGGGGCGGCAATCCCGACAAGGATGCGAGCTACACGAGCTTCACCCCGCCGAAGAACGACGGCAAGACCGTCTACAAGCTCAACGTGCCAAAGAACGTGCCCGTCGCCGCCTTCTGGTCGGTCAGCGTCTACAACGCCAAGGGCTTCTTCGAAAAGAACGCCTCAGACGCCTATTCCGTGAACGACATCACCGCCAAGAAGAACGCCGACGGTTCGGTGACCATCCAGTTCGGCGGCTGCGACGGCAAGATCCCGAACTGCCTGCCGATCGTCGAAGGCTGGAACTACACCGCAAGGATGTATCGGCCAGGCCCCCAGATTCTCAGCGGCAAGTGGAAATTCCCCGAGCCGCAGCCGGTGAACTGAAACGAGCGGGCTGGCGCCGGTCCCGACGGCTCCGTCCGGGGCGACCCGCGTTTCCCTCGAAGCGGGGGCGGGGGG
>DASYHC010000141.1:0-173014 GCA_035998995.1 Allobosea sp.
GAGGGCGGTGGCCTGCGAAATGCGCCAGTCGAGCCCGGCTTCCGCCACCAGCGCCTCGCGATCGATCGGGGCGGCGAAGACGCGGGCCGGCGTCGCGCCGGCGACGAAGGCGGTGCGCGCCTGCGGGGTGAGCTCGCCGAAGCCATGGCGCCAACCGAGCATGGCGCGGGCGAAGAGCGGCATCGCCCCGATCTGCGCCTCGGCGCGCAGGCCGAGCGTGGTGAAGCCGAGGCTCTGCTCGGAGGAGAGCACGCGCAGCGCCGCCGCCCCGCCGCGCTCCGTGCCGGCATCGGTGCTGACCCGGATCAGCGCCAGCTGGGCGAAGGGCTCCAGCGCGAAGCCCTTGAAGGCGAAGGCATAGCCGAGCTCGGCAAAGCCCTGCGCGACTTCGCCCGGACGCTGCAGGCGCAAGCTGTCACTGAAGCCGCGGATCTGGACCTGGCGGCGGATGTCGCTCTCGCTCCACGTATAGGCCGCGCCGGCATCGAGCCTTAAGTTGCCGAAGCGGGCGCCGGCATAGAGCGCGGCATGGCCGCTTTCGAGCCGGCCCGAGGAGCGCCTTGCATCGAGGTCGAAGCGCGACTGGCTGTAGCCGCCGGCGATGCCGACCTTCAACGAGGAGCCGGGCGCGTCGTACACCATCAGGTCGGCGCCGAGCAGCCCACCGCCGGTGCGGCGCGACTGGCTCGCGGCATTGCCGTCGGCGTCGGTATTGCCGGTGCCGCCAAAAGCCTCGCCCCAGAAGGAATAGCGCGGCTGCGGGATCGGCGCAGGCATCGCGACCCCGCCCTTGCGGCCCGGCAGGTTGGCGCTGAAGTCGCCCGCGACCTGCCCCGGAGCCTGCGTCAGCAACGGCCGGCGCAGATGCGACAGGATGGTCTCGCGCACCAGCCGGCTCTCGTCGATCATGACGGATATCGCCTGCGCATGCGCCTCGCCGGAAAGCGAATCGAAGCCGGCCCGCGCCTCTGCCGCCGTGCCGGAGAGCAGCGCGTCATAGACCGGATTGCCGGCGCCGAGCCGCTCGGCCGCATTGGCGATGAAGCCCTGGTTGCGGGTCGAGGCGACGAAGGCTCGTCCCGAGCTGTCTGGGCCGAAGGCGGTGTTGTTGCGCGTCATGGTCAGGATGACGTTGTTGCTGTCATAGCCCAGCGACGGCGACAGGAAGGCGAGGTTCGAGGTGACGTCATCGAAGCGCCCCGTAACGCCGCCTGCGGCAGTCAGCACGGTGTAGCTCGCTCCCGCTGCCGAGTTGTCGCTTCCGGCCAGGACCTGGAGCGTCCCCCCGGAGATCGTCGCGCGGCCCAACGCCACCAGCCTGTCGCTCTGGCCGGGAGAGCCGATCTCGAGCTGATAGATCGATCCCGCAGCCACGCCGACATTGCCGGCGACGGTGAGCGTTCCGATCGAGTTGCCCGGCGCAACGGTCGCGTTGCTGTCGATGATCAATTCGCCAACCATGCCCGAGCCGCCGAGCGTGCCGCCCGCGAGAATCACCCGTCCGGGAATCCTGCCATTCACCACCAGCCGGCCTTCCACGACTGTCGTATCACCTGTGTAGAAGTTGGCCATGAGGAGGGTGAGCGTGCCGGCCCCCGTCTTGATCACGCTGCCGGCGCCGCTGATGATGCTGTCGAGCGCCGTGTCGGTCGGCTGGGCGAAAGTCAGCGTGCCCGCTTCGATCACGATAGTCCCAAGGCCCAGGCCCGCGGTGGCGTTGCCGAAGGTCAGCGAGTTGGCGCCTCCCGTGAAGCGGATCGAGGCAGCCCGTATCTGGCGATCGCCCGAGGACGCGCCCGAAATCGTGCCGTTGTTGATGATAGACAGGTCCGAGCCGACGATTCCTTCGCCACCGAGGCCGCCGGTTCCCCCTTGGCGCGCCGGCGCCGCCCCGCCATAGCCCCCAAAAATCCTGCCGTTGTTGACGATCGACAGGTTCGAGCCGACGAGACCGGCTCCTCCATTGCCAGCTCTGCCGGGCGCTCTCCATGCCGCCCCGGCTGCCCCGCCATCTCCGCCGCGCACGGTAGTGGCGACGGTAACGCTGGATCGCGTGCCGGCGTCGGTGAACATCAGCCCGATGCCGCCGGAACCGCCGGAGCCCGCATCCCACCTGTCGTCGCCCGCTCCCCCTTTTCCGCCGTTTCCCGCGACGATGTGCTCGGAAATGGTGCCGCTGGTCCCCGCGCCGCTGACCACGGCACCAAAGCCACCACCGCCGCCGCCGTCACTCGGCGCTCCGTCACCGCCAGCGATACCGATAACCCCTCCTGATGGCAGGGCCGCACCGACATAGCCGTGGACCCCGCCCCTTCCGCCTCCCAAGCCTCCCGCGCCACCGACACCGGCGCCGGCGCCGCCGCCGCCGTCTCCCGGCAAGAAATAGGGGCCCCCCATGTAGAATGGACGACCACGACCACCCGCACCACCGGGGCCGGTCGGGTTGTCGACACCACCAGCCCCGCCGGGAGCTGCCGCCGGCGACATGAATGCGCCGCCTTGGCCGCCACCGGCCAGCGCCGGGGCCGCCAAGGCAACCGGGACCAGGACCAGCGCCGCAACACCGGTCAGAAATATGCGACGGGGGGCCACGGCGGCATTGCAAGAGCACGTCAACGGCACATTTCGGATCATCGCGATCATCAACCGGGTCCGCATCCGTTCGAAAAGAGAATCTGGCGGCGACCGTCGCGCTCGAAGGTCTTGACGACGTAGCCGGTGAGGCCGGACCAGCGCATGCGGCACCACTGCGCCCCGTCGCTCTGCCGCGTGCAGGAATCGGCGATAACGCAGCTATCGACGGGGATGAGGGCGAGCGCACGCGCGCCGAACGAAGGAGACTGGCGAAGGTTGGCCGGGTACACGATCCTGACCGCTGTGGTCTGCCCGGGCGCGAGCCGCGGCGCGGCGAGGTCCTTGGCTTCGGCGCAGCGCTCCGACTGCCCGTAATAAACCGAACACCCGGACGAAAATGGCGCCGACCCGAATGACGGCAGCTCCATGCCATAGCCGGGCTGAATTCCGGAAGCGCTGAGCCGGATCGGACGCCCGGCCGCGTCGGTTCCGGAGAGCCCGCCGCGCCCGGCGCGGAGCATGATCAGCGGCCGATCGGAGATGTCGTTCAGCGAGATGCCGCCGCGCGGCGCCTGCCAGCCCGACACGCCGACCAGAGCAGAGCCACAGCCGCGTGGATTGGCGCGATACGCCCCCACGATGCTGCCGGGTCCGGTCAGCTCGATGCTGCAATTCTGCCGGCTCCCGAAGGCGTCCGCTACCTGCACGGACCAGGTGCCCACGAAGTAGCCGCCTCGCCCCGATTGCGCCGAAGCAGGATCAGAGACGAAAGCAAACGCTAGGCCCGCTATGGCCGCGATGACCGCATGTCGCGCGGGGCAGGTGACAACCATTCCAGGCAAGCGGCGTAGATCGGGCACGCGCCCTCCCCCAGCAAATCCGGCCGAGATTTAGATTGCCGCGACAACGGGCCGTTAGGCCTAGAGTCTCGCGCCGGCTTGTCCGGCCGTCTCAGGCCGGCCAAGCTGGCGATGTCGATTCGTCTGCGGGCGCGCGACTGGCGGGCTTCAGCCGGCGTGCCTTGCGAAGCCGCCACCATCACCTTCGACCGGGGCGCGGGCCTGACATGATGGAGATTTCCACAAGCGGGCTCGACGGGAACGACCCGCTTGGCTTCTGGTCGCAGACGGTGCTGAAGCGCATGGCGATCGACAGGCGCAGCGAGGACGCCAAGCCCTTTCATGCGAGGTTGCGGCGCGTCACCGGCGATGCCGGAGAGTTCTGGGATCATGTCTCGACGCAGATCCGCGTCGAACGCTCGCACCATCGCTGCCGCGCCGACAATGGCGATGAGATTTATATCGGGCTCGTGCTCGACGGGCGCTCCGAGGTGAGCTTCGACGATCATCGCCTGCTGCTGCGGGCAGGTGATGTCTACGTCACCGATTTCGCCCGGCCGATCCGAGCGAACTGGCTGGAGCATCGGGAGCTCGGCGTGGTGCTCCCGCGCAGTGCCAACCGCCCGAATGTCGGACGCCTGGCGCAAAGCGGCGCGATCAAGCTCCTCTCCTCCCATCTGCGCACGATTGCGAGCGAGTTGAGCGTGCTGTCGGCAGGCGAGCGGAGCGCTGCCGTCGACATCGCCGTCCAGTTCGCACACCTCGCGCTTGCAGCTGGCAGCGCGCAAGCGGTGGAGTACGACAGGCCATCGCTGCGGACCGCGGCCCATCAGCTGATCACGCAACGCTGCACTGATCCGGAATTCTCAGCCGCGTCGCTGGCTGCCATCCTGGGCTGTTCGCGCGCCTCGATCTATCGGGCTTTCGAGAACGAGCCGGTGGGCGTAGCGGCCGCGATCTGGGCCGCCAGATTGCAGCATGCCCGCAAGCTCCTGCTGGCCGAACCTGTGACGGCGATCGGCTCGGTCGCGTTCCGGTCGGGTTTCCTCGATCAGGCGAATTTCAACCGGATGTTCCGGCGCGAATTCGGCATGCCTCCCGGCAAATTCAGGCAAGCGGCCGGAAGCGGACAACCAATCTCAGGCTGAATCGCCGGGCATGATCACGCCGGTCATTGGAGCGGCGCCGCTGCGGTGCCTGCCCCGCCTCCATCTCATGGCTCCGCGCTCCGCCGCGTGCTAAAGCCCCGCCCGCCATGCTTAAGCGCTTCTTCGCCTATTACCGCCCCCATCGTGGGCTCTTCCTGCTCGATTTCGGCTGCGCCGTTGTCTCGGGACTGCTCGAACTCGGCTTCCCGATCGCGGTGAAGCTCTTCGTCGATCAGCTGCTTCCGAGCGGAAACTGGAGCATGATCCTGCTGGCCTCGTTCGGCCTGCTGGCGATCTATCTGATCAATGCCGGGCTGATGGTGGTGGTGACCTATTGGGGCCACATGCTCGGCATCAACATCGAGACCGAGATGCGCCGCAAGGCGTTCGACCACCTGCAGAAGCTCTCCTTCGGCTGGTTCGACAACCAGAAGACCGGCCATCTCGTCGGGCGCCTGACCAAGGACCTCGAGGAGATCGGCGAGGTCGCCCATCACGGGCCGGAGGATCTGTTCATCGCGGTGATGACCTTCATCGGCGCCTTCGCGCTGATGCTGAGCGTGCATCCTCAGCTGGCGCTGATCACCGCGACGATCGTGCCGCTGATCGCCTGGCTGACCAGCCGCTATGGCAGCCGGATGACGGCGAACTGGCAGAAACTGTTCGGCAGCGTCGGCTCGTTCAACGCCAGGATCGAGGAGAATGTCGGCGGCATCCGCGTCGTCCAGGCCTTCGCCAATGAGGAGCACGAGCGTAGCCTGTTCGCGGAGGACAACCAGCGCTACCGCCGCACCAAGCTAGACGCCTACCGGCTGATGGCAGCCTCGACCTCGCTCTCTTATTTCGGCATGCGCCTTACCCAGATGGCGGTGATGATCGCCGGCGCCTATTACGTGCTGATCGGCGATCTCAGCGCCGGCGGCTTCGTCGGCTTCCTGCTGCTGGTGACGGTGTTCTTCCGGCCGATCGAGAAGATCAACTCGGTGATCGAGACCTATCCGAAGGGGATCGCCGGCTTCCGCCGCTATACCGAGTTCCTGGACACGCGGCCCGACATCGCCGACCTGCCGGGCGCCATCGCGGTCTCAGGCCTGAAGGGCGACATCGCCTATCTGGATGTCAGCTTCGGCTATACGCCCGACCGCAAGATCCTGAAGGGGATCGACCTTACGATCCGCGCTGGCGAAACCATCGCCTTCGTCGGGCCGTCCGGCGCCGGCAAGACGACGATCTGCTCGCTGCTGCCGCGCTTCTACGATGTCGAGGGCGGGCGCATCACGATCGACGGCATCGACATCCGCCAGATGACGCTGGCCTCGCTGCGCGGCCAGATCGGCATCGTCCAGCAGGACGTCTTCCTCTTCGCCGGGACGCTTCGCGAGAACATCGCCTATGGCAAGCTGACCGCGAGCGAGGACGAGATCATCGAGGCCGCGCGGCGCGCCCGGCTCGACGAGATGATCGCGCGGCTGCCCGATGGCCTCGACACGGTGATCGGCGAGCGCGGCGTCAAGCTCTCCGGCGGGCAGAAGCAGCGCCTCGCCATCGCCCGGATGTTCCTGAAGAACCCGCCGATCCTGATCCTCGACGAGGCAACCTCGGCGCTCGACACCGAGACCGAGCGCGCCATCCAGGCCTCGCTCGCCGAGCTCTCGAAGGGCCGGACGACGCTGGTGATCGCGCACCGCCTCGCGACGATCCAGGACGCCGACCGCATCATCGTCATCGACGAGAGCGGCGTCGCCGAACAGGGCCGGCATCAGGAGCTGGTGCAGCGGCCGGGTATCTATCGGCGCCTGCACGAGGCGCAATATGGCGGCCGGGCGAGCTGAAGGGCTGAACGGCCCACCGCGTCATGGTCGGGCTTGTCCCGACCACCTACGTCTTCGCTGATTGAAAGCGGTGCTCAAGACGTGGATGCTCGCCACAAGGGCGAGCATGACGAGCTTAAACAGCGTTGTGTTCATGGCTTCCGGGCTCGCTGCTGGGCAGCGCCCCGGAATGACGGTGAACCTCACCCCCGCGCTTCGAGTGCCTTGACGATGGCGTCGCCCATCTCGGTGGTCGAGACGGCATTGGCGCCGGGGGCGGCGATATCCTTGGTGCGGGTGCCGGCGCCGAGCACGTCGGCGATCGCGCCTTCCAGCCGGTCGGCAGCCTCACCGGCGCCGAAGGAATAGCGCAGCGCCATGGCGAAGGAGCCGATCATCGCGATCGGGTTGGCGAGGCCCTTGCCGGCGATGTCGGGCGCCGAGCCGTGCACGGGCTCGTAGAGCGCCTTGCGCTTGCCGGTGGCCGGATCCTCGGCGCCGAGCGAGGCGGAGGGCAGCATGCCGAGTGAGCCGGTCAGCATCGCCGCGACGTCTGAGAGGATGTCGCCGAACAGGTTGTCGCAGACGATGACGTCGTATTGCTTGGGCCAGCGCACCAGCTGCATGGCGCAGTTGTCGGCCAGCACATGCTCGAGCTCGACGTCCTTGTAGTCGCGAGCGTGCTGGGCGGTGACCGTCTGCTTCCAGAGCACGCCGGTCTTCATGACGTTGTGCTTCTCGGCCGAGGAGACCTTGTTGCGGCGGGTGCGGGCCAGCTCGAAGGCGACGGCGCAGATGCGCTCGATCTCGCCGGTGGTGTAGAGCTGGGTGTCGACGCCGCGCTTGCTGCCATCCTCCAGCGTGACGATCTCCTTGGGCTCGCCGAAATAGACGCCGCCGGTGAGCTCGCGCACGATCAGGATGTCGAGGCCTTCGACGACCTCGGGCTTCAGCGACGAGGCCGAAGCCAGCGCCGGATAGCAGATCGCGGGCCTGAGATTCGCGAACAGGCCGAGATCCTTGCGCAGGCGTAAGAGGCCGGCCTCGGGACGGTGCTGATAGGGCACGTCGGCCCATTTCGGACCGCCGACCGCACCGAACAGCACGGCGTCGGCCTCCTGGGCGAGCTTCATGTCGCCTTCCGAGATCGCCTGCTTGTGGGCGTCATAGGCGGCGCCGCCGACAAGGCCACGCTCGAGCGAGAACGAGCCGAGGCCCTGCTTCTCGAACCAGGAGACGATCTTCTCGACCTGCCCCGTCACCTCGGGGCCGATACCGTCGCCGGGGAGCAGCAGGAGCTTGTGGTTCGCCATGGGGTCAGCCTCGCGTCACGAAATGCGTCGCCGGCTGATTAGGGGGGCGGAGCGCGGCGCGCAAGCGCCTGATAGGGCGATCGAACCAACGCAGCAGACATGACGATGCCCGGCCGGGAGGGGAGCCGGGCATCGCATCCGGGCGCAGCGGCAGGACCAGCCGCCGCGCCTTGCGGATAAGGACGAGACCTCAGACGGTCTTCTGCGCCATCTGCTTTTCGATGTAGTCGGCCTGGCGCAGCGCCAGCGCGACGATGGTCAGCGTCGGGTTCTCGGCGCCGCCAGTGGTGAACTGGCTGCCGTCCGAGACGAACAGGTTCTTGATGTCGTGGCTCTGGCCGTACTTGTTGACGACGCCGTCCCGCGCCTTCTCGGACATGCGGTTGGTGCCGAGATTATGGGTCGAGGGATAGGGCGTGGTCGGGAAGGTCCGGGTCGCGCCGACTGCGCCATAGATCGCCGAACCTTGCTTGTAGGCGTGATTGCGCATGGCGATGTCGTTGGGGTGGTCGTCGAAATGGACATTGGCGACCGGCATGCCGCCCTTGTCCTTCTTGTCGGAGAGGGTGATGCGGTTGCTCTCCTGCGGCATGTCCTCGCCGACGATCCACATCCCCGCCATGTTCTCGTAGGAATCGAGCGCGCTGGTGAACTCCCGCCCCCAGGAGCCGGGGTCGAGGAAGGCGGCCATGAAGGGCAGGCCGATCGAAAGCGTCTCCAGCTCGTAGCCGCCGACGAAGCCGCGCTTGGTATCATGATGCGCCTCGTCCTGGACGATGCCGGCCATGGTGGTGCCGCGCCACATCCTCACCGGCTTGTCGAAGACGCCATAGACCGAGCCGGTCATGTGCCGCATGTAGTTGCGCCCGACTTGACCAGAAGAATTGGCGAGCCCGTCCTTGAACAGGTTCGAGGCCGAGTTCAACAGCAGGCGCGGGCTCTCGATCGAATTGCCAGCGACCGCAACGATCCGCGCCTTCTGGCGCTGCTGCACGCCCTTGCCGTCGAGATAGACGACGCCGGTGACCTTGCCGGAGGCGTCATGCTCGATCTTCTGCACGAAGGATTCGGGCCTGACCTCGAGCTTGCCGGTCGCCTCTCCCTTCGGGATCTCGGCATAGAGCGTCGACCATTTCGCGCCGGACTTGCAGCCCTGGAAGCAGAAGCCGATCTGCTGGCAGGCGCCGCGGCCGTCGCGCGGCTCGGAATTGATCGCCATCCGGCCGGTATGGACCTCCTTGTAGCCGAGCTTCTTCGCGCCCTTTTCCAGCACCTTGAAGTTGTTGTTTCCAGGCAGGCCGGGGATGCCGTTGGTCAACGTCACGCCCATCCGGTCTTCGGCCTTGGCGTACCACGGCGCCATCTCGGCGAGATCGACCGGCCAGTCGAGCAGGTTCGCGCCCTTGACTGCGCCATAGGTGCTGCGCGCCTTGAACTCATGCGGCTGGAAGCGCAGCGAGGCGCCGGCCCAGTGCGTCGTCGAGCCGCCGACCGCCTTGACGATCCAGGCCGGGAGGTTGGCGAAGTCCCTCGCCACGCGCCAGGAGCCCGAGGTCGTGCGCATGTCGGTCCATGCCAATTGCGCGAAGGAGGCCCATTCGTCGTTGAGGAAATCCTCCATCTCATGGCGCTTGCCCGCCTCGAGGCAGACCACCTTGATGCCCTTGAGCGCCAGCTCGGTGGCGAGCGTGCCGCCGCCGGCGCCGGAGCCGACGACCACGACGACGGTATCGTCGTTCAGATCGAATGTCGCAGCCATGGCTGCCTCCTCCCGATTTTATGGTTTCAGAGCCAGGTGATGTCGCCGAAGCCGCGGGCGAGGTAGCCGCCCTTCGAGGCGCTCTCCCCCTCGTAGCCGAAGGCCGGCCAAATCTCGGGCTGGTTGTAGAGCGAGACGACGAGGCTCCCGCGCACGCCCTGGAAGAACTTGCCCTTCTGGATGGCGCGCAGCAGATTCACTCGCTGGCTCTCCCAGCCGACCTGCGCATAGGGAAGCTTGTGCTGCTTCTGCGCGAGGGCATCGAGCTCGGCGACGGCCCGCTCGGTGTCGCCCTTCGCGGCTGCGTCCTTCGCCGCCTTCTCGTCGTAGGACTTCATCGCAACGGCGTAGAAGCGGTCGGCGAGCCGGTCATGCGGGTAGATGTCGCGCGCCAGCTTGATCAGCGTCAGCATGGTCTCCGGCTTCAGTGCCTTGACCTCCAGCCCCCAGGCCTCGCCGGCATGGATCAGTGCGCCACCCGATATCGCGATTGCGGCAGCACCCGTCCCGGCGATGAAGCGGCGACGGTCCATCGTCGCAGTCGGCGCGGCTTCGTGCAGTCTGGCCATGGTGTCCTCCCGTTTTTCCCGGCGCGTTTCTCCGCTGCGCCGGTTAGGTGCCTGCGCTAGCGGTAGCGGCCGTGTTTCTGGAGGACCTCGATCTTGTAGCCGTCGGGGTCCTGGATGAAGAAGAAGCGGGCCAGCAGCGCGCCCTCGCGATGGAAGTCCTTGATCGGGTTGGGCGCGAGCCCCGCCGCAACGAGGCGGGCATGCTCGGCGTCGAGATCCTCGACCGCGAAGGCGACATGGCCGTAGCCGTCGCCGAGTACATAGGGCTCCGTGCGAGCGTGATTGATCGTCAGCTCGACCTCGAAATCGGCCTCGCGATTGCGCAGATAGACCAAAGTGAAGCCGTCGAAGCCGAACCGGTCCGCCACCGCTAGGCCGAAGGCCGTCTCGTAGAAGGCGAGCGAGCGTCCCTCGTCGAGCACGCGGATCATCATGTGGATGGCTTTGGCCACGTATGGCTCCTATTTCGGCTCTGTCAGGGTCTTGAGATAGGCGATGACGAGCTTGCGCCGTTCGGCATCGCGCTGGCGGTAGGCCATGGTCGTGCCCGGCCGCATCGCCGCGGCGTCCTCGATCCAGCGGTCGAGCGTCGCCTCGTCCCAGGTGAAGCCGGAACTCTTCAGCGGTTCTGAGAACTTGAAGTCGCCTCGTGCCGCCGCCGATTTGCCGACGATGTCGTGCAGATTGGGGCCTTGCCGGTTGGCCCCGCCCTTCTCGGCAGTGTGGCAGACCCCGCAACTCGACAGGAACTGCGCCTTGGCCCTGGCGGGGTCGACCTCCTGCGCCATGGCAGGCCACGTTGCGCAGCAAACAAGAGCGACCCAGACGGCCGTAGCTGTCAGGCTGTCCGGATTGGCGCCCGCACGGCGCCGTTGCGGCGTGCGCTCGTCGATAGCTGAAGCCAAGGCTCTGGACCTCTTCGGTTAAGGTCGAGAGAGCTTAGGAGCGCCCCGGAGCGGGCGGGTAGTATAGGACTACTACAATTCAAAACAGTGGGAGAAACTTCTCCTGCGCCCTATTCGGCCGCCGTATGGAAGGCCTGCACCGCCTCGCGCTGCAGCGTCTCGCAATCGCTCTCATGGCTGCGAACCTCGGCGAGATAGGTCAGACAGGCGCAGCGCAGCAGCGAGGTGAAGTTCATCTCCTCCTCCTGGAACTCCAGCACCTCGTCATGCAGCTTGCTGAGGAAGCGCCCGAGCGTCACACCCTGCAGCAGCGCGATCTCTTCCAGGATGTCCCAGAAGGCAGCTTCGAGCCGTATCGAGGTCGCATGTCCGCCAAGGCGGATCGAGCGCGTCTGATAGGCATAGCGATCGGCGGTCTGGGCCGAGAAGATCCGGCACATGGTCACCTCCCTGATGGCGTTTTGTCGCCTTGGGGACAGGATGGCCTTGGCGGCGGCATGTGTAAACCGTTACAGAAGTTTGTCGTCGCGCCAAGCTAGGCCGGGGAGCTCACGACCGGCCGCACTGGCGCAACCCCGACCGGCTTTGCCGGGCCGGCCGCTCGCCGCAGAGCCCTACGACTAAGGTGTTCCGACATTGCGGGCCGATCACGGGGCCCGTTCGGTGCCGATCGACAGATTGGCACCGTGCGCGCAATTGCCGTAGACAACTGCCCGCGGCGCCCGGTCCGTGACCTCGCGCAGCCCATCGACGTCTCCGACGCCATGATCCACGTCGCAAGGGTCAGCCTCTTACGTCGTGTCAGCCGCTGAGCTTGATCTCAACCGGACTCTCAGGCTGCCGAGGCGCCCTGTCGTCAGGGAAAGAGGCCCGGAGGCAGCGGCGGCTGCGCGTTGAGCAGCGTGATCGTCACCCGTCGGTTCGGCGGGATGTAGGGATTGTCGGGGAAGAGCGGCTCGGTGTCGGCGCGTCCGATCACGGACGTGAAGCGGTCGTTGGGGAGCCCGGCACCCGAGAGGATCTCGCGCACGGCGAGCGCGCGCCCGGTGGTGAGGTTCCAGGAACCGACAACCCGCGCGGAACCCGGGCGGGCGGCGGCCGTGTGGCCGGCGACAGACAGCTGGTTGGGCAGCTGGCGCAGAGTGGGCGTCAGCGCCTCCAGCACGCGACGGGTGCGCTCATAGGGGTCGACAGAGCCCTCGGGGAACATGGAGCGGCCGTTATCATCCACGAGGGAAACGTTCACCCCGTCCTTGGTCTGCTCGATCACGATGTTGCGCGAAAGCTCGGCAATTTCGGGCATGCTCTGGAGCGCCTGCCGAAGGCTCGCTATGGCGCTGTAGTTGGTTTGCACGGCGGCGGCCCGGCGGCTGTCCTCGCGGTCGCTGGCGCCGCCCGAGCTGGTCAGGCGCGCTTTGTCGTCCTGCCCGGTCGTGCCCTTCGCCGAGTCGCGGGGCGCCGACGCCTTATTGCCTGCCTTGTCCAGGGCAGTGCCCATCAGGATGCCGCCAGCGCCACTGGTGCCCGGGCTCAGAGCGGACGTCGGCGCGAAGTATTCCGCCAGGCCTTCCTTCTGCTCCTGCGTCGTCATGCTGATCAGCCACATCAGCAGAAAGAACGCCATCATCGCGGTCACGAAGTCCGCATAGGCGATCTTCCAGGCTCCGCCATGGTGCGCATGAGCGGCCTTCTTGACCTTCTTGACGATAATCGTCTGGGCGGGCTTGGCCATCGAGTCCCTACTGGAGATTGGGCCGGATCTACGCGGCCAGTTTGGCGGTTTCCGCTTCCACTTCGCTGAAGGTCGGGCGGACGTCGCTCATCAGCGCCTTGCGGGCGAATTCGACCGCCATCACCGGCGGCTGGCCGCTGATATGGGCGAGGAGACCCGCCTTGAGTGACAGGAAGTATTTGGCCTCAGCCTCGAAGGTGCTTTTGAGCGACGACGCCATGGGCGCGAAGAAGCCGTAGGCGACGAAGACGCCGAAGAAGGTGCCGACGAGCGCGCCGCCAATCAGATGTCCCAGCACCTCCGGCGGCTCCTTGATCGCCCCCATCGTCTTGATCACGCCGAGCACGGCCGCGACGATGCCGAGCGCCGGTGTTCCGTCGGCGATCGACTGCATGGCCGAAACGAGACGCTCCTGCTCCTGGTGATGCGTCTCCAGTTCCTCGTCCATGAGAGCATCGATCTCGTGGGCGTTGTTGGCGCCAAGTGTCAACATTCGCATGTAGTCGCAGACGAACTCGACCGCATGATGGTTCGCAGCAAAAGTCGGGAAGGCATTGAACAGCGTCGACTCGCTCGGATTTTCAATATGCGGCTCGACGGCGAGCATGCCTTTCTGCTTCACGAGCTTGTACAGGGAATACTGCATCCCTAGCAGTTCGACATAGCATTCCTGGCTGTACTTGGAGCCCTTGAAGATCGTGCCGAGCATGGACGGCACGGCCTTGAGCACCGGCGGGGGATTGCCGATGATGAAGGCACCGATCGCTGCACCGAGGATGATGACGAACTCGAACGGCTGCCAAAGGACCTCGAGGTGGCCACCCATCGCCGCGTAGCTGCCGAAGACGCAGACGAAGACAATGATTGCGCCGACGATCAGCCGCATGGTGTGTCACCCTCGCACCGCAGCAGCCACAGCCCGTGCGAAGCCACCACTCTTCCGAGGAAATGACTGACTAAGGTTAAGAGCGAGTTTATGGCCCGTCGCGCGCAGGCTTGTAAGCGTCGTCCTCCGGCCACGGCTTGGCGCGGCAAGGCAGGCCCAGGGGAGAAAGCCGGGGTGCAATGAGGCTCCGCCAATCCCGGTGACCGGCGTCCAATAGGGGACCGTTTCCCGGGATCATCTCTGCTGCACCGCGTGCTGTGGCGCGGCGAGGCTAAGGATGATGCGCGTGGCCGCTCCACATAGGCATGAGCCATTGTGCATCCGCTCGTCCTGCTCCGCACGCCCGAACACGTCCGTCCGAGAGCCACGGAATATGGGTGGCGGGGCTCGCAACAGCGTCCGAGACGGGCCGGAAGCAGCCGCTCCAGCTAGGAAGCGGCCCTCAGACCCGCCCGCCCTTCAGCGCCCTCAGCACCTTCTCGCCCGGGCGTCCGGTCTGCGGCATGCCGACCTTGCTCTCGACATCCTTGATCGCCGCCCGCGTCAGCGCGCCGACCGCGCCATCGGGCTCGCCGACATTGTAGCCGCGCTGGATCAAGAGGCGCTGCAATTCGCGGCGCTGCTCGCGCGAGAGCGGCAGGTCGTCGGTCGGCCACTCGCCCTGCACGCCCGGCCGGCCGCGTAGGCGATCGGAAAGGAGGGAAATGGCCAAGGCATAGGAATCCGCGCCGTTGTAGCTGTAGGCGGCATCGTAGTTCTTGAAGACGAGGAAAGCCGGGCCACTGCGGCCGGCGGGCATCAGCAGGCCGGCATTGCCGGAGCCGGTCAGCGCCGAACCGTCGAACTTGACGATGCCCTGGCTCGCCCAATGCGACACCGGCCGCTTGGGATTACGGCCCGTCCCGCCGGAGTAGCTACCCGGAACCCGCACCTCATAGCCCCAGCTCGCGCCGGTGACCCAGCCGGCCTTGTCCATGAAATTGGCGGTCGAGTGCAGCGCGTCCGGGATCGAGTCGACAAGGTCGCGCCTTCCGTCGCCATCGCCATCGACGGCGAGCCTGAGATAGGTCGAGGGGATGAACTGGGTGTGGCCGAAGGCACCGGCCCAGGAGCCGAACAATCGCTCGGGGCGGACATCGCCGCGCTGGATGATCTGCAAGGTAGCGATCAGCTCGCCCTTGAAGAAGGCGTTGCGGCGCGGCGCCAGGCAGGCGCCGGTCGAGAGTGCCTGGACCAGCGGCATCTTGCCACGGGCCTTGCCGAAATCGCTCTCGACGCCCCAGACCGCTGCGATCGTATGGCGGTCGACGCCGAAGCGCTGCTCGGCGGCGGCGAGCGTCGAGGCGTGCTGGCGCATCATCGAGCGGCCTTCCGCGACCTTCTCCTCGTCGACCAGCGTGCCGAGATAGTCCCAGATCGGGGTCTTGAACTCCGGCTGGTTGTTCATCGCCTCGATCACCTTCATGTCGGGCGTGACGCCCGCCATGGCACGATCGAAGGTGGCGCCGGAGACGCCCTTGGCCGCAGCGGCCGAACGCAGGCCGGCGACGCAGGAGTCAAAATCGGCCCGGGCCGCGGTCGCGGCGGCGAGGACGAGAGGCAAGGCCAGGATCAATGTGCGCATAAGTCCACCGAATCGCAGGATTGACGCAAAACTAGGGCGCTGCGGTTAACGGAGGTTAACCATGCGAGGCCTGCCGCGCGCGGAACGCCGAAACCGGCTATGTCTGATCGACCTCTTCTTCCGCGCGAATCGCCGCAGGCCCGCATGTCTACCGCCGCCATCGAAGCGCTCGGCTTCTGCGCCGCCCTGCTCACCACCTTCTGCTGGCTGCCGCAGGCCTGGCAGACAATCAAGACGCGCGACACCAGCGGCATCTCGCTGTGGACGCAGGCGCTTTTTGCCACCGGCATCGTGCTCTGGCTGATCTATGGCGTGCTGATCGCCTCATGGCCGCTGATCGGTGCCAATACGGTGACGCTCGCGCTGGTGCTGATCATCCTGACGATGAAACTCCGCTACGGCTGAGCCGTTGATCCCGCCGATCCTGCGCAAATCCGGACCCTGCCATGCCAACCCTCAGCGCCGCCCATCTCTTGCCGATCGCCATGCTGATCGGCTCGAACGTCTTCATGACCTTCGCCTGGTACGGCCATCTCTCCTACAAGAGCACGGCGATCTGGCTGGCGATCCTGGCGAGCTGGATGATCGCGCTGCCGGAATACATGCTCGCCGTACCGGCCAACCGCATCGGCTCAAGCGTCTATTCGGCCGCCGAGCTGAAGACGATGCAGGAGGTGATCACGCTCTGCGTCTTCGCCGGCTTCTCCGTGTTCTGGCTCAAGGAGCAGCTGACTTGGAACCATGCGATCGGCTTTGCGCTGATCGCGGCCGGCGCCTTCTTCATCTTCCACGCCAAGGCCTGAGCGATGGCGCCGATCCCGCACTCCGGACACCCTGCCGTCGAAGCCTATCTCGCCGAGGGCTATGGCAGCGTCGTCGGCATGTCCTCGCGCTTTGCGGCGGCAATCTGCGCGCGGCTGCTGCGTTTGCAGACGGAAGAGGGGGTCGGCGGGCCGATCGCCGAAATCGGCGCTTTCGAAGGTCGCTTCTTCATCGCGCTGGCGCATGCGCTGGAGCCTGGCGAGCTTGCCCTCGGCATCGACATCTTCGAATGGCCAAATCCTGAGGTGAAGGATCGCTTCGAGGCGAACTGCCTGATGCACGGCATCGCGCCCGAGCGCCGTGTTACCATCAAAGCCGATGCCGGCACGATGTTGCCGGCAGAACTGATCGGCCATGCCCGCGGCGAGAAGCTGCGCTTCATCCATATCGATGGCGAGCATTCGCGCGCGGCCTTGAGCAAGGATCTGGCGCTCGCCACCGCCTGCCTTTCCGAGGGCGGGCTGATCGTGCTCGACGACATGCTGCACCCCGGCTACCCGACATTGATGGTCGCGGTGCAAGAGTATCTCTCGGCCAATCCCGACATCGTTCCGCTGTGCATCATCGACCGGGAGACCATTGTCGGCGCGACCAAGTTCGTGCTTTGCCAGCGCGACTGGTTCGAGCGTTATCAGGCGGTCATGCTGACGATCTTCAAGGAGCAGATCTGGCCGCTGGGAGCCGACTTCGAGCCACATTGGTGCCTCGTTCTGTCGCTCGACACACGGCTCGCCGAGATCACCTGATTCTCCCCGGATTGCCTCGAAGGATGCCTGCCTTGCTCAAGCCGATGACGCTCGCCCTGTGTCTTGCCACTCTCTCCGGCGCCGCCCTTGCCGGACCGACCTGCTCGCCGAGCGACGAGCGCGCTCGCATCCTCGCCTCGGCCTCGACCGGCAATCTGCATCGCGACTGGAAGGGCGGAAACCGTGTGGGCTATGGCTGGTCGCTGCAGGTCGACCGCAGCGTGCGCGACGCGGCCGGCACCGAGTACTATGTCGGCGATCTCTACGACACCAACGGACACCTCGCGACCCGCAAGGTCTTCGTCGTCGAGCGTGAATGGGATTGTGGGCCGTGACGGGCCCTTCCCGTCATTGCGAGGAGCGATAGCGACGAAGCAATCCAAGGAGGATGTCGAGCGCTGCCGCTCTGGATTGCTTCGCTTCGCTCGCAATGACGGAGTGACTTACCGCACCGGCCTGACGCGCAGCACCTTGCCGTTCGAGTCGTCGCTGAGCAGGTAGAGAAAACCGTCCGGCCCTTGCCGGACGTCGCGGATGCGTTCGCCGAGATTGCTCAGCAGGCGCTCTTCGCCGGTGACCTTCTCGCCATCGGTCGAGAGCCGCGACAGCAACTGGCCGGCGAGCGCGCCGACGAAGAGCGAGTTCTTCCAGGCCGGCCATCTGTCACCGGTGTAGAAGGCGGCGCCCGAGGGCGCGATCGACGGGTCCCAGTAGAACAGCGGCTGCTCCATGCCGGGCTTAGCCGTGCCGTCGCCGATCTTCACGCCGGAATAGTCGATGCCATAGGTGATGACCGGCCAGCCATAGTTCAGGCCGGCCTTGGGTGTGTTGACCTCGTCGCCGCCGCGCGCGCCGTGCTCGGCCGTCCAGAGCTGGCCGGTCTGCGGATGCAGCGCCGCGCCCTGCACGTTCCGATGACCGATCGACCAGATCTCCGGCGCCCAGCCCGGCTTCTTCGGATTGCCTTCTGCCGCGCCGCCCTCCGGCTTGATGCGCAGGACCTTGCCGATATGGTTCTCCAGGTTCTGCGCCTGGTCGCGCTGGCTGTAGCGGTCGCCAACGGTGACGAAGAGCGCGCCGGTACGGTCGAAGATCAGACGCGAGCCGAAATGCATGTTGCTGGCGATCGTCGGCATCTGCCGGAAGATCACGCTCAGTCCCTCAAGCGCGTTGCCGTTGGCGCTGAGCCGGGCGCGGGCGACGCTGGTGCCGTTGCCGTTGGCGCGCGGCTCGGCGAAGGAGAGATAGATGTAGCGGTTCTGGGCAAAGTTCGGATCGAGCACGACATCGAGCAGGCCGCCCTGCCCGCGCGCGACGACATTGGGTACGCCCGAGATCGGCGCCGAAAGCTTGCCGTCGTTGCCTACCAGCCGAAGACGGCCCGGCCGCTCCGTCACCAGCATGCGTCCATCGGGCAGGAAGGCGAGGCCCCAGGGGTTCTCTAGCCCGCTCGCCACCGTCTCGACCACGAGTTCGCCTGCGCTCGACGGGTAGCGCTGCTGCGACATGGCAGGCGCTGCCGCAAGGGTGGAAGCAAGGGCGGCAGCAAAAACGGGGCGCATCGACATCTCCTGATGATGGGTCACTCCGGACGAACGGCTTCAGCCATGCCGATCCGGGGCGACCCGTTCAAAGAGAATGCACGATTCAGCCGCCGGTTGCTTCGAGTTCACGCCGAAGTGAGACGATCTGCGAGGTTTCGTCCAATGCAACGTCGGCGCTGGTGACCACCGCGCCAGCCGGAAGGTCACGCTTCAACGTCACGCCATGCGCCAGGCCGATCGGCAGCGCCTTCGCCGCGCGACTGGCGGCGGCCGGCATCAGCTTGCCATAGACGGTGTAGCCGCCCTCCCCGTCCAACATCTCGCCTGCCTTGAGATCGCGCTTGGCGGTCGCAACTGCATCGCCGCGCCAGCCTTTGGTCGCCCCCGTCGGCTCGCCGCGCAGCGCCGCGTTCAGCACCGAGAGCGAGAGTTCGAGCCCGATCAGATGGAAGGGCTTGTACATCGCCGCATAGAGGCCGGTGGAATCGGTCGGCAGCCCATACTGCTTGAAACAGGCGGCGGCATAGGGGTTCGGCGCCTTCAGCACGACATAGACGCCCCAGCGCAGGTCGCGGAAGACCGGCCGCCCGTCGCGCTCCAGCGAGGAGACGACCTCGACCATGCCGTCATGCTCGAGCTGGCCGCCGGCCGCCTTCGGCCGCAGGATATGGGCGAGATCGTCGACACCGCAGGGCGGGAAGGCGAGGCCATTTTCCGGCACGTCGAGACCGCTGGCATTGGCGATCGCCGCCATCTCGATCGCCGATTTGGTGCCGTCGAGGAAGGAGTTGAACATTTGCGGGTTCATGCCAGCAGCCTTCGCCGCTTCCGGCGTCAGCCCATAATGGCCCCAGACCTCGTCCGGCGTGACGCGGTGATAGGCTGGCAGATACTTGGTACCCTTGCCGGCGGCCGCGACGGTAAAGCCGGAGGCCCTGGCCCAGTCGACCATCTCGGCGACAAGGGCGGGCTGGTCGCCATAGGCCATGGAATAGACCACGCCGGCAGCCTTCGCTTTGGCTGCAAGAACAGGGCCGACCAGCACATCGGCCTCGACATTGACCATCACGACATGGCGCCCGGCCGCGATCGCGGCGAGCGCATGGCGGGCGCCGGCGGCCGGATGCCCGGTCGCCTCGATCACCACCTCGACGCCATCCATTTCCGCGGCGGCGACGCCGCTGTCGACGAAGCGCGTGGCGGCGATGCGGGCCTCGTCCCAGCCGACGGTGCGACAGGCCTGACGCGCCCGCTCGGGATCGAGATCGGCGATCGCCGCGACCTCCAGCCCCTCGATATGCGGGACCTGGGCCAGGAACATCGAGCCGAACTTGCCGGCGCCGATCAGGGCGCAGCGAACGGGACGGCCGGCCTCGGCGCGGGCGGCGAGCTTTGGCATCAGGTTCATCGCATCGCCCTTTTCTCGCTGGCCGTCACGGTGCGGGGATCGTGCCGCGTACGCTGATGCCTCCGTCAGGCTCGCGACGCAGCACCACGATATCGCCCGACCTGGGGAACACTCCGGTCAGAGCAGTGATGTTGACCTGATGGGTCACCATCACGACCGTTCCCGCATCGCGCGGCAGGCTGGACAGCCGCCGTCGGAGCGCAGTCGTTGCAGACTCGCGCTCGCCGGAGCGGCCGAAGAAGGAGTTCAGCGCCTCGGGTGCGTCCTCGACGGTCCCCAGGCTCATGAGCTGCGCGGTGTCGCGCGCCCGGCACCACTGGCTCGTGAGCACGAGGCCGACGCGCACGCCGCGCCGGCGAAACTCATCCCCGATCCGGCGGGCCTGTGCGCGGCCTTGCTCGCCAAGATTGCGCTGCGTCGCGCAGTCGCCGATCCGGAAGCCGGCCGGATCGCCGACCCCGGGAGCCTCGGCATGACGCAGCAGCGCGATGTGCCCAGGCGTGGCAAGCGCATCCCACAGGGCGTCTGCGCTCTCTCGCGCCGCCCCGGTCGCCGCAAACGGCAGCCCGGCGAGCGCGACCAGCACGAGCCGGCGCGGCAGCGACGTAGGCACGCCCATCGGAAGGCTCACTCCGGCTTGACGCCGGCTTCCTTGATGATCTTCTCCCAGGTCGCGATTTCCTGCTGGTGATAGGGCCGGAAGGCGGCAGGGTCGCGGACCTTGAGCGTGAAGCCGAGCTTGAGGATCTGCTCGGCGATCGCCGGCTTGGCGAGCGAGGCCAGCACGGCCTTCGACAGCGTGTCGAGCACTGGCGCCGGCGTCGCGGCGGGAGCGAAAAAGGCGGCCCAGCTGTCGGCGTCGGCATCGCTCACGCCCTGCTCGCGCAGGGTCGGGATGTCCTTGGCGCGCGGATTGCGCTCCGGGCTCGCCAGCGCGATCGCGCGCAGATTGCCGGCGTTGATCTGCTCCAGCACGGACGGCAGCGTCGAATTGGCGATGTCGATGCGCCCGCCGATGATCTCCTGCACCAAAGGCGCCGCGCCCCTGAACGGCACATGCGTCATCTTGATGCCGGTACGCTGCATGAACAGCTCCATGGCGAGGTGCGAGCCGGAGCCGACGCCGGTCGAGCCATAGTTGAGCTTGCCCGGATCGGCCTTGGCGAGCGCGATCAGCTCCTTGATGTTTTTGGCCGGCAGGTCGTTGCGGACGACGAAGGCGTGCTCGAAGGCGCCGACACCGGCGACCGGCGCGAAATCCTTGACCGCGTCATAGCCGGGGTCCTTCAGCAGGAACATGTTGTTCCCGTGCGTCTGGTTGTTGCCGAAGATGAAGGTGTGGCCGTCGGCAGCGCCATGCGCGACAGCGCGGGTGCCGACCGCGCCCGAGGCGCCGGCGCGGTTGTCGACGACGACGTTCTGGCCGATCGAGGTCGAAAGGTCCTGGGCGACGAAGCGCGCGATCGCATCGGTCGGCCCGCCCGCCGGATAGGGCACGACCAGGGTGATCGGCTTCGACGGATAGCTCTGCGCCCGGACGATGGCCGGAGCGAAGACGGCGCCGGCAACGAGGCCGAGCGTGGAACGGCGGGTCAACGACATGAATTTCCTCCCGGGAGCCCGATTGGGAGACGGGCTTTCGCGGCAGGATTAGGGGCAAAGAGATTTTTCGTCCAGCAGCCGGCTACCGCCGCCGTCATTCTCGGACGGAGCGAAGCGCAGATCCGAGAATCTCGTGACGAGAAGGCACTCATCGGAGCCTCCTCCGTCCTGAGATGCTCGGGTCAAGCCCGAGCATGACGGGCGTTACGCCGCAAACCCCGCCCGCTTCAGACGCTGCACCGCGACGTCCAGCGCCTGCAGGAAGGCCGAGCGATCCTTCTGCGAGAACGGCTTCGGCCCGCCGCTGACGCTGCCCATGGCGCGCAGGTCTTCCATCATGTCGCGCGTCGCCAGCGCCATGCCGATCGAGGCCTCGGTGAAGGGCTTGCCGGTCGGGCCGATCACATCGGCGCCGGCCTTGATGCAGCGGTCGGCGAGCGGAATGTCGGCGGTGATGACGATCGCGCCGCGGGCGGCACGCTCGGCAATCCAGTCGTCGGCGGCATCGAAATTGCCGGGCACGACGACGCGCTCGATCCAGGGCTCGCGCGGCACCTGCATGAAGCTGTTGGCGACGACGAAGACCTTGAGCCGGTGCCGCTCGGCGACGCGATAGACCTCCGGCTTCACCGGGCAGGCGTCGGCGTCGATGTAGATCACGATCGTCGTGGGAGCGTCCATGGTGCCGGCATCGCAGCCGAACGGCCCCTGCGCAAGCCTTTATGCCGGCCTTATGCCTCAAAACACCTTCCGCATGGCGGCCTTATCGGGGGCGGACCTACATCATCGGCATCGATGGAGGTCGATATGTCGATGAACACCAACTTGTTCCGCACCAGCCAGCAGCGCCGCGCCCGCGCCGTCTATGACAGCGTCGCCAGCCGCCGCCCGGCCGTTGGAATCCTCTGCGCCGAGATGGTCGCGCTCGCCGTGTTCGCACTGGCAGCCGCCGCCTTCATCGGCCTGCGCGCCTGGTTCGCCTTGCCGAACTGATCGCATCATCATGGGACAATTCAAGCCGCTGCAGCCGCTCAATGGCGAGAGCCATCTCTTCCTGGTCGGCCAGTCCAGCCACGGCTTCTGGGTCGCGCGCGACCTCGAAGGCCGCAGTGAGGGCATCTTCCGCAATCAGAAGGAGGCGGTGCGCTTCGCCCTCTCCGAGGGCGGCCACCCAAATGCCGTGCTGATCTCCCCGAACGGAGTCGAGCCGAGCTATGGCATGGGCGTCCATTGAGGGTATGCCCAGTGCCGACAAGGCGAGCCGCGACCTCGACAGGGCGCTGCTTGCCATTTTCCTGGAAGCCGCCGGCGCACTGATCGACCAGCTTGTCGACGCCGGCATCGGCGATCCTGCCGATATTGCCCGCCGCCTCAACCGGCGCGGTTTTCCCTGCTTCGGGCGGCCACGCTGGAATGCCGTCGCGGTTGCGACAGTCCTGCGCCGTCGCGAGCGCCTGCGCGAGGCCGCCTGAGCGGGGTGGTCCCGTCAAGAAAGCGCGTGCTCTCGCCGCGACTCTGCCCTAGGCTCCGCTTCTGCTTCGACTTCCGGCCCGATTCCGCGGGCCGGCCGCGGCAGCCGGAAGCCGGCCGCCATGAGTTGAGACCCGCAGCCGTCCCGACCAGCACAGGTTCGAGCCCCTTCGATTCGAAGTGGCGACGCCTGACATTCCGACCGAAGGAGACGAGACATGGCAAAAGGCGAGCAGCGCAGCAATCGCGAGGCCAAGAAGCCCAAGAAAGACAAGCCGAAGGCGAGCGCGACCCCTCCGGCGGGCTTCGCCTCGGCCGTCGCTAAGGCAGCGGCGGGTCCGAAGAAGAAATGATCCGCTTCCGCACGATCGACCCTATCCAGCCCGAGAAGCCGGCACAGCAGCCGGCTCCCGTGCAAGCTGTCTCGGCTGTACAGGCAGAACCAGTGCCCGAGGGCACCCCTCCGGCAACCCGTAAGGGGCTGGTCCGCAAAACGCCGCTGCGGGCGAAGAAGGCCAAGACTGCCCCACTCCTCGACAGATAGGTCCTGGCGAATCAGCCTCAGGTCGCCTCGGCGACCTCGTCCGTCCAGACCCTGAATCCGTTCAGCGTGTTCGGCCCGAAGGTGGTGGCGATCGCGACATCGGCAGCATCGCGTCCGCGTGCGATCAGCACCCGGCCGATGCGGGGGACATTGTTACGCGGATCGAACATCTGCCAGCCGCAATCCAGGAAGGCCTCGAAGGAAGCGGCGAAATCGCCCGGCGGATAGGGCGGCTCCGTGCCGACATCGCCAAGATAGCAGGTGCAGTAGCGCGCCGGGATATTCATCGCCCGGCAGAAGGCGATGGCGAGATGGGCATAGTCGCGGCAGACACCGCGCCCTTCGCGATAGGCCTCGGAGGCGCTGCGGGTGACGCTGGCGTCCATATAGTCGAAGGCGATGCGCTGGTTGACGAAGTCGCAGATCGCCTGCACCCGCGCCGCGCCCGGCGGCGTATGACCGAAAAGCTCCCAGGCGAGATCGAGCAGGCGATCACTGTCGCAGAACCGGCTGGCGAGCAGGAAGACCAGGCACTCTTCCGGCAGGCGCTCCACAGGCACCTGCCCGGCCGAACGATCGAACGTCTCGGGCAGGCCGCTATCGCTGATCACCGCATCGGCGGAGATGCGCATCTTACCCTGCGGCGCCACCAGGCGGCTGCACCAGTTGCCGAAGCCGTCGCGGTAGGCGGTGACCGGTACCGGCGGCTGGATACGCATATGGTCGGGCATGGCGAGATCCGAGACCCGGCTGAAATGCACGTGCAGCATCAGGATCATCGGGGTCGGCTGCGGAAAGTCGTAGTCCAGTTCGTAGCCGATCTTGAGCTTCATGCTCGAGCTTTCTGCGCACCAGCGCGCGCGGTTGCCTTTTGGCTCCCCAGCCTCCGGCCACCATGCACGTTTCCGGCCAATGCGATACGGCTCCGCTCGGCAAAGCGTCGCGGCAGCTTCTTCCAAACGCCCGCCGGAAACGTCAGAACAGCTGACTTTCCCGATACGAGAGCCTGAGATCGACGATGAGCCAACTCTGGAGCGCGCGGGTCATGCCCGGGAGCGGCATCGCCAATATCCGCACGCCGCGCCTGATTTTGCGCATGCAGATCATCGATGATTTCCCAGCCTATGCGCGGTTTCTGGCCTCGCCGCGCTCTGCCGGGATGGGAGGCCCATTCGATACACGCGCCGCCTGGGGGCTGTTCTGTCACGATTTGGCCCTTTGGCAGCTTTTCGGGCACGGCGCGCTCATGATCGACCTGAGCGAAACCGGGGAATGCATCGGCCAGGTGGGCATCAACCACGGGCCGCTGTTTCCGGAAAAGGAGTTGGGCTGGCTCGTCTATGACGGGAACCAGGGCAAGGGTTACGCAACCGAAGCCGCCTCGGCGCTGCGTGACTGGGCCTTTACGGCGCTGGGGCTGCCGTCGCTCGTCAGCTATATCGATCCGAACAACGCCCCGTCCATCGCCGTCGCGGAGCGACTCGGAGCGACGCTCGACCCGTCTGCCCCAAGGGAAGATCCGGACGATCTCGTCTACCGTCACCGCCCGCTTTGAAAAAGACGAGGAGATGCGGACACCGCCGGCTATTCGCGTTGTTTCTGACCGATATCAAGCACGCGCGCTTGCGGCGGCCGCGCTTGAGTCCTAAACCACGCCCGCGCCCGCGACGTGCGCCTTTGCCCTCCCGGAGATCTCCCATGGCTTTCCTTGCCGACGCCCTGAAGCGCGTGAAGCCGTCTGCGACCATCACCATCACGCAGAAGGCGCGCGACCTGAAAGCGCAGGGCAAGGACGTGATCTCGCTCTCCGTCGGCGAGCCCGATTTCGACACGCCGGACAATATCAAGGAAGCGGCGATCGCCGCCATCCGCCGGGGCGAGACCAAGTACACGCCGGTCGCCGGCATCCCGCAGCTGCGCGAGGCGATCACCCGCAAGCTGAAGCGCGAGAACGGCCTCGACTACAAGGCCAGCCAGACCATCGTCGGCACCGGCGGCAAGCACGTCATCTACAACGCGCTGCTCGCCACGCTGAACCCGGGCGACGAGGTGATCTGCGTTGCGCCCTATTGGGTCAGCTATCCCGAGATGGTCGCGCTCTGCGGGGGTACGCCGACCTTCTGCGAGGCGACGATCGAGAACAACTTCAAGCTCCAGCCGGCCGACCTCGAGGCCGCGATCACGCCGAAGACCAAGTGGCTGATCCTGAATTCGCCCTCGAACCCGTCGGGCGCCGCCTATACCCATGCCGAGATGAAGGCGCTGACCGACGTGCTGATGCGCCATCCGCATGTCTGGATCCTCACCGACGACATGTACGAGCACCTGGTCTATGGCGACTTCAAATTCGTCACCCCGGCCCAGGTCGAGCCCGGCCTCTACGAGCGCACGCTAACGATGAACGGCGTCTCGAAGTCCTACGCCATGACCGGCTGGCGCATCGGCTACGCGGCGGGCCCGCAGCACCTGATCAACGCCATGGACCTGGTCCAGGGCCAGCAGACCTCGGGCACCTCGGCGATCTCGCAATGGGCCGCGGTCGAGGCGCTCGACGGCACGCAGGAGCACATCCCGGTGTTCCGCAAGGCGTTCGAGCGCCGGCGCGACCTTGTCGTCTCCATGCTGAACCAGACCCGCGGCCTGAAGTGCCCGACGCCGGAAGGCGCCTTCTACGTCTATCCGGACTGCTCGGAGCTGATCGGCAAGACGCTGCCGAACGGCAAAAAGATCGAGACCGACGAGGATCTGGTCATGGGCCTCCTGGAGAACGAAGCGGTCGCGGCCGTGCACGGCTCCTCCTTCGGCCTCGGCCCGAACTTCCGCATCTCCTACGCCACCTCGGACGAGAAGCTGGAAGAGGCCTGTCGCCGCATCCAGCGCTTCTGCGCTGAGCTGCGCTGAGACTGGACAGAGGCCGGCGGCTCGGCTGCCGGCCTCGTCGTGATCCGCATGACACTCGACGACCAGCGCGCCCTGATGCTCTCGGGGCGCATGTATGACGATCTCACGCCCGAGCTGATCGCAGCGCGGGCCCGGGCCGTTACCCTGACAGACGCCTATAACCGCAGCCTCGGCCAGCCGCAGGCTGAGCGCGAGGCGCTGCTGCGCGCTTTCCTGCGCGAGGTCGGCCCCGGGGCGCTTTTCGAGCCTAATTTCCGCTGCGAGTTCGGCTTCAACATCAGCATCGGCCGCAGTTTCTACGCCAATTTCGACTGCGTCATGCTGGATGGCGGCGAAATCACGATCGGCGATCATGTCCTGCTTGGCCCGCGCGTCGGCATCTACACCTCCAACCACGCCATCGACCCGGCCGAGCGCGTGGCGGGCGGCTGCTATGCCAGGCCGGTGACGATCGGCAACCGGGTCTGGGTCGGTGGCGGCGTCCAGATCATGCAGGGCGTCAGCATCGGCGACGATGCGATCATCGGCGCCGGCAGCGTGGTGACGCGCGATGTCCCGGCCGGGGTGATCGCTGCCGGCGTGCCCTGCAAGGTGCTGCGCGAGATCACCGACGCCGACAAGACCGGGTTTCGCTCGTCGCGCCCTTGAGTGGCTTCGGCCGTTTCCGGGCTTCGTGAATTGCAGTCGTCCGCACTGTTGGATAACGCTCCGGCATGAACCGCCGTGCGCTCCTTCTTCTCGCCGCCCTCTGCTCACTTTCGGCCGGCGCCGAGGCTCAAACACCCCTGCCCTCGCTCTCCGTCCGCGAGGCGCATGAGGCGGCCAAGGCCGGCAAGCTTGTCCTCGTCGACATCCGCACTCCGGAGGAATGGACCGACACCGGCGTGCCGGAAGGCGCGATCAAGCTCGACATGACCGGCAGCGCCTTCGAGGTCAGGCTGGCGGCCCTGAAGCTCGACCATCCCGGCAAGCCGATCGCGCTGATCTGCCGGACCGGCAACCGGACCTCGACCTTGCAGAAAAAGCTCGTCGGGCGCGGCTGGACGAATCTGGTCGACGTCCGCGGCGGCCTGCTCGGCAATCCCAAGGACAAGGGCTGGCTGGCGGAAGGCCTGCCGGTGACGAGCTATCCGTGACGCGCTTCCTTCTCCCCTCGGGGGAGAAGGTCCGGCAGGGGATGAGGGCGGTACGACGGGGTGAGACAAGGACCAGCTGAGCCTATCCTACCCTCATCCGTCAGCGCTTCGCGCTGCCACCTTCTCCCCCGAGGGGAGAAGGATTCAAGAGGTCCGGCCGCCGCTCCCGCGTGATCCGCTCCGCCTGCTCGCGCCGCCATCTGGCGATACGGGCATGATCGCCGGAGAGGAGCGCCTCGGGCAGGCCCCTGCCCTCCCATTCGCGCGGGCGGGTATAGTGCGGGTATTCGAGCAGGCCGTTCTCGAAGCTTTCCTCCGTACCGGAGGCTTCCTTGCCCATCACCCCGGGAATCAGGCGCACGCAGGCGTCGAGCAGCACCATGGCGGCCATCTCGCCACCGGAGAGGATGTAGTCGCCGACCGAGATCTCGGTCAGGCCACGCCCTTCGATCACGCGCTCGTCGACGCCCTCGAAGCGGCCGCAGACGATGACGACGCCGTCCCCGGCGACATAGTCCCACACCATGCGCTGGCTGAGCGGCCGTCCGCGCGGCGACATCAAAAGGCGCGGCCGAGTATCGTCGGCCGGAACCGCCGCATCGATCGCCGCCGCCAGCACGTCGCAGCGCAGCACCATGCCGGCGCCGCCGCCGGCAGGCGTGTCATCGACATTGCGATGGCGGCCGATGCCGTGCTCGCGGATCTGGTGCGTCTCCAGCGACCAGAGCCCGGTGCGCAGGCCCTCACCCGCCAGCGAGGCGCCGAGCGGGCCGGGGAACATATCGGGATAGAGGGTCAGGACCGAGGCGCGGAATGCCATCGCTCAAGCAAAGCGCAGCGCCGGATTGCCGTCCAGCGCCGCATAGTCGTCGACACTGGCGATGACGTTGTCGAAGGCGGCGAAGGCCGCGGCCGGCAGCATGGTCAGCACCGCGACCGCACGCATGCCGGCGCGCCGCGCCGCCTCGACGCCGTTCGGCGCATCCTCGAAGACGATGCAATCGGCCGGGGCGACACCCATGCGCTCGGCCGCCGCCAGGAACATGTCGGGATGCGGCTTGCCGGGATAGCCCTGGCTCGGCGAGACGATGGTGGCGAAGCGCTGGCGCAGCGACAGCGTGTCGAGGATCAGGGCGATATTCGGCGGAGCGGCGGCGGTGCCGACCGCCATCGGGACGGAATGATCGCGCGCCCGGTCGAGCAGGTCGATCAGGCCGCCGAGCGGCTTGACCAGCGGACCGTAGACCTCGCGGTAGAGCCCTTCCTTCTCCTCGGCGAGCCGGTCGAGCTCGGCCGCGTCGGCGCCAGGGAAATGCGGGCCGATGATGTCGGAGATCGCCATGCCGGCCGTGCGCGCCGAGAAGGTCGCGCGCTCGAAGGGCAGGCCGTGCTTGCGGTACCAGACCTCCCAGGCGTCGTCATGGTAGCGCATATTGTCGACGATGGTGCCGTCCATGTCGAAGATCAGGCCCTTGGCCGGCGTCTCAGGCAGCATCGTCATCCTCGAACAGACCGGCGGGAGGCAGGGCCTCGATGCGCTTGGCGGCGATGTCGATGCGTGGCGCATAGGCCTTGGTGAAGGGCATCAGCACCGAGCGGCCATCCGGCGTCTCGATGTCGATGAGGTCGCCGGCGCCGTAATTGGCGACGGCGGTGACGGTCCCGAGAATGGCTCCGTCAGGACCGATGACGCTGCAGCCGACGAGGTCGGCCTGCAGGAACTCGTCCTCGTCCTCGGGCGCCGGCAGGCGCGAGCGCTCGATATGGAGCTTGACGCCGTTCAAGAGCTCGGCCGCCTCGCGGCTGGTCACGCCCTTGAGCCGGGCGACGACCACTTCCTTGGCGGGCCGGATATCGGCGATCTCGAAACGCCGGCCCTTCTCGTCGACGAGCGGGCCGTATTCAGCCAGCGCCATCGGGTCGGCCGTGAAGGTCTTGATCCGGACCTCGCCGCGCACACCATGCGGCGCGCCGACGATGCCGAGCAGGACGAGTTCGTCGCTCATCGATGGCCCTTCAGGGACAGACCGTCAGACCGCAAGGCCGCAATGCCTCTCCAGTTCGTCATGCTCGCCCTTGTGGCGAGCATCCACGTCTTGAACACGACCTTGGGGGACGGAAGACGTGGATGGTCGGGACAAGCCCGACCATGACGGGAGAGGCTCACGCAGCTCACTCAGCCGCGGCTTCGGCCGGGGCGGCGTTCTTCTCGGCCTTCTTCTCGGCGCGCTCCTTGGCCTTGTCGCCGGGAACAGCCTTGTTCGGGTTGTTGCGGGCCGGGCGCTTGGCGACGCCGGCGGCGTCGAGGAAGCGCAGGACGCGGTCGGTCGGCTGGGCGCCCTTGGCGATCCAGGCCTTGGCTTTTTCCAGATCCAGGACAACGCGCTCGGGAGAATCCTTGGCCTTCATCGGGTCATAGGCGCCGATCTTCTCGATGAAGCGGCCATCGCGCGGCGAGCGAGCGTCGGCGACGACGATGCGGTAGTACGGGCGCTTCTTGGCGCCGCCACGGGTCAGGCGGATCTTGAGGGACATCTGTTTCTTCCTTCAGTCTTGCAGTCTTGCTTCACTTGACCGGCCATCACGACCGGGGTCTCAACCGTCATGCTCGGGCTTGTCCCGAGCATCCACGTCTTGAACACCACGCTCGATCAGCGAAGACGTGGATGGTCGACACAAGGTCGACCATGACGCCTCGCCCGAACGCGGACGAACAACTCACTTCTTCTTCCCCCCGAACGGGTTGCCGAGGCCGGGCAGACCGCCGAGGCCGGGCAATTTCGGCATCATGCCGGCGGGCGGGGTGACGCCCTTGGGCAGACCAGGGAAGCCGCCCGGAGGCAGCGAAGGCATGCCGCCGCCGGCCCCCAACTGCTTCTGCAGTTCGGCGAGCTGGGCGGGATCCATCTTCGAAGGGTCGGGCATGCCGGCCGGCATGCCGCCGCCGCCGAGGCCGAACATGCTGCCGAGCTTGCCGAGCATGCCACCCTTCTGGCGGGCCATCTGCTTCATCATGTCCGCCATCTGGCGGTGCATCTTGAGTAGCTTGTTGATCGCCTCGGGCGAGGTGCCGGAGCCGGCGGCGATGCGCTTCTTGCGGCTGTTCTTGAGCAGATCGGGATTCCTGCGCTCGGCCGCCGTCATCGAATTGATGATCGCGATCTGCCGGGCGATGACCTTGTCGTCCATCTTGGCGTTGGCGATCTGGTTCTTCATCTGCGCCATGCCGGGCAGCATGCCCATCAACCCGCCGAGGCCGCCCATCTTCTCCATCTGCTGGAGCTGGGTGCGCAGGTCGCCGAGGTCGAAATTGCCTTTGGCGAGCCGCTGCGCCAGCTCCTGCGCCTTGTCGGCATCGACGGTCGCGGCAGCCTTCTCGACCAGGCCGACGATGTCGCCCATGCCGAGGATGCGGTTGGCGACACGCGAGGGGTGGAAGTCCTCGAGCGCATCGGTCTTTTCGCCGGTGCCGACGAGCTTGATCGGCTTGCCGGTGACGGCGCGCATCGAGAGCGCGGCGCCGCCGCGGCCGTCGCCGTCCATGCGGGTCAGCACGATGCCGGTGAGGCCGACGCGGCCGTCGAAGGCGCGGGCGGTGTTGACCGCGTCCTGTCCGGTCAGCGCGTCGGCGACGAGCAGGACCTCATGCGGATTGGTCGCCGCCTTGACCTCGGCGACCTCGGCCATCAGCGCCTCGTCGAGCGTGACGCGGCCGGCGGTGTCGAGCATGACGACGTCGTAGCCGCCGAGCTTGCCGGCCTCGATCGCGCGCCTGGCGATCTGCACGGCCGACTGGCCGGCGACGATCGGCAGCGTCTCGACGCCGACCTGCTTGCCGAGGATGGCGAGCTGCTCCATCGCGGCCGGGCGGCGCGTATCGAGCGAGGCCATCAGGACCTTCTTCTTGTCCCGGTCGGTCAGCCGCCTGGCGATCTTGGCCGTCGAGGTCGTCTTGCCCGAGCCTTGCAGACCCACCATCAGGATCGGCACCGGCGGCACGGCGTCGAAGGTGATGCCTTCGCCCTCGCCGCCGAGCGTATCGATCAGGACGTCGTTGACGATCTTGATGACCTGCTGGCCGGGCGTGACCGACTTCAGCACCTCGGCGCCGACGGCGCGCTCGCGCACCTTGTCGGTGAAGCTGCGCACGACCTCGAGCGCGACGTCGGCCTCGAGCAGCGCCCGGCGAACCTCGCGCAGCGCGGCGTTGACGTCGTCCTCGGTCAGCGCGCCCCTGCGGGTCAGGCCCGAGAGGATACCGGAAAGTCTGTCGCTCAGCGTGCCGAACATGCGGTCCTGCTTTGCCTGGCCTCAAGAAGTCGACATCACCTGCGCTATCCGCCAAACGGTTTCGCGCCCGAGGGCGCAGACGCGCTGTCGGGCGTTGACCTCCGGGCTCATGGCAGCTCAGCGAGCGGCCCGGTCGGCGGATGAGGTTTCGGCGATGTCGGCGAAACGAATGCGCGGGTTAAAGCCGGTAAATGCGGCGAAAGTCAAGCTGAAGCGCGCAAGTGGCGGCTGCGCCAGCCGCGCGCGATCCTCATCACGGAGATGACATGAAGCTTCCGGTCCTTGCCGCCGCCTTGTTCGCGCTCGGCCTCACCCAGGTGCAGGCCCAGTCCTGCGAAGGCAATTTCTCCGTGGTCGGCACGCCGATGTTGACCGGCCTGACCTACAAGACCTGGGACATGGTGCAAAAGCGCGCCCCGGCCCGGGTGCTGAAGGATCTCGGTGCCGCCGTCTCGGCCGAAGGCTTCGCCGACATGCGCATCGACAACGCCACCAGCTCGGTCCTCGCCATCCAGGAGACCTCCGGTTCCGGCCGACCGCAGCACCTGCGCATCACCGCTCGCAAGAGTGGCAGCGGCACGCGGGTCGATGCGGTCTTCGTCGTCCAGCAGGGCCAGGTCGCACCCGAAGGTTACGTCCGCGAGGCGCTCTGCCGCGTGATCTCGGGCGCGCAGGGCTAGTCAAGCGAGCGCGCGGCGCCTCGTCTCAGGCAGGCGCCGCGACAATCCCGCCAGAATCCGCCATTAGGCAGCTTCACCACCTGACGGCGACATGACCGGGATTCCGCATAGATGAAGACGCATTCGGGCGCAGCCCTCCTGATCGCCCTGCTTCTGGCCGGCTGCGCCGGGGCGCAGCGCGAAACCACGGCTCCGAGTCCGCGCAAGCAGGAACGGCTCGCCGCGGTGAAGGCCGACCCGGCCGAGGCGGTGCGCATCCTCAACGCCTATCGCGCCGGCAAGGGCCTCGGCCCGGTCAAACTCGATTCGACGCTGACGGCGATGGCCCAGCGCCAGTCCGACGCGATGGCGGCCAGCGACGATCTCTCCCACAGCGCCGGCGGCAGCTTCAATTCCCGCGTCAATGCCGCCGGCCTCGATACGGTGCGCGCTGCGGAGAATCTCGGCGCCGGCTATTATTCGACGCAAGAAGCGTTCGACGGCTGGAAGAAATCCTCCGGCCACGAGGCCAATCTCTCCATGCCGCAGGCGACGCGCATCGGCATCGCCTTGGCGAAGAACCCGCAGACCCGCTACGGCGCCTGGTGGACGCTGGTATTGGCCGGCGAGCCGGAGAAGCGGCGCGAGATGTCGGCCGGGCCGCTGGTGCCGGTACGCGGGGGGACGACGACCTTCCGCTGGGGCCCGCCACTCTAGGCCTACGACGGCGCCGTGATCGCAATCAAAAAAGCCTCTTTACAAGCGCCCCGGTCTGGTGATGGCTCTGGTTTTTAGCGGAGCCTCTACGTCATGACCTTCGAAAGCTGGGCCGCGTTCGCCGCCGCCACCGCCGTCCTCCTCGTCATCCCCGGGCCGACCATCCTCTTGGTGATCTCCTATGCGCTCGGCCAGGGCTGGCGCACCGCCCTGCCGATGGCGGTCGGCGTCGCGCTCGGCGACTTCACTGCGATGACCTTGTCCATGCTCGGCGTCGGCGCGCTGCTGGCGACCTCGGCGACGATCTTCACCGCGCTGAAATGGGCCGGCGCGGCCTATCTGATCTATCTCGGCGTCAAGCTCTTTCGCGCCGGCGGCAGCCTCGATGCCGAGCCGCGCCGGGATGCGAGCTCGGCGCTGAAGATGCTCGGCCATGCCTGGCTGGTGACGGCGCTGAACCCGAAGAGCATCACCTTCTTCGTCGCCTTCCTGCCGCAGTTCCTCGATCCCAAGGCCGATTTCTGGACGCAGATGCTGATCTTCGAGGCGACCTTCATCACCCTCGCCTTCGCCAATGCCTTCGGCTATGCGCTGATCGCCTCGCGCGCCCGCACCCTCGTCGGCAATCCGCGCGCGATCGGCCTGTTCAACAAGGCCGGCGGCACGCTGCTGATCGGCGCCGGCATCGCCACCGTCGCGGTGCGCTCGGGCAGCAACTGAAAGCCTAACAAGTGAACGAACGCGACGCGGACACGCTCGGCTTCTATGCCGCCGAGGCAGAAATCTATGCAGGGCGTGACCGCGAGCTCGGCGAGACTCGGCTGCGGCGCTTCGCCGGACTGCTCCCCGCCGGCGGCCTGGTCCTCGAACTCGGCTGCGGCGGCGGACAGGACAGCGAAGCCTTGCTGACGCTCGGCCTCGACGTCACCGCGACCGACGGCTCGCCCGAGCTCGCTGCGCAGGCGCAACAGCGGCTCGGCCGGCCGGTCTCGGTGCTGCTGTTCGAGGACCTCACAGCCGAGGCCGCCTTCGACGGTGTCTGGGCCAATGCCTGCCTGCTGCATGTCCCGCGCCCTGCCCTGCCCGGCATCCTCGCCAGAGTGCGCCGGGCACTGCGGCCGGGCGGCGTCTTCTATGCCAGCTTCAAGGCCGGCGAGGCGGAAGGGCGCGACCGCTTCGGCCGCTACTACAACTATCCGGATGCCGATTGGCTGCGATCGGCCTATGGCGACGGGCGTTGGCACAGCCTCGACATCGTCGAAGACAGCGGCGGCGGCTACGACCAGGAGCCGACGCGCTGGCTGCATGCGACGGCGATCAAGTTGTCTTGAAAGGGAAGCGGCAGCCTTGACGCTGCGCGATCCGCACCCAATTTCTCGATCCCATGACCCGCCGAAAACTCCTGCGCCTTCTTGGCATCCCCGCCCTGCTCGGCTCCACCGGCCTCGCCTGGGCCTCCTATGCGCGTTCGCGCAATCCCTATTACCAAGGCCCGGTCAGCGACCATTTCGACGGGGTGATCTTCAGCGACGGCCGGCCTGTCACCAAGGGACTGACCGACGTGCTGCGCTGGCAATTCTCGCAGCGCGAACGCGAGATTTTCCCGGCGCAATACGAAGCGCCGCCGCAGGACAAGCCCCCGGCACGCGTCGAGGGCCTGCGCGTCGTCCATCTCGGCCACGCCTCGTTCCTGTATCAGGTCGCCGGCCTCAACATCCTGATCGATCCGGTCTTCTCCGAGCGCGCCAGCCCGTTCTCCTTCTTCGGGCCGAAGCGGGTCAACGCGCCCGGCGTCGCCTTCGCCGATCTGCCGAAGATCGATGTCGTGCTGGTCACCCACAACCATTACGACCATCTCGACGTCGAGACGCTGGCGCTGGTGCATGCCCGCGACAATCCGCGCATGATCATGCCGCTCGGCAACGACGTGATCGTCAAGGCGCGCGAGGCGAGCATCCGGGCCGAGGCGCATGACTGGGGCGCCCGGCTGGAGCTGTCGGACAAGGTCGCCACCACGCTGGTGCCGAGCTATCACTGGTCGGCCCGCGGCGCCTTCGACCGGCGCATGGCGCTGTGGTGCTCCTTCGTGATCGAGACGCCGGCCGGCAAGCTCTTCCATATCGGCGACACCGGCTATCATGACGGCTCGCTCTATGAGCGGCTCGGGCAGGAACATGGCCCGTTCCGCCTTGCGGCGCTGCCGATCGGCGCCTATGAGCCGCGCTGGTTCATGAGCGACAATCACATGAATCCGGAAGAGGCGGTCAAGGTGATGCGCTCGCTGCGGGCCGAACAGGCGCTCGGCCACCATTGGGGCACCTTCCAGCTCACCGACGAGGGCGTCGGTCGTCCGCCCGAGGCGCTCAAGGTCGCCCTGGCCAAGGCGGAGATGCCCGAAGAGCGCTTCCGGCCGATGCGACCAGGGCTGGTCTGGGAGGCATGAGGGCCGCCTGAGTTCGCCAATTAGCTCAAGTCGTCCCGGGCGACCGGAGGGAGACCCGGGCCCCATTCCGGAGCCTCTATCGGAAAGGCTCTGAAATCGATTCCGCATCGGCGCGGCTTCGCCGCTTCTCCGGGATAACCATATTGGTGGGTGAAACGAGACCTATTTCGGCTGGACGTAGACGTTGATCTCGAGGTTCGGATCGGCGGGATCCTTGAGATCGCTGACATATTCCTCGAGGAAGGCGTCCTTCACGACGATGTTCTTGGCCTCGAGATAGGCCGTGATCGTCTCATAGGTCGAATCGATGTCGTCATAGGGCGCGGTGTGGACGAAGCGCAGCGAGCGTCCGGCCGGCGACTGGCCGTTGCGCACGCCTGATGCCAGCGGCTTTCCAGCCTCGACCGACCGGTCGACCGGCAGCATCGCCTCGAACTTGAAGCCATTGTCGTCGGTCTCGACGAACAGGCTGAGCGGCCGGCCGGCGACCTTGAGCCCGGCCTTGTCGGCCTCAGCCCGCAGCAGCGCGATCGCCTCCGACAGCTTCTGGAAACCCTGATCCCAGCTGGCCTGCCCGGCGAGCAACAGCACCGGCTTGGCCACCAGCGGGATTTCGTCCACGTCAGATGGGTCGCCCTGCTTGCCGGCGAGCGTCGCATTCGGGTTCGGAACGCCGGTCTGCTGTTGCTGCACAGGCGGCGCCGGCTGCGGATTGGGCAGGGTCGGCGGCGGCTGGACGGGCTGCGGCTCGATCGGCGTCTGCGGCGCCGGAGCGGGCTGGACCGGCTGTGGCACGACCTGCCCCTGGGGCGCCGGGGGTGGCTGCACCGGCTGCGGCTCAGCCGGGGCCGGCGGAGTGGCCTGAGACTGGGTCGGCGCCTGCTGGGCCGGCTGCGCATTCTGTGCCGGTGTCGCCGCTCCTGGCGGTGCGGCGAGCGGCGTACTCTCCACGGCCGTGGGCGGCGCCACGCGCGTCTGCGCGGCAGCCGGGTAGGCAAAGGCGAGCGCAAGAAGAAGCGCGCTGAATCTCGATTGCCGCATACCCGAACATCCCGAGCTGACACGACCGATTCGCGCCGAGCCGCAAGCTACGACGATCCCGTTACGGCAGGAAGATCGTGAAGGGTGGCAATTTTTCGGCGTCAGGGTCATATACCCGCATCATCAACGACGTGTGACCATATGAACGCCCTCGCCAATCGCCGGTTCCTCAAGATGAACGGACTCGGCAACGAGATCACCGTGCTCGATCTGCGCGGGACGAAGCATCTCGTCACCGAAGCCGAGGCGCGCGCGATCGCGAGCCAGGAGCGCACCCGCTTCGACCAGCTCATGGTGCTGCACGATGCGAAGGTGGCAGGCACCGACGCGTATGTCCGCATCTACAACACCGACGGCTCGGAAGCCGGCGCCTGCGGCAACGGCACGCGCTGCGTCGCCTGGGCGATGACCGCCGACCCTGAGATGGGACAGGGCGGCAGCGACGGCCTCCTCTTGCAGACCAAGGCCGGGCTCTTGCCGGTGTCGCGCCTGTCGGAAGCCGTCTTCACCGTCGACATGGGCGCGCCGCGCCTCGCCTGGGACGAGATCCCGCTGGCCGAGCCGTTCGAGGACACAAGCCGCTTCGAGCTTCAGATCGGCCCGATCGACGACCCGATCCTGCACACGCCCTGCGCCGTCAGCATGGGCAATCCGCACGCCGTCTTCTTTGTCGACGATCCCTATCGCTTCAACCTGGAGCAGATCGGCCCGCTGCTGGAGAACCATCCGATCTTCCCGGATCGCGCCAATATCGGCCTGGCCGCGGTGAAGGCGCCCGACCATATCGTGCTGCGGGTCTGGGAGCGCGGCGCCGGCATCACCCGCGCCTGCGGCTCGGGCGCCTGCGCGGCGCTGGTCGCGGCGGTGCGCCGTGAATTGTCGGACCGGAAGGCGACCGTCAGCCTGCCCGGCGGTGATCTCGTGATCGAATGGCGCGAGAGCGACGGCCATGTGCTGATGACCGGCCCGGCCGCGCTCGACTGGGAAGGCGTGCTGGAGCCCGGGCTCTTCGCCGCCGTCGCCTGATGGCCGTCGAGCTCGTCACCTTCGGCTGTCGGCTCAACCTCGTCGAGAGCGAGACGATCGAGCGGCAGGCGCGCGCCGCCGGCCTCGCCGACGTCGCGGTGATCAACAGCTGTGCCGTGACCGCGGAGGCGGTGCGCCAGGCCGGCCAGGCGATCCGCCGGCTCGCCCGCGAGCAGCCGGAGCGCCCGATCGTGGTGACCGGCTGCGCCGCGCAGATCGAGCCGGAGCGCTTCGCCGCCATGCCGGAGGTGGCTCGCGTACTCGGCAATGCCGAGAAGCTCGACGCGGCAAGCTGGAAGGCACTCGCCAACTCGAACAGCCTGCGTGCCGCAAGCCCGAACGACGACCCAGCGAGCAAGATCGTGGTCGGCGACATCATGCAGGCCCGCGACGCCACGCCTCAGCGCACGCAGGCGCTCGGCCAGCACACACGCGGCTTCCTGCAGGTGCAGAATGGCTGCGACCATCGCTGCACCTTCTGCGTCATCCCGCTCGGACGCGGCAATGCGCGCTCGGCGGAGGCCGGCGACGTGGTGGCGCAGGCACGACGTCTCGTCGCCGATGGCGCCAGCGAGATCGTGCTGACCGGGGTCGACCTGACGAGCTATGGCCGGGAGCGGTCTGACGGACCGGCTCTCGGTGCGCTCGTCGGCGCAATCCTCGCCGCGCTGCCCGAGCTGAAGCGGCTGCGCCTGTCCTCGCTCGACGCGGTCGAGATCGATGATGATCTGCGCGCCCTGATCGCCGAAGAACCACGGCTGATGCCGCATCTGCACCTGTCGCTGCAGTCGGGCGACGACCTCGTCCTGAAGCGGATGAAGCGCCGGCATGGCCGCGCCGAGTCGGTGGCGTTCTGCACGCAGATGCGCGACCTGCGGCCCGACATCGTCTTCGGCGCCGACCTGATCGCCGGTTTCCCGACCGAGGACGAGGCGATGTTCTCGCGCACGCTCGCTTTGATCGAGGAATGCGGCCTGTCCTATGTCCACGGCTTCCCGTTTTCGCCGCGACCCGGCACGCCGGCGGCACGCATGCCGCAGGTAGCCGGCAGCGAGATCAAGGACCGGGCAGCGCGCTTGCGCGAAGCCGCTGAGGCGGCGCATGCCCGACATCTCGCCGCCCGGATCGGGCGACCGCTCTCGGTGCTGACCGAGCGCGGCGACACCGGCCGGGCCGAAGACTTCACCCTGGTGCGCTTCAGCCGCAGCGTGGCACCCGGCCAGATCGTGCCCGTGATCGCCCATGCCCAGGCCGGCAAATCGCTGCTTGCTGCTTGACCGCCCTGCGCTCCCCCGCCATAGCCGGCAGCGTTGCATCCGTCTCGTTGCTGTCGCAATCCGGAACTAGCCCGTGACCATGACCAGATCGCTTCGCCCGTCCGTGGCCCTCGCTGCCATCCTGTTCGCCGGTAGCGTTGCCGCACAGTCCTATGGTGATTCCGTCAGCGGCCTGTCGGTGTCGCCGCCAGCCGGCTTCAGGGCCCAGGCCGGCGAACCGCATCCGCTCTTCGACGTGACGATCGACATCAGTTCGAAGACCGGCACGCCCAAGGCGGTGAACGGCACCGGCCAGCTCTGCACCCTCGGCTTCAAGCCCGCGGCGCAGAACGCACAGCTGACGCGCGAGGTCATCAACGCGCAGATGGCCAACCCGGAATGGCAGAAGGGCTATCGCACGATGTTCGAGACGGTCGGTACCGTCTCCGAACTGAAGCTCTTCGAGCATCAGGGCTTCAACGGCATCGAGCTGATCGTGACCCCCAAGGCCGGACCGAACGCGCAAGATGTACGCATGTTCGCCTCGACCCTGGAGACAGCCAAAGGCCGGACCGCACTGATCTGCGCGACCGACCAGGCGGGGCTAGCCACCGCGCTGCCGCAACTCAAGGCGCTGCGCGCCACGATCCACGCACCGGAATAGCACTTCCCGCGCTAGCACCGTCATTCCGGCCAGGTGGTAAAGCCGCGCGGCTTTGATCAGCCGCGCGCCAAAGTACGCTCACCCCTTCTGCGCAGCGACCTCCTCGCGCAGTGCCCGGCGCAGCACCTTGCCGACATTGGTCTTGGGCAGCGTCTCGCGGAAGACGATGTTCTTGGGCACCTTGTAGCCGGTCAGGTTCTCCTTGCAGAAGGCGCGCAGCTCCTCGGCCGTGACGGCCTGGTCGCGCTTGACCACGAAGGCGGTCACCGCCTCGCCGGAATGCTCGTCCGGCAGGCCGATCACAGCCGATTCCAGCACGCCCGGATGCTTGGCGAGCACGTCCTCGACCTCGTTGGGATAGACGTTGAAGCCGGAGACGATGACCATGTCCTTCATCCGGTCGACGACCTTGACCTGCCCGTCCGGCAGGAAGACGCCGACATCGCCGGTGCGGAAGAAGCCGTCCGCCGTCATCACCTTGGCGGTCTCGTCCGGCCGGTTCCAATAACCGACCATCACCTGCGGCCCGCGGATGCAGATCTCGCCGGGCTGGCCAACCGGCACGTCGTTGCCCTCGGCGTCGCGAATGGCGAAATCGGTCGAAGACAGCGGATAGCCGATCGTGCCGGTGAACTCGGTGATGTCGGTGCGGTTGACCGAGGCGACTGGTGACGTCTCCGACAGGCCATAGCCTTCGATGATCGGCCGGCCGGTGGCGTCCTTCCAGCGCTTGGCGACAGCGGCCTGTGTCGCCATGCCGCCGGCGATAGCGAAGCGCAGTTCCGAGAAATCCACATCCTTGATCTCGGGATGGCTGGCGAGCGCATTGTAGAGCGTGTTGACGCCGGAGAAGAGCGTGAACCGCGTCCCTTTCAGGGTCTTCACAAAACCGGCGATGTCACGCGGATTGGCGATCAGCAGGCTCTTGGCGCCGATACGCAACATGAACATGCAGCAGCAGGTCAAAGCGAAGATGTGGTAGAGCGGCAGCGCCGTCACCATGACGTGCTGATAGTCGCTGCGGCCATGCGGCGCCTCGAGCTGCCAGCCGAGCCAGAGCGCGCATTGCGCGACATTGGATGCGACGTTGCGATGGGTCAGCGTCGCGCCCTTGGCGACACCAGTGGTGCCGCCGGTGTATTGCAGGAAGGCGACGTCCTCGGGCGCGATCGCGACCGGACTCATCGTCCCCGGATGCGCGAGGATGGTCTTCAGCGGCACGGAGCCCGGCAGGTTGTAGGGCTTGACGACCTTCTTGATCTTGCGGGCGACGAAATTGACGATCGCGCCCTTGAAGCCCATCAGGTCGCCGGCGGTGGCGATGACGATCGACTCCAGCTTGAGATTGGGTCGCGCCTCCTCGACGACATGGGCGAAATTCTCGATCACAACCAGCGCACGCGCACCGGAATCGTTGAGCTGATGGGTCAGCTCGCGCGCTGTATAGAGCGGGTTGACGTTGACCACGGTGTAGCCGCCGAGCAGCGTACCGAAGATCGTCACCGGGTTAGCGAGGATGTTCGGCATCATCAGCGCGATGCGGTCGCCCTTCTTGAAGCCCTGCGCCTGCAGCCAGGCGGCGAAAGCCCGGGCCGCACGCCCGACCTCGGCGAAGGTGATCGACTTGCCGAAGCTCTCGAAGGCCTCGCGATCAGGATAGGTCTCGTAGGCGCCGCGGATCAGATCGGCCAGCGTGCCGGTCTTGGCCTCGTCGATGGTCGGCGGCACAGCCGGCGGATAATGCGCCAGCCAGGGACGCGCATCCGATGTCGCCTGAACCGCGGAAAGAGCCGTCATCCTCATCCTCCCCTTTGCGGCCCGCCCTGTTACCGGGCGTGGGCACCGCGCGGCGGACGCTCGGCTGCCGCCGGTCACCGCACCTTATGATTGTCTGGCGCTACACTGCGCAAGCCTAGCGGCGGGCGCAAGCACCCGCCGCTAGAAAGTTTACATATAAACCTTCGCGCTGCAACAGGCCTCCCGCCACTTGGCAGGCACAGCACCGAGCCGGCGCTGGCGCCGGTTCCAGGCAGATCGAAACAACCTGACCGGCAAATCCGCCTGCTCTTTTAGTTCATAGACTTTCGTCTATGAACCGCTTTTGCCCAGCTTGTCGTGCAAGCAGACTGGATCGCGCTCTAGCGCGCTTGTGCCATCGCCTGCGCCGCGACCACCGCGTCGGCCGGCTTGCCGGCGAGCTCGGCGAGATGGTCGAAGCGGGCGCTGAATGAGCCGACGCCGGCCGTCGCCGAACGCAGTTCCACGATCAATCCGCTCATCTCGGCCTCCGGCATCAGCGCATTGATCTGGTCCCAGCCGCGCCAACCGGGCCGCGCATCATAGCCGAGGATCTGGCCGCGCCGCGCCGAGACGATCGCCGAGGCCCGCGACATCGCGTCCGAGGGGATCACGATCTCGACCGCCAGGATCGGCTCCAGCAGCACGGGCCTGGCCTGCGGACAGGCCTCGCCCATTGCGATCCGCGCCGCCTGGCGGAAGGCCATGTCGGAGGAATCGACCGTATGGTAGGAGCCGTCCGTCAGCGTCACCTCGACATCGACGAGCGGGAAGCCGAGCGGGCCGCGCTGGCAATAGTCGCGCACGCCAGCTTCGACCGATGAGATATACTGCCTCGGCACGACGCCGCCGGTGATGCGGTCGACGAAGCGGATGCCCTCGCCGCGCTGGAGTGGCGCGATCTCCAATACGACATCGCCGAACTGGCCGTGGCCGCCACTCTGCTTGCGGTGCCGGCCACGAGCACTGGCCTTGCCGCGCAAGGTCTCGCGATAGCCGATCTGCGTCGCGCCGCTGTCGACATTGACGCCGTAGCGCCCGGCGAGCCGTTCGAGCGCGACGCGTAGGTGCATCTCGCCCTGGCCGGACAGGCGCATCTCGCCGAACTCGGCGCGATGCTCCAGGGCGAGCGCCGGATCCTCCTCGATCAGCTTGGCGAGGCCGGAGGTCAGCCTGACATCGTCCTTGCGATCCTTGACGCCGACCGAGAGCGCATGGACCGGCTCAGGCGGCGCAACGGCGCTGACGATATCGGGCCGGACCTTGCCGACCGCGACCGCATCGCCGGTGCGTATCCCTTCAAGCCGGGCGAAGGCGACTGTCTCGCCCTCCTCCGCCACCGGGCGGCGCTGCTGCTCGGAGCCCTTGAGCTCGAGCACGCCGGCGATACGGGCCTCGATGCCGCCGGACGAGGTGATCACATCACCTTCCGCCATCCGACCGCGCAGCACGCGGGCCAGCGAGAGCTTGCCGCCCTGGCCGGACTGCCAGGTCTTCAGCACCAAAGCGAGCGGGGCGCCGCTGTCGACGACGCCGATCCGCCCACGCGTCACTTCCAGGGACGGGGCCTCGTGCCTCAGCGCCTTGAGCAGACGGGTGACGCCGTTGCCGCGCTCAGCCGCGCCGATCAGCACCGGCACGACATGGCGCTGCTTCAGCTCGCGGGCGAGGTCGTCGAAAACGAGGTCCCGTGGCGGCTCGATGTCGCCGAGCAGGCCTTCCATCAATTCATCGTCGTAGTCGGCGAGCTTCTCCAGCATCGAGAATCGAGCGTCGCGCTCGCGCTCGACCTCTTCGGGCGCCAGGGGCACGATCTCGCTGGGCGCATGCTCGCGATAGATGAAGGCCCGCTCCAGCGCGAGGTCGATGAAGCCGACCGCGATGCCGTTCTGCCAGATCGGTATCTGCCGGAGCAGGAGCGGGGTACGCGAGGCGCGCTGCAGCAAACCAAGCGTGTCGCGCACGCGCCGCGAGGCGGTATCGATCTTGTTGAGAAAGAGGAAGCGCGGGATGTCGGCCTCTTCGAGCTCGCGCAGGACAAGCTCCAGCGCCGGCGCTTTGCGGTCATCGGCCTCGCAGACCACCACCGCGGCGTCGACCGCCGGCAGGACATGGCGCATTTCCTGGAGGAATTCGACGGAGCCGGGGCAGTCGATGAAGGTGTAGCGCTCGCCCATGAAGTCGACGGTCGCGACATTGGGCTCAGTGCTCATCTGGTGGGAGCGCGCCTCGGGCGAGGCGTCGCCGACGCTGTTCTTCGTCTTGACGGAGCCGGCCCGCGAAACCGCGCCGCAACGCTCCAGAATGCTCTCAAACAGACTGGTCTTGCCGCTCTGGAAGGGACCGACGAGCGCGATGCATCGCGGCCCCTTGCCTCTGTCGCCGGGTGTGCGTCCTCCATTGCCGGATGTCGCAGCCATGTCGTCCTCCTTCGGTTCTGGCCGCATTCGGACGATGGCCCTGAAGGCTTTGCGTCCGGAGCGGCGATTGACCGGCGGGAACGGGAATGGAGCGCCCACGCCGGAAAGGCGGCGGTCGCTCGGGCCCGACAGGGTCGGGCGGCCGTCGAAGAGGGATGTCGAAGGACAGGTTCGCGCCGTTCCGGAGCCGGCGCAAGCGGAATATTGCCCGCCGGCTCAGCCCGGCTCCGACCGGCGCAAGCCATGCGCCTGCCCCCACAGCGCCATCGCTTCGAATATCGGCGCCAGCGCCCAGCCCTGCTCGGTCAGGGCGTATTCGACCTTGGGCGGCACCGTTTCCTGGACGCTGCGGGAGATGATGCCATCCTCTTCAAGCGCCCGCAGCTGCAGGGTCATCATCCGCTGCGTCACATGCGGCAGGAGCCGGCGCAGCGCGTTGAACCGGCACGGGCCGCGCGTCAGCTGGAACAGGATCAGCGCCTTCCACTTGCCGCCGATCACGTCGATCGTCGCCTCCACCGGGCACCAGACATAGGGGATGTCCTTGAGCGAGGGACGCATCGGCGGCTCCAAACCAGTATAAAAATTGTGCGTACTTATGCTTCAGATACTGCCCTGTTATGCCCTCCCCAGCAACCGAAGGAGGACGTGATGTTTGCGATCATGGGAGCGACGGGACAGACGGGCGGCGCGGCGTTGGCGGCGGCGCTCGCGGCCGGTCATGCGGTCAGGGCGATCGTGCGGGAGCCGAGCCGAGCCACGGCGCTGGCCGAGAAAGGCGCCCTTCTGGCCAAGGCCGATCTCGACGATGTCGAGGCGCTGACGGCGACCTTCGCCGGCGCTGATGCTGTCTACGTCCTGAACCCGGTGCCGCACGCCGCGGAGGACGTCTTCGCCGCTGCGGCGAAGAACGGAGCGACGATCGCCGAAGCGATCCGGCGTGCCGGCGTGCCGCATGTGGTGGTGCTGTCGTCGAGCGGCGCCCACCGCACGGAAGGCACCGGCATCGTGCGCGCCCTGTATGATTTCGAGCAGACGCTACGCGGCTCCGCGCCCTCGCTGACCTTCATCCGTGCCACCGAGTTCATGGAGAACTGGGGCAGCGTCCTCGGGGTCGCCGCCGAGCACGGCATCCTGCCGAGCATGCGCCAGCCGATCGACGCCGCCGGCGAGACCGTCTCGGCAATCGATGTCGGCCGTCAGGCGGCTGCCGAACTCGTTCGCCCGCATGAAGGCGAGCGTATCGTCAACCTGAAGGGGTCGGCGGAGTATTCACCGGAGGATGCCGCGCAGGCGCTCGGTGAATTGCTCGGCAAGCCGGTCGCAGCTGTGCCGACGCCGCGCGAAGAATGGGAACCGGGGCTCGTCGCAGCAGGGCTGAGCGTGAGCCATGCGCGCGAACTGGCCGGGCTCTACGACGCCATGAATGCCGGCCGCGCCGGCTTCGAGGAGGTCGGCGAGACGCGCCGCGGCAGCGTCACGCTGAAGGAGGCGCTGGCGGGGCTGTTGGGCTAGCGATTGCGCCTTTGCCCGCGCAGCGTCGGCAGGCCGATGCCGACGGCGTCGAAGCCGCCATCGACGGCAAGCACCTGGCCGGTGATATAGCTCGCCCGCTCGCTGCAGAGGAAGAAGATCGCCTCGGCGAGTTCTTCTTCCGCGCCATAGCGGGCGAGCGGGATGGCGTCGTGATAGTCGGCCCGAATCTCGGGTGAGTGCACCGCCTTTGCCATCGCCGTCTCGACCGGGCCGGGCGCAACAGCGTTGACCCGGATGCCCAGGCCCGCCAATTCGGCGGCTTGCTGCTTGGTGAGGTGGGCGAGCGCCGCCTTGCTGGTCCCGTAGGCGACACGCAGCGTCGAGGCGCGCAGGCCCGAGATCGAGGTGATGTTGACGATGGCGCCGCCGCCATTGTCGGCCATCACTGGTGCGACCGCCTGCGTGGTCAGGAACGGCCCGTCAAGATTGACCGCAAGCACGCGCTGCCATTCGGCATAGCTCGTCTCGAGCAGCGGCTTGAACACGGCGGTGCCGGCATTGTTGACGAGGGCGTCAAGCCGGCCGAAACGCTCGACCACCGCATCGACCGCCTCCGCGACCTGCCCAGGCATCGCGACGTCGCAACCGATCGACATCGTCACAGTCGGCGCATCGAGCTCGGCCATCGCTTGTGCCAGCTGCGGCTCGTCGATGTCGAGCAGAGCGACGCGCCAATTGTCGGCGAGGAAGCGCTTCGCCGTCGCGAGCCCGATCCCGCGGGCGGCCCCGGTGACGAGGGCGACTTTGGCGATGTCCTGCGGCATGATGCGATCCGGAAAGCTTGAGCGAGGCGGCGACCATAGGCAGGGCGACCGACCAAGGCAAAACCCTTGCCCGGCTTATCTCACTCGACAAGGGCCGCGCTCTCCTGTATGGCGACGGCCTCAACTGAAAACAGCGAGCCGAAAGCCCGCGCTTCCGCGCGAACACGGCCATGGAGAGACCCATGAACATCATCGAGCAGCTCGACAAGGAGCAGATCGCCAAGCTTGCCGAGAGCAAGGAAATCCCGCATTTCCAGCCCGGCGACACCGTGCAGGTCAACGTCAAGGTCAAGGAAGGCGAGCGCAGCCGCGTCCAGGCCTATGAAGGCGTCGTGATCGCTCGCAATGGCGGCGGCCTCAACGAGAGCTTCACCGTCCGCAAGATTTCCTATGGCGAGGGCGTCGAGCGCGTCTTCCCGCTGTATTCGCCGAACCTCGACTCGATCAAGGTCGTCCGCAAGGGCAAGGTTCGCCGCGCCAAGCTGTATTACCTGCGCGATCGCCGCGGCAAGTCGGCCCGTATCGCCGAGCGCGTCGATGCCAAGCCGGCCAAGGGCGGCAAGGACGGCAAGTAAGCCTCCTGCCCTCTTCGGGACTTCAGGAACGCGGCCTTCGGGCCGCGTTTTTTGTTGCCTGTGCCAACGCAAGCCGCGTCATTCCTGACGCGCATATCAATTGCAAAAACCTGCGATTGAAATGCGTCCCTAGCATTGCTATGTAACCACATCATTAGCAAGCTACCTATGTTAATGCTATGGACTCCGCGGAGCTTCAGGCCGCCTTCACTGCCGAGCTGGCCTCGGCGAACCGCAAGCTCAGGGCTCTGGTCGACGCGCGGGCTCGCGATATGGGGCTGACGCTCTCGCGAGCCCGCCTGCTGATGCAGCTCGCCAAGGCGGACGGGCCGATCCAGTCCGACCTTGCGGAGCTACTTGACATCGAGCAGCCGACATTGGTGCGCCTGCTCGACGGGCTCGAACGCACCGGCATGATCGAGCGCCGCGCCGACCCGGGCGACCGGCGCGCCCGGCGGGTCTTCCTGACGCCGATGGCGCGGGCCCAGGCCGAAGACATACTCGCCTTCCTGGCCGAACTGCGCGCCGGCGTGCTCGACGGGATCGAGGAGCACGAGCTGGAGATCGCCTTGCGCGTTCTCGCGAAGATGTCGGAGAATATCGTCGCCAGCCGGGGCGCCCCGCGATGAGCATGCCTTCTCCAGCACCCCAGGCCGCACCGCCCCCTGCCGCGACGGGCATGAGCCGCACCCGCGCGCTCGGCTACATGCTGGCATCGACGATGCTGGCAATGACGCAGCAGGTCGGCGCCAATCTCGTCACGACAAATGTCTACCAGATCCAGGGCGATCTCGGCGCCACCGTCGCAGAAACCAATTGGCTGATTGCCGCCTATTTGGCGCCGAACGTCTCGCTCTCGATCGCCTTGATCAAGATCAGGATGCAGTACGGGCTGCGCAATTTCGCCGAGATCAGCATCGCGGGCTTCGTCGTCGCCGCCCTGCTGAATTTCTTCGTGCACGACCTGCAATCGGCCCTCGTCGTGCGCTTCATGAGCGGGATTGCAGCGGCGCCGCTGTCCTCGCTGGCCTTCCTCTACATGATCGAGCCGCTGCCGCCGCAGCACAAGCTCACCGTCGGCCTGTCGCTGGCGCTAACCAACACCACGCTCGGCATCCCGATCACGCGGCTGCTCTCGCCGAGCCTGCTCGAGATCGGCGGCTTCCACGGCCTCACCTTTTTCGAGATGGGGCTGGCGCTGGTCGCCTTCGGCCTGGTCTATGCGCTGCCGCTGACGCCGCCGCCGCGGGTCAAGGTGATCGGGCCGCTCGATGGCGTGAGCTATCTGCTGATCGCCCTCGGCTTCGGCGCCATCACGGTCGCGCTCTCGCTCGGGCGGATCTATTGGTGGCTGGAGGCGCCCTGGCTCGGCTGGCTCTTCGCCGGCGCGATCCTTTGCCTGACGCTGGCGGCGATCATCGAACTGCACCGCAAAAGCCCGCTGATCGACATACGCTGGCTGACCAGCCCGGCGACGCTGCACTACGCCACCGTGCTGCTGCTGTTCCGCGTGGTGCTGGCCGAGCAGACGGTCGGCGCCTCCAACTTCTTCCAGGCACTCGGCTTCCAGAACGAACAGACACAGTCGCTCTACGGCGTGATCCTGGCGGCGATACTGGCCGGCGGCTTCACCTGCGCGGCGCTGCTGCGCCCTGGCCGCGAGAATGCCTTCTACGCGGCGGCGCTGATCTGCATCGTGACCGGCGCCATCCTCGACAGCAGCGCCACCAGCCTGACCCGCCCGCACGACATCCATCTCAGCCAGGCGCTGGTGGCCTATGGCTCGGCCCTGTTCCTGCCGACCGCGATGAGACAGGGCCTTGCCCCGGCGCTGGCGCGCGGGCCGGTCTACATCCTCAGCTTCTTCGTGATCTTCCTGTTCACCCAGAGCATTGGCGGCCTGCTCGGCTCGGCGCTGTTCGGCAGCTTCATCACGCTCCGGACCAGCTTCCACTACAGCCAGCTCGCCGAGCATTTTTCGCTGGCCGACCCGCAGGTCGCCCAGCGCATCCAGGAGCTCGCCGGCACCTATGGCCATATGCTGACCGATGCCGGGCTGACGCGAGCCGAGGGCGTGACCCTGCTCGCCCAGCAGGCGATCCGGGAAGCGACCGTACTCGCCTATAACGACGCCTTCCTGCTGATCGCCCTAGTCGCGGGCAGCGCGCTCACCGGGCTCCTCGCCCATCTCGCCATCCTGCATCTGCGGGAGCGCTTCACCGCTCCCGCCACCACCCCCGCCCCCACGCCACAGCCATGACCCGCATCTTCCGCTCCATTTCGACCTATATCGCGCTCGCCGTCGGCCTCACCGGGCTCGCCGTCATTCTCTACGCATGGCGACTGCCACCCTTCGCCAGCGCGGTCGAAACCACCGAGAACGCCTATGTCCGCGGCCAGGTCACGGTGATCGCGCCGCAGCTCGCCGGCTACATCGCCGAGGTCGCGGTGCAGGATTTCGCCACAGTGAAACAGGGCCAGCTGCTCGTCCGGATCGACGAGCGCATCTTCCAGCAGCGCCTGGATCAGGCGCGCGCGAGCCTCGCCGCTCAGCGCGCCGCGCTCGCCAATTCGGAGCAGGCCCGCCACGCCGCGGAAGCGCGCTTGCGCGCCAGCGAAGCCAATGTCGCCAGCGCCGAAGCGGCCCTGCGCACCGCAGACGCCAATTGGGGCCGGATCGAGCCGCTGCGCGAGCGCGGCGTCGTCAACCAGACCAATGCCGACCAGAGCCTTCAAGCGCTCGACCAAGCCAAGGCGGGACTGACGGCGAGCCATGCCGCCGTCGACGTCTCCCGGCAGGACGTGCAGAGCGCCATCGTCAACAAGGGCTCGCTCGAAGCCGCGGTGCAGGGCGCCGAGGCAGCGGTCCACCTCGCCGAGATCGACTTGCAGAATACCCGCATCACCGCGCCGCAGGACGGGCGCCTCGGCGAGGTCTCGGCCCGGCTCGGCCAATATGTCTCGGCCGGCACGCAATTGATGGCGCTGGTGCCGAGCCAGGTCTGGGTGATCGCCAATTTCAAGGAGACGCAGCTCCCCGGCATGCGCATCGGCCAGAGCGTCAGCTTCACCGTCGATGCGCTGCGCCACGCCAGGCTGACCGGCAGGATCGAGCGCTTTTCGCCAGCGGCCGGCTCGGAGTTCAGCGTGATCCGGCCAGAGAACGCGACCGGGAACTTCGTCAAGATCGCCCAGCGCGTGCCGGTGCGGATCGCGATCGATCGTGGTCAGAGCCTGGCCGAGCGGCTCTCGCCCGGCATGTCGGTGGTGGTCAGCGTCGACACCGCCCAGCGCTGACGATTATTCGATGTCGCCGCTCAATCGGCGACATCGACATCCGTGAGCTGGAAGCCGGCCGATGTCCTGGTGAAGGTGAAGATGCTGCCGCCGCAGGCGATGGCGTAGACCTCGTTCCTGGCGCCATCGCGGTCATAGACCGGCTTGGTGCGCTGCAGGCAGGCGCGGTTCTTCGCGTTGAAATCGCTCGGCCAGACCTTGGCGCGGAACTGCGCGGCGTCGGCGATGGAAGCATCGCCCATATAGGGCAGCTTCGTCATGGCGGCGACGGCGGCCGGATCATTGGCCTTCAGCGCCGCGCGGAACTTTCCGATGAAGTCGCTGAACTCCTTCTGCACGGCCGGAGAGGCCACGGCTTTCCCCGGAGCCTGCGCGAGCGCGGGAGCAAAGGAAGCGACAGCGGCGGCAGTCGCGAGTGCCGGCAGAATCCTCATGCGTCAGCTCCGTCCGATCGACCAGCGCAGGGACGGGCTGACCGGGAACGCAGCCTACCGCAACGTCAGAAGCCGCTCCAGCAGCAGCTTCACATCGGCTTCGGTCTGGTAGAGCCCGAAACCGACACGCAGGCGATCGCCGCGCAGGTCGACGGTGATGCCGGCCTGCTTCAGTTTCTCATGCCACTCAGCCGCATCGGCATGGCGGAAGGTCAGGAAGTTGCCGCGCGCCGGCTCGCTCAAGGGCACGACCAGGTTCTCCAGGGCGAGCACGCCGCAGGGCTGCCGCGCCAAACCTTCGGCGAAGATCGCCTGCAAGGCGTGGGCGTGGGCGTGGATCGCAGCAACGTCGAGGCCCTTGGCATCCAGCCAGTCGAACATCGCGCCCATACGGTAGAGGCCGGAAGGATCGAAGGTCGCCCCCATGAAGCGCCAGCCATTTTCGGCATAGCCGACCTCGCCCTGCGCGCCCGAAAGCGCGCCGAAAGAGGCATACCAGCCGGTGTCGCGCGGCCGCATGGCGAAGCCGGGTGGGCAATGCATGAAGCAGGCGCCCTCGCCGGACATGGCGTATTTGTAGCCGCCGGCGATGTAGAAGGCCTTGTCGGCGATGGCCGAGAGATCGGTCGGCCGGGCCAGGAAGCCGTGATAGCCGTCGATGACGAGGAGCCGGCCGGGTGCAGCGACGCCCTCGACCAGCGTTTCCAGATCGGTCAGCGCATAGCCTGAGTTGAAATGGACCTGGCTGACGAAGACCATGTCGGGACCGGGGCCTTGCTTGGCCGCCGCGATCAGCCGCTCCGTCAGGCCGGCGAAGGGCTCGGCCGGTACGACGGTGAGCTCGATCAGACCATCTTCAGCGAGCCGCTCGATCTGGCGCCGGAAGGAGTGGAACTCGGCATCGCTGGTCAGGATGCGCGGCTTGCGCTCGCGCGGAAGACAAGAGAGCAAGCGGTTGACGAATTCATGGGTGTTGTTGGCGGGGACCAGCCCGCCGATCCCCGGCAGGTTGAGGTGCCGCGCTATGCCCTGCGCAACCTTCTGCCAGACCGGGCCGAGCACCTCCTGCCATTTGCCGTCGACGAGGCGGGCGGCATCGTCCCAGGCGCGCAGATGCGCGTCCCGCGTCACATCCGGCCAGAAATGATGGCTATGGGCAGCGAAATGCAGGCTCTCAGGCCAGTTCTGGCGGAAGCGCGAGAAATCGGCGGCGAAGTCGAAAGGCGGGCGGCCGAGCGTCGCGGGAGCCTTCGTCATCTGGTCCATCGTCGTGCTCCGCCACCTTGCCGATCCTGCAAAATACTTTAAGCTTAAAATATCTTGCGCCTCCCCTCAGTCAAGGCGCGAGGCGAGCGAGGGTGGCATCATGACCAGCGGGATGGGCGATCACCAGAGCCGGATCGAGCCGGGCATGCAGACCGATTTCAAGGAGCGGATGGATTACGGCTCCTATCTCGGCCTCGACCTGCTGCTGGCGGCGCAGAAGCCGTTGAGCGATGCGCCCGACGAATTGCTGTTCATCACGATCCACCAGGTCCAGGAACTCTGGCTGAAGCTCGCGGCGCATGAACTCGACGGCGCCATTGCCGCGATCAAGGCGGACGAGTTGCAGCCGGCCTTCAAGTCGCTCGCGCGCGTCTCGCGCATCCAGGCGCAGCTGATCAGCGCCTGGGATGTGCTCTCGACCATGACTCCATCAGACTACCTCGCCTTCCGCGATGCACTCGGCCAGTCCTCGGGCTTCCAGTCCTACCAGTACCGCGCCTTCGAATTCCGCCTCGGCGCCAAGGACCCGCGCATGGCGGCGATGCACAAGCATCATCCAGAGCATCACGCCCACCTGAAGGAGTTGCTGGAGGCGCCGAGCCTCTATGACGAGGCGTTGCGCCTATTGGCGCGCCGCGGCCTGCCGGTCCCGGCCGAGTGCGTCGAGCGCGACTGGAGCCGGCCGCATGTCGCGAACGAGGCGGTGAAGGCGGTGTGGCTCGCGATCTATCGCGATACGCATACCTATTTCGATCTCTACGAATTCGCCGAGGAGCTGGTCGATGTCGAGGACCAGTTCCAGCAATGGCGCTTCCGCCACATGAAGACGGTCGAGCGCATCATCGGCTTCAAGCAGGGCACCGGCGGCTCCAGCGGCGTGAAGTTCCTGCGGACCGCGCTGGAACGCTCGTTCTTCCCGGAGCTCTGGCAGCTGCGGAGTGAGCTATAGGGCCTCAGCCGTCATTGCGAGCGTAGCGAAGCAATCCAGGATCGCTCGCTCGAGCCCTGGATTGCTTCGTCGCTCTGCTCCTCGCAATGACGGGAAGCGCGCGCTACTCGTTACTCCCCAGCGTCATGTCCCGCCGCGCCGTCAGGATGCTGATCGAGTAGCCGGCGATCACGTCGACCAGCGACATCAGCGTGATGATCACGAAGGTGCCGGTGCCGAAGCCCGGCACGAACAGGAAGATCAGGCCGCAGGCGATGAACACCACCATGGAGAGACCATGGTTCAGGATCGAGCTCGACTTGGCGCTGGTCGCATTCATCAGTTCGAAGAACAGCACCACCGTCGAGATGGTGAGCAGCAATTCGCTGACCGTCAGGATGAAGGCGGAGCCGGATGGCAGACGCAGGTTCAGCAGCTCTTGCGAGAGCGGCACGCCCATGGCCGCGACGGTGACGCCATAGGCGATGACCGCCAGCAGCATGAAGGGAAAGAAGCGCACCATCGCATCACCAATCCGTTTGCCGGCGCAACCTGCTCTTTCGCGGCGCGCCGGGAGCCGCTAGATAACAGCCCTGCACTGAACGCGCTACGCGGCTGCCGCTGCGACAGGCGCACCGCGTTGCCCGTGCAGTTTGGAACTGGTAGAAGCAGGTCATGAGGACGAAACGGCAGAACAGGGGCGAAGTCCGGCGCGTGATGCGCCGCACGCTGAACCCGTGCCGTTTTCCGACCACCCAGGGCTTCGCCGCGCTGCATGACCATGCCCGCCTGCCCTGGCGCTTCTTCGGCCGTTTCACGGCCTCGCTCGCAGCCGGCCTTACCTGCGCCTGAGACCGGACGTCCGGCCGGCGACAGGCTTTTGCGATGCGTGCTTGCCCTTGAAGGGCCCTAGCTGATTTCCATACCGAAGGCGATGAAGCCATGACTGCGACCAAGGCCCCCACCACTCTCTACGACAAAATCTTCGAGGACCACGTCGTCGACCGCCAGGACGACGGTACCTGCCTGCTCTATATCGACCGCCACCTCGTGCATGAGGTCACCAGCCCGCAGGCCTTCGAAGGCCTGCGCATGACCGGCCGCAAGGTCCATGCCCCGCACAAGACGCTGGCCGTGGTCGACCACAACATCCAGACCACCGACCGCTCCAAGGGCATCCAGGAAGAAGAAAGCCGGATCCAGGTCGAGGCACTCGCCCAGAACGCCAGGGATTTCGGCGTCGAGTACTTCAATGAGCTCGATATCCGCCAGGGCATCGTCCATATCGTCGGCCCCGAGCAGGGCTTCACCTTGCCCGGCACCACGATCGTCTGCGGCGACAGCCACACCTCGACCCATGGCGCCTTCGGCGCGCTGGCCCATGGCATCGGCACCTCGGAGGTCGAGCATGTGCTCGCCACCCAGACGCTGATCCAGAAGAAGGCCAAGAACATGCTGGTCCAGGTCGACGGCAAGCCCGCTCCGGGCGTCGGCGCCAAGGACATCACGCTCGCCATCATCGGCGAGATCGGCACCGCCGGCGGCACCGGCTCGGTGATCGAGTATGCCGGCGAGGCCATTCGCGGCCTCACCATGGAAGGCCGGATGACCGTCTGCAACATGTCGATCGAGGGCGGCGCCCGCGCCGGCATGGTCGCCCCCGACGAGAAGGCCTATGCCTATCTCAAGGGCCGCCCGAAGGCGCCGCAGGGCGCCGCCTGGGACGAGGCCGTGCGCTATTGGGAGACGCTGCGGACCGACGAGGGCGCGCATTTCGACCGCATCGTCCGGCTCGACGCCGCCAACCTGCCGCCGATCGTCTCCTGGGGCACCAGCCCCGAGGACGTGATCTCGGTGACCGGCACCGTGCCCGATCCCGAGCAGATCGAGGACGAGGTCAAGCGCGCCTCGAAGAAGCGGGCTCTGGAATATATGGGCCTGACCGCCGGCACCAAGATGACCGAGATCCCGCTCGACGTGATCTGGATCGGCTCCTGCACCAATGGCCGCATCGAGGACCTGCGCACCGTCGCCAAGATCGTCGAGGGCAAGAAGATCCATGAGAGCCTGGACTACGGCATGATCGTGCCGGGCTCCGGCCTGGTGAAGCAGCAGGCCGAGGCCGAAGGTCTCGACAAGATATTCATCGCCGCCGGCTTCGAATGGCGCGAGCCGGGCTGCTCGATGTGCCTCGGCATGAACCCCGACCAGCTCAAGCCGGGCCAGCGCGCCGCCTCGACCTCGAACCGCAATTTCGAGGGTCGCCAGGGCTATCGCGGCCGCACCCACCTCGTCTCGCCGGCGATGGCGGCGGCAGCGGCCCTGATCGGCCGCTTCGTCGACGTGCGCACGCTGGGCTGAAGCGGTTCGGTTCGCGGGAGGACGTCATGAGCACCGATCCTCGCGAAGCCGCCCGCGCCAACGAGGCCAAGGAAGCGCTGGGTCGCGTCAAGCGCGATTCCGAGAGCTTCCTCGGCTCCTCGATGGGCCGTGCGGCCGACCACTTCTCCGGCAAGGACGCGCCGGAAGGCGATCAGATCGAGCTTTGGGGCCGGCGTATCGGCCGCGGGCTCTCGCTGATCGCCTTCATCGGCCTGTCCTGGTGGCTCGGGCATCAACTGAAGATCTGGTGATGGGCTCCGTTCCGTCGATCAAGGCAGCCGCTTCGGGCGAGGCCTCGCAGGGTCTCGACTGGGACGGCGTGCGCGCGCCCTCGGGCGCCGAGTTCGAGATCCTGGCGCAGGCGGCCTATGACCGCCTGCCCGAGGATTTCCGCAAGCTCTGCGCCGACCTCGTCATCAACGTCACCGAATTCCCCGAGGACGACGTGCTGAAGGAGCTCGAGGCCGAGAGCCCCTTCGACCTGCTCGGCCTGTTCTCCGGGATCGGCCTGCCGCAGCAGGGCTATGCCCCGCAGACCGGGCAGATGCCCAACACCATCCATCTCTACCGCCGGCCGATCCTCGACTACTGGGCCGAGCATGACGAGACGCTCGGCGCCATCGTCACCCATGTGCTCGTCCATGAGATCGGCCACCATTTCGGCTTCGACGACGACGACATGGACGCGATCGAGAAGGCGGCGGGATAAAGACGATGATCGATGATCTGATCCGCCATTTGCCGGACCTTGCCCTGGTCTTCTCGGCCTTCTTCATCGCCGTCGCCAGCCCCGGCCCGAGCAATCTCCAGGTGATGGCGACCTCGATGGAGCATGGCCGGAAGGCCGGGATGACGCTGGCGCTTGGCGTCACCACGGGATCGCTGACCTGGGGCATCCTCGCCGCGGTCGGCGTCACCGCGCTCATCGTCGCCCATCCCGGCGCGCTCTACGCCATCAAGATCATCGGCGGGCTCTATCTCCTGTTCCTGGCCTGGCGCTCGGCCCGCTCGGCCATGCAGGCGGAGATGCCGCCGCCGAAAGCCAGCGGCTCGGGCCGCCGCCTCTATCTGCGCGGCTACCTGATGCACCTCACCAATCCGAAGGCGATCCTGAGCTGGACGGCGATCATCGCGCTCGGCCTGCGTCCCGACACGCCGGCCGTGGTGCTCTACGCCATCATCCTCGGCTGCCTGACGATCTCGCTCGCGATCAACCAGACCTATGCTTACCTGTTCTCGACGGCGTCGATGGTGGCGGGCTACCGCAGGATCCGCCGCCGGGCGGAAGCCTGCCTCGCCGCCTTCTTCACCTTCGCCAGCTTCAAGCTCCTGACGGCGCAGCTTTAGCGCGCCGCCTCGCCCCAACCTCATCAGAACGACCTGCCGGAGTACCCGCCATGCAGCCCTTCACCACCCTGACCTCGACCCCCGCCCCGCTGAAGGTGATCAATGTCGACACCGACATGATCATCCCGAAGCAGTATCTGAAGACGATCAAGCGCACCGGGCTCGGCACCGCGCTGTTCTCGGAGATGCGCTACAAGGAGGATGGCTCGGAAAACCCGGACTTCGTCCTGAACCAGCCGGCCTATCGCAAGTCGGAGATTCTCGTCGCCGGCGACAATTTCGGCTGCGGCTCCTCGCGCGAGCATGCGCCCTGGGCCCTGCTCGACTTTGGCATCCGCTGCGTGATCTCGACCAGCTTCGCCGACATCTTCTACAATAACTGCTTCAAGAACGGCATCCTGCCGATCGTGGTCAGCCAGGAGGATCTGGAGAAGCTGTTCGACGACGCCGATCGCGGCTCGAACGCGACGCTGACGGTCGATCTCGTCGGCCAGACGATCAAAGGCCCGGACGGCGGCGAGGTTCGCTTCGAGATCGACCCGTTCCGCAAGCACTGCCTGCTCAACGGCCTCGACGACATCGGCCTCACCATGGAGAAGTCGACCAAGATCGACGCCTTCGAGGAGAAGCTGAAGGGTCGCGCCTGGGCATAAGCTTCTTTTCCTTCTCCCCTCGGGGGAGAAGGTGGCAGCGCGAAGCGCTGACGGATGAGGAAAGGGCCACATGAACGGCCCATTTTAGGTTTCACCCAGTCGAAGCGCCCTCATCCCCCTGCCGGGACCTTCTCCCCCGAGGGGAGAAGGAGGCTAAACCACCAGCCCCTGCATCGGCGCGAGCCCGCCGGTGCCGGGGAACACTTTCTCGGCCAGCACCGGGCCGGACAGCCCGAATAGATCCGCAACCACGCCCTTCGCAACCGCGCGGATATCGGTGGTCGGCCTGAGGTCGCGCTGCTCGTGCAATTGCTCCGGCTTGAGACCGGGCCAGTCGACGATCATCCGCCGTCCCTTGACCGCGCCGCCGACCAGGAAGGCAACCGTGCCGGTTCCATGATCGGTTCCGACCGTGCCGTTGACGCGGGCGGTGCGGCCGAACTCTGTGACGACCATCACCACCGTGTCGTTCCAGACCGATCTTAGCCCGCTCTCGAAGGTTGCGAGTGCACCGTCGAGCCCGCCGAGCAGATTAGCAAGGCGCCCCTTGGCGCCGCCCTCGTTCGCATGGGTGTCCCAGCCCTCGAAAGCCAGTGCGGCGATGCGCGGGCCGTCCTCGGCCCCGACCAGCCTTGCCGCGCCCTCGGCGATGCGCTTCATGCCCTCGGCGCTATCGGGCCCGCCGCCGCTACGCGGCTGCTCGGCGCCCTGCCTGGTCGCAATCAGCTCGGTCTCGATCGCCCGTTTCAGCACCAGCGCCAAATTGGGATCGCGCTCGCCATAGAGATCGCCGAGGCGCTGGACGAGGTCGGCGCCGGCCCGCGCCATCCGCGGCGGCGCCCAGCCCAGCACCGGCGCCTCGCCACGCACGACCAACGGCGGCACCACGCCGACGCCGAGCGCGCCATGGCGCGAGACCGCCTCGCCCGGCGGCAAGCTGGCGATCAAACGGTTGAGCCAGCCGCTCTCGGTCTTGCCGGGACCGCCCTGCCCGCTCTCCAGCACATCCTGCCCGTCGAAATGTGAGCGCTCGCGATAGCCCGTGGCGGAGGCATGGACGATCGCCGCCTGCCCGCCGGCATAGAGCCGCGCCAGGTTCGGCATCGCCGGATGCAGATAGAAGAAGCCGTCGAGCGGCAGCGCCGCCTCCGGGCCATCCTTGGAGAGCGCGATGCCTTCGCGCAGATCGGCATAGGCGGGATCGCCGAGCGGCGGCACGGCTGAAAGCCCGTCGAGCGCGCCGCGCAGGACCACCAGCAGGAAGCGGGCATCGCGCGCACCCGCCGCCGCATGGGCGAATTTCGGCATATAGGACCAGGCGAAGAGCGCGCTGGCCGCACCGAGCACGGCGCGGCGCGAGGGCGTCATCCGTTCGCAATCGTCATCGTCGGCGGCCATGCTCATCTCCGCTGGAATTCGGGCGACATCAGCAGCAGCGCGAGCGCCTGCGGCTTGCTCTCGGCGCGCGCCACCGCCTGCTTGGTTTGAGCCGAAGCGAGCGGGCCGAGCACCTCCTCGACCAGCGCACGCGGATCGGCCACGGAGCCGGCCGCCTGCCGGCCGAGCTGGGCGGCGACGTCGATGCGGGTCTTGATCCCCTCGGGCGTCGCCCAGGCGGCGTTCGTATCCGGATAGCCGTCCGGACCGGAGGGCTGCCAGAGCAGCTGGCCCATCGCGCCGAGCGGGCCGGCGATCTGGCCGAAATCCGGCTTGCGGCCGAGCGCCCGGAAGGCAGCGATGAGGAATTCCTGCGGCGAGCGCAGCTTGGTCGCAGGCGCAGTCCCTGCAAGCTCAGAGGTCACCAGCGCCCGCGATAGCGCGGCGAGATCGCCGCCGGTCTCACGAAAGACGCGGGCGAGCTCGGCGACCAGCGCCTGCGGCGGCTCGTCGGCGACGAAATGGCGAGCGAGCTTGCGAGCGATGAAGCTCGCCGTGCTCGGATGGCGGGCGAGATCGGCGAGCGCCGCCATGCCCTTCTCCTTGCCCTCCTGCCGGTAGACCTTGCCGAGCAGCCTCTGGCCGCCGGGATCGTGCAGGCCGGGATTGAAGGCGAAGGAGCCGGGAAAGCCGAGACGGGCATCCCGCCCGACCACCGTCCAACCAGTGATGATCCGCGCCAGCGAAGTGACGTCGCCTTGCGTATAGCCGCCAGAAACGCCGAGCGTGTGCAGCTCCATGATCTCTCGGGCGAGATTCTCGTTGAGGCCGCGGCCGCGGCGCTTGCCGGCACGCGAATCCGGGCCGATCGAGAGCTGGTTGTCGAGGAAGTTGAGCATCGCCGGATGGCTCTCGACCGCGACCAGCAGATCCTCGAAGCGGCCGAAGATGTTGGGACGGATCGCCTCGCGCTCGAAGGCGCCGGCCATGGCACGGACGAAATTGCCCTTGGCGACCGAGACGCAGAAGTGGTTCGACCAGAATTGCACCAGCCGCTCGGCGAAACCGGTCTCGGCCTCGAGTGCGCATTGAACGCGGGCGACAGCCTCCTCGCGATAGATCGCCTGCGGAAACGGAGGAACCGGCTGCGCCGGCGCCTGCATCTGGCCTTGCGGCTGCCCGGCCATGGGCGGCGCGGCGGCGATCTGCACGCCCTGCCCCATGCCTTGCTGTCCGGCAACCTGGCGTGATTCGCGCGCAGTCCGCTCCTCATCCTCGAAAGCGTAAAGCGCCCGGCCGATCGGCGCTGCGCCGGAGAAGCTGACGCGCGGCTGGGCAGCGCCGTCAGAGCGAATATCGGCAAGCAGGCGCTCGCGGATGTCTCCGTGCACTCCGGCCTGCCCTGGCTTCATGCCGAGGCCGAAGCGTTGCAAGGCCATCATCTTCAAGCGCGGGTCTGACCAATCCGCCATGCCCTCGCCTCCGCCATCTGCGTCGCCACGCGCAGGCTCCACTGCAACTATGGCGAAAGCCCGACCCTCCCCGATTTCCATCGCACGGATAGGAAGGCCGCCGCTCCATTTGGAGCGACGGCCTCCTGCAGGTCGGAAGATGCGTTCGGGTCACATCGCAGGCAGTGTTGCGGCGTCACGCACCGGCGCATTCAGCCCGGAGATCTTACCGACCATTGCAGCCTTGCCCGAGGCGAGGTCGACCTTGTAGAGGCCGCCATCCGCAACGAGCCATCCGGTATTGGTGCCGTCAGCGGCCGTCTCGATGTCGAAGGCGATCGCCTTCGGCGTGATGCCGAGCTTGCCGATCGCGCCGAGGACGCCGTCATTCGGCGGCGCCTGCTTCAACAGCCCGCCGATCTTGCCGTCGATGTCGTAGAGCGCCGTCTCCTTGGTGCCCTTGACCGAATTGCTGTAGGCGCCGGCGACGACCATCGGCGTCTCGCCCTTGTGCATGTCGGTCTCGGCGAATTTCAGCTTGCCGTCGACCGTGGTCTTGCCGTCGTCGACGTTGACGCGGAGATTGGTGCCATCAGCGCCGATGACGCGCAGGCGGTCGGCCGCCGGGTTGAAGTCGACTGTCGCCATCGTGCTGGCGGGCAGCACCGTGTCCATCTTCGACTTCATCGTCGCCTTGCCGGCCTTGTCGACCGTGTAGATCGTGCCGTCGGTGGCGAGCGCATAGAGCATGCCGTCAGCCGGACGGACGTCGATGCCGGCGATCTTGCCGTTGATGCCGCTGACCTTCATCGACTTGCCGGCCTTCTGGGTCGCGGTGTCGACCATGGTCAGCGTGTCGTCGCCGGTCAGCACGGCGAGCATGCCGGCCTGGGCTGCACTGGCCGCAAAAGCCGTGGCAAGGATCGTGGATGCGAGAAGCAGGTTGCGAGCCTTGGTCATTGGATGTCCTCCGGTTCGTGTCGCGATCTCAAAAGGGGTCGGCCTTGCGCCTTTCTCTGACGCGGCACCCATGGCGGATAGCGACCCGATCCCGGATCGGATGCGGACGAAAAAATAAAAGTTGCGGACCGCATCTAAGACCCGAGCTATCGCGTAATAATGGGCTCGCCGCATCCGAGAGGACGGCCGGATACCGGGGAGACGAATGGCGACTGAGGCTACGCCGCCGCGACAGACCGGCGAGATCGAGACTGCGCTACTTGCCTGCGCCGCCGGCGATAAAACTGCACTTCGCCGCATCTACGAGGCGGAGTCGCCGCGTATGCTCGGTGTGGCGCAACGTCTGCTGAAGCGCCGCGCTCTGGCGGAGGAAGCGGTGCAGGACGCGTTCGTGCTGATCTTCAGACATGCCGGTCGCTTCGATCCCGAGCGCGGCGGTGGCCTGACCTGGATCTACGCCATCCTGCGCAACCGCTCGCTCTCGATCCTGCGCGACGAGAAGCGGACCGAGACGAGCGACACGCCGATCGCCGAGGAGACGGCGAGCGAGGAAGACGATCCGGAGACGGTGATGGCGAAGCTTTCCGACGCCAGCGCGCTGCGCGCCTGCCTGGAGATGCTGTCGCCGCAGCGGCGCGGGCTCGTGCTGCTCGCCTTCGTGCAGGGGCTGACGCATGGCGAGATCGCCGGGCGCCTGAAGCTGCCGCTCGGCACCGTCAAATCCTGGATCCGGCGTTCCCTGCTCTCGCTGAAGGAGTGCCTCGGATGAGCCCCTCCCGCGACGACCATCTCGGCCCGCCGGAACGCGATGCCCTCGCCGGCGAATATGTGCTCGGACTGCTCGACGGCGCGGATTTCGCGGCGGCCGAACGCCGTCTCGACACCGATCGCGATTTCGCCGCCTCCGTCGAGCGCTGGCGGCAGCACTTCTTTGCGATCGATGCGACTGTCACGCCGCTCGCGCCACCGGTTGACCTCTGGTCCAGGATCGAGGCCGGACTGGCGGGCCTGATCCAGCCGGCAGTCGCTTCCTCGGCGGCGACGTCGCGCGCGACAATGGCCAGTTCCACCCGTTTCGCCGACTGGTGGAACAGCCTGTTCGTCTGGCGCGGCGCTGCCTTCGCCGGCGCGCTGGCGGCCGTGCTGCTCGCGGTCGGCCTCTTCGGGGCGCTCGATCGCGCCAAGCGCCAGCCTCTGATGGTCGCGGTGCTCCTGACCGAGGGCAATGCCGCCGCCGCCGTGGTCAACACCTTCGCCGATGGCCGCGTCGAGATGCTGCCCTTGCAGAGCATCGACGTACCGGCCGGCAAGGCGCTGGAGATCTGGACCTTGTGGGACCGCGCCGTCGGCCCGCGCTCGGTCGGCCTGATCGACCGCGCCCGCTCGACACCGTTGCGCCTCGACAACCTGCCGCTCGGCAATGGCCAGCTCTTCGAGATTACGCTGGAGCCGGCGACCGGCTCGCCGACGGGACGTCCCACCGGCCCGATCATCGCCAAGGGCACGACCTCGCAGCGGCTGTGATGGACCTGACCAGTGCTGACGCGATAGGACGCCGCCAAGCGACAAGCTTGGCGGACCTGCAAGGCTGACGGTTAGAGGCAATGGCTGATCTGAACGGACGAACGGCTCTGGTCACCGGTGCCGGCAAGGGCCTCGGCCTTGCGATTGCCAAGGGACTCGCTGCCCGCGGCGCGCATGTGGTGATCCATGGCCGCAGCCAGGCTGCGCTCGACAGCACTGCCAGCGAGTTGGCGGCGGAAGGCCTCTCGATCTCGACCTTCGCCGCCGACCTCGCCGACGAGGATGCGACCGCGCGAGCGATCGATGCCCTGGTCGCACGCCAACCCCGCATCGACATTCTCGTCAACAATGCCGGCCTGCGTGATCGCAGGCCGCTCGATGCGCTCGACCGGGCCGCCTTCCGGACCTTGCTGGAGGTCAATCTCGTCGCGCCGTTCGATCTGGTGCGGCGGCTCGCGCGCCACATTCCGGATGGCGGGCGCATCGTCAACATCACCTCGATCGCCGGCTCGATCGCGCGCGCCGGCGACCCCGGCTACATCGCGACCAAGGGCGGGCTCGAAGCGCTCACCCGCGCACTCGCGGCCGAACTCGGCCCGCGCGGAATCACGGTCAATGCCGTCGCACCCGGCTTCTTCGCGACCGAGGCCAATGCCGGCCTCGTCGCCGATCCCGGCATCGCCGGCATGCTGGCGCAGCGAACCTCGATCGGGCGCTGGGGCGTTCCCAACGAGCTGGTCGGCGCCGTCGCCTTCCTGTGCTCGCCGGAAGCGGCCTATGTCACCGGCGTGACGCTACCGGTCGACGGCGGCTATCTCGCGCATTTCTGAGCCGAAGCCGCCCTCACTGCAGATCGGCGAAGGCCTGCTTCAGGCGCTCGACGGCCTCGACCACGACGGAACGCTGGGTCGCGAGGTTGAAGCGCAGGAAGCTGTCGCCACCGGCGCCGAAGCTCACGCCATGGTTCACCGCGATCTTCGCCTGCTTCTCGACGCGGGCGATGAAATCCCTTGGCTCCATGCCGGTGCCGGAAAAATCGACCCAGGCGAGATAGGTCGCCTCGAGCGGCATCGAGCGCAGGCCGGGAATGGCGTTGATCGCATCGTCGAAGAGCTTGCGGTTGCCGTCGAGATAGGTCGTCAACGCATCGACCCAGGCCGCGCCCTCCTTGCTGTAGGCCGCCGTCGACATCTCCATGCCGAAGGAGTTCGGGGAAATGCCGAGCGCGTTCATCCGGGCCCGGAACGGGGCGCGCAGCTTTTCATCGGGGATGATGACGTTGCCGACATGGGCGCCGGCGATGTTGAAGGTCTTGGTCGTCGCCGTCATCATCACTAGGCGATCGATGATCTCCGGCGCGGCGACCGGCATGACGGTATGCTTGTAGCCGGGCATGACCAGATCGTGGTGGATCTCGTCCGAGACCAGGATCAGGTCGTGGCGGACGCAGAAGTCGGCGATCTGGCGGAGTTCCTCGCTGCTCCAGACCCGCCCGCCCGGATTATGCGGCGAGCACAGGATCAGCATCTTCTCCTTGCCGGTCATCTGCGCATCCCAGGCGGGGATGTCGAGGACATAGCGGCCGTCCTCCTGCGCGAGCCGGCATTCGACGACGTCGCGGCCGGCCGATTTAATGACGCGGGCGAAGGCGTGATAGACCGGTGTCATCAGCACGACGCCGTCGCCCGGCCTGGTATAGGCGTCGACGCAGAGCGCGGTGCCGTTCACCAGCCCGTGCGTGGTGAAGATCGCCTGCGGCTCGACAGTCCAGCCATGGCGCTCCTGCATCCACCAGCGGATCGCGTCGCTGTTCGTCTTCTCATCGCCGAAATAGCCGTAGACGCCATGGGCGGCCATCGCCTCGACCGCAGCCTGGACGCAGGCCGGCGGGCGGAAGTCCATGTCGGCGACCCACATGGCGATGCCCTCGGAGGCAGGCACGCCGTAGATGGCCTCCATCTTGTCCCATTTGGCGCAATTGCTGCCGCGGCGGTCGATATGCAAGTCGAAGGTCGAAGCTGCGATCATCTCAGGTTCCGATGCATTGCCGGGCCAGCACGAACCCATCGCATACCAAGAAAATTCTTCTCCGCCAGCAGCGCTACGCGCAATTCCAATCTACCGTGACGGTCTGGCAGGGCTCCTACATGACCACCGTGATCGTCTCGGCCGCTCGGGTCAGGCCGGTATAGAGCCAGCGGGCCCGGTGCTCGCGGAAGGCGAAGGCCTCATCGAACATGACGATGTTGTCCCATTGCGAGCCCTGCGCCTTGTGGACCGTGAGCGCGTAGCCGAACGTGAACTCGTCGGTGTGGCGGCGCAATTCCCAGGGCACCTCGTCCTCGGTGCCGTCGAAGAAGTTGGGCAGCACCGAGACCTTGACCGGCTTGCCGCCGGTATCGTCCTCCGGCGTCACCCGCATGGTGACGAGGCCCTTCTTCGAGGTCTTGAGCTCCTGCACGATCCAGGCGCCGCCATTGAGCAGACCCTTGCTCTTGTCGTTGCGCAGGCAGACCAATTTCTCGCCGACGGCCGGGACATTGGCGACATGGCCCATCAGCTGGCGCATGCGGGCATTGTATTGCCGTCGCGTCTTGTTGAGGCCGACCAGGACCTGATCCGCTGACAGAACGATCTCCGGCGTGATCTCGGCTCGCCGGATGATCCGGCTGGCGCCGTAGTCGCCGACTTCGAGCCGGCCGCCCTCACGCACGATCATCGACATGCGCACGATCGGATTGTCGGCCGCCTGGCGATGGACCTCGGTCAGCATGATGTCGGGCTCGGCCTCGGTGAAGAAGCCGCCGCCCTTGACCGGCGGCAGCTGCGCCGGATCGCCGAGCACCAGCACCGGCGTCCCGAAGGAAAGCAGGTCGCGCCCGAGCTCCTCGTCGACCATCGAGCACTCGTCGATGATGATCAGCTTGGCCTTGGCGGCGGTGCTCTCGCGGTTGAGCACGAAGGTCGGGCTCTCCTCGTCGACCCCGCGCGAGCGGTAGATCAGCGAGTGGATGGTCTGCGCGCCCTCGCAACCCTTGTTGCGCAGCACCAGCGCCGCCTTGCCGGTGAAGGCGGCGAAGACGACGGTGCCGTTGACGCCCTCGGCGATGTGGCGGGCGAGCGTGGTCTTGCCGGTGCCGGCATAGCCGAACAGGCGAAAGAGCTGCGGCGAGCCGACCTTGAGCCAATCGGCCACGGCGGCGAGCGCCGCGTCCTGCTGCGGCGACCAGCTCATCGGGTGATGCACATGCTTTGAGGCATGGCGCACAAGGCCGCGAGTCGGGCGGCCAAGGCAAGCCGGTTCAGGCGGCGCGCAGTCGCCGGGCGAACTCGTCGGCCTCCGCCTGCAGGGCAGAGATGCGCTCGTCGAGCTGACGGGCTCCTGTGGCGCCTTGCTCGGCGTGGGAGGCGGTCTGGACGCTGGCGCCGGCGATCGTCGTGACAGCGCTGGCTGCCTGCCCGGTGACCACCGAGATCCGCGCGATCGTCTCGCCGAGCCCCTGCAGCAGGCCGGTGTGCGAAGCGACCATGGTCGAGATCTCGGTGCTTGCCTGCTCGACCGCACCGGCGCGATTGGCGATGCCGGTGATCGCTTGCGCGGCCTGCGACAGCGCCGCATCCACGGTCGCGATGCGGGTCGAGATTTGCGCCGTGGCATCGGCGGTCTGGGTCGCCAGCGCCTTGACCTCGCTGGCGACGATGGCGAAGCCGCGGCCATGCGTGCCGGCGCGGGCCGCCTCGATCGTGGCGTTGAGCGCGAGCAAGTTGGTCTGGCGCGCGATCGCCTCTATCAGCTGGACGACGTCGCGGATCTTGCCGGCGTTCTCGGTCAATCGGCCGACAAGGCCGACCGTGCCAGCCGCATCGCGGGTCGCCAGGCTCGCGGTCTCGGAGACGCGCCGGACCTCGCGATTGATCTGCTCGACCACCTCCTCCAGCCGCAAAGCGGCATCAGCGATGCTTATCGCCTCCTCGCCAGCTCCGGCGACGGCCTGCGCCGCAGCGCTTCCGCTATGCGAGATCTGTCCGGCTCGGAGTGCGGATGCGGCGAGCGCCGCCCGCAACCCCTCGCTCAACCGGCCGATATCGGCGAGCAGGCGACCGATGCGCGTCTCGAACTCCTGGGCGATCCTGTGCAGTTCCTCCGTCCGCTGCTGCCGATGCTGCTGCGCCAGGTCGGCCTCGGCATCGCGGGTGACCAGTGTGGCGCGGACCTCGCTCAGCGTGCGTACCGTGCGGGCGAGCTGGCCGATCTCGTCGCGGCGCTTGCCATAGGGCACCTCGACGACCCGGTCGGAGGAGGTGACGCTGGCGATGGTCTCCATCAGCACGCGCAAAGGCCGGGTCAGATAGGTCCGCAGCAGCAGGATCGCCAGCAACCCGCCCGCCAGCGGCAGCCCCGCGGCGATCAGGATCACACGCAGCCGGACCTTCCTCGCCAGGTCGCCGGCACGGCTGGCTGCAAGTCCGGCCTGACGGTCGAGATCGTCGCGCAAGCGCGCCGTCGCCGCGATGATCTGGCGGACATTCTCGCGCGCCTCGACCGCCGACGCTTCGATCAGTGCTGCCTTGGGCGAGACGCGCCGGCCGATGTCGACGATGTCGCGCTGGAAGGCGATGAAGGTTTTTATGCGCGGGTCCAGCGAGGCGTTGGCCTGCAACAGACCTACCGGCAGCGACGACATCAGATTGGCGCGGGCCGAATCGACCAGTTCGACCGCTTCGTCGAGCTGGTCGAGCGCCGTCTGGACTGCACGCGGCTCGCTCGCATCGTCGAAGCGGCTGAGGAGCGAAGCCTGCGCGACCCGGCTCGACAGCAGCGCGGCCTTGTTGGCGAGCTGTTGGCCGGCGAAGGCCTCTCGGTCGATCTCATGGACGGAATCGAGCCCGCTGACCGCACTCGCCAAACCGAGTGCAGCCGCGATCCCGAAGATCGCGAACAGGACTGTGATCTTGGCTGTAAGCCCGAACGGCCGCATCGTCTTCACCGCTTCGCCAGCGGGCAGAGCTTTCGCAAGTGCGAGACAAACAGATCCTTAACGGAGCCAGCTAAGTATCTAAAAAATATAAAATATTTGACTTGACATTCACCCTTTCGATTCTCCTGCGGCGACGCTCTCGCTACAAGACCAGGCGCATCAGGGGCCGGCCGGGCTTCTGCCGGGCGACCTCGACGAAGCTGGCGCGCTGGAACACGCTCTCAGGTCCGACATAGAGCCCATCGGCGCTGCGCCTGGCCTCATTGTCCATCGGCGCGGCTTCAACCAGATGCGCGCCGCTTTCCTTCGCAAAATTCAACCCGCCGGCGAGCAGCGCCGCCGTGACGCCCTGGCCGCGAAACCCCTTGCGCACAAAGAAGCAGGACGCCGCCCAATTGCGCTCATCTCGCGCCGGCGCATCCGGCAGCGGCGTCGAGGCCCGGCGCGGATTATTCCATTCCGGCACATGCGCCCGCGGCCCGACCTGCAGCCAGCCGACCGGAATATCGCCAGCGAAGGCGAGCACACCCGGCGGCGGGCCCTTCATTACCCGTTGCTCGAAGAGCTGCCGTGCGCCCTCTCCCAACAGCGGCTTACGCAGCTTCGGTGGCATGCGGAAATGATTGCACCAGCAGCCATAGCAGGGCCCCTGCGGCCCGAAGAGATCCTCCAGCGCCGGCCAATGCTCCGGCGTCAGCGGGACGACCTGAAACTCGCTGTTCGCCACGCGTTTTCTCCCCTCTCGACAGGTCTCCGCAAACAGGAGAGGAATGACGCGCCGCCTGCGAGGCGGCCGCCGTCGGAGGCTATCCCATGTCACTCGAACTCTTAGCTGCCTATCTCGTCGCCTGCTTCGTCATCGTGATCGTACCCGGCCCGACGGTGACGCTGATAATCGCCAACAGCCTGAGGCATGGTAGCCGCGCCGGGCTTCTCAACATGGCAGGAACGCAGGCCGGGCTCGTGATCATGATCGCGATCGTCGGCATCGGGCTGAGCTCGGTGATTGCCGCGATGGGCCACTGGTTCGACTGGGTCAGGCTCGCCGGCGCCGCCTATCTGATCTGGCTGGGCTGGAAGATGTATCGCAGCGCCGGCGAAATCACCGAGGGTGCGGCCGAGGCGCGCCCGCCGCGTGGCGGTTTCTTCCTGCAGGGGCTGCTGGTCGCGCTCAGCAACCCGAAGACACTGGTCTTCTTCGGCGCCTTCTTCCCGCAGTTCCTCGACCCGGCCCGCGACTACGCCACGCAGATCGCGATCATGGGCGCGATCGCCATGCTCTTCGCCGCCGTCAGCGACAGCGCCTATGCGATCCTCTCCGGCCGGGCCGGACGCTTCCTGTCGCAACGGCGCGTCCGGCTGATGTCGAAGTTCAGCGGCGGCTTCCTGATCGGCGGCGGGCTCTGGTTGGCATCGACCCGTGGGAACTGAGCCCTACCAGGGGATGTCCTCGCCCTTCCAGTTGCGGAAGCTGTTGGTCTGGGCCATCCCCGAGGCGTCGATCGTGCCGATCAGCCCGGCGGCGCTCTCGGCCGGCGGAATGTCGGCGCCGCCGCCGCCCATGTCGGTGCGGACCCAGCCAGGATGGAAGAGCAGCACCGCAACCTCGCTGTCGCGGACCGCATTGCCGAAGCCGACGATCACCATGTTCACGGCCGTCTTCGAGGAGCGATAGGCGATCGCACCGGACGGGTTGGAGCCGATCGAGCCCATGCGGCTGCTGATGGTGACGATCTTGCGGCCGGAGCCCGCCTCGACATTGGGCAGGAACGCCTGCGCCACCCGCAAGGGGGCATAGACATTGACCTCGAAGACCTCGCGCCAGGCCTTGAAGTCCATGTCGAGCGCCGTTTGCCGGTCGCGCGGGCCGTAGACACCGGCATTGTTGACGAGCACGTCGATCGGGCGGCCATCGAGCGCCTGCTTGGCCGCGGCGACGCTCCTGTCGGAGGTGACGTCGAGCTCGAGCGGGGTCAGCGTCCCGGCCTGGCCGCTGGCGACCTCCGCCAACGCCCCACCCCAGGGATCACGCGCCGCGGCGACGACATGGTCGCCTCGCCGCAGCAGTTCCATCGTCAACGCCAGGCCGATGCCGCGATTGGCACCGGTGATCATCCAGGTCTGGGCCATGGTCGGTCTCCATCTTGAAGACCAGACATAGGCGCGACGTGCGCCTGCGTCATCGGGGAGCGAACTCTATCGCCCTGCAGCGCTTGCATGAATATTCGTAGCGCCTTATCTGAATATTCATTAGGAGAGGATCAATGCCGCTCTATATCCGCGACGATGCCGTCGACGTCCTGGCCGAGCGCGTGCAACGGGCGACCGGCGCACGCACGAAGACCGAGGCCGTCAAGGCCGCGCTCGAAGACGCATTGGCCCGCATCGAAGCGGAAAAGCCGCTGCGGCAACGGCTAGCGCGCAGCCTTGCCCTCGCCGATGCCATGGGCGAGGCGCCGGGCGATTTCGACATGAAGCGCTTCACCGACGAGATGTGGGGCGAGCACTGATGTATCTCGACGCGTCGGTGATCGTCGCGATCCTCGGCCGCGAAGCCGATGCGGAAGCTCTGATTGCGCGACTGGAAGCAGCGGACACGCCACTAGTAGTCTCGCCGCCAGGAATGTTCGAGGCAGTGCTCGGCCTTGCCGCGAAGAAGGCGCGGGCAGCTCGCCGCGAGCCCGATGCGGAGACGATCACGCGCGCCGAAGCGAGCGTCCGGCAATTCGTCACCGATCTCGGCGCCGAGGAGATGTCCGTGACGCCGGAGATCGGCCGCACTGCGATCGAGGTCGCGAAGCGTTACAGCCGCGCGGTCGGCAGCCCCGCCGCGCTCAATTTCGGCGATTGCTTCGCCTATGCCTGCGCCCGCAGCCGCGACGTGCCCGTGCTCTACAAGGGCAACGATTTCGCGCAGACCGATCTGGCGTAGCCGTCAGCGCTGCGGCCGACGCTCTGCGTCATTCCGGGGCGTTGCGCAGCAACGAGCCCGGAACCCATGAACACCGCAGCAGCAGGATCCCGGTTCGATCCGACCTGCTTCTCGCTGAACGTCGTGGTCATGGGTTCCGGGCTCTTCGCTACGCGAAGCCCCGGAAAGACAAGACTATGAAACGATGGCCCTAGCCCTTGCGCTTTCCATAGCCGCCGGCTGTCGGCGTGATCACAGTTACCGCTTCACCGGCCTGGAGCAGGGTCTGGTCTGATGGCTTGAGTTCCTCGACCTCGCCGGCCAACCTCCGAACCAGCGTCCGGCCGAGTTCGCCGGGCTCGCCGCCCTTCATGCCGAAGGGACGGACCTTGCGGTGCGAGGCGAGGATGGCGCAGTCCATCGTCTTGAGGAAGCGGATGGTGCGGCTGGTGCCGTCGCCGGCATTCCATTCGCCCTTGCCGCCGGAGCCGGCGCGGATGTGGAAATCCTCGAGCACGACCGGGAAGCGCGTCTCCAGGATCTCCGGATCGGTCAGGCGCGAATTGGTCATGTGGACGTGGACGCCCGAGGTGCCGTTGAAGCCCGGCCCGGCCGGTGAACCGGAGCAGATCGTCTCGTAGTACTGGTACTGGTCGTTGCCGAAGGTGAGGTTGTTCATCGTCCCTTGCGAGGACGACATCGCCTCCAGCGCGCCGAACAGCGTGTTGGTCACGGCCTGACTGACCTCGACATTCCCTGCGACGACGGCGGCCGGATAACGCGGCGCCAGCATCGATCCCTCCGGCACGATCACCTTGATAGGCCTGAGGCAGCCGGCGTTCATCGGGATCGCATCGTCGACCATGACGCGGAAGACATAGAGCACGGCGGCGCGGGTGACGGGCGCCGGCGCGTTGAAATTATCCTCCCGCTGCGGCGAGGTACCGGTGAAGTCGACCGTCGCTTCGCGCTTCTCGCGGTCGATGGTGATCTTCACCTTGATCGCGCAGCCCTGGTCCATCGGATAGGTGAATTCGGAATCATGCAGGCGGGTCAGCAGGCGCGCGACGCTTTCGGCGGCGTTGTCCTGGACATGGCCCATATAGGCCTGGACCACATCGAGGCCGAAGGAGCGGATCATCTTGCGCAGCTCCGCCACGCCCTTCTCGTTGGCGGCGATCTGCGCCTTCAGGTCGTTGACGTTCTGGACGACGTTGCGGACGGGATAGCGCGCGCCGGTCAGGAGCTTGACCAGTTCCTCCTCGCAGAAGCGGCCCTGATCGACGATCTTGAAGTTGTCGATATAGACGCCTTCCTCCTCGATATTCGTCGCGAGCGGCGACATCGAGCCCGGCGCGGTGCCGCCGACGTCGGCATGGTGGCCGCGGCTCGCCACCCAGAACAGGATGTTCTTGTCCTCATTGTCGAAGACCGGGGTGCAGACCGTGATGTCGGGCAGGTGCGTGCCGCCATTGTACGGTGCATTGAGGCAATAGACGTCGCCGGGCCGGATCACCGGATTGTTCGAGATCACCGTCTCGACCGAGCGGTCCATCGAGCCGAGATGCACCGGCATGTGCGGCGCATTGGCGACGAGCGCGCCGGTCTGGTCGAAGACAGCGCAGGAGAAGTCGAGCCGCTCCTTGATGTTCACCGAATAGGCGGTGTTCTGCAGCGTCACGCCCATCTGCTCGGCGATCGACATGAACAGGTTGTTGAAGATCTCGAGCATGACCGGATCGGCCTTGGTGCCGATCGCTGCCTGCTGCACCAGCGCCTTGCTGCGGGTGAGGACGAGATGGTCCTTGGCAGTGAGCTTGGCGGTCCAGCCATCCTCGACCACGACGGTCTGATTCGGCTCGATCACGATGGCAGGGCCGGCGATGGCCTGCCCCCGGGCCATCGCCTCGCGCCGGACGATCGCCACCTCGTGCCACTGCCCCTTCGAGAAGAAGCGAGTGCGCTCGGCGATCCCTGGCTCGCCGGCGTTCTCGGCCGCCGCTGCCTCCTCGAAGCGCGCGCCGCCGCCGACCGCCTCGACCTCGACGGCCTCGACGACCAGTGCCTTGGTCTCGTCCATGAAGCCGAAGCGGGCCTTGTGCGCCGCCTGGAAGGCGTCCTGCATCTCGGCGCGGCTGCCGAAGGGCGTCGCGATCGCGGTGTCGGTGCCGGCATAGCGGATATGGGCGCGGACATGGATGGCGATGTCGCCCTCGGCAACGCCCTGCCCTGCGACTTCGCCTTTCGCCTCGGCACCGAGCCTGTCGGCGAGCGCGCCGATCGCCGCCTTGGCCTGCGCATCGAGCGCGACATCGAGAGCCGCGGTGCGAGTGGCGCGGATCTCGGCGAGGCCCATGCCATAGGCGGAGAGCAGGCCGGAGAACGGATGCAGCAGCACGGTCTTGATGCCGAGCGCATCGGCGACGAGGCAGGCATGCTGGCCGCCGGCGCCGCCGAAGGAGTTCAGCGCATAGCGGGTGATGTCGTAGCCGCGCTGGACCGAAATCTTCTTGATCGCCTCGGCCATGTTGGCGACCGCGATCTGGACGAAGCCGTCGGCAACCTCCTCCGGCGAACGGCCGTCGCCGACTTCAGCCGCCAGCGCCGCGAACTTCTCGCGCACGGTCGCGACATCGAGCGGCTGGTCCTGACCGGGACCGAAGATCGCCGGGAAATAGGATGGGATCAGCTTGCCGACCATGACGTTGGCGTCGGTCACGGCGAGCGGGCCGCCGCGGCGGTACGCGGCCGGGCCCGGATTGGCGCCGGCCGAATCCGGGCCGACGCGGAAGCGCGAGCCGTCATAGTGCAAAATGGACCCGCCACCTGCAGCAACCGTGTGGATCAGCATCATCGGCGCGCGCATGCGCACGCCGGCGACCTCGGTCTCGAAGGCGCGCTCATACTCGCCGTCGAAATGGGCGACGTCGGTCGAGGTCCCGCCCATGTCGAAGCCGATGACCTTGTCGAAGCCGGCCGAGCGACCGGTCTCGGCAAGACCGACGACGCCGCCGGCCGGGCCGGAGAGGATCGCGTCCTTGCCCTGGAACAGCTCGGCAGCGGTGAGACCGCCCGATGACATCATGAACATCAGCCGCGCGCCAGTGCGGGCGATGTCGAGCTCCTCGGAAACCTGCGCGATATAGCGGGCGAGAATAGGCGAGAGATAGGCATCGACCACGGCGGTGTCGCCGCGCCCGACCAGCTTGATCAGCGGCGAGACCTCATAGCTGACCGAGACCTGCGGGAAGCCGATCTCGCGGGCGATCTTCGCGGCGAGCTCTTCATGTGCCGGGTAGCGGTAACCGTGCATGAAGGCGATCGCGACGGCGCGAAAACCGGCATCGTATTGATCCTGCAAGGCGCCGCGGATTGCCGCCGCGTCGGCGGCCTTCTCGACCGAGCCGTCGGCGAGGACCCGCTCCTCGATCTCGACCACGGCGTCGTAGAGCTGCTCGGGCTTGATGATCTCCTTGGCGAAGATATCGGGCCGAGCCTGGTAGCCGATGCGCAGCGCGTCGCGGAAGCCCTTGGTGGTGACGAGCAAGGTGCGGTCGCCCTTGCGCTCGAGCAGCGCATTGGTCGCAACCGTCGTGCCCATGCGGACTTCGCCGACCGTGCCGGCCGGGATCGGCTCGCCGGTTTTCAGACCGAGATGGTCGCGGATGCCCTGGACGGCGGCGTCGCGATAGGCGCCGGGATTCTCGGAGAGCAGCTTGCGGGCATGTAATTTGCCTGCGGGATCACGGCCGATCACGTCGGTGAAGGTGCCGCCACGGTCGATCCAGAAGTCCCAACGGCCGCTCATCATCCGATCCCCCGATTTATTGGCCAGGAAGGCATTTTGACATTTCATCGATAAATCGTCGATGAAACGTTGACAAGCCTATTTCGCCGATTAGGATCGGCTCAGCGATCGGGACATGGCTGAGGGGCCGGACCGATCTTAGGGGAGGCTTTCATGACAGGATCGTTCCTGGCAAGCCGCTATGCGTGGCATGGCATCGGGCACGCAATCCGCAGCCCTCATCCTGAGGAGCCGCCCTCGCGTCCGGCCTTTGGCGGGCCCAAGGATGGACTCCGCGGCGTCTCTCAGGATGGTCCAGATGTCTCCAGAGCCTCCTGGCGCATCCTTCGAGACGCGCCTGCGGCGCTCCTCAGAATGAGGGCTGGAAAAGCCCCCCAGTCATTGGGAGCGTGCACATGATCCGCCGCTTCCTCGACGCGCTCTATCTCTTCGCCGGCTACGCTGCCGGCCTCTTCCTGATCGCGATCCTCGTCCTGATGATGGGCCTGTCGATCGGCCGCGAGGTCGGCTTCAACATCCCGGCCGGCGACGATTTCGCCTCCTGGTGCATGGCCGCCATGGCCTTTCTCGGCCTCGCCCATACCTTCAAATCCGGCGAGATGATCCGGGTCGGCCTGCTCATCGACCGCTTCCAGGGCCGAAAACGCTGGGTGTTCGAGGTGTTCTCGCTGGTGCTCGGCCTCAGCTTCGCCGGCTTCTTCGCCTGGCATGCCGTGGTCATGACCTGGCAATCCTACGAATTCAACGACATCGCCGGCGGCGTCGTCGCCATGCCGATGTGGATTCCTCAGCTCGGCTATTCCGGCGGCCTCGTCATCCTGTTCATCGCCATGCTCGACGAGTTCGTCCATGTCGTGCTGCGTGGGCAGCCGCCGCGCTACGAGAAGCCGCCGCCGCAAACCGACGAGGAAATCGTCGAGCGCGCCATGGCGAGCGGAGTCTGACCGATGGCGATGATCGAGATCTCCGCATTGCTGCTCGTCCTGCTCGCGGTACTGCTCGCGGGCGGCGTCTGGATCGCCATCTCGCTGATGGCCTGCGGCTGGGTCGCGATGCAGTTCGTCGCCGGCGGCATTCCGGCCGGCTCCGTGCTTGCCACCACCATTTGGGGCAACAGCGCCTCCTGGACGCTCGCCGCCCTGCCGCTCTTCATCTGGATGGGCGAAATTCTCTACCGGACGCGACTGTCGGAGGAGATGTTTCGCGGCCTCGCCCCCTGGCTGAACTGGCTGCCGGGCCGGCTGATGCACGTCAACGTCCTGGCCTGCGGCATCTTCGGCTCGGTCTCCGGCTCCTCGGCAGCGACCTGCGCCACCGTCGCCAAGATCGCGCTGCCGGAGCTGAAGCGGCGCGGCTACAATGAGAAGCTCGCGCTCGGCTCGCTCGCCGGCGCCGGCACGCTCGGCATCCTGATCCCGCCCTCGATCACCATGGTGGTCTATGCGGTGGCGGCGAACGTCTCGATCATCCAGGTCTTCCTCGCCGGCTTCCTACCTGGTCTCCTCGTGATGGCGCTCTATTCCGGCTACATCGCGATCTGGCACCTGCTGCATCCCGAGCAGTCGCCGCCCGCCGAGCCGAAGATGAGCCTGCGCGAGAAGCTCAGGGAATCGGCCAACCTCATCCCCTGCATGCTGCTGATCGCGCTGGTCTTCCTGTCGCTGCTGCTCGGCTGGGCGACGGCGACGGAATGCGCGGCCTGGGGCGTGCTCGGCTCCTTCGGCATCGCCTGGTGGTCGGGCTCGCTCACCAAGGAAGCCTTCTGGCAGAGCGTGATGGGCACGACGCGGATCACCTGCATGATCATGCTGATCCTCGCCGGCGCCTCCTTCATGTCGACCTCGATGGCCTATACCGGCATCCCGGCCGCGCTCGCCGCCTGGGTCGATAGCCTGCACCTGTCGCCCTACGCGCTGATCGCCGCGCTGACCGTGATGTACATCCTGCTCGGCGCCGCGCTCGACGGCATCTCGATGATCGTGCTGACCACCGCGATCGTCATCCCGATGATCAAGACCGCCGGCTTCGACCTCGTCTGGTTCGGCATCTTCCTGGTGCTGATCGTCGAGATGGCGGAGGTCTCGCCGCCCGTCGGCTTCAACCTGTTCGTGCTGCAGACGATGTCGGGCAAGGATTCGAACACGGTCGCGCTCGCCGCCCTGCCCTTCTTCTTCCTGCTCGTCGCGGCCGTCGCGATCATCACGGTCTTCCCGCAGATCGTGATGGTCTTGCCCGAACTCGCATTTCCGAAATGATGCGCAACCACCACCAAGAGGGAACGGAGAACACCATGAAGCGCAGCGATTTCATCAAGGGTATGCTCATTGCCGGCGTCGCGGCTGGAACGCTCGCCTTCGCAGCACCGGCGGCTTTCGCTCAGGCGAAGTGGAACCTGCCGGCGGCCTATCCCTCCGACAATCCGCACAGCGAGAACCTCGCCACCTTCGCCAAGGACGTCGAGACGGCAACCGGTGGGAAGCTCTCGATCACCGTCCATGCCAACGCCGCCCTGTTCAAAGCGCCGGAGATCAAGCGCGCCGTCCAGACCGGCCAGGCCCAGATGGGCGAGGTGCTGATGTCGCTGCACGAGAACGAAGACCCGGTCTTCGGCATCGACGTCGTGCCCTTCCTCGCAACCTCCTTCGTCGAGTCGAAGAAGCTCTATGCGGCCTCGAAGGCGGCGGTCGAGAAGAAGCTCGACAGCCAGGGCATCAAGCTCCTGTTCATGGTCCCCTGGGCGCCGCAGGGCGTCTACGCCAAGAAGGAGATCAACACGATCGAGGACATGAAGGGCTTGAAGTGGCGCGCCTACAATGTCGGCACGACCCGCCTCGGCGAGTTGCTCGGCATGCAGGCGGTGACGATCCAGGCGGCGGAATTGCCGCAGGCGCTCGCGACCGGCGTCGTCAACTCCTTCATGTCGTCGGGCGGCACCGGCTATGACTCGAAGGCCTGGGAGACGCTGACGCATTTCTACGACGTCCAGGCCTGGATTCCGAAGAACGCGACCTTCGTCAACAAGGCGGCCTTCGCCGCGCTCGACAAGCCGACGCAGGACGCGATCCTCAAGGCCTCGGCCGATGCAGAAGCCCGCGGCTGGAAGATGTGGGAAGAGAAGACCAACTGGTATCTCGACCAGCTCAAGGCCAAGGGCATGAAGGTGCAGGCCCCCTCAGCCGCGCTCGCTTCCGGCTTCAAGAAGGCCGGCGAGACCCTGACGGCCGACTGGCTGAAGAAGGCCGGCGCCGACGGCCAGGCGATCGTCGACGCCTACAAGAAGATGTGAGGCCGGCGACGGCTGAGCAACTTCCTTCTCCCCTCGGGGGAGAAGAGGCAGCGCGAAGCGCTGACGGATGAGACAAGGACAGGCTTGGCCTGTCCTTGTCTCACCCAGTCGCTCTGCCCTCATCCGCCTGCTCCGCAGACACCTTCTCCCCCGAGGGGAGAAGGAAGATACCCTCCGGAAGAGGGTTCCCCGCGCCCTTCGGTGAACGCGACCATGCACCCCTCCGACGACCTCGGCCCGATCGTCTCCTCCGGCCATCTCGCCTCCGGCGCGATGCCGGCGCTGTCGGAGTTCGAGTTCGCGCTGACGATGACGGTGCATGCCTTCCAGCGCTGGATGCTGCGCTGCATGACGGCTGCGGGCATTCCCGAACTGACGCCGATGGACGTGCTCGTCCTGCACAACGTCAACCATCGCGGCAAGGCCAAGCGCCTCGCCGACATCTGCCTCGTCCTCAACATCGAGGACACGCATCTGGTGAACTATTCGCTGAAGAAGCTCGAGCGCCTGAAGCTCTTGAAGAGCGGGCGCAAGGGCAAGGAAAAGACCGTCGCGATCACCCCGGCAGGCGACGAGGCCTGCAAGCGCTACGCCCAGATCCGCGAGCAGCTTCTGGTGAAATCAGTGCTGGCGACGGGCCTCGACCCGGCCCGCCTGTCGGAGATCGCTGCCGCGATGCGTTCGCTCTCAGGCCAATACGATCAGGCGGCGCGGGCGGCGGCGAGTCTTTAGGCGCGACGCGCCTTCACCCCTCGACCAGCCGCCGCGCGATCACCTGCGCCTGGATCTCGGCCGCGCCCTCGAAGATGTTGAGGATGCGGGCGTCGCAGAGCACCCGGCTAACCGGATACTCCAGCGCAAAGCCGTTGCCGCCGTGGATCTGCAGCGCGTTATCGGCCGCCGCCCAGGCGACACGGGCGCCGAGCAGCTTGGCCATGCCGGCTTCCAGATCGCAGCGCCGGTCGGCATCCTTCTCGCGGGCGGCGAAATAGGTGAGCTGGCGGGCGATGACGAGTTCGGCCGCCATCATGGCGAGCTTGTCGGCGACGCGCGGGAAGGCGATCAGCGGCTTGCCGAACTGGATGCGCTCCTGGGCATAGCGCAGGCCGAGATCGAAGGCCGATTGCGCGACGCCGAGCGCACGCGCCGCCGTCTGGATGCGAGCCGCCTCGAAGGTCTGCATGAGCTGCTTGAAGCCCTGCCCTTCGACGCCGCCGAGCAGGTTCTCGCTTTTTACCTCGAAGCCATCGAAGGCGAGCTCGTACTCCTTCATGCCGCGATAGCCGAGCACCTCGATCTCACCGCCGGTCAGCCCCTCGACCGGGAACGGCTCGGCATCCGTGCCCCGCGGCTTCTCGGCGATCAGCATGGAGAGGCCGCGATAGCCCGGCGCGTCGGGATCGGTGCGGACCAGCAGCGTCATGATGTCGGCGCGGACCGGATGGGTGATCCAGGTCTTGTTGCCGTAGACCTTCCAGACGTCACCGTCCTTCACCGCCTTGGTGCGCAATGAGGCGAGGTCGGAGCCGGTGTTGGGCTCGGTGAAGACGGCGGTCGGCAGGATTTCGCCCGAGGCGATCTTCGGCAGCCAATAGGCCTTCTGCTCTTCGGTGCCGCCATTGAGGATCAGCTCGGCGGCGATCTCGGAGCGGGTGCCGAGCGAGCCGACGCCGATATAGCCGCGCGAAAGCTCCTCGGAGACGACGCACATCGAGACCTTCGACAGGCCCATGCCGCCGAATTCCTCGGGGATGGTCAGGCCGAAGACGCCGAGCTCGGCCATCTGCTCGACCACCGGCAGCGGAATGTATTCGTTCTGCAGGTGCCATTTATGCGCATGCGGCGTGACCTGCTGCTCACAGAAGCGGCGCATCTCGGAGCGGATCGCCTCGAGCGTCTCGTCGAGGCCGGGATCGCCGACGCTGGCGAGGCCTTGCGACTGACTGAACAGGGCGACGAAGCGGGCGCGGTTCTCCGGCGTATTGCCCTCGGCGATCAGTTGCTCGGCCGCATCGGAGCAGGCGGCGGCGACGGCCTTGGCCGAGAGGCCGAGCGTCGGCAAACGGACGATCTCGCCCTGGCTCATGGGAATGCCGCCGAAGATCTGGGCGGCGTATTCGCCGGCGCCGATCCTGATCGCGTAGTCCTCGATCGCGCCGTAGCGATCCTCTTCCTGAAGGCGCTCGCCATAGGCCTTGAGTTCGCGCAGCGCCATGACATAGGTGGCGAGCCAGGAGAGGCCATGCGCGGCGTGCTGTTCCTGCTCCAGCTTCGCCGAGGAAACCCGGCCCTCGACCAGCACCTTTTGCCTGACGGCTGCGATCGCCTCCTCCAGCAAAGCCTCGAAACCGGGCAAGGCGGCAGCGATCAACGCGACGGCATTGGCTTCGGAATCGGCCTTGAGGGCGGTGGCATTCATGTCTCTCTCCCTTTGTTGCGGCGCAGCATAAGGGAAGAATCGTCGATCGCGAAAGCCGTCTTTTGGCGGAGAGTTCGTCGTAGTGGGAAGCTGGACGTTAACCCCCCTTCAACCCTGACAAGGGATTATCGAACTGTCGCGAATTTGCATCATCCATAGTCGCGGCCGCTCATCTCTGGTCTTTCGGATACGAGGGCTCTGGTCAGTTGCGTCTGCGTCGTCGATCGAAGCGAATGGGCTGGCAGAAGCTGCGCTGGGCGCTGGCGACTGTCGCCCCCTGGGCGCTTTCGGCTGGCATGCTGGTCTCCTTCACCGCCTCGGCCGGCCAAAATCCCGCTCCCCTTGGCCCGCCGGGCTCGCTGATCGCGCGCACGGCCCCGGGCCCGCTCTCCGATCTCGCCGAGGGTCCGTCCCTGCTCGTCGCCGCCAGCGCCTTCCATCTGCCCGAGCGCGCCTATGCCCGCCTGATCCAGCCGGCGCACCTCTCCTTCGAGGCGCCCGAGCGGACCTTCGCGATCGATCCGCGCCGGCCGCGTGAGGACATGAAGCGCAGCGCCAGCGCCTTCCCGCAGATCGACCGCAGCAACAAGGGTGATCCGCTCGTCGGCCTGCGCCCGACCCTCACCCGCAACGGCCCGCCCGGCGAACTCGAAAGCGTCGTCTTCGGCGACACCCAGCCAGGGCTGATCTCGGGCGGGTTCTCGCTCGAGGCGCTGGAAAGCCCGGATGAGCCGCCGCTCGGCTTCGAGCCCTTCCTGCGCGACGAGGGCGTCACCGACCCGGCCCTGTCGGAATCCTCGCCGGCAGCGGTGCCGAAGGGCATCGGCTCGCCGCGCCATGGCGAACTCTCCCCGGACAATCTCGACGGCGCGACGCCGACCGTTCCCGCCGCACTCGGCCAATCCTCCAGCACGCCGGCCGCCACCGGTGTGGCTGGCGCCACCTCTGCTACGCCGATGCAGATGGCGCCCGTCGCCGCCGAACCGAAATCGCGTGGCCGCATCGCGAAATCGGAGCGTGGGACGACCACGGACCTGCGCACCGTCGATCCCGCCGAGAAGCAGATCTACACCAGCCTGATCGCGCCAGAGAACATGGCCAAGGAACAGCGCTGCCTGGCCGAAGCCGTCTATTTCGAGGCGCGCTCGGAAGGCGAGCAGGGCCGCGCCGCGGTGGCGCAGGTGGTGCTCAACCGGGTCAAGAGCGGGCTCTATCCGAACACGGTCTGCGGCGCGGTCTACCAGAACGCCAGCCGCCACCTCGCCTGCCAGTTCACCTTCGCCTGCGAGGGCAAGTCGCTGCGCATCACCGAGCCCGGCCCCTGGCGCGACGCCGTCCGCATCGCCCGCGAGGTCTATGACGGCACGACCTATCTGGCCGATGTTGGCGCATCCACGCACTACCACGCCGACTATGTCCGGCCGTATTGGGCCCGCAAGCTCAAGAAGATGGACACGATCGGCCGCCACGTCTTCTACAAGCTGCGGCCCGGGCAGACATAGGCGGGCAAAGCTGTCGTGTAGCGCGAACGATCAAATGGCAACGAGCGAACAATCAAATGGCAACAGAATCAGTTTGGCCGGAGGCGCCGCCGCTCGATCTCTTTTCCTAGATCCAAGGGTGCATTATCGGCACGGGCGCGTGAAATCGGCAGCCCATGCGTGAGCCAACGGACAGGCACGTCCATCTTGCTTGCGTCCTTGCTGAGCGAGGCACAATGCTCCCGATGCAGGGCCGCTGCGGCCTCCGGTTGCTCGTTAACCGCCCGATGGAGAACCGGGTGCACTAGATCGATTACCGCTTGCCCATACTCTATCGATGACGAGTATTCGGGAATTTGCCCCTTATGAACCACCTCATTGCGCTACTTGACGAGGGGGGGCTAAGAGTGGCGGAGGAGATCGCGCCTGAAGGCTGTAAGTCGCCGCGAAAAGCCCCAGTTGCCTCTCGCTAGATTGAGCGACCGCCTTCCAGGTCGTTTCCCGCACGCTATTTGGAACGTTTTCTGCTTCCCAGCAGAGACGCACATAGAACTCAAAAAAGCGCTCGAGGCTCGAGCTGAAACTCAGAACCGACTCTCGCAGGTAGCCGTCGACGAGCGCTTGGACCGCAATCTCGGACAGCAGCTCAAAGCGAAAGGACGTCAGACCCACAACGAATTTATGGCCCGCCGCACAATCGATCGGGTACAGGCCACCGTCCGAGAGAGGCAATCGATAAAAAGCGGGTTGATCGGCTTCAAGGCAATCTGAGCAAACGAATTCAAGTCGCATCATCCCGCTCCAGCTGGGCAGCGCCGATCCGATCAGAACAAGCTCCCCTGCCGCGGCGGCTCCGGGGGCGGCGGTGGCGGTTCGGGTTCGACCGGGTCCGTCAGCGTCGGATCGTCCTTGCCGACGCCGGCCCGGTTAACCCGCTGGCTGACGATCCACTCCTTGAGATCGCGCGGCGGCGACTGCAGCAGATCTTCACCACCTTCGCCCGTCAGCCAGGGGTCGAAGTCGTCAGGCCAGAGGATCGCCGGCATGCGATCGTGGTACTTCTCCATCCACGGGCTGGCCTTCTTCGTAATGATCGTGCACGTGACCACCGGCTGGCCGGTCTCCGGATCCGTCCAGACGTCCCAGAGCCCGGCCAAGCCGAGGAGCTGGCCATCAGCGGCACTGAAGAAATGCGGGATGCGGTCCTTCTTCTCGCCGGTCCATTCGTAGAAGCCGCTTGCCGGGATGATGCAGCGGCGCTTGATGAAGGCGTCGCTGAACATCGACCGGGCTTCGCGCAACCGCTCGCTGCGGGCGTTGAAGGTCGAGCCGAGCTCCTTGAGCGGCTTGTTCCACCATTTGGGGATGAAGCCCCAACGGGCCGGCTTCAGCACTCGCTGGCCGTCGACCATGACGATGATCGAGATCTGGTCGGTCGGGGAGATATTGAACGACTTGCGCACCAGCTGGGTGCCGCCCTCGATCGTCGTCCCGTCGAAGGCCGACAGCACTTCCGTGGGGTCAAAGGCTTGGACGAACCTGCCGCACATGCCCGGCTCCTACTGGATGGGCGCGCGCTTTGCCCGCACCTGGTTGGCGCGGGCAAGGAACGCTTCAAGCTTCGAGAGGGCCAGCGGCCCCAAGTGGAGATCGATCACCTGCCCGCCGACTACCTCCATGGTCACGACGACTTCACCAACGTCGTCCACCGGCACATTAGAATGCCGGATATCCACCACCTCAAGATCGAGTTTCGGCAGCTCGGCCATTGCCATTCAGGCGCTCGCGTCAACTGGAGGAGAGGGCTAAAATGTAGAACTTGAACGCAGCATCGACGCCACGTCCTGTCGAGTTGTCGATTAGCTTCACATCGAAGCCCGATTCGTCTCGCCGATCCACAATCGCACGAACGTCTCCGTCAGCGTCCACCTTGACCAGATAATCGCGATCGGGGCTTCGCACCGCGAACGACACCCGAACGTGGCCAACTCCGTTGTCGCTCATGCTGGATACATTGTAGCCTGCAGCGTCGCCGGACACCGGATCGAAGCCTCCAATAGCGAACAGACGCAGGCTGAGATCCGGCGCATTGCGTTCCATGCCCGCCTTCGCTGCTGCGGCCTGCGCGGGTTCAAGCAATGTTGCGACGAAACCTAAAAATGGGACGGCTGATGCCACAACCCGCGCAGAGAAAATCGCCAACTCGGCCGGTTTCATCGAGCGATAGGCCGAGATCACGTCCTTAAGCTTCATCTGATGCCCCGCTTCCGTCTGCGCCCAGAAGCCATCCCCTGGGGCCGCTGATCACGATTTCCCGCACCCGCTTCGTGTTCTCTGCCCCGCCAGCCTGATAGATGAGTTCGACCGTCTCGATCGAGGCCCAGGCGAAGAGCGCGCGCACCTCGGGTACGTCGTTGAGCGACAGGATGAAACGCCCTTGAAGCCCCTGTAAAGCGGTGCTGAGCGCGGCGAACTGGTCCCGGCCGAGAGGTTGCGGCCGTAGTAATGTTCGGTGCCCCAATAGGGCGGATCGAGATAGAACAGCGTGCCCGGCCGGTCCCAGCGCCGGATGAATTCCTGCCAAGGCAGGCAGTCGGCCCAGACGCCGGCTAGGCGCTCGTGACCAGTACGCGGCGCAGACGCGTCCACATCATTCCAGTCTCTCGCCCCTCTACGTGTCCATAGCGTTTTCCGCCCTGACCGCCGCAAACAGCCTAGCGATCTGCTGTGCTGGAGCGCCCTCATGGACCATGACAGAATTCGACAGGCTCAGGTCTTGCGTGTGAAAGCGTTGAAGTGCCGCCGCTGGGCCGTCACGGCCTGCGATCGCGAGATCGAGGCGCGGCTGACGGCGATGGCGAGCGCCTATGAAGGGCAAGCGGACGCGCTCGAACAGGACGTCGCCGCGCCAAGCTGGGCGCAGCAGGGCCGATAGGCGCCGCCTCACCGCCAGGGCTTACAGCCCAAACTGATAGCTCAGTCCGAGGCCTGCCTTGAACTGGTCCTTCGAACCGCCTGGCCCGGTGACGAGCGGGGATTTGGCGGCGTCGCCAACGATCCTGGTGTAGCTGCCGAAGGCCATCGCGGAGAGACTGTCGGTGATGCGGTAGCGCGCACTACCGCCGACGCCGACTTCGGCGATGCCAGCTTTCGCTTTGTAGGGCTGATAGCCGGATGCGAGCGCCTGGTTTGTCGTGATTCCATAGGCGGATTCGGCGTATTCCTTGTCGAAGAAGCTGACGCGCGGCCCGACCGACAGGTGAAGCCGATTGTCGAGCAAGGGTATCCTTGCATCGGCGCTCCAGTCGATCCTCGTGCCGAGATTGCCCTTGGTCTTCTCCAGGATGCCCAAGGTGTTCACCTTGTTCTTGTTATCGCCGATCGAGGCGATGCCTTTGCTGAGCGTTATCTGCGTGGAGAAAAACCGCCCATAGTCGTATTTGATGAAGCCGCCGGCGGTTAGCGAGGGATCGACATCGCCAAGCCCGGTCAGATAGCGCCTGCTATCCTTCACCTCGCGCCCCGGCCGAAAACCCACGAGCGCTCCTGCTGTGAAGCCGTTGGCCGAGAAGAAGTTCACACCAATGCCCTTATCGACGGAGGCAAAGGCAATGTCCCGGTATTTGATCGAGACATAGGGAACTGCCGAGAACTTGGAGTCCTTGGCGCCGAAGAACTTTGGCGAGAACAATCCGATCGCACCGAGCTCGACTGTCCAGTCAGGCCGCTTCTTTACCGGGCCATCAGCCATGGCCGAAGATGCGGGCCTGGCCAATTCCGCGGCAGAGGCGGCGGACATCGGAACCAGGATGGCCAGGCCCGCCATCCGGCCCCGTCCGCCTAGCCGCAGCCGCTTCTGTCTGGCGCGGCCAGCAAATCCAGCCGGCGTCTGATCAGGTAGATCGATCAGGAAAGCCCGGACAGGGCACCGTCCCGGCCTGTTGTCGCGAGGCATCACGACTATTCTGTCCAGCCGGCCGCAATAAAGCATGTCAAGGCTCCGATCTCAGATCAGCTCGCCGGCAAAGCCATGCAGCCATGACCGCGCGCCGATGCAGGCGCTGCGCCGCATCTATCTATGCGGTGTAAAGATCGTTGATTGCGCCAGGATTGCCGCGGCGGAACACCGCCCGCGCCGACGCCGGGATCGCTGGTGGCTTGCTGAGGCCCGCGCGCAGGAGGAGCTTCACGCGACGATCTGGAGACCGCCGAGAAGCCAAATTTGCGCAAGAAAAAGCGAGGCTGGATCAGCCTCGCTGTTCAGTCCCAAACTCGGGATGGCTCAGACCGGGTCCGGGCACTCGCCGCAGGATCACTCGCCGTAGAGCGCCGAGTGCCGCGCCGCCGCGAGGCCATCGACCTCGCCCTTCGCGACCTTCCCGGGGTCGTAGAGCCAGCAGATGTCCTCGCCCTCGTTCATCATCCTGCCCTGGGCGAGCTCGGCGCCGGCATAGCCGGCTTCGCGAAGGTCGCGCCGGAGCCGGCGCGAATCCCATCTGATAGCGGCATAGCCGAAGGCGTCATTGTCGAGGACGAAACCGTCCTCCTTGATCCGCAGGAGGGCGTTCGTGATGTCTTGCGCTGAGTATGTCATGGCCTGTTCTGGGCTGTGATGGCACTGCTCTAGCCTGCCGCCCGTTGGCCAACTGATACGGATTTAGCTCGTGTTTTAGCGGATCGCCGCTTTTCAGCTGTGGCAGCCTGCGAAGCCGCGATCCGGCTGCGATGTGCCCCGCATAACGGCACGATGCCGGAACGGGTCCCGGCCTCGCTCGTCGCCCTGCGAATGACGCGCCGCGCCCCTTAGTCCTGGAAGGCCCAGGCAGCCGGCAGCCAGCGATATCGGCCCTGCTCGGAGACGACGCGGCCGAGCCCGGGGAAGGGCATATGGGTCGCCGCGATCAGGGCGCCCTCGCCCGCCGCGCGCTGGAAGAAGCGGGTGCGCATCGCCTGCGCCGCCGGGCGGTCCTGCTCGAACAGGAAGTTCACGTCGAGCCCGGCCGGGTGGACGACCGGGAAGAGCATGTCGCCGGTCATGACCAGGCTCTGGCCGGCATCGGCGATGCGCACGCCGATATGGCCCGGAGTGTGGCCGGCAAGGTCGACGATCGAGACGCCGGGTATGATCTCGCGCTCGCCATCGATGGCTTGCAGCTTCGGATAAAACCGCACCACCTCGCCGGCGAGCTTGATGCCGTTCTGGAGATAAGCGGGAGAAGCCGAGCGGATCAGCGGATCGGTCCAGTGCGCCAGCTCGCGCCGGTCGACATAGATCTCGGCCTTGGCGAAATTGGCCTGCTCGCCGGCGACCAGGCCGCCAATATGGTCCTGGTGCATGTGGGTGACGATCACCGCATCGATCTTGCCGCGGTCGAGACCGAGCGCACCGAGCCCCGCCGGCAGCTTGCCGGACTGGCCGATCGTCCCGCCCGGCCCGGCATCGATCAGGATGCGGCTGCGGCCATCCTCGATCAGGTACTGGTTGAACACGAAACGCACACCGCCGGGCCGCGCCGAGAACTGCGCCTTGGCCAGGGCCTCGACCTCTGCAGCAGAGCGGCCGGGGAAGTACTCGTAGGGCATGTCGACATAGCCGTCGCTCAGCGCCGTCACCTTGAAGCGCCCGATGCTGATCTGCGCCAGCGGCAACTGATCGACGGCGCGCCCGGCTGCGGCCGGCGCCTGCGCCAGGCCCGCCGACGGCAAGGCCGCGCCGGCTGCCGCCAAGGCCGGGAGGCCGAACGAAAATCCCCTGCGTGAAAGACCGGTCATCGCCAACTCCTGAACTCATCCGAGCGCGAGGCGCCACAAGCAGCGCCTCCATGGAGAGCGACCTATTCCTCCCGTTATTGGAGTGCCTTAGGCTTTTCGTGGAGATACCCTCCCGAATTATGGAAGGCTGATGGATCGTCTCGACGCCATGGCGGTGCTGCTCGCAGTGGTCGAGGCCGGGAGCCTGTCGGCCGCCGCCCGCAAGCTGCGCATGCCGCTCGCGACTGTCAGCCGCAAGATCGCCGAGCTCGAAACCCATTTGCGGGCGAAGCTGATGCTGCGCACGCGGCGCGGTACCGAGCTGACTGAAGCCGGCCTGGCCTATCTCGACGCCAGCCGGCGGATCCTCGAACAGGTCGAGGAGGCCGAACGCATCGCCGCCGGCGAATACAGCGCGCCGCGCGGGGAACTGCGCGTCACGGCGCCGACGCTGCTTGGCCAACGCCATGTCCTGCCGGTCGCCCTCGCCTTCCTGGAGCAGAATCCGGAGATCTCGCTGAAGCTCCATCTCGAGGACAAGCAGATCAGCCTCGTCGACGAGCATATCGATGTCGCAGTGCGGATCGGCCATCTCGATAGCGGCGGGCTGATCGCGGCGAAGATCGGCGAAGTCAGCCGCGTGATCTGCGCCAACCCGGCCTATCTCGCCCGCCGCGGCCGGCCGCGAAAGCCGGAGGATCTCCGGGATCATGACGGCATCTCGTTCCGCGGCTTTGCCGTCACGCCGGAATGGCGCTATCGCGGCGACAATCCGGCGCTCGGCGAGGAACCGAAGGCGCGGTTGTCGGTGAACTCGACCGCAGCAGCCATCGATGCGGCGCTGGCCGGCTTCGGCCTCGTGCGCGTGCTGTCCTATCAGGTCGAGGAACACCTTCGGCAAGGCGCGCTGGAAGCGGTTCTGGAGGAGTTCGCGCCGGCGCCGCTGCCGGTCAGCCTCGCCTATGCCGAAGGCGGCCTGCGCAGCCTCAAGGTCCGGGCTTTCCTGGACTGGGCGACGCCGCGCCTGCGCGCGCGGCTGGCCGTTCACAGCCCCGGCGCGCTTGACGACCGGTAGGGCGGGCATTCGCGGGCAATGCGGTTTTCCGTCGAACAATTCCGTCGCCCGCGCGTTCTTTCAGTATCCCATTCACGAACACGAGGAGCGTCCCATGGACTGGAACCGCGTCGAAGGAAACTGGAAGCAGCTCAAGGGCAAGGTCAAGGAGCAGTGGGGTAAGCTGACCGATGATGATCTCGATGTCATCGCCGGCAAGCGCGACCAGCTCGAGGGCAAGATTCAGGAGCGCTACGGCATCGAGAAGGACAAGGTCCGCACCGATGTCGACGCCTGGTACGGCCGCCAGACTTGGCACTGACGATACGCGGTCGTTGCCGGCTGACAAGCAGGCATGACCACTGAAGGAAGGCTCCGCCGGCTCGCGCCGGCGGAGCCTTTCGCTTGCAGAACTATCACATTGTTACCGCACCGGCTTTCTCCGAAAAGCGGACTCAACTTTTCGGTCCGACTTTGACGTCATCGCAACGTCACCGCTCCGACCTAGCGTCACCTTGTTGATCTTGGCCCTCATGGGCTCGACAGGGTGGGTGGTCGCATGAAGCTCCTGGTCAAGCTGGCTGTCGCCGGCGCTCTTCTCGCTTCCTCCGTGGCTTCCAGCCAGGCCGAGCCGATCACCGGCGCAGGCTCGAGCTTCGCCTTCCCGGTCATCGGCAAATGGGCGCAGAACTACCGCGTCGCCAAGTCTGACGGCGCCGAGATGACCCCGCTCGACATCGGCGTCGACTACGAGCCGATCGGCTCGCTCGGCGGCGAAGTCCGCGTCACCCAGCGCGCCGCCGAGTTCGGCGCCTCCGACCGACCGCTCTCCTCCGAGGAATTGCAGCGCTCGGCCCTGATCCAGTTCCCGATCGTGATGGGCGGCATCGTGCCGGTGGTGAACATCGACGGCGTCGGCCCCGGCCAGATCAAGTTCACCGGCCCCCTCCTCGCCGACATCTATCTCGGCAAGGTCAAGCTCTGGTCCGACCCCGCGATCAAGGCGGTCAATCCCGAACTCAAGCTGCCCGAGGCTCCTATCAGCGTGATCTACCGCTCTGACGGCTCGGGCACGACCTTCAACTGGACCGATTATCTCGCCAAGGTCAGCCCGGAATGGCGCGACAAGGTCGGCGTCAACACACAGGTTCCCTGGCCGGTCGGCGCCGGCGCCGAACGCACGCAGGGCATCACCGAGGCGGTGAAGCGGACCAAGAACGCGATCGGCTATGTCGAGTTCGGCCAGGTCGTCCGCGCCGGCCTCGCTTACGCCCAGGTGCAGAACAAGGCCGGCGCCTTCGTCAAGCCGGATCCGGCGAGCTTCTCGGCTGCAGCGGCCAGCGCCGAATGGGCCAAGGCCAAGGACTTCTCGCTGATACTGACCGATGCGCCGGGCGCGCAGGCCTATCCGATTGTCGCCACGACCTTCGCCCTGGTACCGAAGCCGCGCACGCGCCGGACGCAGGAGGTGCTCGACTTCTTCCGCCTCTCCTTCGAGACCGGCGCGGCCGACGCCACCACGCTCGGCTACGTCCCGCTGCCGGAGACTTTGGTGAAGCAGGTCAAGGATTACTGGGCGAACAGCATGAAGGCCGGCAGCTGACCAGCCGGCATTGGCGTGGCGCACACCCTGTCAAATGACTTTGCATCCGTAACGACGCTGCCTTAGTCCTGCGATCATGGCGGGTAGCAAGGCGGCTTGCATGGATCAGGATGCGTCCTTGGACGCTCAATATCGGCTCGCGGCACGCGAGGCCGAGCTCGCCCGTGTGCAGAAGATCGGCCAGATCGGCGGCCTGACGGTCGATCTGCGCGGCGGCCAGTTCCGCAATACCCGCTCGCCCGAATATCTCGTCGTCCACGGCCTGCCGCCCGAGGCGGTCCATGAGGCGCATGAGGACTGGGTTCGCCGCATTCACCCCGACGACCGCGACCGCGTCCTTCGCCATTTTCTCGCAACCGTCGGCAGCCGCTCGACCGACTACGAGGTTGAATACCGCATCATCCGGCCGAGCGACGGGCAGACACGCTGGATCCTGGCCAAGGCCGAGATCGAGAGGGACGAGAACGGAACCCCGATTCTGCTCCAGGGCGCGCATATCGACGTCACCGCGCGCAAGCAGGCGGAGGAACAATACGAACTCGTCGCCCGCGAATTGTCGCATCGCATCGCCAACATCTTCGCGGTCGTGAGCAGCATCATCCGGATGGCGGCCCGCGCCGAGCCGGAAAACCGGGCCTTTGCCGCAAAGCTCGAAGAGAGGCTGGCGGCGCTGCACCGGGCCCATGCCTTCGTCGGTCGGAGCAGAACCGACGCAGAGGGTGGTGTCATCGACTTGCTTTCCCAACTGCTCGCGCCATACCGCGAGGGGCCGGCCGAGCGCATTCGGATAGAAGGCCAGGACGGACCGATCGGCCCGCAGGCAGCGACCTGTATCGCGTTGATCGTCCATGAGCTTGCAACGAATGCCGTGAAATACGGGGCATTGTCGTCGCAGACCGGGACTGTGACGGTCTCGGTCCATTGTGACGAGCGCGCCGGCCGCGTTGATTGGCGCGAAACGGGAGGACCTGCGATCGAGGCGCAGCCCACGCGCAGCGGCTTCGGCTCCACCATGATCGAGCGCACCGTCAAAGCTCATAACGGGCTCGCGGTGCAATACGAATGGCAACCAGCCGGTCTATTCGTCACGATCGCCGCAAGCACTGACGCGCTGAGCCGCTAGCCGCTCAGTCTCCGTTCATCGGCACAATCGTAGGCTACCGGTGATTATCTGTTCCAGGCCCGGCCCAGGAAGACAGGAGGACAGCCACGATGCTCAAGACGCTCGCCATCGCAGCCCTGATTGGCGCTGCTTTCTCCTCGACGACCAGCGCGAACGCCCAGTATTACGACCCCTACTACCGGCCGGCACCGCGCTATGACTACGACAGGCCGCCGCCACCCTACGGCTATGACCGCCCGCGCTATCGCGATGACGGCCCGCGCTACGGCTATGACCGGCCCCAGCGTCGGCGTTTCGGTGACGTCTGCCTGACCTCGCGCGGCTCGTGCGCCGCCGAGCCGGCACCGCGGAACTCGCCCTGCGGCTGCTATATCGAAGGCTTCGGCATGAAGCGGGGCGCGATCGAGTAAGGGCGAGCCGGAAGGCTGCGCAGGCCCCGCGACGTGGCCGCTCCCGGCGGCCGTGATCCGGGCCAAAATACCTGGCGGCTCGGCAGCGGAAGGACTGTCTCCAGCAGAGCAAAACTGGTTAATTTTACCTTGTTTTGCAGTTAACCTTGTGTTTACCCGCCGGTTCCGGCTTTCTCTCCCCAACGACGCAGCGGCAGCGTTGCGCAACGCAGGGTTGGGGTCAGCTATGACGTTCAGGCTTCTTTCGCTTTCGGGTCTCGCCGCCACGGCCTTGATGGGCCTTGCCGCTCCGGCAGTCGCCGGCGGCTGCACCACCTCCTCCTGCTACCGGGCCCCGGTCAGCACTTGCGGAGGCGGCTCCTGCTACAAGCTGGTCACGGCACCGCCGGTCTACGACACGGTCAACGAGAGCTATATCGTGCGCCCCGAGCGCACCTTCTCCAAGGTCATCCCGGCTCAGTACGATACCGTCATCGAGAAGGTGGCGATCCAGCCGGAGCGCCGCATCGCCCGCCAGATCCCGGCCCAGTACAAGACCGTCTCCGAGAAGGTCCTGATCTCGCCGGCCACGCGGCGCTGGGAAGTCAGCCGTGACGCCTATGGCCAGACCACGGGCTGCTGGGTCGATGTGCCCGCGCGATACGGCTATCAGCAGCGCACCGTCGAGGTCTCTCCGGCCTCGGTCGACTACGACGTCATCCCGGCCGTCTATGGCGAGCGCAGCCGCCGCGTCATGATCAGCGCCTCGCGGGTCGAGCACCAGACCATTCCGGCCGAGTATGCGACGCGCCAGCGCCAGGTCATGGTCAGCCCCGGCTCGCAATATTGGGCCAAGGGCGGCTACTGAGTTTTCCAAGTTTTCTTCGTAGTACCTGTCACCACGTAACAAGCACCTCACGCCCCGGCTTCGGCCGGGGCTTTTTTATTGAGCAGTGGGCAAAGTGCGCCGTCATGCTCGGGCTCGACCCGAGCATCTCGGGCCGGATGCGGCACCGGCCAGCGTCATCTGGTCATGAGATTCTCGGGTCTGCGCTACGCACCGCCCGAGAATGACGCTCCCTGCCTCAGGCCAACCCACCGGTCAACAGGATCAGCACGCCGACGCCGAGCGCGAAGGCGAGGATGCGAGCCGGCATCGAAAACAGGGTGCCGGGCGGCTGCTTCGTCGCGAAGCCCGCGACGACCTCGACCACAGCCAGAGCCAGCAGCACATAGACGAAGGGCGGGAAGCTGCCGCCTTTGGCGATCCAGCCGGTGTTGACGGCGAGTGAGGCAAGCGCGCCAAGCCCGACGCCGGCCGCGACGAAGAATTGCTCGGGCCGGCTGAAGCGCATGGAAATCAGCGCCGACGGAAGTTCTGCGGCCGCGGCGGCATCGGGCCGGGGCTGGCGGTCTTCTGGCGGAAATTGATGCGGCCCCTGTCGAGGTCGTAAGGCGACATCTCAACGACCACGCGGTCGCCGGCGATGGTGCGGATGCGGTTCTTCTTCATCTTGCCGGCCGCATAGGCCAGGATGACGTGGTCATTGTCGAGCTTGACCCGGTAATTGCCGTCCGGGAGCACCTCGACCACGGTGCCGTCGAATTCGAGCAGTTCTTCTTTCGCCATTCGCTGATCCTTCGTCTTGTCCTCGGCGCGGGGCAAGGGCGCGTGGCCCTGCCCCAGCGGTTACGGCGCCTGTCAGTTCGGGCGCCGCCCGCCGCCGCCGGTGCGTCGTTGTCCCGTTCTTTGCTGCAAGAACGCGACGCCGCCAAGCCCTTCCTTGCCGGAAGCAGCGTCTTTTCGTGCACCGCCCGCCTCATGGCGCTGGGCCGGACGCTCGTGACGCTGCTGCTCCGGGCGCGCCTGCTGCTGACGCGGCTGGTTCGGACGGGACTGCTCGCGATGCGGCTGCCCCTGACGCTCGCCTTGCTCTTGGCGCTGGCCGCCACGGCCCTGGGACGGAGCGCCGCGGCCGTCACGACGCTGCCCCTGCCCGGGCTGCTGCCCGTTCTGCGGACGACCCTGGCCGCGACCGCCGCGATTCTGCGGCGGCTTCTTCGGGGTCCGGCCATCCCAATACGGAACGTCGCCGATCGGGGTGAGCGCGACCTTGGTCAGCTTCTCGATCGCAGCGAGATCACCGCGCTCTTCCGGCGTGCAGAAGGCGATGGCGAGGCCCGAGGCGCCGGCGCGCGCGGTGCGGCCGATGCGGTGGACATAGGTCTCGGGCACGTTCGGCAGGTCGAAATTGACGACATGGCTGATGCCGTCGACATCGATGCCGCGGGCAGCGATGTCGGTCGCGACCAGGATGCGCAGCTCGCCATCGCGGAAGGCGCCGAGGGCGCGCTCGCGCTGGCCCTGGCTCTTGTTGCCATGGATCGCGGCGGACTTGATGCCGGCCTGCTCGAGCTGGCGCACGACCTTGTCGGCGCCGTGTTTGGTACGGGTGAAGACGATGGCGCGCTCCATCTCCGGAACGCCGAGCGTCTTCGCCAGCAGAGCCGGCTTCTGGCCGGCTTCCGTGAAGATGACGCGCTGCTCGATCTTCTCGGCTGTGGTCGCGACCGGCGCGACCGCGACCTCGACCGGATCGGTCAGGTAGGCGGAGGCGATCTCGCGGATCGCCTTCGGCATCGTCGCCGAGAACAGCAGGGTCTGGCGCTGCTTCGGGATCAGCGTGGCGATCTTGCGCAGGGCGTGGATGAAGCCGAGGTCGAGCATCTGGTCGGCTTCGTCGAGCACCAGGAACTCGATCTCGCGTAGCGAGACGGCGCGCTGGTCGACGAGGTCGAGCAAGCGGCCAGGGGTCGCGACGAGGATATCGACATGCTGGCCGAGCGCGCGGATCTGCTTGCCGACCGGCACGCCACCGAAGATCACCGTCGACTTCAGCGAGGTGAACTGGGCGTAGGTGCGAATGCTCGCCTCGATCTGGGCCGAGAGCTCGCGCGTCGGCGACAGGATTAGGGCGCGCACCGAGCGCGGCTGCATGCGCCGCGGCTGGTTCATCAGCCGGTGCAGCATGGGCAGCGAGAACGCCGCCGTCTTGCCGGTGCCGGTCTGGGCGGCGCCAAGCAGGTCACGGCCATCGCGAATGGAAGGGATCGCCTGCGCCTGGATCGGCGTCGGCGTCTCATAACCTTCGGCGGCGAGCGCTTTGAGAAGCGGCTCGGCCAGGCCGAGGTCGGTAAATTTGGTCAAATCAGGTCTTTCTGAGCCGAACGGCATGGGGCGCACGTGGTGAACGGAAGCGCCTCGGCATGCAGTCTCGGTCTACGCATGGTCTCTTTCCGCCCGGCGAACCGCTAGCCACTGCGCCGAGGGATGTCGTGTGGCGGGCAAGAAGCCCGCGTCTGGAAAGCCGGCGGGCCCGCAGGCCCACCGAAGAACGTCGTCAGCTCAGCTGACGGCGAGGTTGCCGGCCGACGACTTGCCGGTCTTGCGGTCGGCGATCAGCTCGTAGGAGACGACCTGACCTTCGCGCAGCTCGCGCAGGCCAGCGCGCTCGACAGCGCTGATGTGGACGAAAATGTCCGGGCCGCCAGCCTCAGGAGTGATGAAGCCGTAGCCCTTGGTGGCGTTGAACCACTTGACGGTGCCCTTGTTCATATCGGGACTAATCCTTGCACTTCAGATCCGCGTATTCGTGGAACCCATAACCTGACGCGCGGACGCCTTGCCATGGTCTTGTATCGACGTGTGGTGGATCTGAAGTGGCCCGCCGGTCGGAATACCCGCGCGGAGGATTGGCCAGAACCGGCCGCATCTCGTCTTACATCGGTGGAGCTAGCACAAATTGCAAGGTCGGTCCAGTTTGCCAGCCAAAGCGCCCATTCTCAGCCGATCTCGCGCACCAGGTCGACCAATCCGCCGAGGTCCGGCAGCTTGCGAAAGCGCGCTTCCTCCGCTGGCTCCTCAGCATGTTCCAGGACCCAAGTGAGTTCGTGCGGGACATACGCCGCCCAAGCGCCGGCGGCGAGCGCCGGAACGATGTCGGACTTCAACGAGTTGCCGATCATCATGGCCCGCCCCGGCCCGTCGCCATGGCGGGCGAAGAGCTTCTCATAGGTGGCAGCGCTCTTGTCGCTGACGATCTCGACCGCGTCGAAGAAATCGCCGAGGCCGGACTGGGCCAGCTTGCGCTCCTGGTCGAAGAGATCGCCCTTGGTGATCAGCACCAGCCGGTAGTCACCGGCGAGCGCCGCGAGCGCGTCGTGCGCATGCGGCAGCGTCTCGACCGGATGGGTCAGCATCTCGCGGCCGGCCGCCAGGATCTCGCCGAACACAGCCGGCGGGACCTGGCCGCGCGTGATCTCGAGCGCGGTCTCGATCATCGAGAGGGTGAAGCCCTTGATGCCGAAGCCGTAGAAGGAAAGGTTGCGTTTCTCGGCCTCGAGCAGTTTGCCGGATATCTCGGCCGCCTCGCCATGCTCGCCGAGCAGCGCGACGAAGCGGTCCTCCGTCAGCCGGAAGAACTGCTCGTTCTGCCAGAGCGTGTCGTCGGCATCGAAGCCGATGGTGGTCAGGGCGTGCGTCGCCATCGCTCAGAAACTCCATGCGTCGCGCGATCAGCGCGGGCAGCAATCTCTATCCTAACGCATGCAGCGGGTTGGCAGCACTGTTCGTTCCCAGACGGCATAGGCTGCCGACTCCAACACCTGCAGCTCGATCGTCATCTCGCCGAAGCGCCGGCCCGAGATCTGGGTCGCACCACCATGGAAGATTCCGGGCTTGGCCGGTTCGATATCGGTGACATCAAGCAAGCCTGGAATCGCCGAGACCTGCAGCTTCAGCTCGGGAACAGTCCATTCATGGATGACGTCGTCCGAGGTGAACTGCAGGCGTGTCCGCTCACCAGCCGGCAGCGCCAGCTCGCCTGAGATCGTGCACCGCTGGTCGCCCTCGCCCGGCAAGCGGTACTGATAATGCCAGGCAAATTGCCGCCCAGTGACGAGGATGCTCCGCGCGGGCTGGGCAGCCAAAGGGCGCAGAAGAAGGTCGCAGGCCTCGCGCGCAGGCGCCGGCCGAGCGTCGCAGAATGTCGGCGGGGGCGACGGCTCCGGCGCGTGCGCTAGCGCTGGCTGGCCCGGACTGGCCATGACGGCAAGCGCAAACGCGCGGCAAGCCGCGCGCCGTGCCCGCCATCCGTCGATCACGCGTCCTTGGCCTTGATCGCTCCCAAAGCCGCCTGCGCGGCGGCGAGGCGTGCGATTGGCACGCGGAAGGGCGAGCAGGAGACGTAATCCAGCCCGACGCTCTCGCAGAAGCCGATCGAGGCCGGGTCGCCGCCATGCTCGCCGCAGATGCCGAGCTTGATGTTCGGCCGCGCCTTGCGACCACGCTCGACGGCAATCCTGACCAGCTCGCCGACGCCGTCCTGGTCGATCGTCACGAAGGGATCGGATTCGAGCAGGCCGCGGGCTGTATAGGCGCCGAGGAAGGAGCCGGCATCGTCGCGGCTGATGCCGAGCGCCGTCTGTGTCAGGTCGTTTGTGCCAAAGGAGAAGAATTCGGCGCTCTTGGCGATTTCCTCTGCCCGCAATGCGGCGCGCGGCAGCTCGATCATGGTGCCGACCTGATAGGCGAGCTCGCTGCCGCTTTCCTTGCGTACGGCGGCCGCCATCGCATCGATGCGGCCCTTGACCAGGTCGAGCTCGGGCGAGCCCATGACGAGCGGCACCATGACTTCCGGGATGACCGGATGGCCGGTTTCCTTGGCGGCGATCACCGCCGCCTCGAAGATGGCCCGCGCCTGCATCTCGGCGATCTCGGGATAAGCCACCGCGAGGCGCACGCCGCGGAAGCCGAGCATCGGGTTGATCTCGTGCAGCTCGGCAGCACGGCGCTTCAGCTTGTCGACGGTCGTGCCCATTGCCGAGGCGACCTCGGCGATCTCGTCATCGGTGTGCGGCAGGAACTCGTGCAGCGGCGGGTCGAGCAGGCGGATCGTCACCGGCAGACCCTGCATGATGGTGAAGAGCTCGACGAAGTCCTGGCGCTGCATCGGCAGGAGCTTGGCGAGCGCAGCGCGCCTGCCCTTCTCCTCCTCGGCCAGGATCATCTCCCGCACGGCGAGGATGCGGCCGGCGTCGAAGAACATGTGCTCGGTGCGGCAGAGCCCGATGCCCTCGGCGCCGAACTCGCGCGCCGCCTTGGCGTCGCGCGGGGTCTCGGCATTGGCGCGGATCTTGAGACGCCGCACCTTGTCGGCCCAGCCCATCAGGGTCCTGAAGTCGCCGGAGAGCTCCGGCTGCTGCATCTTGACCTCGCCGAGCAGCACCTGGCCGTTGCTGCCGTCGATGGTGATGAAATCACCGGCCTTCAGCGTGGTCGGGCCGACCGTCATCGTGCCCTTGGCGTAATCGACGCGGATCTGGCCGGCGCCGGAGACGCAGGGCTTGCCCATGCCGCGCGCCACGACCGCCGCATGCGAGGTCATGCCGCCGCGCGTGGTCAGGATGCCCTCGGCGGCATGCATGCCGTGAATGTCCTCAGGGCTGGTCTCGACGCGGACGAGGATGACCTTCTTGCCGCCCTTCTTGGCGGCCTCGGCCGCCTCGGAGGTGAAGACCACTTCGCCGGCTGCGGCGCCGGGCGAGGCCGGCAGGCCGGCGGTGAGCACGCGCCGCTCGGCCTTGGTGTCGATGGTCGGGTGCAGGAGCTGGTCGAGTGCGCCGGGCTCGACGCGGCCGACCGCTTCCTTTTCGGTGATCAGCCCCTCGCGGGCGAGCTCGACCGCGATCCTGAGCGCTGCCTTGGCGGTGCGCTTGCCGGACCGGGTCTGCAGCATCCAGAGCTTGCCCTCCTGGATGGTGAACTCCATGTCCTGCATGTCGCGGTAGTGCTTCTCGAGGATGCCGTAGATGCGGCAGAGCTCGGCATAGGCCTCCGGCATCGCCTTCTCCATCGAAGGCTTGTCGGAGCCGGCGGCGAGCTTGGCCACCTCGGTGATGTCCTGCGGAGTGCGGATACCGGCGACGACGTCTTCGCCCTGGGCGTTGATCAGGAACTCGCCATAGAGCGCGTTCTCGCCGGTCGAGGGGTTGCGGGTGAAGGCGACGCCGGTCGCCGAGGTCTCGCCCATATTGCCGAAGACCATCGACTGGACGTTGACCGCCGTGCCCCAGGAAGCCGGGATGCTGTTGAGCTCGCGGTACTTGATGGCGCGGGCGTTCATCCAGGAGGAGAACACGGCGCCGACCGCGCCCCAGAGCTGCTGCTGCGGGTCCTGCGGGAAGTCGGAGCCGAGCTCCTTCCTGACGATCTCCTTGTACTTGCCGACCAGCACCTTCCAGTCGTCGGCCTTGAGATCGGTGTCGAGGTTGAGACCCTTGCGCTCCTTGTAGTCCTCGAGCGCCTCCTCGAAATGGCCATGGTCGATGTCGAGCACGACATTCGAGTACATGGTGATGAAGCGGCGATAGCTGTCATAGGCGAAGCGGGCATCGCCCGAGGCCTTGGCGACGGCTTCGACGGTCGTGTCGTTGAGGCCGAGATTGAGGACGGTGTCCATCATGCCCGGCATCGAGGCGCGGGCGCCGGAGCGGACCGAGACGAGCAGCGGATTGGCCGGATCACCAAAAGTCTTGCCGGTCAGCTTGGCCATGCCGGCCAGCGCCGCCTTGACCTCGGCGTCAAGCGCAGCCGGGAAGTTCTTGCCGTTGTCGTAGTACCAGGTGCAGACCTCGGTGGTGATGGTAAAGCCCGGAGGCACCGGAAGCCCCAGATTGCTCATCTCGGCCAGGTTCGCGCCCTTTCCGCCGAGCAGGTTCTTCATGCCTGCCTCGCCTTCGGCCTTGCCGTCGCCGAAGGTGTAGACCCACTTCTCGCCTGCCATAGCCTGCCTTTCCCAACGTTGGTGACCGGCATTGAACGCCGGCGCGCCCGCATGGTTTCGCATCTGCGGCAGCACCTGCTGCAGCGCACCTGCGCGGCGTGGTCATGCCGAAAAGCGCATGAACAATCAATGAGCACCGCGCCAATCGCTGCCCGGCAATCTCAGGGCTTCGCAGCGACAGGCGGCGCAATATGGCCAAGGTCGCCGCTGCGCGATAGGGTTCCCTCCCGCCTTTCAGCGCGGCGCCAGCGACCCGGTGGTTGTCTGCCTCGCCGGCTTTCCAGAACAACGCCGAAGCGAACGATGCGCCTGAACGACTGCCACAATTTCCATGACTTCCGCACGCTCGCCAAAAAGCGGCTGCCGGGCCCGATCTTCAATTACATCGATGGTGGCGCCGATGACGAGGTCACGCTCCGGCGGAACTCCGAGAGCTTCGAGCGCTGCGATCTCATTCCGAGTGTCCTGCGCGGCGTGACCAACCTCGACACCTCGGTCACCGTGATGGGTCAGAAGCTCGCCGTCCCGTTCTATTGCTCGCCAACGGCCCTGCAGCGGCTTTTTCATCATCAGGGCGAACGCGCAGTCGCAGCGGCCGCGGCGCGCCACGGCACCATGTTCGGCGTCTCCTCGCTCGGCACGATCAGCCTCGAGGAGCTGCGCAAGGCCCATAGCGGCCCGCAGGTCTACCAGTTCTATTTCCACAAGGATCGCGGCCTGAACCGGGCGATGATGGAGCGCGCCAAGGACGCTGGCGTCAACGTGATGATGCTGACCGTCGACAGCATCACCGGCGGCAATCGCGAGCGCGACCTGCGAACCGGCTTCTCGATCCCGTTCCGGCTCAATCTTGCCGGCATCACCCAGTTCGCGATCAAGCCGCAATGGGCGCTGAACTACCTCACCCATGAGAAATTCAGCCTGCCGCAGCTCGACAGCCATGTCGACATGGGCGGCGGCGCGATGTCGATCAGCCGCTACTTCACCGAAATGCTCGACCCGTCCATGACCTGGGACGACGTCGCCGAGATGGTCAGGCTCTGGTCGGGACAGTTCTGCCTGAAGGGGATCATGTCGGTCGCCGACGCGAAACGGGCCGTCGAGATCGGCTGCACCGGCATCATCCTGTCCAACCATGGCGGCCGGCAGCTCGACGGCTCGCGCGCGGCCTTCGACCAGCTCGCCGAGATCGTCGACGCGGTGGGCGACAAGATCGACGTGATCATGGATGGCGGCATCCAGCGCGGCACGCATGTGCTCAAAGCCCTGTCGCTCGGCGCCAAGGCCGTTGGTGTCGGGCGCTACTATCTCTATCCGCTCGCCGCGGCTGGACAGCCCGGCGTCGAGCGGGCCCTCGATCGGCTCAAGACCGAGGTCGAGCGCGGCATGAAGCTGATGGGTGTCAGGAGCCTCGATCAGCTCTCGCGCGAGAACCTGCGCTTCCGGTAAGCGAACTGCGCTCAGCCCGCCCGCTTGCCACGCGCCGCCTTCGGCCAGCGCAGCGGCCAGGCGACGATGCGCTCGACGATCTCCTCCTCGGCGACCTCGTCCTCATTGGCGTGGACCTTGCCCCGGACGGACACGCCTGCAGCGACGACCGTCTCAGGATCGCCCGAGACGAGCGGATGCCACCAGGGCAGGTCCCTGCCCTCGCCGATCAGCTTATAGGCGCAGGTCGGCGGCAGCCACGAGAGCGAGCGCACCGCCTCCGGCGTCAGCGTGACGCAATCGGGCACCGTCTTCGAGCGATTGGCATAGTCATGGCAGCGACAGGTGCCTGCATCGAACAGGCGGCAGCCGATATCGGTGGCGTGGATCTTGCCGCTATCCTCGTCCTCGAGCTTGACCAGGCAGCAGCGGCCGCAGCCGTCGCAGAGCGATTCCCACTCCGCCTCGGTCATCTCCTCGAGCGTCTTGCTGCGCCAGAAGGGCGCTGTGTCGATCATCCGGTCGGCCATGGTCGCTTATGCCCCGGCAGGGCGGCAGAGGGAAGCGCGCTACCGTCGCATCGCGCGAGACCCGGCTGCATATCTTACATTCATTCTAAGCTTTGTTTAGAGAGATTATAATCTATGAAAATTGACCGAATACTCGGATCGGCCTAACGGGAGAAAGAATTCCCTCGTTCACGAGCTCCCCGATGCTGAACCGTCGCCATCTGCTGCGCGCCTTTACCGTTACTGCAGGCCTGGCGCTCACCGCCCTGCCCGCACTGGCCGACAAGGTCACGGTCACCGACATCGTCGGGCGCAAGGTCGAGGTCGAGGCGCCGGTCAAGCGGATCATCCTCGGCGAAGGCCGGCAGATGTATTTCGTCGGGGCGCTCGACAAGGACGAGCCGTTCAAGCGCGTCGTCGGCTGGCGCGACGATCTCGGCAAGGCCGATCCCGAGACCTTCCGTGCCTATGCGAAGCGCTATCCTGAGATCGCCAAGCTGCCGACCTTCGGCGGCATGAAGGAAGGCGCCTTCGACGTCGAGCAGGCGATCGCGCTCAAGCCCGACGTACTCTTCCTCAACATCGAGGCCAAGATCGCCAGCGACGAGGCCAAGCTGGTCGAGAAGCTCGCCTCGGTCGGCATCCCGGTCGTCTATGTCGACTTCCGCGAGAAGCCGTTCGAGCACACCGAGCCGTCGATGCGCCTGATCGGCAAGCTCTTCGGCAAGGAGCAGGTCGCCGAGGACTTCATCAAGTTCCGCGCCGAGCAGATCAAGGTCGTGACCGACCGCCTCGCCAAGGCGACCGATCTCAAGCGTCCGCTCGTGATGGTCGAGCGCGCCGGCGGCTATTCCGACGATTGCTGCATGTCCTTCGGCAACGAGAACTTCGGCAAGATGGTCGAGTTCGCCGGCGGCCGGAACCTGGCGACGCCGCTGATCCCCGGCACCTTCGGCACGGTCAATGCCGAGCAGATCGTCGCCTCCAATCCCGATGTCGTGATCGTGACCGGCAGCAACTGGGACGGCTATGTCCCGGGCGGTAACTGGGTCGGGCTCGGTTACGGCGCCGACATGACCGAGGCACGCCGCAAGCTGACCAATCTGATGAAGCGCCCAGCCTTCATCCAGACTGCCGCGGTCAAGAACGGTCGCGTCCACGGCATCTGGCACCAGTTCTACAACAGCCCCTACCAGTTCGTGGCGATCCAGGAGATCGCCAAGTGGCTGCATCCCGAGCTGTTCAAGGACGTCGATCCCGGCGCGACCATGAAGGTGCTGCACGAGCGCTTCCTGCCGCTGCCTTACGAGCCAGGGCTGTGGGTCTCGCTCGAGGCTGGCAAGTGAGCCTAGCCCCCGCCAGCGCGGAGGAGATCGTGGCCCAGCCGGCGGATGCTGCAGCGCGCGCCGCGCAAGGGCGCGACGCCTACCGGGCGCTGGCGCTGCGGCGCAAGCTGATCCTCGCGGGCTTCGCCGCCGTGCTGCTGGCCTGCCTGATCGTCGACCTGATGCTCGGCCCTGCCCGCTACAGTGTGGCCGAGGTCGTCAATGCCCTGATCTCGCCCGCGAACGCGCCGGCCGCGGTCCGCGTCGTGATCTGGGACATTCGCCTGCCCGTCGCGCTGATGGCGGTCGTCACCGGCGCCTCGCTCGCCATCGCCGGCGCGCAGATGCAGACCGTGCTGAACAACCCGCTCGCCAGCCCGTTCACGCTCGGCATCTCGGCCGCGGCGAGCTTCGGGGCGGCGCTGGCGCTGGTCTTCGGCGTCTCGATCGTACCGCTCGCCATCGACTATGTCGTGCCGCTCAACGCCTTCATCATGGCGATGGGCGCTTCCTTGCTGATCCATCTCCTGAGCCAGCGCCGCGGCGTCACCACCGAGACAGTGGTCCTGCTCGGCATCGCCCTGGTCTTCACCTTCAACGCTTTGCTTTCGCTGCTGCAGTTCTTCGCCTCCGAGCAGGCGCTGGGCGCCGTCGTCTTCTGGATGATGGGCTCGCTGACCAAGGCGAACTGGCACAAGCTGGCGATCACATCGGCCGTGCTGCTCATCTGCCTGCCGCTGTTCGCCCGTCGCGCCTGGGCGCTGACGACGCTGCGCCTTGGTGACGAGAAGGCGGCGAGCTTCGGCATCGACGTCCGATATCTGCGGCTCGAGACCATGCTGCTCGTCGCGCTGCTGGCGGCGGTGCCGGTCTCCTTCGTCGGCACGATCGGCTTCATCGGCCTGGTCGGCCCGCATATCGCCCGGATGGTGATCGGCGAGGATCAGCGGTTCTTCCTGCCGGCCTCGGCGCTCGCCGGAGCTGCGATCCTCTCGGCCTCCTCCGTGGTCAGCAAGTCGCTGATCCCCGGCCTGATCTTCCCGATCAGCATCGTCACCGCGCTGGTCGGCGTGCCCTTCTTCTTCAGCCTGATCCTGACCAGCCGGAAACGCTCATGGTGAAGCGCCTGACTCTCAGCGATGTCGGCGTCGCCTATGGCAAGCGCCAGATCCTCTCCGGGATCACCACGCCGGAGATGAAGGGCGGCGAGGTCGTCGCCGTGATCGGCCCGAACGCCGCCGGCAAGTCGAGCCTGTTCCGCCGCATCGCCGGGCTGCTCGGCGGCGCTGGCTCGGTCCATGTCGACAGCACGACCGGCAAGGCGCCCTGCTATCTGCCGCAGGACACTGCGGTGAATGCGGTGCTGACCGTCTATGAATCGATCCTGCTCGCCCGCAAGCAGGGCGGCTCCTGGGGCGTCGGCGACGACGAGCTCGCTGCGATCGACGAAGCCCTGCACGCGCTCGACATCGCCGACCTCGCCTTCCGCGGCCTCGGCGAGCTCTCGGGCGGCCAGCGCCAGCTCGTCTCGATCGCCCAGACGCTGGTGCGCCGGCCCGAGATCATGCTGCTCGACGAGCCGACCAGTGCGCTCGATCTGCATCGCCAGTTCGAGGTCCTCAGCCTCGTCGGCCGGTTGGCGCGCGAACGGCAGATCTGCGTGCTGATCGCGATCCATGATCTCAACCAGGCGCTGCGCATCGCCGACAAGGTGATGGTGCTGTCGCAGGGGCGGCTCGCCGCTTTCGGCGATCCGCGCGAGATCATCACGCCAGCGCTGCTGGAAGAGGTCTACGGCGTCGTCGCCCGCGTCGAGGCGAACGAAGGCGAGACGCCTTTCGTCGTCGTCCATGGCTCGGCCCGCCGTCGCAGCCGCGGCGATACGCAGCTTGCACCGGCGCGGGCAGCGGAATAACACCCTCGCAGTTCAGCTTGGCGAACGCCGATGTCCGACAGCAGCCTCCCCACAGGTGTTTCCACCGCCGGCGCCAACTTCTCGCTGAAGGAGGAGATTCGCTCCTATTGGTCAGGGCGTGCCGCCAGCTTCGACGAGCAGGTCGGCCACGCGATCAAGTCGGACGCCGAACTCGCCGCCTTCCAGTCGCTGCTGCGGCAATCCTTCGGTACGGAGCCGCGCGAGGTGCTCGACCTCGCCTGCGGCACCGGCGAGATCACCAGGGCGCTGCTCTCGCTCGGCCACAAGGTCACGGCGCTAGACTTTTCCGAGGAGATGCTGGCGCGAGCCCGCGCCAAGCACGGCGACAAGGCGCGCATCCTGGCCGGCGATGCCGAGCGCCTGCTCGACGATGACGGCACCTACGACGCGCTGGTGACGCGCCATCTGGTCTGGACGCTGACCGATCCCGAGGCCGCCTTCGCCGAATGGTTCCGGGTGCTGAAGCCCGGCGGTAAGCTGCTCGTCATCGATGGCGACTGGATCAATCGCTCCTGGCTACAAGGCCTCATCAACCGCGCCGCGACCTTCCTGCGCGAGCGCGCCGGCGCCGCCCCGCATGCCGCCGATCGCGACGCCTTCGACTCGATCACCAAGCGCTTCTTCTTCCGCGACGGCCTGAGCTTCGAACGGCTCGGGGCCATGCTGCGCCAGGCGGGGTTCGCCCGTATCGAAGCGGCCGACTATGCGCAGGTCGTTAAAGCGCAGCAGCGCAACGCCGCCCTGCACGACGCTCTCCGGCTGGCGTCCTCGACCCGCTTCGCGGTGCTGGCGACCAAAAGCTAACCCAACGGCAACACCGCCCTTTTTGTCGAACAACCACACCTTCGCATACTTCCGTTGCGGGCTCGGAGCACTTACCTTCTGAGATCGGGCCAGGTCTTTACCGGCCGGTCCGGGACACCGCGGACGCGCGCTCGCGGCAGGCTCAGGGTGCCCGACCGTCGTGATGGAGTTCAGGAAAGCGAGCTGGACCACCCGTCTCAAGCGCTTCGCGCTGGGCGTCGACTCATGGATCGACGCCTCGCTCTATTCCGCCGGCCATCGCGCCGGCGAGATCTATGAACGCATCCGCAGCGCGACCGACAGGCTGAGCGTCAGCGGCCCGAAGCGGCTGGCCGCCGAATTCGCCAGCGAAGGCCTCAATGTCGGCATCGCCGGCGCGATCGTGATGCTGATGCTGGCGATCCCCGCTTTTCATGAAGGGCGCGAGGAGGCGCTGAAGAACCAAGTCTTCGCCGTCACCTTCCTCGACCGCTACGGCTCCGAGATCGGTCATCGCGGCGCCCGTCATGACGATTCGCTGAAACTCGAGGAATTCCCCGACCATCTGCTCAAGGCGGTGCTGGCGACCGAGGACCGGCGCTTCTACGACCATTTTGGCATCGACGTGATCGGCACATTCCGGGCGCTCACGGTCAATGCCCGCGCCTCGGGCGTGGTCCAGGGCGGCTCCTCGATCACCCAGCAATTGGCGAAGAACCTCTTCCTCAGCAACGAACGCTCGCTCGACCGCAAGATCAAGGAAGCCTTCCTCTCGCTCTGGCTGGAATACCGGCTGACCAAGAACGAGATCCTGAAGCTCTATCTCGACCGCGCCTATATGGGCGGCGGCACTTTCGGCGTTGCGGCGGCGACCGAATACTATTTCGGCAAGTCGGTGAAGAACGTCACGCTGGCGGAGGCGGCGATGCTCGCCGGCCTGTTCAAGGCCCCGTCCAAGTTCGCTCCTCACGTCAACCTTCCGGCGGCGCGGGCGCGCGCCAACGACGTGCTGGGCGCCATGGTCGATGCCGGCTTCATGACCGCCGGTCAGGTCGATTCCGCGAGGCGCAACCCGGCGACGCCAATCGACCGCAAGCGCGATTCCAGCCCGGACTATTATCTCGACTGGGCCTTCGACGAGATTCGCAAGCTCGCCGAGGACGGCAAGCTCGGCCCGGAGCGGGTGCTGACGGTCAAGACCCCGCATGATCCGGCGATCCAGAAGCGCGCCGACGAGGCGGTCGAATCGATCCTGCGCCAGCACGGGCCGGCCTATCGCGCCCGGCAGGCGGCGGCGGTGATCATGGACCCGGACGGGGCGGTGCGCGCCATCGTCGGTGGGCGCGATTACGGCGCAAGCCAGTTCAACCGCGCCACGGCGAGCCTGCGCCAGCCCGGCTCCTCGTTCAAACCTTACGTCTATGCGGCGGCGATGAGCGCCGGGCTCTACAAGCCGACCACGATCGTAACCGACCGGCCGGTCTGCATCGGCAACTGGTGCCCGAACAATTACGGGCGCTCCTATGCCGGCTCGATGCCGCTGACGGTGGCGCTGGCGAAGTCGATCAACACGATCCCGGTGCAGATGTCGATCGCGATCGGCAAGGCGACCGGCGAGACGCACGAGGCTCGCGCCGCGCGCATCGGCCGGACCAAGATCGTCGAGACCTGCCGCGCCATGGGCCTGACCACGCCGCTGACCGACACCGTCTCGCTGCCGATCGGCGCCGCCGAGGTCACCGTCCTCGAACAGGCTGCCGGCTATGCCGTCTTCGCAAGTGGCGGCAAGCGCGCCAAGCCTTATGCCGCCTTCGACATCCGCAATTCGATGGGCGAAGAGATCTACCGCCATGACCGCGACGAGCCGGCGCCCAACCAGGTGCTGAGCACGCAGATCGCCTTCGAGATGAACCAGATGCTCTCGACCGTGCCGACCGCCGGCACCGGGCGACGCGCGGCGCTCGACGGCGTGGTCAGCGCCGGCAAGACCGGTACGACCAATGGCTACAAGGACGCCTGGTATGTCGGCTACACCGGTAATCTCGTCGGCGCGATCTGGTTCGGCAACGACGATTCATCCGAGACCAACAACATGACTGGCGGTTCGTTGCCGGCAATGACCTGGAAGGAGATCATGGCCTTCGCCCATCAGGGCATTGAGATCAAGCCGATCCCCGGCGTCGTGCCGCAGCCGGGTGACGCCAAGGCGGCGGTGGCGAAGGCCGCCGACCCCACAGCAGCGACGGGTGCCAGCGCCGGCCATATGCCGCGCAAATCCTTCGAGGTGCTGTCCTCGGTCGGCGCGATGTTCAAGGCGGTCGAGGCGCCGCGGGCGACCCGCGCCTCCGTCCAGGCCGGCATCCGGGACGTTCCCGCCGGCCGCGCCGTCATTCGCTAGGTCCCTGGCGATGCGGACAAAGATCATCCCATGCGCGTCCTCCCGCTGGCCTATGTGATCGCGCTCGGCGCTGGCCTCGGCCTGATCTCCGCCCGATATGCGGTGGCGGAGCGGCCTTGGTTCGGCCGGGCCCAGGTCGGGGCCTGGACGAGCTGGCCGAACAGCGGCGCGCGCGACATCGATCCTTATATGCGGGCCTATCTGGCGCGCGGGGTGCACCTGCCACTCGGCGCCGGCGAAGGGCTGGAGCTGATCGCCAAGACAGATGACGCCGGACAGGCGCTCGACGCGCGCTGCCGCTATCTCGTCACCGGCGTGACTCCGCAGGCGCGCGGCTGGTCGCTCGGGGTCACCGACCCAAGCGGACGTTCCCTGCAATTGCCGGTCGAGCGCGAGAGCTTCACCGATGCCGAGATCGTCCGCGGCGAGCGCGGCGGCATGCGGATCGTCCTGGCGACGACGCCTGAGACCGGCAATTGGCTGCCGCTCCCGACATGGGGACGCTTCCAGCTGCGCCTGCGCCTCTACGACACGCCGATATCGAGCCATGCCGCTGAGCTCCGACCGGACGCCCTGCCCCGCATCGTCAGGATTGATTGCCGATGAGCGCGGTCCACGATAGCCGGGCGGCGCCGAGCGCAGGCCAGCCGGCTTCCAGCGTACGAGGCCTGCTGCGCCGCTTCCTGTCGCGGCTGGGAAGCGGCCTGCTGCGGCTCGCGCTGCTGACCCTGGCAGGCCTGCTGCTCGCCGGCATCGTCCACATCGTCACCGTGCTGCGCATCCCCGTCCTTGCCACGCATGATGCGGCCACGGTCTACGCGGCGCTGGGCGCTAACGGCCATGCCGAGCTGGTGACGCCGCCGCCAGCGGGACTGCCCGCCATCCTCGACGGCGCCCCCAACAGCGTCGCGGCAGTCTGCAGCTACGACCTCGCGGCCGGGCCGCTGCGCGTCGTGGCCCGAACCGGTTCCCTGCCGCTTGGCCTCACCGTTCATCGCCGCGGCGGTGGCGTCGCCTATGCGATCACCGACCGGGCGGCGATCCGCGGCGTCCTCGAATTCGTGGTGATGACGCAGGAACAGCTCGACGAGCGTCTGGCCAATGACGAAGAGGGCGAAACCTCGAGGGAGCTGCGCGTGGTCTCGCCGTCTCTGCAAGGGCTCGTCGTCGCCCGGGTGGTCGTCCGCCGCGCCTTCGACCGCAGCGAGGCGGAGGCGCTGGCGACCGGCGTCGCCTGCGGGCTGGCGGATTAGTCGCGCCTAGAGCCAGCCATTGCGCTTGAAGCGCCAGAACAGCGTTAGACAGGCCGTGAGGATGAAGGCCAGCACGACATAATAGCCGTAATAGGTTTTGAGCTCCGGCATGTTCTCGAAGTTCATGCCATAGATGCCGGCGACAGCGGTCGGCACAGCGAGGATAGCCGCCCAGGAGGCGAGCCGCTTGGTGATGGCGTTCTCCTGGCTCTGGCCGACGAGCAGGCTCGCCTCGAAGGCGAAGGCGAGCACTTCGCGCAGGCTGTCGATCTTTTCCTGCACGGTGCGGACATGATCGGTCACGTCGCGGAACATAGCGGCCAGCGTCGGGCGCACCTGCGGCACGCTGCCATTGGTCAGGCGCTGGCAGACATCGACCAGCGGACCGGCCGCATTGCGCAGGCGCAGCAGGTCGCGCCTGAGCATATAGAGCCGTTCGATATCGGCGCGCGTCATCGGCCTGGCCAGGACCTTGTCCTCGATCTCTTCGACCTCGTCATGGATCGCTTCGAGCACCGGCATGTAGTTGTCGACGATAAAATCGAGGATGGCGTAGAGGATGAAGTCCTCGCCCTTGGCCAGCGAGGTCGGGCAGGTTTCCCAATGCTGCCGGACCGATTTGTACGAGGTCGAGGCGCCGTGGCGGACGCTGACGATGTAGCCATGGCCGACGAAGATATGCGTCTCGCCGAAGGCGATGCGCTTCTCGATCATCTGCGCGGTGCGGGCGACGACGAACAACGCATCGCCATATTGTTCGAGCTTGGGCCGCTGATGGGCGTTGGTCGCGTCCTCGACCGCCAGGGGATGCAGATTGAACTGCTCCTGCACGCATTTCAGCAAAGCCGGCTCGGGCTCGAGCAGTCCGATCCAGACGACGTGCCCGTCCTTGCGGGACCACTCGCCGGCTTCCTCGATCGGAATGTCGGCGATGCGCACGCCATGGGCGTAGACGCTGGAGGCGACGACGCCGGCCTCGTGCCGATGCCCCTGATCAGGCGACGGATCGCTGGGAGGCTCGGCCGCGGGTGCAGCCGTGAACCTGACATGGGCGACTGACATGGGGCATCTCCACCGTTCGTCAGCTCATGACCGGCAGGCTAGACCCAAGGCGCAGACGATGGGAACCTTTTTCTCAGCAGGCGCAGAGGCTTGAACGGAAAGCCATCAGCCCTTGTAAACGACCGGGCCGCGCTCGGCGGGTGCCTTATCGCCCTTGCCGTTGAAGATACCGATCAGCGGCAGATTGCAGGCGGGCCCCAGCTCGCTCTCCAGCGCCATGATGGCGCGCTCGGCCCGGACCGCCTCGCGCGAGGGCATCTCGACCATTAGATTGTCGAGTGAGAAGCGATAGCTCTTGAGCCGGAAGCGGGCGCGCTCGCAAACCCAGAGCATCAGTCCCTCATTTTCGGCGACGCGCTGGGTGGCCGGGTCGCGCTGCTCGGGCGGCACCTGCTGCGAGATGTCGAGGGTGCGCAGGCGGGCGCGGTCGGCATTGATGACCCGCAAGGCGTTGGCTCGGAACTGGCCGAGCAGCAGCCGGTCGCCATGGGCATCCTCGCTCAGCCGGTTGTAGCGCGAGGCCTGCGAGGCGAATGAGCCCGAGGTCAAAGCGCGATGATAGGCGGCGATGTCGTTCGACTGGGCCTCGACCGGCAGGATGCGGGCATGGGCGAGCTTGGAGACCTCCCGGTCGAAATCGCTGCGCTCATGGGCGGGCAGCACGAGCCGCCAGGCGCGGTCGCGCAAGCGTTCCTCGTCATCGGTGAGGTGGAACCAGGACGAGGCCTCGCCGCGAAAGCGCGCGCTCCACTCGCCGACCATCGGCGCGATCTGGTCGGCGAAGATGTTGGGGCGGGGCCGGCCAAGATCGCCGGTGGTCGAACAGCCCGCGAGCAGGAGGCAGGACAGCGCGGCCGTGGCGAGCAAGTGGGGCGCGAACAAGCAGGAACCGGTTTTTCGCATCAATCCCACTCGAACTCTCAGGAACGGAACGCGATGATCCCGATCGACCCAGACCATCGCGATCTGACCTGTTTCAGCCTGGACGCCTGCGCCGCGTCTCGCGTTCGCCACGACCGGTGGGGCGCGGCCGCCTCGGCGGCTTGCTCGCGGCCGGCTCGTGCTGTCGCTCGTAGCGCACGCCGGTAAAGAACAGGATTTGGCCGAACGGCCCCTCTGCCAGAGGAGCCTGGCTGGCGAAGCGCCTGCGCGGCGCGAAAGGAATGACGTCTGCCATGATGCGCCTCCCTTGCTGGCGCCTGCACCCAATTCGCAAACAACGCGGAAGCCCGGATGGCAGAGCGCGCAAATCGCGCCGCCGATCCTCAAGATCATCAAGGGGCCATCATGGTTAACGCCGTGCTAACGCATCCGGGATAAGTTTCGGAAAATCGACGTTCGCCCGACGAGAATCGCCCATGCCGTCCCGCATCGCCTCAGACCTTGCCGAACTCGCCAGGCTGGCCAGCGATGGCGGGCTCGACCTGCGCCAGGTCGCTCTGCGGGTGAAGACCGATCTGCTGCTGGCGACACCGAGCCCATCGCCTGAGGACATGGAGGCCTTCCGCGCCATGGCTGAGGCCCTGATCCCGGTGATCGACGACGCGACGGCGACGATCCTCGCCCGCAAGCTCGCAAGCTGGCCGCATGCTCCGCGCGAGGCGCTCGCAGGCTTGCGCGCCCGTGGTGGCGAAGTCCTCGCTGCTCTGATCAGCCATGGCATGCCGCTCAGTGCGACGGAGATCGAGGAGATCGCAGCCGAAGGAGATGGGGAGGCGAAAATCGCCCTCGCCGGCCGGCACGACCTCATCAGCAATGCCAGCATCACGCTCGCCAGTTACGACAGCGCCGAAATCGATGCGGCGCTGGCCGCGAACATAGCGGCGTCGCTGCCACACGCCGCGCTCGACCTGCTGTTGCCGCGCGCTGCTGCGGTGCCGACGCTTGGCGCGAGCCTGCTGGCGCGGGCCGATCTGCCGGCGTCGGAGCTGACGCCACTTTTCCTGCAGGCGAGCCTGGAAAAGCGTCTTGCCATGATCGATGCGGCCAAAGCGCATGAAGCGCTGGCGCCCTCGCCGCGACCAACAGTGCTCGACGGCGAGCAGATTTCCGGCCTGATCGCGACGGCGCTCACCGATCGTCCCGGCGCTTTCGCGGCCCTGGCGGATGCCTTCGGCGGCGATGACCGTTTCGCCAAGGCGATGGCGAACGATCCGTCGCGCCAGCTTGCGGCGCTGGCGCTGGTCGGCTGCGGGGCGAGCCCTGAGGATGCGACGCGCTTCCTGATCGGCCTCGGCGATGACGCGGCCCGTTCGGTCGAGCGCATCTTCGCTCTTGTCGAGCTGATGCGCTCGCTGCAGCCGGCGGTAGCACGGCGGCTGGCCCAGCAGATCGGCGGGATCGCGCCACGCAGCACAAGACCGGGCGCATTGCAGCCGGCCATGGACCCGAGCGGCACGCCGGCTCGCGCCGGCGCCGAGCGGGCTCCGTCCCGCAGCATCGTTCAGGAAGTCAGGCGCAGACTTGGCGGCGGCAGCAGCGACTGAAAGCTAGCTTTCGACGATTTCCAGGCGTGGATCGCCGGCGCGGTTCTCTATTTCGACCAGCCAGAGATCGCTGTCGAAGCGAAGCTCGCGTTCGACCCTGTCCTCGATTGCAAGCGGATCGGCATCGAGCACGAGCTGGAAACGCCGCTCGCCATCGTCGTCGGCCAGCGCCTGCGGCGCCGGGCCGTAGAGCGCGGCCGTGCCGTCGAGACGATCGAGCTTGACGAAGATCGCGCCGGCCTCGCGCGCGCCGCGGCGGCGCAGCACCGCGACGAGCCCGTCATGCGCAGCCCTGCGCAGATAGGCCGAGACCCAGAAATCGCTGGTCAGGCGCGGCAAGGCGAGCGCTCGCGCGTTCCGGGGCTCAGCGCCGCTGGCCCTTGATGTCCGCCGGCGGGCGGATGTCGGCGCCGTTGATCAGGTCGGCGATCGGATCGCGTGCCGCCGGAGGGGCGGCAGGAGCCGGGCGAGCGGGAGCTGCCTGCGCCTGGCGCGGCTGCGCGGGGGCGACCGGAGCCGGCGGGCGCGGCGCAGCATCACGGGCAGCCGGCGCCAGCGTGCCGGGGCGCGACGGCGGCATCACCGCCTGGGGGGCGGGTGCAGGCTCGGCAACGGCCGGGGTCTCGACCCGGCGCTGCTCGGCCGGCCGCGCGGCCGATTGCGAGGGCGGAGACAGCATCGGCGCCGGATGGCGGCCCTTCTGGAACAGCACGGCGTTCAGCACGATCAGCACCGAGACCGCCGCGAAGAGCAGCACGAGCAGGCCGCGGCCCGGGCGGCGAGCGAGCCAGCGCAGCATGCGCGCCGGCATGGACGGCGCGGCGCGCCGGCCGGCAGGACGCCGAACGGGCATCGACAGCGTCGCATCGGAACGGGCGCGGGCGGCGAGCGTGGCTGACATGGATCTAAAACTCTCGGGTCAGGCGGTCAGGCGAACGGGTTGCTTGGTCTCGAGGCCGCGGCGTGGGGCGCGGGCGAAGGTCGCGATGCGGGCCGGCTCGCTCGCGGCGGCGACGCCGCCGATCGGCAGGCGGACGCCGACTCGAGTGCCGATGCCAGGCGCGCTCTCGATGGTGAGCGTGCCGCCATGCAGGCCGACCAGGCCGCGCACCACCGAGAGGCCGAGGCCGGTTCCGTCATGGGCGCGGTCATAGGACGACTTGGCCTGGAAGAAGGGATCGCCCAGCCGCGGCAGGTCGGCTGCGGCGATGCCGATGCCGGTATCGGAGACCGACAGGTCGATCATCCCGCCATCGCGCACCAGAGCGAGCGTGACGCGCCCGCCGGGCGGCGTGAACTTTATCGCATTCGACAGGAGATTGAGCATCACCTGCTTGAGGGCGCGCCGGTCGCCGAGCAGTTGCGGCAGATCCGGACCGACGATGCGTTCGAGCGCGACCGTGCCGCTACCGGCCTTGAGCGCGACGACGTTGCAGCAATCCTCTGCGAGCTCGACCATGTCCAGCGCATCCTGCTCGATCGTCATCGCACCGCTCTCGATCTTCGAGACGTCGAGCAGCGTGTTGACCACGTCGAGCAGATGATGGCCGGACTCATGGATGATCCTGGCGTATTCCTGGCGCTGCGCCGGGCCGAACGAGGCTCCGAGCTCGCCGCTCAGCATCTCCGAGAAACCGATGATGGCGTTAAGCGGGGTGCGCAGCTCATGGCTGACCGTCGCCAGGAACTGGCCCTTGACGTCGCTCGCCTTGACCGCTTCGGCGCGGTCGCGCTCGCGTTCCTGGTCGATCGCATGCCGGTCGGTGACGTCGCGGCTGACGCAGACGACGGCGGCGCCGGCGCGCGGGCCAGTCTGCTCGATGCGCCGGGCGCTGAGATCGAGCCAGCGCACGACCGGGCTCGCGGCAACCTGGCCATCGACGCCCGCCGGGACAAAGAGGACGCGGAAGCAGGCGCTGGCCCGACCGCCGCCATGCGCGGCATCGCTCAACGCCTTCAGGAAGAGCGGCCTGTCGGCAATGTGGACGCGCTCGAACAGGCCGCGGCCGAAGAGCTGGGCCGGTTCGGCCCCGGTCAGGCTGCGCGCGGCCTCATTGGCGAAAACGACGGAGCCGGCCGCATCATGCCAGGTGACGAGATCGCCGACATGTTCGAGCATTAGCTGTGCCCGCGCATCGGAGGCGCGATGCTCGCGCAACTCGTCGTCGCGGCGATAAAGGAAGCCGACCGTGATCAGTGCGGCATGCAGGACCGCGACCGCCGCGAACACGGGCATTGCCTGCCAGGTCCAGGCCGCCGGCTCGGGGATCGCGCCCGTTCCCTGCAGGGCGACGACGGCGGCAAGGCCGATCGCGGCGAGCGCGCTGGCGCGCGCCACATAAGGCCGAGAGCCGAAGAACATCGCCTCGGCCGGGACCGCGGCAAGCCAGAGGAGCAGCGGCGAGGACGCCCCACCGGTCAGGCAGGCGAGCGTGGTGATCAGCAAGGTCAGGGCAGCGCCGGAAATGCAGTGCGCGAGATCGAGCCGGCCGGTGCGCGAGAGCAGGAACACTGCGAGCAGCGGCAGAGCCAACGCGACAAGGACGAGCAGTTCGAGCGCGCCGATGCGGCCGCGCCAGGCGATATAGGCCGGCATCAGGCTGAGCGCCGCGACCGATGCAGCGAGCCTGCTCAGCATGAAGCGCTCATGACGCATGCGCTCGAGCGAGTCGGCCAGCGCCGATGGATGGACCATCGCCGCGACCTGCGCCCTCACCGCCGTCATCAAACTGGAAAACCGCAAACGCGCACCTCTGCCGGCCTCGGCGCTTTCGCCTCGCCTTATTGTCCCGATCCTCGCGGCTGCCGTTTAAGCGGGGCTTAAAGCGCGGAGGTCCGAAACCAAGCTCCCGCTCGATGGCCGGCGAAATAACTTTTGTTTTTCAACAAATTGCACGGACTGCAGCGCTCTGTGCCGGGCCAGGTGGTTGTTGGCGGCAAGGTGAACGGAAGCTGAAGACGATGCGCCGTCTTTGATTCAAATCGAAGCTTTCGACGACACTTGATCTTTCGAGGCGCGCGCTAAGGTCACTGCATTCGCGGGCTGGGGAGCCTGGAACCGGACGGGGACCAAGATGGCCTATCTTCTGCGCAGCCTGGCGATCGTCGGCGTGATCGCGCTGAACTCGCCCGTGCACGGCACGAAGAGCGAGCCGGACGCGCTCGCGATCGATGCCAAGGCGGCCATCGCGATCCTCGCCAAGATCGACCCCAAGGCGGCGCTGCAAGGCGCGACCAGCCTGCGCGAGGCGGCGGAAGTCCTGGCCGGGCTGGAGCCCGAGACCCGCGCCCGGGTCCTTGCCCTGGCGGCGAACGCCGCAACCCGCGCCACCGAGAACCAGCCGCGACACCGCTGAGGCTTGACCTCGCCGCGCGACAGGCCGAAGAGCTTCGCCATCGCCGCCCCAACCGCGGGACGAGCCGGAGGCCGACTGCAGTCCATGAGCGAGAGCCTCGACGAGATCGTCGCCAATTTCGAGCTGCTCGACGAGTGGGACGATCGCTATCGCTATCTGATCGAGCTTGGGCGCACGCTCGCTCCCTTGCCCGAGGAGGCGCATAGCGACGCCAACAAGGTGCGCGGCTGCGCCAGCCAGGTCTGGCTCGAGACCCGCACCGAGGGCGGCCCCGGCGAGACGACGCGCCTGTTTTTCCAAGGCGACAGCGACGCGCATATCGTGCGCGGGCTGGTCGCGCTCGCCATCGCCATCCATTCCGGCCACACGGCGCAGGAGATCCTGACGACCGACGCCTTCGCGATCTACGAGCGCCTCGGCCTGGCCGCGCATCTGACGCCGCAGCGCTCGAACGGCGTGCGCGCGATGATGGAGCGGATCAAGAACGACGCGCGCGCGGCGCTGGCTTAATCACCATTCCCCGACACAGGCAGGATCGACGGGCGCGCATCGGGCGCACGCCAGACATGGCTCGCCGCAAGCCCGCGCTTTCCACCCAGGCCGTAATGCTCGACCAGCGCCGACAGCGCCAGCCGGAGCACGACTTTGGCCGAGCGCGCCGGCCATCTGCGCTCGCGCTCGACCAGATCGAGCCCTTTCAGGAAGCCGCAGACGTCGATCGCCAGACCTGACAATTCGGGGCCGAGGCGCTTGCAGGCGAGCCGCACGCGCTGGCGCGCCGCCAGGCTGGAATCGGAGGCCTCGGCCGGCCCGCGCGCTGGCGCATGAGTGCCGGCAGCAAGGCCCGCGTCCCAGTTGACCGTTGTGCGCGGCAGCATCTGCGCCAGCGTCAGATCGGCACGGAAGCGTTCGCCGGCGGCGAACTCGGGCACGGAGATCTGCGGCGCCCCGTCCTTGCCCGGACGGCGATGGAGCCAGAGCAGAGGGCTCTCGCGCTCGTCCAGCACAACCTGCTGTGCCTCGCCGGCGACCATGACCGTCGTCGTCGCACGCGGCCTTTCAGCCTCGGTGTCGGCAAGACGCAAACGCCGCCTCCCCTTTTCCACGAACCAGGCGGCGAAGCCGGCCGCGACCAGAACATCGGCTTGGTCGGCGGGGACATAGCCTGCGCCGAGCGTGGCGCCTCCAGTCCCGCGGCGGTAGAGCGCGATCCGCCCGCAGCCGAGCGGCGAGTCGACGGCATAGGCGCCGTCTTCGCTCAGATGCCGGAGCAGGCGGGACGACGGTTGGATGCGATCGTCACCGGCGCTCATCGTGCAGCCTCCGGACCGCAACGGAGTTGCAGGCCGAAAGCCAGATGGAGCACACCGGCCTCCAACGCCGAGACGGCGAGATCGAAAGCCGGCTGGTCGCGCCGGTCCTCGACCAAGGCGCAGGCATGGCGGACGGTGGTCCGGTCGCGCGCGAAGCAGGCGCCGACCTCGGTCAGGGTCAAGCCGAATCCGACATGCGTCAGATACATCGCAAGCTGGCGGGCGAAAGCGATCCTGCGTGGCCCACGGCCGGTACGCAGGGCGCCCGCGGGCAAGCACAACGCGCCGCAGACGGCAGCTTCGGCCAACCACGCCGGGGCAGCCCCCCGCACCGTTCCCGACCGCTTGGCAATTAGTTTGTTCATGATATGTTCCATTACGGGTACAGCCTCTTCGAATTCAACCGCTGGAACCAAGGTATATATTCCTATAGCATCTCGCCGCAAGCGCGCAGTCGGCCATCCCGACAGGCTCCTGACAGCTTTGGGCTTGCGGGCCTCCGCGCCGGGGAATGCGATCCAGGATCCGGCCGCGCGAATGTCGCGTCGGTTTCCCGCCGGATCGACGGCTCGTCACCGCATCGAAAGGGGGAGACCAAAGAAAAAGCCGCCGGGCGAACCGGCGGCTTCACTGCATGGTGATGATGCAGCTTGGTCGGTGGTAGATCAGCGGCGCTTGCGGCGCTGCTGGCCGAGACCCATCTTCTTGGCGAGCTGCGAGCGCGCCTCGGCATAGTTCGGCGCGACCATCGGATAATCGGGCGGCAGGCCCCACTTCTCACGATATTGCTCGGGCGACATGTTGTACTGCGTGCGCAGATGGCGCTTCAGCGACTTGAACTTCTTTCCGTCCTCCAGGCAGATCAGATAATCGGCCGTGATCGACTTCTTCACTGCGATGGCAGGCTTGGGTGCCTCGACCGGAACAACCGGTGCAGCGCCGCCGACGACGCGATTGAGAGCGGCGTGAACATCGCTGATCAGTGCCGGCAGATCGGAAGCGGGAACAGAATTGTTCGACACGTAGGCGGAAACGATATCTGCCGTGAGTTCGATGAAATCGGAACCGTCTTGGTCAGCCATGATGGCGTTGCTCCATTGTTTTCTTGACCAGTCGTAGCGGTGACTGCGCCCAGCTCTGTTTCCAGGCGCAAGCGCCTTCCCTGATCTCCGCCGACGAACGGTCGAATTTTCGCCGGAATAGAATCATGCAAAACGGACCAGCACGCAACCGTCTAAGCCATGCAGATCAATATCGCAAGTGGCCTAACAAGGATTCGAATACATTCATTGAGACATATTATTGCTGACTTTATGAGCGTAAATCGTAACTGGGGCGCTTTGCGCTGCAGCATTTGCGCGAAAAGGTTGTCCTTGTCAGTGTCCGCATCGGGCTCTACCTGTCGCCGCAGGCAATGACGGAGCGATCGTAATGGCGATCGTGACGTTTGAAGCGGTCAAATCGCACCCGGAGATCAAACATGACTAGCCAGCGCAAGTTGGCCGCGCCGCCGGCTCCCGCCATCCGCTCCCAGACCCGCACCGTCCACGGCGTCGCGTTGACCGACGATTACGCTTGGCTGCGCGCCGAGAACTGGCGCGATGTGCTGCGCGATCCGGACACCCTTCCCCCTGAGATCCGGGCGCATATCGAGGCGGAGAACGCCTGGTGCGACACGCTGATGGCGCCGACCAAGGCACTGCAGCGCACGCTAATCAAGGAAATGCGCGGTCGCATCAAGGAAGACGACAGCGAGCCGCCGCAGCCGGACGGTCCCTTCCTCTACTACAGCCGCTACCGCCGCGGCGGCGAGCACCCGCTGATCTGCCGCAAGCCGCGCGCAGAGGAAGACGGCAAAGCCGGTCGCGAGCAGGTCATGCTCGATTGCGACACGCTCGCCGAAGGCAAGGAATTCTTCGATCTCGGCGATGCCGAGCACAGCCCCGACCATCGCCTGCTCGCCTGGAGCGCCGACGAGGCCGGCTCCGAGCTTTTCCTGATCCGTATCCGTGACCTCGCCACTGGCGAGGACCTGCCGGACGCGGTCACCGACACCTCGGGCGAGATGATCTGGGCCGCCGATTCCAGCGCTTTCGTCTATGTCGCGCTCGACGACGACCATCGCCCGACGCGCGTGCTGCGCCACCGGATCGGCACGCCGCAGAGCGAGGACGAACTCCTCTACGAGGAGACCGATCCCGGCTTGTTCGCCGATATCGACCAGACACAGTCGCGCCGTTTCCTGCTGATCTCCAGCAGCGACCACGAGACCTCCGAGGTCAGCCTGGTCGACCTGGCCGACAAGACCGGCAAGCCCAGGCTGATCGCACAGCGACTGGCGGGGCGGCAGTATAGTGTCGAGCATCATGGCGAGGAGTTGCTGATCCTGACCAATGCCGATGGTGCCGAAGACTTCAAGATCGTTCGGGCGCCGCTGGCCGATCCCTCGCCATCGAACTGGGCCGATCGCGTGCCGCACAAGCGCGGCCGGCTGATCCTCAGCCATATCTGCCTCGCCAACCGGCTGATCCGGCTGGAGCGCGAGGAAGGCCTGCCGCGCATCGTCATCCGCGATCTCACGAGCGGGACGGAAAGCAGCATCGCCTTCGACGAGGAAGCCTATGGGCTCGGCGTCGATGCCGGCTACGAATTCGACACCGACACCTTGCGCTTCATCTACGCCTCGATGGCGCGGCCGGCTGAGACCTATGACTACGACCTCGCAACCGGCGAGCGGACTTTGGTGAAGCGCCAGGAGGTGCCCTCCGGCCATGATCCCGAGGCCTATGTCGTGCGCCGCATCTTCGCGACGGCCAAGGATGGCGCCAGGATTCCGGTATCGCTGCTCCATCGGCGTGACCTGAAACTCGACGGCTCGGCGCCTTGCCTGCTCTATGGCTACGGTTCCTATGGCGCGGCGATGTCGGCCTCGTTCCGGACGCGGCCGCTCAGCCTGGTTGATCGCGGCTTCGTCTACGCCATCGCCCATATCCGCGGCGGCACCGACAAGGGCTGGGGCTGGTATCTCGACGGCAAGCGCCAGAACAAGCCCAACAGCTTCACCGACTTCATCGCGGCCGGCGAGATGCTCGCTGCGGAAGGCTTCACCAGTCGCGGCCGCATCGTTGCAGAGGGCGGCAGTGCCGGCGGCATGCTGATGGGCGCGGTCGCCAATCTCGCACCGGAGCTGTTCGCCGGGATCATCGCCGAAGTGCCTTTCGTCGACGTGCTCAACACCATCCTCGACGAGAGCCTGCCACTGACCCCGATGGAATGGCCGGAATGGGGCGATCCGATCCGGGACGAAGCTGCCTTCCGGACGATCCTGAGCTATTCGCCCTATGACAACGTCAAGGCGCAGGCCTATCCGCCGATCCTGGCGACGGGTGGCCTCGCGGATCCGCGCGTGACCTATTGGGAGCCGGCGAAATGGGTGGCGCGCCTGCGCGCGACCATGACCGGCGGCGGCCCGGTCATGCTGCACACCAACATGGACGCCGGCCATGCCGGCGCCGCCGGGCGCTTCGACTCGCTCAAGGAAACCGCCCTCGCCTACGCCTTCGCCATCACGGCGGCAGGCGATGGCTGGGATGCGGAAGCCGGGCAGGTCAGCTCGAGCTAGGCTCCAGCTTGTCCTTCTCGCTAGCGAGATAGGCCTTCAGCTCGTCCATCGAGGCAAAGACATAGTCGCCATCCGGCGTGCGGGCGTGGATCGAGCCGTCGGCGAACATGGTGAACTGCGTCTCGCCGACCTGATAGGCGCCGATCACGCCCTCTTCGGAGGCCGCAGGCTCCTCGGCGAGTTTGGTTTCGGCCAACGACGCGCCGGTCTTCTCGGCAGGCGGTGTTTCCGCCGTGGTGGAGGCCGGTTCCTGCGCGTCCTCCTCCCGAGGCTCGGCCTCGGGCTCCGCTGCCGCTGGTTCGTCCTGCTGCGTCGGAGCAGGCTCGGCTTTCGCCTCCTGCGGCGCGCCCTTGTCGGCTGCTTCGACCTCGCTCATGGCGCCGGGATCGCGCGGCTGCGTCACCGGCGGCCAGGGTCGCGGCGCCATCCAGCTATCCGCAGAGCCGAGGGTGTCGCGATCGCGTCGCGGCGGCTCGACCTCGGGCGCGTTGACCACGCCCGCGAGCTGGTCGCGCAGCGCGTTGAACTCGTCGTCGACCGAAGCAGATTGCTCGCGCTCGGGGCGGTCGATGCGCGGCCACCAAAGCTGGTCATCCCGTGCCTCGACAGTCACGGGTTCCGGTTTCGCAGTGACGACTTCGTCTTCGGCCAGCCTGGTTTCAGGCTCGTCCTCGGCGGCGGCGGCAGGTTCGACATCTCCGGCCTTGTCGTCAGCCGGCTGCGGCACGTCCTCGGCGTCGACAGGGACCGTCGCTTCCGGCTCGTCTTGCGAGGTGTCGGCCCGCTCGCCGGTTTCACCGTTCTCGCCCCGCTCGTCCGGATGGACGTCTGAGGGCGCGGCATCGAGCACCGGAGGAACTGGAGGCAGGAGCCAGTCGTCGATATCGCCGGCCGCAGCCGTAGGCGCTTGCGACGGCTCGGCTGCGGCAGTCTCGGGACGATCGGAGCGAGCGCTGTCACCGCCCTCAGTCTTATGGCCCTCCTCCGCCTTGTCGGCTTCATTCGCCTTGTCGGTGGCCTTTTCGTCCGGCTCGTCCGCAGTCTTCGTCAGGCTGGTAAGGGCGCCAGCCGCAACCGCGGCTCCGGCGCCGGCGGCCACTGTCGTCGCGATGCCGATGTGGCCAGCGTCGGGCGCAGGCGCCGTCTCAAGCATCTGTTCCGCACGCGCGGGCGCCTCGCTCGGCAGCGGGCGTGCCTCGGAGCGCGGCTCGGACAGCGCTGCCACCGCCATGGCGCCGCTGACCAATCCCTTGAGCCGGCGAACCTCGGCGAGTACGGCCGCGAGTGCAAGCAGGATCAGGCCGACGGCCAGCGACAGTCCTCCAAGGATGACTTCAGTGAAGCCACTCTCCAGGACGCGATATGGCCAGCCATCGACGATGGCATAGGCGCCGCCCGCCAGCAGGGCGAACCCGAGAACCACGAAAAGCCTGACCAACGCTTGCTCCTTTGAGGCCGGACGAGCTGCGACAGCTTGCCACCTCGGCAGTTAACCTATCGATACCATCCAGTATTGCCAACCAAACGGCCTGCGCGCGCCCTCCCGCCGTGACGCAGACCGGCCGTGCCGGATTTCTCAGGCGCCAGCGGTTGCCGCTGCCGGCCGAGGGGCTTAACTAACAGGCGAATGGCGGGGTGTTCCGCCGGGCAATCATTGCCCAAGCGTTGCGTCATTGCAGCCATTCTCACGCCGCGATTTCGACAGCCCAAGGAGAGGCCCCATGTCCTTTACCCTGCCCGATCTTCCCTATGCGCATGACGCCCTCCAGCCCTATATGTCGAAGGAGACGCTGGAGTACCACCACGACAAGCATCACCTCGCCTACGTCAACAACGGCAACAACGCGATCAAGGGCACGGAATTCGAGGGCAAATCGCTCGAGGAGATCGTCAAGGGCTCCTACGGCAAGAACCCGGCCGTGTTCAACAATGCCGGCCAGCACTACAACCACCTCCACTTCTGGAAGTGGATGAAGCCCAATGGCGGCGGTAAGCTGCCGGGCGCGCTGGAGAAGGCGATCACCGATTCTTTCGGTTCGGTCGACAAGTTCAAGGAAGACTTCGTCGCCGCCGGCGTCGGCCAGTTCGGTTCGGGCTGGGCCTGGCTCGAGGTCAAGGGCGGCAAGCTCGCCGTCAGCAAGACCCCGAACGGCGAGAGCCCGCTGGTCCATGGCGGCGCGCCGATCCTCGGCGTCGACGTCTGGGAGCACTCCTACTACATCGACTACCGCAATCGCCGCCCGGATTATCTCAAGGCCTTCCTCGAGAACATGGTCAACTGGGAGTACGTCGCCGAGATGTATGACGGCGCCAAGGCCTGATCGTCACGCTCGGATCGATGAAATGCAGACGGGGCCCGAAAGGGCCCCGTTTCGTTTGTGCGGAGAGATCAGGCTGCGACGCGCTTGAGGAACTGGTCGACGGTCGAATCGAGCCGCAGCGCCTGGGCCGAGACCTCGCCCGCAGAGTGGCGAACCTGCTCGGCCGAGCGGCCGGTCTCCTCGACGCTGTCGGCCAGCACGCTGAGATCGCTGGAGACCGAGAGCGCCGAGGTGCTGGCCATAGCGACGCCGCTGGCGATCTCGCCGGTCGCGATCGCCTGCTGCTCGATCGAGGTCGCTACCGAATTGGCGAAGCTCTCGATCGCGCCCATCCGGGTGGCGATGTTCTGGATCGCGTCGACGACCTCGGTCGTCGCGCCCTGGATGGCGCCGACCTGGCTGACGATCCGGTCGGTCGCGTCGGCCGTCTGGGAGGCGAGACTCTTCACCTCGGCTGCGACGACGGCGAAGCCCCGCCCTGCCTCTCCGGCGCGGGCCGCCTCGATGGTGGCGTTCAGCGCCAGCAGGTTGGTCTGAGCGGCGATATCGCGGATCAGGTTCACCACCTCGCCAATCGCCCGCGCCGTCTCGTCCAACGCCTGGACCGAGCCGGCCGTGTCACGAGAGGCGGAAGCCGCCTCGACGATCTCGGTGCGGACGCGGCGCACCTGGAACTCGACCTCGCGGATCGCCGCCCCCATCTCCTCGGCCGCCTGGGCGGCGTTCTCGACATTGACCGAGGCGCCCTGCGAGTTCTGGGCGGCACGGGCAGCGCGCTCCGACGATTCCGCCGCGACACGCGCCAGCCCGTCCGACGCCTCGCCCATCCGGTCGGCATTGCTCTTGAAGGCCTCGAGCGCGACGCCGACCTCACCGCGGAACAGCGCGATCGCCTCCTCGGTGCGCTTTTGCTGGCTATGGCGCTCCGCTTCCGTCGTCAGCTGCTGCTGCTGCAGGCTCGCCCGCTCGGCCAGGCGCAGCTTGAGCACGCCGAGCGCCCTGGCGATCGCTCCGATCTCGTCCTGGCGGCCGGCCGCATCGATCGGCGTGTCGAGCTTGCCATCGGAGATGCCGACGATCGCCCGTGTCATGCTCTTCAGCGGCCGCATCGTTCGCGACAGCGAGATCCAGAGCAGCGGCCCGAGCACGACGAGCAGGGCGATGCCGATCCCGATCGTCAGGAACTGTTCCCAAGCCGAGCGCGCGGTCAGCCGGGTCTTGTCGAAGCGCAGGGCGACATAGCCGATCTGCTTCTTGAAGCCGCCGACCCTCACCGAGAGCAACTGCGTCACATAGGTCTTGTCTTCGAGTCGCAGCGTGTCCTGCTCGCTGAGAATATCCCAAGGTTCGCGCCCGATCGCACGAGCGAGCTTGTTGGGGGTGAAGGACAACCGCGCATCGTCATTGCGGCCGGCAGAGGCTAGAGCGACGAGATCATCGGCGACGAAGCCGGAATCGAAATCGGGATCGCGCTTCAGCGATTCCAGGATGTAGCTCAGGGTGATGGTGTCACGCGCCAGGATCAGCGGCGGCGAGGCATGCGCGATCATCGCGGTCAGCGACATCATCTTCTGTTCGAGATCGCCGCGTGTCTTGGCCTCGTTGTAACGGGCAGCCGCGATGACGACGAAGACGATCGCGACAGCGACGATGGCGACCGCCGCTCCCGCGATCCGGCTGCTGAGAGAGTGCGTCACCCGCTCGACCGACCCGATATGCGGCACAGCCACCTGCGATCGCTGCGCCCGCGACTGAAACCAGGCCATCACGCTCATATCCCGCGGACTCCAGACACCGACATCCCCAGATTGTCGGGACTGCCACTCCGCAAGGTGAACGAACGGGGTAAATTTTCGATTGCGTACGAACGGGCCTGCACGCAGGAAGACGGGGCGAACTAGATCGCGGCGAAACGGTCGATCCGCAGCCCCTCCGGCGCGAAAGCCAGCAACGCGGCATGTTCGATCGGCCGCGTCGCGACAGCCGGATCGAGTGCGATGAGCTCGTCGTCCACATATCCCGGATGGCACATCACCAGATGCGCCGGGCCCAGCTGGAGAAGGAAGCGCAGGAGATCGGCTGCGAAGTCGCGCTCGACCTCGAAGGGTGAGAAGCCGGAGAAGCCGCGATTGGTCGGGATCCTGCTTCGGGCCGCGGCCTGTCGCAGGCCGATGGCGAGCCCGGCCACCGTCAGCGCCTTACCGATCGCGACGCCGCGCGCCCGGATCGCTGCAATGGAGTCCGAAGGATCGCGCAGATAGACGCTGCCTTCCGGGTAGCGCGCCGCCACCGCGTCGAGCACCTGATGGCGGATACCGGGCAGGACATGGACATGCTGGTGGCCGTCGACGAAATCCGGCGCCCGGCCGAGATGCTGCTCGAACGCGTCGAGCTGGCGTGCGATCTCAGCCGCGATCTCGGAACGCGCGGCGCCGGAACGCAGCGCCAGCGGCGCGAGCTCGCCAAGCTTCGGCAAGACGCCTGATGGCGCCACGGTCGGCATCGACGAGAGCGGCGCGGCGCAAGTCAGGTTGAGGTGGAGACCGAGATCCGCCTTGCCGGAGAAGGCCGCGAGCTCGCCGGCCAGACGCGACCAGTGCGGCCGGTTGGTCATCGCCCCTGTCGCCGAGAGCTTACCGGCGGCGAGCAGCTCCAGGATCGAGCGGCTGACGCCCTGCGTCATGGCGAAATCATCGGCGCAGAGCACGAAACTGCGGGTCATGCCGGCTGTTACCCCCTATTCATCTGCTCTGGTGTATGCAGCCTGCGGCTGGTTCCACGGACACAGCCCTAACCGAGCAACGAGGGTCCTGAAAGCCTTGTCCGCGACTGCGTCCAGTTCCGTCTCCACCACGATGCCGGCCATGGCCTCGCGGCCACAGCTTTCCATCGTGGTGCCGGTCTACAACGAGGCTGACAATCTCACGCCGCTGATCGCCCGGCTCGAGCCGATCCTCGACGCAAACGCCACGTCCTGGGAGATCATCTGCGTCGACGATGGCAGCCGCGACGGGACGCTGGCCGCGCTGCGCGCCCTCAACGCGCAGGACAGCCGAATCCATGCCATCTCCTTCAGCCGCAATTTCGGCAAGGAAGTTGCGATTGCCGCCGGGCTCGACCATGCCAATGGCGACGCCGTTGTCATCATGGACGCCGACCTGCAGCATCCGCCGGAGGTGATCCCCACCTTCCTGGCGAAATGGCGCGAGGGCTTCCTCAACGTCTACGGCCAGCGCACCGACCGCGAAGGCGAAAGCCCGCTGAAGCGCAATCTCGCCAAGGCGTTCTACAAGCTCTTCGCCAGCTTCGGCGAGACCGAGCTGCCGGAGGGCGCCGGCGATTTCCGCCTGCTCGACCGGCGCGTGGTCGAGGCTCTGCGGGCCCTGCCCGAACGGGCGCGCTTCTCGAAAGGCCTTTATGCCTGGGTCGGCTTCCGGGCGACGGGCGTGCCCTTCGCGGTTGCCGAGCGCGCCCATGGCGAGAGCAAGTTCCGCTTCCGCAAGCTGTTCAGCTTCGCCTTCGACGGAATCTCTTCGTTTTCGACCGTGCCGCTCAAGATCGCGACCTGGCTCGGCGTCGCGATCGCGATCGTCGCGACCCTCACCGGCCTGTATTTCATGGTCCGGACACTGCTCTTCGGCACCGACCTGCCCGGCTTCCCCTCGCTGATCGTCTCGATCATGTTCTTTTCCGGCATCCAGCTGATCTCGCTCGGGATGATCGGCGAATATGTCGGCCGCATCTTCGCCGAGGTGAAGCGCCGGCCGCTCTATCTGGTCGGAGAGCGGGTCGGCTTCGGCGCGAACGAGGGCGTCCCGCCGCGCAGCGACGTGCTGCCTCGCTGATCGAGCAGCCCTCCGTCATTGCGAGGAGCGCAGCGACGAAGCAATCCAGAGGGACGTGGAGCTCCGGCGCCCCTGGATCGCTTCGCTGCGTTCGCAATGACGGGGATGGCGCAGGTTCCCGCGCTGGACCATCCCCCGCGACGCAGCTATGCGGCTAGGGGCAAGTGGATCGCCAATCGTGGCGGACCCGAGTGGCGCGATGCTGAGAAAGATCCTCTCCGTCAGCGGTTTCACGCTGCTCTCGCGATTGTCCGGCTTCCTCCGCGACATCGTGCTGGCGGCGACGCTCGGCGTGAGCGGGCTGATGGACGCCTTCTCGGTGGCGCTGCGCCTGCCCAATCATTTCCGCGCCATCTTCGGCGAGGGCGCCTTCAACCAGGCCTATATCCCGGCCTATAGCCGCATCCGCGAGCAATCGGGCGAAGCCGCCGCGGCCGGGTTCTCCAACCGTGTCTTCTCGCTGAACCTTGCCGTCCAGCTGGTCCTGTTGGCGCTCGCCATCCCCTTCATGCCGGAGCTGGTGCGGCTGCTCGCGCCGGGCTTCGTCAACGATCCCGTGCGCTTCGACCTCGCGGTCACGCTGACGCGGATCACTTTCCCCTATCTGCTGTTCATCACGCTGGTGACGCTGCTCTCGGCCAATCTCAACGCGGTCGACCGGTTCGCAGCGGCAGCGGCAGCGCCGATCCTGCTGAATGTCTGCCTGATCGGCGCGCTCTTCATCGCCTTCCTGTTCCCGAGCGCGGCCCATGCCGCCGCCTGGGGGGTCGCCGTCGCCGGCGTGCTCGAATGGCTGCTGCTCTGGATCTCGGCGCGTCGCTTCGGCGTCTCGGCAGCGATCACGCGTCCACGCCTGGACGGCGAGGTCAGGAGCTTCTTGAAGGCTTTCGGACCAGCGGTCATCGGCTCGGCCGGGGTCCAGATCGCGCTTTTCGCCGACACGATCATCGCCTCGCTTCTGCCCGCCGGCGCCTATTCGGCGCTGTATTATGCCGAGCGCCTGTACCAGCTGCCGCTCGGCGTGATCGCGATCGGCGTCGGCACGGTGCTACTGCCGACGATGAGCCGGTCCATCGCCGCCGGCAACGAGACCAAAGCGGACGCGGCGCAGAACCGGGCGATCGCGCTGACGCTGGTCGCGGCTGCGCCTTTCGCCGCCGCCTTCCTCGCCATTCCCGAGCTGATCGTTTCGGCACTGTTCGAGCGCGGCCGCTTCGACGATGCGGCGACGCAAGCCGCCGGAGCGGTGCTCTTCGCCTATGCGATCGGCCTGCCGGCGATCGTGCTGATCCGGGCTCAGGTCTCCAGTTTCCAGGCGCGCGGCGACACGACGACGCCGATGCTGGTCTCGCTTGCCGCCATCGCCGCCAATGTCGGCCTGAAGCTGCTGCTCTGGAAGAGCCATGGCGCGCCCGGCCTCGCCTTCGCCACCGCCGTCGGCGCCTGGATCAATTTGGGCGCGCTCTATGTCCTTGCGCTGAAGCGCGGCTGGACCAATCCCGATCGCGGCCTGCCACTGCTGATCCTGATCGTCGGCGTCGCCGCCGGTTTCGCTGCGCTGGTCGCACGCTTGCTGGCCGAGCCGCTTTACGGCCTGCTCATCGCCGTCCCGTTCGAGCCGCGCTTGATCGCGCTCGCCATCCTCAGCCTCGCGGCGGCCTGCATCTATGGCGCTATCGCGCTCGGCGGGCTGAGGGCCGCGGGGCTCTGGCGCATGCTGCGCTAGTTCAGCCGCCAACCAGCCGAGCGCCGGCCTTCAGCCGATCGGCCGCCTGATCCACCATGCGCGCGACGATATCGCCGGCGGACGGGATGTCCGAGATCAGCCCGGCCCCTTCGCCGAAGACCACTGCCGCCTTGTCCGGATCGCCGGCGATGAAGGCCTCGCGATAGGCCGGCGCCTCGTCCTCGATCGCAGCGTGCAAATCGGCATCACGGCCACGCCATGTCGCGATGAAGGCATTGTCGCTGACGCGGATGTCGAAAGGCTTGGGCCAATCGAGCCGGCGGGCGATATCGGGCAAGGCTGAGCGCACTGTCTCATCGCCGGTCGCCGCCACCGCCTTGGCATGGTGGTTCGGGTGGACCAACGCCTCCCGGCTCGCCCAGAAGCGGGTGCCGACCAGGACGCCATCGGCCCCCAGCATCAGCGCGGCGGCAAGACCACGCCCATCGGCGATGCCACCGGCGGCAAGCAGGAGCGTATCCGGGCTCTCGCGTGCCAGAAGATCAGCGACCTCCGGCACGAGGGGAAACGTGCCACGGTTGTGGCCATGGCCGCCGGCTTCGGCGCCCTGCGCCACGATGATCGCGGCGCCCGCCTCCAGCGCCGTGTGGACATGGCCGAGGCTCTGGCACTGGCAGATCAGCGGGATGCCGGCCGCGGCGACCTCGCTCGCGAAGGGCAAGGGATCGCCGAAGGAGAGCATCAGCGCCGCCGGCTGGCGCGCCAGCACTTCGCCAAGCAGATGCGGCTGCTTCGCCAGCGACCAGGTGATGAAGCCGCAGCCGGTCCGGGTGTTGCCGGCCGCGGCGTATTGGGTGCGCAGCCAATCGCCGTCGCCATAGCCGCCGCCGATCAGGCCGAGGCCGCCGGCGCGCGTCACGGCGGCAGCGAGCGCGCCGCCGCCCGCCAGGGCCATGGGCGCCGACAGGATCGGATGCTCGATCCCCAGGCGCTCGGTCAGGCGGGTGGCGAGCCGGACCATTTGGCCTCAGGCGCCCTTGCTGTGGGCGAACTCCATGTAGAGTTCGCGCGCCTTGCGGAACATCGGGCCGGGCTGCAGCTCGCGATCGTCGATCTTGTAGATCGGCATCACCTTCGAATAGTTGCCGGAGGAGAAGATCTCGTCGGCCTGCTCGAAATCCTCATAGCGCAGCGTCGTTTCCTCGACCGGGACGCCGGCCTGACGCAGCAGGACGATGGTGCGCTGGCGGGTGATGCCATTCAGGAAGGTGCCGTTCGGGGCCGGCGTCTTCACCACGCCGTCCTTGGCGAGGAAGATGTTGGAGGTGCCGGTTTCGGCGACGTTGCCGAGCATGTCGAGCACCAGCGCATTGTCGAAGCCCCGGGCCTTGGCCTCGCGCAAGACGCGGGCATTGTTGGGATAGAGGCAGCCGGCCTTGGCGTCGGTCGGCGCATTCTCCAGGGTCGGGCGGCGGAAGGCGCCCTTGGTCACCGAGAAACCCTTGCCGGGATCGCCCATCGACGCCTCGAACAGGCAGAGCGCGAACTGGGTCGATTCGGGATCGCCGATGATGGTCGAGGGGCCGTCGGCCTCGGCCCAGTACATCGGCTTGATGTACAGTGCAGCGCCACTGGTGAACTTCTTCACGCCCTCGGCGGTCTTGGCGACGATCTCCTCGGCCGACATGGTCGGCTTCAGGCCGAGCGCCAAAGCGGAGCGGTTCACGCGCGCTGCATGCCGGTCGAGATCGGGCGAGACGCCGTCGAAATGGCGGGCACCGTCGAAGACCTGGGACGCCTGCCAGGCGGCATGGGTGCGCGGGCCCATGATGCCGGGATTGCCCTCGCGCCACTCACCGTCGAACCACGTCCAAGTCTGCGAATACCAGGCCATCATGCGCTCCGATTGGTGAGAGTTGCTGGCCGGCACCGTCTGCCCCAGGCAAGGCGACGTCAACATGCCGGCCGCATGCCGGCGAACGATTGCTGTGATGGGTGCTATCGTAGCCGGTGATGGATCGCAGTATCAGGCTCAAAATACCCAACGCAACCTGCTTGGTCGCGCTCCGGCCTCAGAAGCCGGCAGCGCGCATCAGCGCGACCACCACCATGCCGACGAGCAAGGCGAGCAGTTCGCTGCGCCGGATCACCATACTGGCGATCGCCGCCAGCAGAGCCAGTCCCGCAGCGAGGCCGAGCCGCTCGATCAGCGGCAAGACAGTCGCGACCACGATCGAGCCCGGCAGGGCCGCAAGCCCGCGCCGTACCCGCGGCGTCAGCGGGATAAAGCTCATCAGCACCACGCCGGAGATGCGGCAGAGATAGGTCGCCAGCGCCATGCCGAGGATGGCGAGATAAGGCCCCCAGCTTCCGGGCTCAGGCAGGGTCATCGAGCAAGGCTCCTGCCACGGCGCCGGAGAGCGCGCCGACGATGATGAAAGCATAGCCGTCGACGAGACGGGCGGTGATCAGCGCGACGATGCCGGCGACGATCCAGGGCAGCGCCGCGCGCTTGCCGCGCCAGAGCGGCACGATCATCGCCGCGAAGAAGATCGGCATGACCATGTCGATGCCGTATTTGCGCGGGTCGGCGATCAGAGCGCCGAGCAAATGGCCCGGGATCGTCATCAGAACCCAGACGACCCAGAGCGCGAGGCCAGCGCCAAGGACGACACCGACATCGCGTCCGCCCTCGCCGTGATAGCGTGTGCCGACCAGCCAGTTGGCGTCGGTGAAGAAGGAGAGCTGGAAGGCGGTCACGAACCAGGGATAGCGGGCGAACCAGGGCTGAAGCGACGCAGCCTGCAGGATGGTGCGGGCATTGACCGTCGCGGTGACGAAGGCGAGTGCGACGATCGCCCCCCAGGTCCATTCCGGCCGCCAGAGCTCCATCGCGACGAGCTGGGAGACGCCGGCATAGACCAGCGCGCTCATCATCACCGCCTCGAACAGGCTGAGGCCCTTGGCCGAGGCGGCGGCGCCGAAAGCCACGGCGAAGACGATCACGCCCGGCATCAGCACGGAGACGCGGCGCAGGCCGAGCAGCATTCCAGCAAGCGTTAGCTGGGCAGCAGGCTGTGGTTCGGATTTCGCTTCGGAAGCCATATGTCCTCGAACCGGTTTCCTGATGTTGCGTCAACGCCTTGCAAGCTCCGGGCCCGCATGAGCGTGGCGCAGGGCGGGCCAGGCCGTCTCCTTCCGCACCGTCGCGCGCTGCACTAGAACCGCAGCATGCTCTGGCTCTCCTCACTCGATCAGACCGCCCCTGCCCTGCCGGCCGCGTGGCTGATTGCGACGCAGGCACAACCGGCGAACCTGCCGGAGCGCTCGGAGCTGCGGCGCTCGCTGGCGCGCAAGCTGCTCGCACGCCAGTTCGCTCTAGCCGAAGATGCTGTCGAGATCGGGCATGAGCCGGCAGGGCGCCCGCTGATCCTTCGCCCACGTGGCAGCGGTCTGCACCTGTCGCTGGCGACGCGCTCGGGCCTCGTTGCGATCGCCTTGGCGCATCGGCCGGTCGGCGTCGATGTCGAGCAGGTCGCGCTTGCGAGCGAGCCGCCGCTCGCCATGCTGCATCCTCGCGAGCGGGGCTGGCTGGAGAACCTGCCCGCCTCCGCCCGGCCGCTGGCCTTCGCCCAGCTCTGGGGCGCCAAGGAAGCCTATGTGAAGGCGCTTGGCACCGGCTTCTCCCGCGCGCCCGAGACCTTTTCGGTGCAACTCGACGGCGCCGAGCGCTTCACCGTCAGCGATGAGCAGAATGGCCGTCGCGCCGACGGCGTCCTCCGGCTCACGAAAAACGGCGGCCATGAGAGCATGGCCGCCGCGTTCATCACTCTCGATTGAGCCTGACTTTTCAGCCCGGCTGGTCGACCGGCTTCTTCTTGAGGAGGTAGCCGGCAACGACCACCACCAGCGCGCCGAGGGTCGCCGCCGTATAGAACGGCACCTTGGCGGGCAGGAGGCCAATGGGATTGGTATCGGAGACCGGCACGCTGACGACCCAGTTCGGCATGTTCGTCTGCAGCCACTGCAGCACCGCCAGATCACCAAGCAGCATCTCGCCGGCGATCCAGCCGAGCAGCGCTGCGCCGAGCCAGATCAGGATCGGGAAGCGCTCGAGCACGGAGGAGAGCAGGCGGGCGCCGTAGACGATCAGCGGGATGGTCAGCAGCAGGCCGAAGATGAACAGCTCGAAATGGCCGCGGGCAGCCGCAGCGATGGCGAGCACGTTGTCGAGGCTCATCACCGCATCGGCGATGGCGATGGTGCGGACCGCCTTCCAGAGATTGTCCGAGGCTGCGATGTCGCCATGCGCCTCCTCCTCGCCCTTGGCGAGCTTGATCGCGATCCAGAACAGCAGGAGCGCGCCGACGACCTTCAGGAAGGGGACGGCGAGCAGGTAGGTGACGACCACCGCAAAGAGGATGCGCAGGCCGACGGCTGCGCCGGCACCGAGCAGAATGCCGACCTTGCGCTGCTTCTCCGGCAGCGAGCGCACCGCGAGAGCGATGACGATCGCATTGTCGCCCGAGAGCAGAAGGTCAATCCAGATGATCTGGAGCAATGACGTCCAGAAGGTGGGAGATGAGAAATCCATAGGTCGGTCAGTCCCTGTCTTAGAGGGCCGGATCTGGCCGGCGTTGCTTGAGGAAGTAGCCGAGGCCGAGCACGAGCAGGGCCCCGAGGATGGCGGCGGGGTATTCAAGCTGATGGCTGAGCGTCTCGCCGAGCTTGCCGATCAGCCAGGGGTCGCTCTCGAACATCTCGCCCGCGACCCAGCCAAGCAGGCCGGCGCCGGCCCAGACCAGCACGGGGAAGCGGGTCAGCAGCGAGGTGATCAGCGATGCCCCGAGCACGATCAGCGGGATCGAGATGATCAGGCCGCCGACCAGCAGCGGGATCGAATCCTTGGCGACCGCCGCAATGGCAAGGACGTTGTCGAGGCTCATGACGATGTCGGCGATGGCGACGGTCTGAACCGCTTTCCAGAGCTTGCTGCTGGCGGCGACCGCGTTCTCGTCGCTCTCGCCGTCCTCGATGATCAGCTTGACCGCGATCCAGACCAGCAGCACCGCGCCGACGATGTGCAGGAACGGCATGTTGAGGAGGGAGGCGATCAGCACGGTGAAGACGACGCGCAGCAGCACGGCGACGCCTGCGCCGAGCGCGATGCCCTTGGCGCGCTGCTCGGGCGCCAGCGCCCGGCAGGCGAGCGCGATCACCACCGCATTGTCACCGGACAAGACGATGTTGAGCGCGATGATCTCGAAGAGCTTGCCCCAGAGAGCGGCGTCAAGCAGCGAAAACGTCAGATCAGGCACCTTGGTCTCCCCTCCTTAAGTCTTACGTCTTTTTCGGCGCCAACCAGAGCTTGTGGTCAGCGCCGGCCTTGTCGTCAACCCAGCGCCTGCTCGATCGCCTTGCCGGCGGCTTCGGTATTCAGGCTGCCACCGAGATCGCGCGTGCGGGTGCGGGCATCGCCGAGCGCACGCTCGATCGCAGCCTCGATGCCCTTGGCCGCTTCATGCTCGCCAAGATGATCGAGCATCATCGCGCCCGACCAGATCTGGCCGACGGGATTGGCGATGCCCTGCCCGGCGATATCCGGCGCCGAGCCGTGCACCGGCTCGAACAGGGAGGGGAATTCACCGGTCGGGTTGATGTTCCCCGACGGCGCGATGCCGATCGTGCCGGTGCAGGCCGGGCCAAGGTCCGAGAGGATGTCGCCGAACAGGTTCGAGGCGACGACCACGTCGAAGCGGTCGGGATTGAGCACGAAATGCGCGGTCAGGATGTCGATATGATACTGGTCGACCGCGACGTCGGGATAGTTCTTCGCCATCTCCTTCACCCGCTCGTCCCAATACGGCATGGTGATCGAGATGCCGTTCGACTTCGTCGCCGAGGTCAGCTTCTTGCGCGGCCGGCGCTGCGCCAGCTCGAAGGCGTATTTCAGCACGCGGTCGACGCCGACCCGGCTCATCACCGTCTCCTGGATAACGATCTCGCGCTCGGTGCCGCCATACATGCGCCCGCCGACCGAGGAATACTCGCCCTCGGTGTTCTCGCGCACGACGAAGAAATCGATATCGCCGGGCTTGCGGCCGACCAGTGGGCCGGGCACGCCCGGCATCAGCCGCACGGGGCGCAGATTGACGTATTGGTCGAACTCACGCCGGAACAGCAGGAGCGAGCCCCAGAGCGAGATGTGGTCCGGCACCTGGGCGGGCATGCCGACCGCGCCGAAGAAGATGGCGTCATGGCCGCCGATCTTCTCCTTCCAGTCGTCCGGCAGCATCTTGCCGTGCTTGGCGTAGTAGTCGCAGGAGGAGAAATCGAACTCGTCGAACTGGAGTTCGAAGCCGAACTTCTTCGAGGCCGCCTCGAGCACGCGCAGGCCCTCGGGCATGACCTCCTTGCCGATGCCGTCGCCGGCGATGGCGGCGATGCGATAGACGCGGTTGGTGCGGCTCATATGTTTTCTCCGAAGAAGGCCGAGAATTCGGCGACGACGAGATCGGGGATCTCCTCCGCCAGATAATGCCCGCCCGGCAGGGCCCGGCCTTGGACGTTTTCCGCGCGCTCGCGCCAGAGCGCCAGCACATCGAAGCATTTTCCGACGGCACCGCGATCGCCCCAGAGCGCCAGCAGCGGGCAAGCGACCTTCCTGCCGCCATCGGCATCGTCATGGGTGATGTCTATCGTCACGGCGGCGCGATAATCCTCGCAGCTGGCGTGGATCATCGCGGGGTCGCGGAAACAGCGTAGATATTCGCTGAGCGCCGCCGGCTCGAACAGCTTCATGTCCGAGGCGCGCCGGCTGGTCCAGTAGAACTCCGGATCGGCCTCGATCATGCGCTCCGGCATCGGCGCAGACTGGATCAGGAAGAACCAGTGCCAATAGGCGCGAGCGAAGGCGTCAGTCGTATCGCGGTACATTTCGCGCGTCGGCGCGATGTCGAGGGTCGCGAGCTTCAGCACGCGGTCGCCATGGTCGAGCGCCAGCCGATGCGCGACGCGCGCGCCGCGATCATGCGAGCCGACGAAGAAGCGCCCATGCCCGAGCGCGCTCATCACCTCGGCCATGTCCTGCGCCATGGCGCGCTTGGAATAGGGCGCGTGATCGGCCGCGCTCGGCGGCTTTTCGGAATCGCCGTAGCCGCGCAGGTCCGGACAGACCAGGGTGAAGCGCTGCGCCAGCGCCGGAGCGACGCGCCGCCACATGATGTGGGTCTGCGGATAGCCGTGGAGCAGAAGGAGCGGCGGCCCCTTCCCGCCTGTCCGAACGCGGATGCGAGCGCCCGTCGTTGCGACATCGAGCAGCCGGAAGCCGGGAAACAGTTCGTCCACGACAGGGAGCTCGGTCAGCGACATCAGGCCTCTCGGATTGCAACAATCAGAGCCGATACCCGGATTTTCAAACGATTTCTTGCGCCGATTATTTCATAATTCTGGTCAATAACGAGAGCGCGTAGAAGCCGTCCAGCCGTCATTCTCGGGCGGAGCGAAGCGCAGACCCGAGAATCCCGTGACGAAAGAGCGCGGCAAGGCGCCCATTTCGGCCTGAGATGGTCGGCTCAAGGCCGACCATGACGCCAATTTTTACCCACGCAGCACCGCGCCGTAGCGCTTGCTCATCTCCGCGACGATCTTGGCCGCGACGGCCTCGATCTCGGTGTCGGTCAGCGTCTTCTGGGTGGGCTGCAAGGTCACCGCCAGCGCGACCGACTTCTTGCCCGGCTCGACGCCCGTGCCCTCGTAGATATCGAAGACGCTCGTCTCCGAGACCAGCGCCCGGTCGGCATTCTGAGCGCTCCTGGCCATCTCGCCGGCCGCCACCGCCTTGTCGACGATGAAGGCGAAGTCGCGCGTCACCGGCTGGAAGTCGGAGAGCGCCAGCTTCGGCTTGACCTTGGTCGGCTTGAACTTTGGCAGCGGCAACGCATCGAGGTGGATCTCGAAGGCGACCAGCGGCCCCTTGACGTCAAGCGCTTTCAGCACGCGCGGATGGACCTCGCCGAAGGCGCCGATCACGCCCTTGGGGCCGAACTGGAGCGTGGCCGAGCGGCCGGGATGGGCCCAGGCAGGGCCACCAGCGACGATCTGCAGGCCGCCGACGGGAACGCCGAGGCCGGAAAGCAGGCCGAGAACATCGGCCTTGGCGTCGAACGCGTCGACCGGCTTCGCTGCGCCGTCCCAATGACGGCCAGCCCCTTCCAGCTTCGCCGTCCCCCTGCGCAGGCCGGCGGCGGCGATGAGCTGGCCTTCCGGCTCGTCGCTATGGAAGACCTGCCCAACCTCGAACAGCGCGACATCGCCGAAGCCGCGATCGGCATTGGCCTGGGCCGAACGGATCAGCCCGGGCAGCAAGGACGGCCGCATGTCGGAGAGATCGGCTGCGATCGGATTGGCCAGCACGAGCTCAGGCGAGCCGCCGCCGAAGAGCTTGGCCGCGGCGTGCGAGATGAAGGACCAGGTCACCGCCTCGACCAGGCCGCGGCTGGCGAGCAGGCGCTTGGCCGCGCGGGTGCGCTTCTGCAGCACGGTCAGCACCGGCTTGATCACCTCGCCCTTGATGCGCGGCAGCGGTGCGGGCGCGACGCGGTCGATGCCAGCGATGCGCAGGATCTCCTCGACCAGATCGGCCTTGCCCTCGACATCGGCGCGCCAGGACGGCGGCGCGACCTTGACGCGGTCGCCGGCGCCGGAGACGTGGAAGCCGAGCGAGGTCAGCGCCAGCTTCATCTCGACCTGGGGCAGGTCGAGCCCGGTCAGGCGCTTGACCTCCGACCAGGGGAAGTCGATGGCGCCGGGGCTGTCGGGCAGTTCACCAGCGAAGACGACCTCCGAGGGCTCGCCGCCGCAGAGCGAGATGACCATCTGCGTCGCCATGTCTAGGCCGGGCCGGGTGAAATCCGGATCGATGCCGCGCTCGTTGCGATAGCGCGCATCGGAATTGATGCCCAGCGCACGACCGGTACGGGCGATGTTGAGCGTGTTCCAGACCGCGCTCTCGATCAGCACGTCGGTGGTGCTCTCGTCGCAGCCGGAATGCTCGCCGCCCATCACGCCGGCGATCGATTCGACGCCGTTGTCGTCGCAGATCGCCACCATCTCGGAGGTCAGCGCGTAGGTCCGGCCGTCGAGCGCCAGCACCTCCTCGCCATCCCGGGCGCGGCGGACGACGAGGTCGCCCTTGACCTTGGCCGCGTCGAAGACGTGCAGCGGCCGGTTGCGGTCGAAGGTCATGAAATTGGTGATGTCGACCAGGGCGTTGATCGGCCTGAGGCCGATGGCGCGCAGCCGCGCCTGCAGCCATTCCGGCGACGGGCCGTTCTTGACGCCACGCACCAGCCGCAGCGCAAAGGCCGGGCAGAGATTACGGTCTTCCCCAGCGAAATCGAGCTTGAGCGAAACCGGGCATGGGAAGGCGCCGCGCACCGGCTGGACCGGCGGGGTCTTGACCGTGCCGAGGCCTGCGGCGGCAAGGTCGCGGGCGATGCCGGAAACGCCGAGCGCATCGGCGCGATTCGGCGTCACCGCGATCTCGATCACCGCGTCGTCGAGGCCGGCATAGGTCGCGTAGGGCTGCCCGACCGGCGCATCCTCCGGCAGATCGAGGATGCCGTCATGATCCTCGGAGATCTGCAATTCGGCGGCCGAGCAGAGCATGCCGTTCGACTCGACGCCGCGGATCACGCCCTTGCCGAGGGTGATGTCCTTGCCGGGGATATAGGTGCCGGGCGGCGAGAACACGCTCTTCATGCCGGTGCGGGCATTGGGCGCGCCGCAGACGACCTGGACCGGCTCGCCGGAGCCGGTGTCGACCAGGCAGACGCGCAGGCGATCGGCATTCGGGTGCTGCTTCGCCTCGATGACATAGGCGATGGTGAAGGCGCCGAGCGCCTTGGCCTTGTCCTCGACGCCTTCGACCTCGAGACCGACGCGGGTCAGCGTCTCGGTGATCGTGTCGAGCGAATCGGTGGTGTCGAGATGCTCTTTGAGCCAGGAGAGGGTGAATTTCATGCTGTTGCGTCCATCGAAGCGAACACTTCCACCAAACGGAAGCGTTCGCAAAGCAAGGTCATGTCGGGGCTGAAGACGCCGAGGCGCCGGAAATAGGCTTCATGGGCCTCGCGCCAGAAGGCGAGGCTACGGTCGCCCTCGCCCTCCTCGAAGGCGAATTGCGCATCGACCTCTTCGAAGCGCCGGGGCGTGAGTTCAAGCGTCTCGATCACGCAGACCGGACTTTTCTGGCCGTCGAGCACGATCCAGAGCTCGCCAAGCTTCGGGCAGTCGGGTGCATCCTGCGTGTTCACCGTTGCGGTCTTGCGGCCGCTGACGACCAGTGCCGCCAGCTCCGTCGCGAGCTCGGGGCTGTCGCCGAACGAAAAGCTCGGACAGTCGCGATAGCGCTCGGGGATCGTGCTCATGTCCAAGGTCACGCCGCCCCGTCCCGCCGCGCGGCCACGGTCGACAATTCCGGCGCGCTGTCGTTCAGCCGGTCGTCACCATCCGTCCTGATCTTCATGGCATTGCCGCGCCAGCTGACCTCGCGCGCGACGAAGGCATAGGCCCAGATGCCGGGGAAAGCGAGATCGCGCGCCAGATAGGCGAGCGGGGTCCGCCAGTTCACGAACCAGCCGACGCTCCTGGCCAGCACGATCTCGCCAGCATACCAGAGCGCCAGCACGGCGAGCACGCCAAGCCAGGCGGGAAAGCCGAATGCCGGCGCCCCGAAGGCGGCGAGCACGGCCGGCACCAGCGGCCCGACCAGGATCTCCGGCGCGAAGAAGGGCAGGAAGGTGACGCGGCGCAGACGCGCCCAGCGGAACTGGCGCTGCACGACATCGCGCAGATTGCGCGGCCCCAGCGGCTGCTCGAAGGGCTGACCGACGAGATGAACATGCTTGCCGGCCTTGCGCACCAGCTTGGTCGCAGCGGCATCCTCGGCGATCTCGGCCGCGAGCGCGGCGATGCCACCATTGGCGTCGAGAAAGGGCTTGTTCCAGAGCATCGACTTGCCCTGGGCGAAGCCGAAGCCGAGCGCCTCACCGGCATATTGCCAGCGCGCCTGGAAAGTATTGAGGAAGGCGCACTCGACCTCGGCGCCGAAGCAGCCCGGCCGCGAGCCGGCCGGCGTCGAGCAGACCAGGCCGGTATCCTCGCGCCAGGAGGCCATCAGCCGCTGGACATAGTCCTTCGGCATCAGGACGTTCGAGTCGGCGAGGATGACCCAGTCGTGGCGCGCCGCTTCCCAACCCTTGACGCAGTTGTTGAGCTTGGGATTGGCGCTGACGGCGACGTCTCCGACGATCAGGCGGACGCGGTCGGCGCCATGGGTCGCAATCAGTTCCTCGACCAGCGGCACGATCGGATCATGGCCGTCGGCAACGCAGAAGATCGTCTCGTACTCGGGATAATCGAGTTCGAGGCCGGAGGTCAGCGTCTCCCGGCTGAAGGTCTCGATGCCGCGCACCGGGCGCACGATCGTCACCGGCGGCGCCAGCTTCTGCAGGCGCGACGGTGCCGGCTTGCGGCGCAGGCGCACGAAGGCGACGGCCAAGCACAGCAGATTGGCGGCGACCATCAGCGCCGCGATCAGCCCAGCCCATTGCGCGCCGTTCATGCGTCTCCCCTCAGCGTGAGGTTTAAGAGGTCAGCCCGCCGGTCAGGGTCGGCAGGTCGAGCGGACGGAAGCCGTAATGCGACAGCCAGCGGATATCGGCCTCGAAGAAGGGCCGCAGGTCCGGCATGCCGTATTTCAGCATGGCGATACGGTCGATGCCCATGCCCCAGGCGAAGCCCTGGTAGACATCGGGGTCGAGCCCGCAATTCCTGAGCACGTTCGGGTGGACCATGCCGCAGCCGAGAATCTCAAGCCAGTCTTCGCCCTCGCCGAAGCGGATCTCGCCGTCCTTGCGCGAGCACTGGATGTCGACCTCGGCCGACGGCTCGGTGAAGGGGAAGAAGGAGGGCCGGAAGCGCATCTTGACGCCTTCGACCTCGAAGAACGCCTTGCAGAACTCCTCCAGCACCCATTTCATGTGGCCGAAATGGGTCTTCTTATCGATGACGAGGCCCTCGACCTGATGGAACATCGGCGTGTGGGTCTGGTCGGAGTCCATCCGATAGGTCCGGCCCGGGCAGATCACGCGGATCGGCGGCTCCTGCGACATCATCGTGCGCACCTGGACCGGCGAGGTATGAGTGCGCAGCAGCTTGCGCTCGCCGTTTTCATCCGGCGCGAAGAAGAAGGTGTCGTGCATCTCGCGGGCGGGATGGCCGACCGGGAAGTTCAGCTTAGTGAAGTTGAGGTCGTCGGTCTCGACGTCCGGCCCTTCGGCAACCGCGAAGCCCATGTCGCCGAAGATCGCGGTGATCTCGTCGATGACCTGGCTGATCGGGTGGATGCGCCCGCGCGCCTCCGGCCCCTCGCGCACCGGCAACGAGATGTCGAGCCGCTCGGCCGCAAGCCGCGCCTCCAGCGCCGCCTCGCCGAGCGCATCCTTGCGGGCGCCGAGCGCCTGCTGGACGATGTCGCGCAGGCCGTTGATGCGCGGCCCCATCTCCTTGCGCTCGTCCGGTGTCATCGTGCCGAGCGTCTTCAGCAGGCCGGATACCGAGCCCGACTTGCCGAGCGCCGCGATGCGCAGCTGCTCCAGCGCCGCCTCGTCGCCGGCCGCCTCGATCTCACCGACAAGTGAATCGCGAAGGGTGTCGATGTCGTTCATGCCTGCTCTGGTCCGTTTGCGAGGCATCTTCTATGGTGTCGGCGGCGGTGAGGCTAGGGGCAATCGTGCTGGCAAAGCATCGCGCAACCGCGGAAACGCCAGCCGAATTCCGGGATCGCGTGCAAAGATGACAATCTTGTCTCAAGCCCGGCGTCGCGCATTCCTCTCCACCGCTTTCGTGGGATGCCTTGCTGTCGCAGCGCCGGCATTCGCTCAGCAGAGCGGCCAGCGCGTCACCATCACCGGTGAGATCAGTGACAGCTGGTGCACGATCAGCGGGCTGATGTTCGCCAAGGGCACGGCGCATCATCAATGTGCGATCTGGTGCGCGCTCGGCGGCATCCCGGTCGCGATCCGCGATGCCGGCGGCAATCTCTATTTGATCCTTAAGATCGGCGACGACGAGGACAGCGCCGGAAATCCGCGCGTGGCCAAGCTGGCGACGCATGAGGTCACGGTCGATGGCGAGCTGCTCGAGCGCGACGGCGTCAAATACCTGCTCGTCGACCGCATCGCCGACGACAAGGGCATTATCACGATGACGCATGAAGAACACGGCATCCAGCCGTTCGGGAACTGAGGCGATGCGAGGCGGCATCAAGGCCCTGATCGTCGCAACCGGCCTGACAATGGGTCCAGCTATCGCTGCCGAGCCCTGGAACATCCCGCATGAGAAGCAGGCCGTGCTGAAGGGCCGGGTCGTCGATGCGCTCTGCCAGCTCAAGGGTCGTTGCGCGCCGGATTGCGGTGGCGGCAAGCGCCAGCTGGGACTGGCGCTCGCCGACGGGACGTTCCGGCTGGTCGCCAAGTCCAACATCGACTTCGCCGGGGCGACCGACGACCTCGCCGGCTATTGCGGGCGCGAGATCGAGGCTGACGGCCTGTTGATCGAGAACCCGGCGGTCACGCTGTTCTTCGTGCAGCGCCTGCGCGAGAACGCCGGCCAGGACTGGATCGTGGCGGAACGCTTCAAATCCGCGTGGGCAGCCAGGAACGGCAAGGCGGAGGAATGGTGGCGCGGCGACCCGCAGGCCAACCAGATCATCGCCGAGGATGGCCCCTTCGGCATCAAGGGTCTCGCTCCCAAGCCGAAGCCATGAGCGGACGGATCAGCCGCCGTCTCCTGGTTGCCGGCCTCGCTGCTGGAGCGGCGGCAGCGGCAGGCGCGCAGAATCATGGCGGCCACAGCCCCTCCCCGGCCGCCAGGCCACCGCAAGACCCGCTGGCGACGCAATTCGGCGGCCCGTTCAGCCTGACCGATCACACCGGCAAGCGGGTGACGGAGGCCGACTTCCGCGGCCGCTTCATGCTGGTCTATTTCGGCTTCACCGCCTGCACCGATACCTGCCCTGTCGATCTGCCGATCATCGCGCAGGCGCTCGACGCGCTCGGGCCTCTGGCCGCGAAGGTCGCACCGCTGTTCATCAGCGTCGACCCGGTCAACGACACCCCGGCGGTGATGGCGACCTATGTTGCGAATTTCCACCCGCGCCTGATCGGGTTGTTCGGTAGCGAGGCCGAGATCGCCGCCGCGGCCCGGGCCTACAAGGTCCATCGCCGGAAGCTGACGCAGGCGCATCACGGCGAGGGCCAGTACACGATCGACCATGGCTCGCTGACCTATCTGATGGGGCCGGATGGGCGCTTCCTGACGCTGCTGCCGCATAATTCCGGCGCTGAGCGCATGGCGGGCGTGCTGCGGAAATACCTCTCGTGACGTGATAGGCGTGGCGCATCGTTTCGGCGCACCCGCCCGCAAGTCCGACTGCCGCAGAGAGAAGCCCGCCCATGCCCGACAATACCGCCCAGAAGACTTCGCCCTCCTACCGGGTCGCCGCACTCGACCAGGATTTCCTCCTCGGCGATTCGACGCGCGGGGCGCGCTTCATGCTCGAATACCAGAAGGCCGAGGACGCCCTGCGGGCGCGCGGCATCGTCTCGACCATCGTCGTCTTCGGCTCGGCAAGGGTGCGCGAAGGCAATCCCTGGTACGAGGCGGCGCGGGCGTTCGGCAGGATCGCCTCGGAGCGCGGTGGTGCGCTCGACGGCAAGGACAGCGGCAAGCACCATGTCATCGCCACCGGCGGCGGCCCCGGCATCATGGAAGCGGCCAATCGCGGGGCGACCGAGGCCGGCGCGGTCTCGATCGGCTTCAACATCACCCTGCCGCATGAGCAGGAGCCGAACGCCTGGTCGACGCCCGACCTGACCTTCCGCTTCCATTATTTCGCGATGCGCAAGATGCACCTCGCGATGCGGGCGGCGGCGCTGGTGGTCTTCCCCGGCGGCTTCGGCACGCTCGACGAGCTTTTCGAGATCATGACGCTGGTGCAAACCGGCAAAATGCCGCCGGTGCCGATCGTGCTCTATGACAGCGCCTATTGGCAGGGGCTGATCAATCTCGAGCGGATGCGCGAAGCCGGCTTCATTCGGCCCGAGGACCTCAAGCTGTTCTGCTATGCCGATACGCCCGAGGCGGCCTATCAGCGCATTGTCGAAGGCGCCGGCGAGAGCTGGACGCCGAAGGCGGTGGAGAAGGTGCAGACGTAGGCTGTTTCGCGCCTCCGCGTCGTGGTCGGGCTTGTCCCGACCATCCACGTCTTTGCTTCATCGGTGGAACGCGGTGTTCAAGACGTGGATGCTCGGCACAAGGCCGAGCATGACGGTGAGCCCAAACAAAAAGGCCGGCGTTTCCGCCGGCCTTTCGTATTCCGATCGGCTAAGTCCGCTCAGGCGGCCTTGGCCTCGGCGCCCAGCGCGCCCTTGACCGTCTCGACCACTGCAGCGAAGGCAGCAGCATCGTCGATCGCGAGGGCCGACAGGGTCTTGCGGTCGAGCTCGAGGCCCGCCTTGGCGAGGCCGCCGATGAACAGCGAGTAGGTCAGGCCATGCTCACGCACCGCAGCGTTCAGGCGCTGGATCCAAAGCGCGCGGAAGGTGCGCTTCTTGTTCTTGCGGTCGCGATAGGCGTACTGCATCGACCGATCGACGGCCGCCTTGGCGGCGCGGATCGTGTTCTTGCGGCGGCCATAAAAGCCCTTGGCGGCCTTGAAAGTCTTCTTGTGCTTGGCGTGGGACGTAACGCCCCGTTTCACGCGAGCCATGATTGATCTCCGGAAAAGTTAGGGGGCGTCAGCCGTTGGGCAGGAAGTACTTCTTCACGTTGGCGGCATCGCCTTCGAAAAGAACGTTCGTCCCACGGTGATTGCGGAGCTGCTTGTTGGTCCGCTTGATCATGCCGTGACGCTTGCCGGCCTGGGTGTAGAGCACCTTGCCGGTTCCGGTGATCTTGAACCGCTTCTTAGCGGCCGATTTGGTCTTCATCTTGGGCATTTCAGCTCCTCATAGGTCGCGAGCGCGAACAATGCGCCGCTTCAATTTTGCTTTGGGAAGCAAAGTACGACCGCCACGGCAGCCCTTATCAGCCGGGCGATCGAAGGTGGCGCCTATGACAGAAAAGCCGCGCCCTTGCAAGCGCGGCTTCCTTTTCGGCTCAGGCGAGCGCCGGCTCGCTGGCCCGCCGCGGCTCGGCGATCAGGCAGAATCCGACCGTGACGATCGCCAGCGCCGAGAACCCGCCGGCGACCGAGACGTAGAAGCCGGTGCTCGCGCCATAGGCGTCGATCAGCCAGCCGGAGGCGGCCGAGCCCGCCGCCATGCCGATGCCCATGCCGGTCATCACCCAGGTGATGCCCTCGGTCAGCTTCGCGGCCGGCACATGCCGCTCGACCAGCGCCATGGCGACGATGACCGTCGGCGAGATCGAGGCGCCGGCGATGAAGAGCACGATGCCCAGCATCCAGAGCGACGAGACGATCAGCAACGGCAAGGTCGTCGCGGCGGCCAGCCCGATCGCGAGCAGCAATTGCGTGGCGAGCGGCATGCGCAGGCGCAGCGCACCGAAGACGAGGCCGGTGATGAAGGAGCCGGCGGCATAGGCCGCGAGCGCCAGACTCGCCGCCGCCTTGTTGCCCTGTGCTTCGGCGAAGGCAACCGCAGTGACTTCGGCCGTGCCGAAGACCACACCGAGCGCGACCATCAGCAAAGCGATGATCTGCACCGGCACCAGGCGGATGGCGGAACTGCCGGCGCCGACGCCGACGCCCTGAGCGTGTACCGGCGGCTCGGTCGCGCGCTGCGCTACGAACAGGGCCATGCCGACGGCGAGCATGATCGTCGCCGCGAGCGGCCCGGCCTCCGGGAACCAGATGACGCTGAGGCCGATCGAGATCACCGGACCGAGCATGAAGATGACTTCGTCGATGACCGATTCGAAGGCGAAGGCAGTGCGCAGATGCGGCGTGTCGCGATAGATCTCGGTCCAGCGGGCGCGCACCATCGCCATCATGCTCGGCTCGAGCCCGGCAAGAGCGGCAAAGAGGAAGAGCACCCAGATCGGCGCCTCCAAGCGGGTCGCCAGCATCAGCCCGATCAGCGCCATAATGGTCGCAAGCGTCGCGGGAATCAGCACCTTGCTCTGGCCATGGCGGTCGACCAGCCGCGAGATCTGCGGCGCGATCAACGCATTGGAGAACGCGAAGGTCGCGGCGACACCACCGGCTAGCCAGTACTGGCCGCGCGCCTGGGAGAGCATGGTGACGATGCCGATCGTCAGCATCGAGAATGGCATGCGGGCGAGGAAGCCGGCGGCTGAAAAGCCGATCGTGCCGGGGGCCCGGAAAATCTCGCGATAGGGGTTAGGCATGGACGTCTCCGTCGCATCGAGGCGCATTTTGGAAGCGCAATTGACATACGTTGCGTATGTGAGATGACTAATTACCTACGAGACGTATGTCAATTCACATACGCGCCGTATGCGAAAGGAACATGGATGATGCGCAAGCCGCGCACCCAGATGATCGCCGAGACCCGGGCCAAGCTGATCGCCGCGGCGCGCGCAGCCTTCGGCACGGTCGGCTATGCCGAGACCTCGATGGACGATCTCACCGCCTCGGCCGGACTGACGCGCGGCGCGCTCTATCATCATTTCGGCGACAAGAAGGGCCTGCTGGTCGCGGTCATCGCCGAGATCGATGGCGAGATGAATGCCCATATGCGGGCTGTGACCGCGAAGGCCAGCGATCCCTGGACCGGTTTCCGCGACGAATGCACCGCCTATATTGAGCTGGCGCTCGATCCCGAGATCCAGCGCGTCATGTTGCGCGATGGCCCTGCCGTGCTTGGCGATCCCTGGGATTGGCCGACGCTCAGCGAGTGCATCCGCTCGATGACGGAGAGCCTGGCGAAGCTGGCCGAGACCGGCATCATCGCCCCGGTCGATCCTGAAGCGGCTGCACGGCTGATCGCCGGAGCGACGCAATATGCGGCTCAGTGGATCGCGAACGCGCCCGAGCCGGAAGCGACCTCGCGCAAGGCGATCGACGCCTTCAACCTGATGCTGGACGGCCTGCTCGTGCGGCGCTGAACGAAGCTCCGAGTGACGTAGCAATTGGCTATCAGACCAGAAACAAGTGTTTCATGTGATCTGAATTAAAGATTCTGTTTCATGCTCCAATTTGCCCTGCTAAGGTCCGGCGCATGGACAAATCCGGCCTGACGGCGAGCCTCACCGAGAGCTTCGAGCAATTGCCGCAGCAATTGCAGGCGGCGGCGCGCTGGGTGCTCGACCATCCCGCCGATGTCGCGCTGCTGACCACGCGCGAGCAGGCCAAGCGCGCAGGCCTGGCGCCGGCCACCCTCACCCGGCTGGCGCAGCGCTTCGGCCTCAAGGGCTATGACGAATTGCGCGCCGTCCATGCGGCAGCGCTGCGGCGGCGGCCGGAGGGCTTTGCCGGCCGTGCCAGCGAACTGATGCAGCGCCATGGCGAGGAAGGCCCGGGCGCGATCGCGCAGGACATGTTCGCGGCGCTGGCCGAGCATCTGAAAGCGCTGCGCGAGCCGCAGGCGCTCGCCCGTCTCGAACAGGCGGCCGACCTCCTGAGCGAGGCGCAGACCGTATTCTGCTTCGGCCTGCGCTCGGCCTTCCCGGCCGCCTTCATGCTCGACTATATCCGCGACCTGATCGGTGCCGGCTCGGTGCTGGCTGACGCCGCCGGCGGACGCGGCATCGACGCGCTGCGCCGGATCGGCCCTGGCGATGTCCTCTTCGCTGTCTCTGTCGCGCCCTATACACGTCAGACGGTGCAGGCTGCCGAGATCGCCAGGGAGCGCGGCGCAAAGGTGGTGGCGTTGACCGACAGCGCGCTTTCTCCCCTCGCTGCCATCGCCGATGCGGCTCTGCTGGTCAGGACAGAGACGCCGTCCTTCTTCCATACGATGACGCCGGCCTTCGCCGCGGTTGAATGCCTGGCGGCGCTGATGACGGCACGCAAGGGCAAGGCCGCGCTCGACGCGATCGCCCGCCACGAAGCCGCCCTCGATGCGGCCGGCACTTTCCTCAATCCCAGACCGTCCAGGCGAGGCCACCGATGAGCCACATCCTGCATCGCATGCTGAGCAAGACCTACCCGACCGCGGCCAGCGGCGAGGGCATGATCCTGCGTGACCAGAACGGGCGCGAGCATATCGATGCTTCGGGTGGCGCCGCCGTCTCCTGCCTCGGCCATGCTCATCCCGACATACTGGCGGCGATGCATGCGCAGATCGACAAGCTCGCCTATGCCCATACCAGCTTCTTCACCAGCGATGCGGCCGAGGAACTCGCCGACCATCTGATCGCGCGGGCGCCGGCCGGGATGGAGAGCGTCTACTTCTGCAGCTCGGGCTCGGAGGCGATCGAAGCCTGCCTGAAGCTGGCCCGGCATTATTTCGTCGAGCGGGGCGAACGAAGCCGAGTCAACTTCATCTCGCGGCTCCAGAGCTATCACGGGATCACACTGGGGGCGCTCTCGGTCGGCGGGCGGATGAAGGACCGCGCGCCTTTCGGGGAGATGCTGATGCAGGGCCATCACATCTCGCCCTGCTACGAATATCGCGGTCGCCTCGCCGACGAGACCAGCGAGGAATACGGACTTCGCGTCGCCGACGAGTTGGAGGCGAAGATCCTGGAGCTTGGCTCGGAGACCGTCTGCGCCTTTGTCGCCGAGACGGTTGTCGGCGCGACTCTCGGCGCCGTCCCGGCCGCGCCCGGCTATTTCAAGCGCGTCCGCGAGATCTGCGACCGCCATGGCGTGCTGCTGATCCTCGACGAAGTCATGAGCGGCATGGGCCGCACCGGCACGCTGCATGCCTGCGAGCAGGAAGGAATCGCGCCGGACCTGATGGCGATCGCCAAGGGGCTGGGCGGCGGCTATGCGCCGATCGGCGCGATGCTGGCCTCGAAGCGGATCGTCGAGGCGGTCAGGCAGGGCTCAGGCATCTTCCCGCACAGCCAGACCTATGTCGGCCATCCCCTCGCCTGCGCCACCGCGCTCGCGGTGCAGCAGGTGATCGAGCGCGACGATCTGCTCGCCAATGTCCGCAAGCAGGGAGCGCGGCTGGAACAGCGCCTGCGCGAGCGCTTCGGCAATCACCACCATGTCGGCGACATCCGCGGGCGCGGCCACTTCTGGGGCGTCGAGATCGTCGCCGACCGCTCGACCAAGACACCCTTCGACCCGGCCCTGAAGCTCAACGCCCGGATCAAGCAGGCGGCGCAGGAGCGCGGGCTACTGGTCTACCCGATGGGCGGCACGGCCGACGGCACCGCTGGCGACCATATCCTGCTCGCCCCACCCTTCATCATCGACGCCGCGACCGTCGACACCATCGTCGAGCGGCTGGGCGATGCGCTCGATGCGAGCTTGGCCTCGGCCCGGTCGGCCTGAGGCTCTACCCGATCCGGGCCGGCAAGAGCCCGGTGCTTCCACAACAGGGGACCACCATGAAGCAACTGAAGCACGCTCTCCTCGCCGGCCTCGCCGCGCTCGGCCTCACTGGGGCGGCCAGTGCCCAGACCGGCACTCTCGAACGCGTCAAGGCACGCGGCGAGCTGATCTGCGGCAACCACATCGCTCTGCCCGGCTTCGGCATCCAGGGCCCGGACGGACGCTGGGATGGACTCGACATCGATCTTTGCCGCGCGGTCGCGACGGCGATCTTCGACGACCCCAACAAGGTCAAGTTCATTCCGACCACGCCGCAGATGCGCTTCGTCGTGGTGCAGTCGGGCGAGGTCGACATGCTCGCGCGCAACGCGACCTATACGATGTCGCGCGACACCTCGGCCGGCATGTCCTGGCCGATCATCAACTATTTTGACGGCCAGGGCTTCATGGTGCGCAAGTCGCTCGGGGTCGCCGAGGCGAAAGGGCTCGACGGCGCCTCGATCTGCGTGACGCAGGGCACGACGACCGAACTCAACCTCGCCGATTTCTTCCGCGCCAATAAACTGAAATACGAGATCATCGGCTTCGCCACCAACGAAGAAGGCGTGAAGGCGCTGGAGGCCGGGCGCTGCGACGCCTTCACGACCGACACCTCGGGCCTTGCCGCCGAGCGGCTGAAGTTCTCCAAGCCCGACGACTTCGTCATCCTGCCGACGCTGATCTCGCGCGAGCCGCTCGGCCCGGCGGTGAAGCGCGGCGACGAGAGCTGGGTCGCGCTGGTGAAATGGGTGCATTACGCCATGCTCAACGCCGAGGAACTCGGCGTGACCAAGGCCAATGTCGATGAGCAGCTGAAGTCGGGCAATCCCGAGATCAAGCGCCTGCTCGGCGTCGAGGGCAAATTCGGCGAGGGCCTCGGCCTGACCAATGACTGGGCCTATCGCGTCATCAAGCACATCGGCAATTACGGCGAGAGCTTCGAGCGCAATGTCGGTGGGGGATCCAAGCTGCAACTGAAGCGCGGGCTGAACGACCTCGCCTCGAAGGGCGGGCTGCAATACCCGCACCCGATCCGCTGATGCGGATCGCGCTGATCCACGCGCTGCGCCATTCGCCGCCTCCGATCGAGGCGGCGTTCGCGCGGCTGTGGCCTGAGGCCACGCTGATGAACCTGCTCGACGACAGCCTCTCGGCCGATCTTTCCCGCGACGGGCGGATCACCGAGGCGATGACCGGGCGCTTCCTCAGCCTCGCCAGCTATGCGCGGGCGACCGGCGCCGACGGCATCCTCTTCACCTGCTCGGCCTTCGGGCCCTGCATCGAGGCGGTGCAGCGCGCGCTGTCTCCCCTCCCCGTCCTGAAGCCGAATGAGGCGATGATCGAGGAAGCCATGGCGGTCGGCGGCCGGATCGGCCTCCTCGCCAGCTTCGGCCCAACATTGCAATCGATGCCGCCGGAGTTTCCGGGATCGCTGACGGTCACGCCGAAGCTGGCGGAAGGGGCACTCGCCGCGCTCGACCGTGGTGACGGGGCCGAGCATGACCGGCTGGCAATGCTGGCGGCTGGAGATCTCGCCGATTGTGACGCAATCGCGCTGGCGCAATTCAGCCTGGCACGGGCAGCGCCAGCGGTTGCGGCCGCGACGGGCAAGCCGGTGCTGACGACACCGGACAGCGCCGTCAGGAAGATCAAGCGGCTGCTCGGCCTATAAGCCCTGCCTGACCTTGCCCCGTCATGCTAGATTGACGGGATAGGCTCGGCGGATGGTCAACGGCCCATCCGGAACCGCACGGCGACAAGCGGGCCGCCGTAGGCAGCTTCCGACGAAAGGCCGGGCCTTTCGGGGAGAAGTGCGATGACCACCTACATCATGCTGCTCAACTGGACCGAGCAGGGCGCACGCAGCCTCAAGGACTCTCCCAACCGTCTCGATGCGGCGAAGCAGGCGCTCAAAGACATAGGGGGCGATTTCAAAGCCTTCTTCATGACCATGGGCAAATACGACATGGTCGTTGTCTGCGAGGCGCCCGACGATGCGGCACAGGCGCGCTTCTGCCTGCGGCTCGCCATGCTCGGCAATGTCCGCACGGAAACGCTCAAGGCCTTCCCGGAGACGACCTACCGCGAGATCATCCGCTCCGTCAGTTAGATCTCCGCCAAGACGACAAAGCCCGGCCGAGATGGCCGGGCTTCGTGAAAGGCAGCTCCGAATGCGACGCCCCAGGCGAGGCGCACAAGCCGCGCCTTAGCGGGGCGCGAGCACCATGACCATCTGGCGGCCTTCGAGCTGCCAGTCGCTCTCGACCTTGGCAACCTCGACCGTGTCGGCCTTGACGCGCTCCAGCACCTTCACGCCGAGGTCCTGGTGCGCCATCTCGCGGCCGCGGAAGCGCAAGGTGACCTTCACCTTGTCGCCTTCCTCGAAGAAGCCGTGCATCGCCTTCATCTTCACGTCGTAGTCGTGCTTGTCGATGCCGGGGCGAAGCTTGATTTCCTTGATCTCGATGGTGCGCTGCTTCTTGCGCGCCTCGGACGCCTTCTTCTGCTCGAGAAAGCGGAAGCGGCCGTAATCGAGAATCTTGCAGACCGGAGGCACAGAATTGGGGGCGATCTCGACCAGGTCGAGTCCGGCATCCTCGGCAATCTTGAGCGCCTCGAAGAACGAGACCACGCCACGGTTGGCGCCGGTATCGTCGATGAGCTGGACGTCGCGGACGCCACGAATGTCGCGGTTGGCGCGGGGACCGTCCTTGACGGGGGCTGGTGCGGCTCGGAAGGGACGACGAATGGCTGTATTCTCCTGTGACTGGCGCGCATCGCGCCGTTGGTGAGACACATTGCACAACGTGAAGCGTTGTCAATGGATCAGAGCAGTGTTCAGCGTCCGAGCAGGGCGCAATAGACATCGAGCGTCTCGTTGACCATCGAGGCCAGCGAGAAATGGCGCTCGACATGCAAGCGGGCACGCCGCGCCAGCGCATCGCGCGCGGAGGGCCGCAGCGCCAGCGCCTCGCGCAGGGCTTGCGCGAGTGCAGCCGCATCGTCGGGCGGGACATGCCAGCCACTGCGCTCCTGCGCCGCGACCTGCGGCGGCGCCAGCACCGTCTCCGGCACGGCGCCGAGATTGGAGACCACGACCGGCGTGCCCATGGCCTGCGCCTCGACGGCGACGCGACCGAAGGCCTCCGGCTCGGTCGAGGGCACGGCGACCACGGCCGCGGCCAGGAAAGCCGCCGGCATGTCCGAGCAATGGCCAACGCGGCGGACCCTGCCCTCGAGCCCGGCCTTGGCGATGGCATCGTCGAGCTCGCGGACATAGCCGTCGCGGCCCTGCGCATCACCGGCGAGGATGAAGGCGGTGTCCGCATCGCCGGCGTCGCGCAATTGGCGCGCCGCCTCGATCAAAACCTTCTGCCCCTTCCAGCCAGTGAGTCGGCCGGGCAGCAGCACGATGCGCTGGTGCGGCTCGACGCCCCAGGCGCTGCGCAGGGCGCTGATCCGCTCCGGGCTCACGGCCGATGGCGCGAAGGCCGAGAAATCAGTGCCGCGATGGACGACGCGGATGCGTTCGCGGGCGAAGGGGTGGCGGGCACGGATCAGGTCGGCGGTGTAGCCGGAATTGGCGATGACGACGTCACTGCGCGCCATCACCGAATTGTAGAGATTCTTGACCGTCGAGCGAGCGTTGTAGGAGCCGTGATAGGTGGTGACGAAGGGCAGCTTCAACGCCCGCGTCGCCGCCAGTGCCACCCAGGCCGGCGCCCGCGAGCGGGCATGGACGAGGTCGACCCGCTCGCGCTTGCAGAGCAGGGCAAAGGTCCGGACATTGAGCAGCATCGAGACCGGGTTTTTGGCCGCCGCCGGGAACGGCAGCCAGATGCCGCCCTTGGCCTGCAGTTCGGCGACGAGCCGCCCGCCCTCCGTCGCGACCAGGGCCCGCGCCCCGACCTCGGTCAGCCCGGCGGCGATGTCGACGGCCGTGCGCTCGGCCCCGCCCGCTTCCAGCTCCGGGATGATCTGCAGCACGGTGCGCCCGGCCAGCGGATGCGTCTCGGTCGACGGCAGGGAGAGTTGCGCGCCGGAACGCAGGGAGGTGTTCACTGCTCGAATGGACCTTCTGCTTGGCGACTCGCCGATGCTATCGGGTTCTGATGATCACGAAATCGGGCGGGAATGCAGCATGAGATGGCTGGTTCCACCCGGTTCATCACAGGAGAGAATAAAGTGATGAGGCCTGAGCCGCAATTTCTGAGCGTCGGCGCCGGTGCAGAACGCCGCGAGATCGCGGTGCTGACGCAAGCCGGCAAGGGCCCGGCGGTGGTCTGGCTCGGCGGCCTGCGCTCGGACATGCGCGCCACCAAGGCCGAAGCGCTCGCCGCCTGGGCCGAGCGCTCGGGGCGTGCCTTCATCCGCTTCGATTATGCCGGCCATGGCGAATCGAGCGGCGACTTCGCGCAGTGGACGATGACGCACTGGATCGAGGACGCGCAGGCGGTGCTCGCCGCTCACACCCAAGGCCCGGCTGTGCTGGTCGGCTCCTCCATGGGCGGCTGGGTCGCGTTGCTAACGACGCTGAAGCTGCGCCAGACCGCGCCGCACTTGCAGCCGGCCGGCCTGGTGCTGATCGCGCCGGCTGTCGACTTCACCGAGGAACTGATGTGGGCGCAGATGCCCGAGGCGATCCGCGAGACGATCATCAGGGACGGCGTCTGGCAGCGGCCTTCGGAATACTCGCCGGAGCCGATGCCGATCACACGAGCGCTGATCGAGGACGGGCGGCGCCATCTCCTGTTCGGGCACCCGCTCGAAACCGGGTGCCCCGTCCATATCCTGCAGGGAATGAAGGATCCCGATGTGCCCTATGGCCAGGCGCTGAAGCTGGTCGAACACCTGCCGCACGATCCGGTCGTGCTGACCCTGATCAAGGACGGCGACCATCGGCTGTCGACGCCGGACGACATCGCCCGCCTTGTCGCCGCCGTCGAGGGCATCGTGCCCGCGACGGCATAGACAGCTCGGGTCAGTGCAGGCTGACCATCCGGAGATCGTGCTCCCAGGCGTTGGCCGTCGCGGCCTCGCGGGAATCGGTCACCAGGATCGGCGCGCCATCGGCCGCGAGCAGCGCGAAGAGCTGCAGGCCGGGCTCGATCTCCGGCGCCTGCGGAAAGATGCGGGCCAGCTCATCCGACATGATCGGCTTGAGATAGGCGACCTGGCCGTTGCCGAGGGCGGCGAATTCGGCGGTGGTCAGAGGGTTGTTTCTGGTCTCAGTCATCGCGCCCTCCTTCAGAGCAGTGCGAGGCGGTTTGATTGTGCATCCTTGATCATGAACGGAAGGCAAACCGCATGCCCCCTCGTACCGACCTTCTGTAGCCCTCAGGGGCCTAGTCGCGGCTCATGATATCGATACGCCGGACGAGCCGTTCCGGTTCCGGACGGGCCAGATCGATCGCGAGCAGCCCGTTCGAGAGATCAGCCCCCAGGACCTGCATGCCGTCGGCGAGCAGGAAGGAGCGCTGGAACTGCCGCGCGGCGATGCCGCGATGCAGGAAATGCCGCGTCTTGTCGTCGATCTGCCGGCCGCGGATGGTCAGCTGGTTCTCTTCCAGCGTGATCTCGAGCTGGTCGCGCGAGAACCCCGCTACCGCGAGCGTGATCCTGAGCTTGTCGGGCTCGTCCTCCGTGCGTGGCATGCGCTCGATATTGTAGGGCGGGTAGCCATCGCCGGCGCCTTTGGCGACCCGGTCGAGGGCCCGCTCGATATCGTCGAAGCCGAGCAGGAAGGGATGCGACAGACTAGGCGGACGCGTCATCACGAAGCCCTTGAAAGGCGCCTCTGGAACTACCGGAGCCCGCTTGCGCAGCGCTCCGTACGCGAAAGGCGAACCCAACCGCGTAAGCGAGATATGGCGAGCGGCACCCGTGGCCGCAAGTCCTGCTAAGGGTAGCCTCAGTCTAGCGCGGCGATCGCCTCGATCTCGATCAGCAGGCGCGGATCGACCAGAGCGGTGACGCCGACCATGGTGCTCGCCGGAAACGGACCGTCACCGAGATACTTCATCCGCACCTTGCGTACGGCGACCGTCTTCTCGGTGGAGAGGTCGACGACATAGGTCACCAGCTTGAACACCTTGGTGAAGTCGGCACCGGCAGCGGCCAGGGCTGCGGCGAGGTTGGCATAGACCTGCTCGGCCTGGGCGGCGATGTCGCCTTCCCCCACCACCTTGCCCATCGGATCGTAGGCGACCTGGCCGGAGACATGGATCTGCCGCTCCGCCTTGACGACGGCGACATGCGAATAGCCGGTCGGCGGCGAGAGCGAGGCCGGGTTGAGAAGATCGATCTTGCTGGGCATGGCGGGCTCCCGAAGGCTGGCGGCTCCAAGCCGCGCGGCAAGCTAGGCCAGCGCAGGGTACGCGCGCAATCTCGGGAAGGACGGTACGGAAGAGAAAGATGGTACAGCCACCCCGGCTTGAACGGGGGACCTCTAGATCCACAATCTAGCGCTCTAACCAACTGAGCTATGGCTGCACGGCTTGCGCCTGATGTCGCGGCGCCTGGAAGCGATCCGGCGACGGCGCGGAACCTAGTGCCACGCCTCGCCGAATGCAACGGGCAAATACGGCCGGCGCGTGGAAAACCGCGCCGGCTTTCAAAATCAGCGGCGCGGCAGCTCCTGGCGCGCCGTAGCGGCGAGATCGCCGAGATGGGCCGCGAAGGATTCGTAGCTGCGGCGGAAGGCCTTGGCCTGGAGCGCGACCGCGTCGGCAGTGCTCTGCGTGCGGGCCAGCGTCTCAACCTCGCCCAGCGTCGCCTTCAGCTCGGCGCAGGCATGGTCGAGCACCTTGGCCTGGACGGCGCCGAAGGCACGCGTCAGCGCCAGGGTCGGCTCGAGCCAGGTGGCAGCAGAGAATCCGGCGGCCGAGAAGGTGGGAACGGCAAACGTCTTCGACATCTCGACCAGCTTGGCGACGGGCGCAGCCACGGCAGCCGGCTTGGAGGTCTCGACGAGCTTGACCGGGGCAGGAGCGGACTTGGCCTCAACAGGAGCTACCGGCTTCGCCGCAACCGGCTCGACCTTGGCGATAGCGGTCTGGGCCTTGACCGGCTCGGCAGCGATCTTGGCCGGCGACGGCGCGGCCACCGGCTTGACGGGCGCCGGCTTCGCAGCCGCGACCTTGGCGGTTTCGCCCTTCGCGACGGGAGCGGCGACCTTGGCGGCCGGCTTCGCGATCTTGGTCTTCTGCGGGGCAACGCGCTTGGCGGGCTCGGCAGCAGGCTTCGCAACGGGCGCTGCGACAGCGACGACCGCAGGCTTCACCACCGGCTGAGCGACAGGCTGCGGAGCAGGCGGCACGGGAGCTGCGGGCTTGGCAGCGGCCGGCGCGGGAACAGCAGGCTTGGCCTCGACCTTGGCGGCGGGCACAGGCGCGAGCGGGGCGGCAACCGGCTTCACCTCGACCGCGGGCTTGGCATCCACGGGCTTGGCATCGACGGGCTTGGCCTCGGCGGGCTTGACAGGCGCGGCCGGGGCGAGCGGCTTCGGCTCGCTCAGCGCCTTGACCGGGGCGAGGCTGATCGGCGCCTTGCCGGGGATAGTCTGCTTAGCCATCGGATCTCTCTCCTTCACGGTTCCGGCAGGACGAACCTGCGCGATCGACGAAACCGAGCCCAGGCATGCCCTTGCGAGGTAGCTTCACCACGCTCGCGGAATCATGCGCCGGCGCCCGGCCGCTTCGTCGTGAAAGCCCGCTCCGCGCCCGCGGCGCTCAAGGCTTCACTTCAGCTTGGTCGCCTTGGCGGCGGTCTCGGCGGCCTTCTTGGCGGCGTCCTGCACGGTCGTGCCGACATCCTTGAGCTGCGCCTGCAGCGCAGCCATCTGAGCCTTCAGGAACTCGGACTGGTGCTGGAGCACCTCGTTCATGTCCTTGGACTTGACGAGCTTGTCAGCGAGGTCGAACGCCGCGGCGATGTTGTTCTCGGCGTAGGACATTGCCTTCTTGGTCATGTCCTGAACATTGACGCGGGCCGACTCGGCCGAGCCATGGGCGCTATCGACGGCCTTCTGGGCGGCGCCAATAAAGCCGTCGAAAGCCTTGCGGGCCTGATCGACGCTCTTCTCGGCGAAGTCGCGCATCTCGTTGGGAACTTCGTAGGGGTTCTTGCCGTCCATGGTGGTCCTCCTGCGACAAGGCCAAGCGCCTTCGCCGTCTCCGGCGTCACGCCTCTATTGTGCACTGCAATATCATTATTGCAGTGCAATGACAACGCCAGCCCTGCACGGGCGGCGCTTGCCATATTAACGCTGTTTGGAAACGTCAGGGGAGAGGCAGGGTTCCCGCATGGATTCGCCCTGCTCGCGCGGTTATTAAAGATTTGTTAGGCATATTCGCGCGGGCTGGAGTCGCCAGAAGTTGAGCGGAGCGGGATGAGCGAATCCGGACAGGATTGGGACGGCGTTGCCGGCGCACTGGCGCAGGATCCCGCACTCGCGGGCTTCGTCGGCGAAGGCGCGCTGCTGCTTTGGCCGGCCGACGGCGATACGCCGGCCTTCGCCAATGCCGGCGGCCGAGTCCTGCTCGACGCCTTCGGCGGCGCTGCGAAACTACCCGCGGCGACCCGAGAGCGCCTGCGCCTGCTCGCCGGTGGACTCGCCTCGCTGACCGCGCTCAGGCTCGAGAGATTGCGGCTCGGCGCCTCCCTGACCGGGCTCGTGACCTGCGGCTGCAAGCGAATCGAGACCGGTTCAGGCCCGGCGCTGGCCGTCGGCGTCACCGCCTCCGAGCTGCGGCGCCTCGGCATCACCGTGCCGAAGGAAGAGCCGCGCGCTCCCGCGACACCGGCCGTTTCGCCCTCCCCGGCCGCTCCCGCGGAAGCAGATGACCAAACCGCATCAGCCGAGCGGCCGCGCCGCGCCAATCTGCGCTTCCTCTGGGAGAGCGACCTTGGCGGAACGCTGATCAGCCTCTCACGGGATTTTGCAGAGCTCGTCGGACAAGACGCCGCCGGAGCGGCGCAGGGGCGCTCTTGGTCAGCGCTGCTTGCGAGTGACGTCGTCGATCTCGAAGGCGACCTGGCGACGCGTCTTGCGACATCCTCGACCTGGAGCGGCCGGACTGTGCTCTGGCGCGTCCGCGCCGACGAAGGCGCCCGCGTCGAGCTCTCGGGGTTTCCGCTGTTCGACGGCGAGCGCAACCCGGCCGGCTTCCGCGGCTTCGGCCTCGCCCGCTCGCCGGAAAACGAAGCCTTTCCTGAACGAGAGGCTCTGCAGGAGCAGACTGCTCCGGTCGCACCGGTGGTCGAAGCTCCCGAGCTCGAACATCCGGAAGTTAGCGCTACCGACGAGCTGGTGCCTGAGCGCGCACCGGATGGCATTGTCGCGGCCAACCCCATCGCGCAGGCCGAAGCCGACAGCGCCGAGCACAGGGTTGAAGCCGACACTCCGGCTGAGACGGAAGCGCCGGCAGAACCAGTTGCGCCATTCGAAGCCCGAGAGGCTGATCCCGAGCCGGCGGCTTCCGACGACGAAGCCGCGGTGGAGCAAGCCGAAGACGGCGACGATGCGCCGGAAGCCAGCGAGCCGAAGCAACCAGCTCCGGCAGCGCCACCGGCCAATGTCGTGCCGTTGCGGAACGGCCATCTGGCGTCCGTGCGCCCCGTGCTGGAGCCGTCCAAGACCCTGCTTTCGTCGGCCGAGCGCAGCGCCTTCCGCGAGATCGCCAAGGCGCTCGGCGCCCGCATCGCCGGCGAGGAGGACGAGACCGGCGAACCGCGCCTGCCGGTCGCCGCGCCACTGCGTGTGCGTGACAAGGATGTGGGCGATACGAAGGAGCAGTCTGCAACGGCCGCCGTTCCGGCACCGGCCGCGAAGCTTGAGCAGCGGCCACGCGTCGCCAACGCCCATGCTGATATACTCGACCGCCTGCCGATCGCGGTGCTGGTCAATCGCGACGAGACGGCGCTTTACGCCAACCGCACCCTGCTCGATCTGCTGGACTATGCCGATCTCGACGATCTCACTGCAGCCGGCGGCGTCAGCACGCTGATCAGGGGCCTGAGCCCCAGCAGCGATGGCGCGATGATCCTGGTCGACCGCAAGGGCGGGCTGATCAGCGTCGACGGCCGGCTCTCCAGCGTGAGCTGGCAGGGCGAGCCCGCGACGCTGATGGCGTTCCGCAACGGCGTTCCCGGCGGCGATCTCAAGCTGCTGTCGCCCGAAGAGGCGGAGGAGCAGGAACTCGCCGCGGAGTTCGAGGCCGAGGAAGAGGAAGCCGCCGCGCGGGTGGCGCAGCTCCGGCTGGAGGGGCAGGCGAACGATGCTCGCGTCTCCGAGCTTTCGGCGATGCTCGATACCGCGACCGACGGCGTCGTCACCGTCGACGGGCGTGGACGCATCCTTGCGCTCAACAAGAGCGCCGAGGCGCTGTTCGGCTACGACCAGCGCGAGGTCGCCGGCGAGCTCTTCACCCTGCTCTTCGCGCCGGAAAGCCATTCGCCGGCGCTCGACTATCTCGACGGGCTGATCGGCGGCGGCGTCGCCTCGCTGATGAACGATGGCCGCGAGGTCATCGGCCGCGTGCGCCAGGGCGGACGCATCCCGCTGTTCATGACCATGGGCCGCATCGCCGAGGGGCCGGACAGCAAGTTCTGCGCGGTGCTGCGCGACATCACCGCCTGGAAGAAGACCGAGGGCGAGCTGGTCGAGGCGCGCAAGGCGGCCGAGAAAGCGAGCGCCCAGAAATCCGACGTGCTCGCCAAGATCAGCCACGAAATCAGGACGCCGCTCAACGCCATCATCGGCTTCGCCGAGGTGATGGCCGAGGAGCGCTTCGGGCCGATCGAGAACGAGCGCTATAAGGAGTACCTGCGCGACATCCACCAGTCTGGCGGCTATGTCATCAGTCTGGTCAACGACCTGCTCGATCTCGCCAAGATCGAGGCCGGCAAGCTCGACCTCGACTTCGTCAGCGTCAACCTGAACGAGATCGCGCTCTCCGCCGTCAACCTGCTGCAGCCGGAAGCACAGCGCGGCCGCGTCGTGCTCCGCTCCGGCCTCGCGCCGAAGCTGCCGCCGGTCGTCGCCGACGAGCGCTCGCTGCGCCAGATCGTGATCAACCTGCTCTCCAATGCGGTGAAGTTCACCGATGCCGGTGGGCAGGTCATCGTCTCGACCGCGCTCGGCGACCAGGGCGAGGCGATCCTGCGGGTGCGCGACACCGGCATCGGCATGGACGATGACGAGATCAAGCTGGCGCTGGAGCCGTTCCGGCAGGTGCCGACGACGCGCAAGTCGGGCGGCACGGGCCTTGGCCTGCCCCTGACCAAGGCGCTGGTCGAAGCCAACCGCGCCGCCCTGACCATCACCAGCGCCAAGAAGGAAGGCACGCTGGTCGAGGTCACCTTCCCGCCACAGCGCGTGCTGGCGAGCTGACGGGCGAGGCGGTCCCGCGCGCGGGACCGCCTCGTCACGCACCACGCGACGGGCGATGTCGCGCATTGGCGGGCATCGCCGCGCGCTCTAAGGTTCGATTTCCTGTCCTCGACCGGCGAGCCCCCGCATGCAGTTCGCGCTCAGCGAAGAAGAAGAGCTCATCCGCGACAGCGCCCGCAAGCTCGCGACCGACCGGCTGGCGCCGCTGGCCGAGCGGCTCGACCGTGGCGAAGGCCGCGCCGAGTTCCTCGCCAATCTCAGGCTGCTCGCCGAGAACGGCTTCATGGCGCTCAACGTCAAGGGGTTGTTCGGCGGAACTGAGGCCGGCACCGTCGCCTTCGCCCTGGCACTGGAGGAGCTGGCAGCCGCCTGCGCCTCGACGGCAGTGACGACCTCGGTGACCAATATGGTCGGAGAGGTGATCCAGGCCGTCGGCAGCGAGGCGCAGAAAGAGATGTATCTGCCGAAGCTGGCCGATGGCACCTATCCGGCCGGCGCCTTCTGCCTGACCGAGGCCGGTGCGGGCTCGGATCCGGCCGGGATGACGCTGCGCGCCCGGCGCGACGGCGATGACTATGTCCTCGACGGCCAGAAGATCTACATCACCTCCGGCGAATACGCCGGGCTCTTCGTGGTCTGGGGCGTGACCAATCCCGATGCGGCGAAGGGCAAGGGCATCTCGGTCTTCCTGGTGCCGGCGGATACACCCGGCGTCAGTGTTGGCAAGGCCGAGACGAAGATGGGCCAGACCGGCTCGGCGACGAACACCATCCATTTCGACGGCGCCCGCATTCCCGCCGCCAACCTGATGGGCAAGGAGAATGACGGCTTCCGCGTCGCGGTCGGCGAGCTCGCCGGCGGGCGCATCGGCGTCGCCTCGGTCTCGCTCGGCATCGCCCGCGCCGCGATGGACGCCGCCAAGTCCTATGCCCGCGAGCGCAAGCAGTTCGGCCAGGCCATTTCCGAATTCCAGGGCCTGCAGTGGCTGATCGCCGATCGCGAGCTCGACCTGCACGCATCGCGCCTGCTGATCCTCGATGCGGCCGCGAAGAAGGATCGCGGCGAGCCCTTCTCCAGGGAAGCCTCGATGGCCAAGCTCTTCGCCTCGGAAGCGGCGCATCGCTGCACCGATGCGGCGATCCAGATCCATGGCGGCGCCGGCTATTGCCGCGACTTCCCGGTCGAGCGCTATGCGCGCGATGCCCGCATCACGCGGATCTATGAGGGCACCTCGGAGATCCAGCGATTGATCATCGCGCGCGAGACCTTGCGCCAGCTCGGCTGAGCTCCCTAGATCATCGCGCGTCTGAACAGACGCGGTCACGATGATCTAGCACATTGTTATCGCATCGGATTTTTCCGAAAAGTGGATTCCACTTTTCGGTCCGATGCTATAGAATTTTCTTCTCCGCATCCGCCGGATTCGGAGCCCTTCCCGCTCGCCGGAATCCTGCTCATGTCCCTGACCATATATGGCTGCTATCGCTCGCGCGCGACGCGCAATGTCTGGCTCGCCAACGAGCTCGGCATCGCCTTCCAGCATGTGCCGGTGATCCAGGCCTATCGCCTGCCCGATCCGAAAGCGGAGGGCGCACCGGTCCATACCCGCAGCGCCGAATTCCTCGAGGTCAACCCGAACGGCCATATCCCGTCGATCGACGATGACGGCTTCGTCCTGCACGAATCGCTGGCGATCAACCTTTACCTCGCCCGCAAGCATGGCGGTCCGGTCGCGCCGAAGGATGTGCAGGAGGAAGGGCTCGCCGCGATGTGGGCGCTCTGGGCAGCGACCGAATGCGAGACCAACGCGCTCAACCTGACCTACCATCTCGCCGCCTATCCGCCGGAGAAGCGCGACCCGGCCCTCGTGAGCAAGGCACTCGAGGCGCTGGCCGCGCCGTTCGCCGTACTCGACAAGGCGCTGGCGGAAGGTGGCGGCTATGTCATGGGCGGGCGCTTCACGGTCGCCGACATCAACACCGCCGAGGTCATCCGCTACGCCAAGCCGGCGACCCAGCTTTTCGACGCCGCGCCGAACGTCAAGGCCTGGCTCGACAAGCTGCATCAGCGCCCGGCCTTCAAGGCGATGTGGGCGGCGCGCGAGGCCGAGCCCGCCTGAGGCAGGCCTCGCGGAAATCGGGTGGCCGGGCCTGCCCCGGCCGCCTACTGACGCAGGATGACCCGCGCCAGAGCATGTTCTGAGCGCAAAAGTGGAAGCCACTTTTGCGATCGGAACATGCTCAGTTTTTTGGTGAGCGCGAATTCTCGTCGTTCGATCACTGCGATCGAACGGAAAGCGCGCTCGGAGGACAAGTCCTGCCATGACACCGCCGACCTCCGCCCCTTCGCTGCGCATGGGCCCGACCGAGTGGCTTCTGCTCGTCATCCTCTCGATCCTGTGGGGCGGCTCGTTCTTCTTCAACAAGCTCACCGTGGCGGAGTGGCCGCCCTTCGCGGTGGTGCAGGTGCGCGTCGGGCTGGCGGCGCTGTCGCTGCTCCTGGTGGTGCGGATCACCGGACAATCCATGGCGGTGGGGCGGAGTATCTGGCTCGCCTTCTTCGGCATGGGGATCCTCAACAATCTGATCCCGTTCAGCCTGTTCCTCTGGGGCCAGCAGCAGATCGCCAGCGGCCTCGCCTCGATCCTGAACGCGACGACACCGATCTTCGCCGTTCTGGTGATGCATTGCTTCGGCAATGAGAAGGCGACCGGGCTGAAGCTCGGCGGCGTGCTGGCCGGCCTCATCGGCGTCGGCATCCTGATGGGTCCCGATGCGCTGAGCGGTCTCGGCTCAAATCTCGCGGCGCAGCTCGCCTGCGTCCTGGCGGCGGTCTCCTATGCCTTCTCAGGCCTGTTCGGCCGCCGCTTCCGCGGCCTGCCGCCGCTCGTCGCCGCCACCGGCCAGCTCACCGCCTCGACCATGATGATCGTCCCGATCGTCTTCTTCCTGCATCCGCCGTGGACGCTGCCGGTGCCCTCGCAGCAGGCGATCCTCGCGGCGATCGGCCTGGCGCTGATCTCGACGGCGCTGGCCTACATCATCTTCTTCCGGATCATGCGCACTGCGGGGCCGAGCAATGTCATGCTCGTGACCTTCCTGATCCCGGTCAGCGCCATCCTGCTCGGCTCCGGCCTGCTCGGCGAAGAGCTGCTGCCGCGCCATTTCGCCGGCATGGCGGCGATCTTCGTCGGGCTCGCCCTGATCGACGGCCGGGTCGCCGGATTGTGGAGCACGAAGCGAGCCGACGCTCCGACGGCTTGACCGGGCCCGGCCCGGCGCTCACAACCTTCTGAAGAATCAATTCATTACGGCTCTGCTCTTCCGCTTGAGCGACATTCACCCTGTGGATGCCGCCCTGCGGAGACGAGCTTTGTTGCCAATAAATTATGAATTGCTCTAGGGTCGCAAAACTGGCGACAGGCGCTAAAGGGCATAACCGAAACAACTGGCAGATATCACAAAAAGCGATACGCCAGAGGGGAGCGCGACAACCATGGACCTGCGGCAACTGCGATGTTTCATCGCGGTGGCGGAAGAGCTGCACTTCGGCCGGGCGGCCGAGCGGCTCGGCCTCGCACCACCAGCCCTTTCACGCCAGATCAGCGCGCTCGAGGACGAACTCGGCGTCAGCCTGTTGACCCGCACCACGCGGCAGGTCGCATTGACGCGTGCCGGATTGATCATGCTGGAAGAAGCCAAGGCCATCCTGGTGCGGATGGAGCGCGCCTCGCGCTCGGTTCGGGAGGCCTCGCTGGCCTCAAGCAAGGTGCTGCGGGTCGGCGCGATCGACGCGGCTTCGTCGAGCTTCGTGCCGGAGGCGCTCGTTACCTTCCGCTCGCGCCATCCCGGCATCGAGATCAAGTTCGTCGAGGCGATGACGGCGCCGCTGGTGCAGATGCTGGAGGCCGGCAAGCTCGACCTCGCGCTGCTGCGCCCGCCGCGTAAACCGACCGACTGCGCCTTCGAGATCTTGCGCGTCGAGCGGCCGATCGTGGTGCTGAGCGAGAACCACCCGCTCGCCGCGCGCGAGCACCTGACCATGCAGGACCTCGTCGGCGAGCCCTTCGTGGTGCCGTCCAAGCGGATCCGTCCCTTCGCCTACGACCTCGTCATGGCCTATTTCGAGAGCGTCGGCGCCGTTCCCAACGTCACCATCGAGGCGACCGAGAAGCCGGCGATGATGTCGGCGGTCGCGGCCGGGCTCGGCATGGCGCTCGCCCCGGACTGGGTCTCGCGCCTGAGCTTCCCGGGCGTCACCATGCGGCGCCTGCGCGGCGCATTGCTCGATCCGCCACCACCCGGCGCCCTCGTCGGCGTCGCCTGGCGCCCGCACCAGAAGCTCGCCGCCCGCGACGACTTCCTCGCCATCCTGCGCGAGAGCGTGACCCTGATCGACGACGGCAACGTCCTGCCGTTCAGCGTAACCGGGCGTGGCAGGAAACCTGCCGCGCGCACAGCAACCACCCGAGCCGGAGGACATTGATGAGTCTGAACAAGATCGACGCCGCGCGAGGTTGGCGCATCCGCTCGACGCAGGACCTGGCCGCCGGCCTGTTCATGATCGCGCTCGCCGGGCTGGCGCTGATCCTGTCCAGCGACCTCCCGACCGGGACGCTGCGCCAGATCGGTCCAGGCATGCTGCCGAAGAGCTTCGCGGTGATTTGCGCCGGGCTCGGCGCGCTGCTGGCCTTCAACTCGCTGCGCTACAATGGCGAGAAGCTCGCCGGCTGGTCCTGGCGCGGGGTGCTCTTCGTGCTCGGCGCGGCGGTGGTCTTCGGCCTGACCATCCGCGGCTTCGAGATCGGCCCGCTCAAGGTGCCGCAGCTCGGCATGCTGGTCTCCGGGCCTCTCGTCGTGATCATCTCCGGCCTCGCCGCCGAGGATGTGAAGATCAAGGAACTCCTGATCTTCGCCGCTGCCATGACCACCGGCTGCGCACTCCTGTTCAAATACGCGCTGGGTCTTCCGATCCCGCTGGCGCCCTGGCTGCTGGGAATCTGAGCCATGAGTGAAATGTTCGCCCATCTCTCGCTGGGCTTCGGCGTCGCGCTGACGCTGAAGAACATCGCGCTCTGCTTCACGGGCTGCCTGGTCGGCACGCTGATCGGCGTTCTGCCCGGCGTCGGCCCGATCGCCACCATCGCCATGCTGCTGCCGATCACCTTCGGGCTCGACCCGGTCGGCGCGCTGATCATGCTCGCCGGCATTTATTACGGCGCGCAGTACGGCGGCTCGACCACGGCGATCCTGGTCAACATCCCCGGCGAGGCGACCTCGGTCGTCACCACCCTCGACGGCCACCAGATGGCCAAGCAGGGCCGCGCCGGCGTGGCGCTCGGCACGGCGGCGCTCGCCTCCTTCTTCGCCGGCACGATCGCGACCATGGTCATCGCCGCGCTCGGCGCGCCGCTGACCCGGCTCGCGCTGCTGTTCGGCCCGGCCGAGTACTTCTCGCTGATGGTGATGGGCCTGTGCTTCGCCGTCGTGCTGGCGCGTGGCTCGATCCTCAAGGCCTTCTGCATGATCATGCTCGGCCTGTTGCTCTCGACCGTCGGCACCGATCTCGAGACCGGCCAGGAGCGCATGACCTTCGGCTTCCCGCCGCTCTCCGACGGCATCGACTTCGCCGTGCTGGCGATGGGCGTGTTCGGCTTCGCCGAGGTGCTGCGCAATCTTGAGAACCCGGAGACGCGCGACGTCGTGCGCACCAAGATCGGGCGGCTCCTGCCGAATTGGGACGATATCAAGCAGTCGATCGCACCGGTGGTGCGCGGGACCAGCGTCGGCGCCATTCTCGGCATCCTGCCGGGGAACGGCGCCGTCCTCGGACCATTCGCCAGCTATACGATCGAGAAGAAGATCGCCAAGGATCCGTCGCGCTTCGGCAAGGGCGCGATCGAGGGCGTCGCCGGGCCTGAGGCCGCCAACAATGCCGGCGCCCAGACCGCCTTCATCCCGCTGCTCACCCTCGGCATCCCGCCGAATGCGGTGATGGCGCTGATGGTCGGCGCGATGACGATCCACGGCATCATCCCCGGCCCGCAGGTCATGACCAAGAATCCCGACCTGTTCTGGGGCATGATCGCCTCGATGTGGATCGGCAACCTGATGCTGCTGATCATCAACCTGCCGCTGGTCGGCGTCTGGGTGAAGCTGCTGCAGGTGCCCTACCGCCTGATGTTCCCGGCGATTCTGATCTTCTGCTCGATCGGCATCTACTCGGTGAACAACCAGCCCGTCGACGTCGCCTTCACCGCGCTGTTCGGCCTGTTCGGCTACCTGCTGATCAAGCTCGGCTTCGAGCCGGCTCCGATGCTGCTCGGCTTCGTGCTCGGCAAGCTGATGGAGGAGAAGCTGCGGCAGGCGCTGATCATCTCGCGCGGCTCGTTCATGACCTTCATCGAGCGGCCGATCTCGGCCGGGCTGCTGCTGGTCGCCGTCGCCATCCTCGTCATCGCGCTCTTGCCGTCGATGTCGAAGAAGCGCGACGAGGTCTTCACCGAATGACGGGGTTGCCTGCCGACCCCGTTTCCCCATCTTCAATGTATTGCGTCAGGGAGGATTACTCATGAAGACACTCGCCCTTGGTCTCGCCGCAGCGCTCGCCTTGGCGCTGCCGGCACAGGCCCAGTCCAAATATCCGGAGCGGCCGATCACGATGATCGTCCCCTTCGCGGCCGGCGGCCCGACCGACATCATCGCCCGCATCGTCAGCGAGAACATGTCGAAGACGCTCGGCCAGCAGATCGTGGTCGAGAACGTCGCCGGCGCCGGCGGCACCACCGGCATCACCCGCGCAGTAACGGCTGCGCCGGATGGCTACACCATCGCGATGGGGCATCTGGGTACTTTCTCGGCTGCCCCGGCCACCTATCCCGGCCTGAAATACGATCCGATCAACGGCATGACGACGATCGGCCTCGCCGGTGGCACGCCGATCCTGATCGTCGCCAAGAAGGCCTTCGCACCGAAGGACCTCAAGGAGTTCGTCACCTTTGTGAAGGCGAACACCGACAAGGTGAACGAGGCCCATGCCGGCGTCGGCTCGGTGTCGTGGACGACCTGCACCCTGCTCAAAGGCCAGCTCGGCGTGCCGAAGCTGAACTCGGTCGCCTATCGCGGCACCGGCCCGGCGCTGAACGACCTCGTCTCCGGACAGGTCGACTTCATGTGCGACCAGATCGTCAGCGTCGCCGAGCAGATCAAGGCCGGCACGATCAAGGCCTACGCCGTCGCCTCGGCGGAGCGCTCGCCGGCCCTGCCCGATGTCCCCACCACCAAGGAAGCCGGGCTGCCCGAGTACCAGATCGAGGCCTGGAATGGCATCGCCGCGCCGAAGGGCCTGCCGAAGGATGTCGTCGACAAGCTGGTCGACGCGCTCGACAAGGCGCTGAACGACGAGACCGTCAAGAAGCGCCTGCTCGACCTCGGCACCGTGCTGCCGACCAAGGAAGAGCGTACGCCCGCCGGCTTCGCCGCGCTGATCAAGCGCGACGCCGACAAGCTCTCGCCGGTGCTGTCGGCCGCGCCGAAGCAGTAGGCGCCAGACGCATGCAGTTACGGACGGCGGGTCGCAAGGCCCGCCGTTTTCTTTTGGCCACAGCGCATTACGATGCCGGCATGCGTCGCCTTGTCCTGCCCGTCTTCCCGCTGTCCGCCGAAGCTTTCGCGCCCTACGGCCGTGTCCTCTCGCCTTCGGGAGGGCGCGACACCGGCCGCGAGGGCTACGACATCTGGATCCAGCCTTTCGCCGCGGAGAGCCAGCCACGGCTCCAGATCGTGCGCTACCATGCCCGGCCCTTCGTCGTTGCGCTGTTCGAGCGGCATCTCCATGTCACCGAAGCCCGCCAGCCGCTTGGCGGCCCGCCCGCCATCATCGTGGTCGCTGAACCGTCCGACACGCCGCCCGAGCCGGAGGCGCTCCGAGCCTTCCGGCTCGACGGCGAGGGCATCTTATTCCATCGCGGCACCTGGCACGCGATCGACGCCTATCCCGAGCGCGGAAGCCACGCCGATTTCCTCTTCCTGTCGGAGGAGGCGACGGTGAACGAGCTGTTCGAGCACCCCGAACGACCTCCCGAGCGCACGCAGGTCCATGATTTTCGCGCTGCGGGCGTTGAGCTCGTGATCGAATCCAACCCGTTGACGACAAACACGAACCGCTGACTACCGTTCACGATCGTTCACAGCTCGTGACCGTCCTCACGGAACCGCGAGCGCCGCCGCTCGTTCCTTCTGCCGAAGTTTCTACTCTGGAAGGAGAACGGACATGTTCAAGAAGCTTGCTCTCGTTACGGCCCTTGCCATCGTTCCGGCTGCGGCCTTTGCTCAGAATCCGGATGGCGCCCAGGGCGGCGCGGCCAGCGGCATTGTCGGCGGCGCGACTGCCGGTGCTGTCGGCGGCGCCGTCGTCGGCGGGCCGGTCGGTGCGGTGGTCGGCGGTGTCGGCGGCGCCGTGGTCGGCGGCTTCACCGGCGCGGTGATCGGCGACAACGCCCCGCGCTTCCGCACCTATGTGGTCGAGCAGCGCGTACCGTCCTACACCTATGCCGAGCCGGTGGCGGTCGGCACCGTGCTGCCGCAGCAGGGCGTGGTCTATCGCGAGGTGCCGGCCGAGTTCGGCGAGCGCGCCAGCGGCTATCGCTACACGGTGGTGAACAACCGCGCCGTGCTGGTCGAGCCGCAGACCCGCCGCGTCGTCCAGATCATCGAGTGATCCCAGCTGATCCGCGTGCCGCTCGCGCCATCAAGGCCTGAGTGATCATCCGGATCGCAGGGCCCGCCCCGGAAACGGGGCGGGCCTTTTGCGCGGTCAACTGGTCAGCGGCAGCCAGAGCCGCCGGTCGAAATCGAAGGGTTGCGTCCCGACAACCGCGATCGCTGCGGCATCGCGATGACGCGGATTGATCAGGACGTTGGCGCTGCGCGGCGCAATGAAGGATGGCACTTTGAGCAGCGCCGTCTCGCCCGCACTCAGCCAGGCGTCGCCAAGCGCTCTCGGCCCCTCCGCCCTTTCTTCCTCGCTGATCGACGCCGCTCCGGTCTCGATCTCGATCAGGGCATAGTCATCCGGGATGAGCTCAGGCGCGAGGTCGAGGTGAACGCGAACCTCGAGGATGGCGAGCGCCGGATTCTCGGCAGCGTAGACGACCGGACGCCCCGGTGAATTCCAGCGCCCGCCATAGAGCCGCGCGCCCTCGCCACTGAGGTCGGCGAAGGCGGCGCGAGCGACGCGCCACAAGCGCATCAGGCGGCGATGCCGTGGGCGATCCTGCCAAGCAGGGCCTCGACCTGCGCTGCGCCCTCACCCGTGTCGAGCAGCGCCAGTGGCTTCTCGCCATCGAGCGCCGTGGTCGGGCGACGCAGCCAGGCGGCCGCCTTGCCTTGCGAGCCGAAGGTGACCTCAGCCTCGGCGATGACGCGCGCGGCGCGCATCAGCCGGTCGGACTGCTCGGTGGTCAGCGTGCCGATCTTGCGGCGATGACTCAGGGTCTTGCGCGGCAACACGAGCTCGTCGATCTCGGCCAGCGTCATCCGGCCGCTCTCGATGACATGCTCGATCGTGCGTATCGGAAAGCCGTTCCGGACAGCGGCGATGAGGTCGCGGCTACTGGAGGCGGGGCGCCCCAGCGCAGCCTGGCCACCGACGACATCCAATGCGGTCAGGGCAACCATGGGAATGCTCCTTGGCGATATGCCTATAAGATAGGGGCATATCGCCGGAGTCGCAAGGTTGGAACGTCAGCGCGTCCCGAACATCCGGTCGCCGGCATCGCCGAGGCCGGGAACGATATAGCCGTGATCGTTGAGGCGCTCGTCGATCGCCGCCGTCCAGATGCGGACATCCGGGTGGGCGTCGCGCATGCGGGCGATGCCTTCGGGCGCCGCCAGCAGGCAGACGAAGCGCAGATCCTTGGCGCCGCGCTCCTTCAGCCGGTCGACCGCCGCGACCGCCGAGTTCGCCGTCGCCAGCATCGGGTCCATCACCACGATCATGCGGTCGGCGATGTCGGAGGGCGCCTTGAAATAGTACTCGACCGCCTGCAGCGTCTGCGGGTCGCGATAGAGGCCGATATGGGCGACGCGGGCGGCGGGGACGAGTTCCAGCATGCCGTCGAGGAAGCCGACGCCGGCGCGCAGGATCGGCGCGAAGACCAGCTTCTTGCCGGAGATCACCGGCTGCATCGATTTTTGCAGCGGCGTCTCGATCTCGATCATCTCGGTCGGCAGGTCGCGCGTGACCTCGTAGCAGAGCAGCATGCCGATCTCGTTCAGCAGCTGGCGGAAGCTCTTGGTCGAGCGGTCCTTCTCGCGCATCAGCGTCAGCTTGTGCTGCACCAGCGGGTGGTCGACGACGGTGACGCCGTTAGCGCTCGTGGCCATGCAGTCCTGATCCCCTTCGTCTTCTTGTCTTTGTCTAGAATACCGTGCCGTCGCTGACGATGGTCAAGGGCGGTCCGCCACCTTCGCGCTTCTCGCGGGCGATGCGGCGGCCGGCCGCCCAGGTCCCGCCCTCCAGCACCTTGGCCAGCGGCAGTTGCTCGGCGCTAAGCCTAAGCTCGGCGCGCACCAGTTCGCCGATCCTGTCGAGGAGCGCAACCGTCAGCGCCCGCCATTCCACGACGAGCTGCGAGCCGACCTCGTGGGCTCGCGCTGCGTCGCCAGCATCCTTCAATTCGAGCACGCCGAGATCGAGCAGGAGCCCGCCATTGCGGTATTCCGGCAGGCCGGTGAGGTCGTCGATATCGACGACCTGGACGCCGGCCCATTGCAGCGGCTCGATCAGCGAATAGCTCAGCCACTGCGAGAGCTTGTGGAAGGGCACGATGCCGGCGGTCACCTCGCCCGGCGCGATCAGCGGATGCTTCCAGCTGTCGCCGAGCGCGATGCCGGCATAGCTCAGGCGCGAGGGCCAGATGCCGCCGAGCACCTCCAGCACCTGCGAGAGGATATAGGCGGCGCGGATCGAGCGACCCTCAGCCGCCTCGATCAGCCGGTCGAACAGATCGCCCGGCCGGGTGAGCCCATGCTTCTCCAGCTCTTCCCCGAGGCGGTTCAGTAGCGCGGCACGCCCCTCCAGGCCGACCAGCGGGTTGGCCTCGGAGACCTGGAAACCAGCGGCCAGTGCTGCAGCGTCGAGATGCCTGAGCGCCTCGCTGTCGACCCGCAGCTTCTCGACAGGATCGCTGGAAAAGGCACCGGCGGCGAACATGTCGAGTGACGCGAGCGCCAGCCCTTCCGAGCGGCCGATGTTCTGGCCGCTCACCGCGTCGCGATAGCGCCAGTTTGCACCCGCGCCGGCATCGAGCAGGACGCTGACGACCGCGAGATCATAGGCCGCTCGGCCTCGCGCCTGGGCGTCGGCGAACTGGGCCCCGGCATCCAGCACCGTCCAGCGATCCATCCCGGCGATGACGAAATGGCGCCAGCGGGCGTGGAAGGGGATGTCGAGCGCCGGATAGTTCTGGCGGATCGTCTCCAGCACATAGGCGGCACAGGCAGGCAGCCGCTCTGTATGCACGCTGAAATGCGTCAGCCGGCCCTCGAGGCCGAGCCGCAGCATCTCATGGGCGCGCTCGCGGACGGCAGCCGGCTTGAGCAGCAGGCGGACGGCTTCAGGGTTGGAATCAGGCATAAGAGATCAGAACTTCTCGAGGTCGCGGCCGACTGTGGCCTTGAGGGCATTGTCGCCAGGCGTACCGTCTGGCGAGTAGTAGCCCGCCGCCTTCTTGGCCTCGATCTCGACCGAAGCATCGGGCGGGATCAAATCGGGCGGGATCGCGACGCGCTCGCCGATCTCGATGCCGCTCTCGACCATGGCGTCGTATTTCATGTTCGACATCGACATCAGCCGGTCGATCTTCTTCACCCCCAACCAGTGCAGCACGTCCGGCATCAATTGCTGGAAACGCGCGTCCTGCACGCCGGCGACGCATTCGGTGCGCTCGAAATAGGTCGCGGCGGAATCGCCGCCCTCCTGGCGCTTGCGGGCGTTGTAGACGAGGAATTTGGTGACCTCGCCGAGCGCCCTGCCCTCCTTGCGATTGTAGACGATCAGGCCGACGCCGCCGGCTTGAGCCTCCTTCACGGCTTCCTCGATGCCATGCACGAGATAGGGCCGGCAGGTACAGATGTCGGAGCCGAACACGTCCGAGCCGTTGCACTCGTCATGGACGCGGCAGGCGAGCGTCTTCCTCGGATCGCAAATCGCCGAGACGTCGCCAATCACATAGGCGGTGATCGAGCCGATCGGCGGCAGGAAGACCTTGAGGTCGGGCCGCGTCACCAGTTCGGGATACATGCCGCCGGTCTGCTCGAACAGCGTGCGGCGCAATTCGTTCTCGGTGGTGCCGAAGCGGTCGGCGATACCCGGCAGGTGCCAGACCGGGTCGACCGCGATCTTTGTGACGCTGATGTCTCCGGAGCCGTGCAGGATGGCCCCATCGGCCGCGAGGCGATGGCCGGCCATGGCGGCGAGGATCTCGGGCAGGTTGAGCCGCGCCTTGGTGACCGCGATGGTCGGACGGATGTCGATGCCCTCGCCGATCCATTTGCCGAAATCCTGGGCGACACGGTGGCCGAACGGATCGAGCGAGACGATCCGGCCCGGATCGAACCATTGCGGCTGCGGCAGGATGTCGGAGGTCGGGTGGGTGTTGGTCAGGTCCGGGCGCTGCGCCGGGTTCATGGCGCGGGCGGAGATGGCGAGGGCGCGATAGACCGAATAGGAACCGCCATGGGCGCCGATGACGTTGCGGTCGGCCGGATTGGTGGTCGAGGCGATGACCGGGCCGCGCACCTCCGGCGTTGCGGCGCCCCATTGGATCGGGAAGCGGGCGGCGGCGCTGCCAGGCTCGGGATGCGAGGTCAGGCGGATATGGCTGGTGCGGTTCTGCGACGTCATCGCGGTGATCGCTCGATCTCAAAACGGGAAAGGGCCCTGGGACGGGTCGCGTCCGGGGCCCTCTGGAC
>DASYHC010000142.1:0-27248 GCA_035998995.1 Allobosea sp.
GAAGCCGGCGATGCCGACGAGCAGCCCGTCCTGCCGCACCAGCCTGTCGCGATCATCGCCATTGTCGGTGGTCTGGTTCATCGGCGTCATCCCGAGGCGGTGGGCAGGAGCCCGAGCATGCGGACGATGTAGAACAGGAGAAAGCGCAGCAGGAACAGCCAGACGATGGCGAACAGATTGAGCAATGGCGGCGGCACCAGCGCCGGCGTCACCAGCCGGACCAGGTTCAGGATCGGGTCCGTGATCTGGCAGAAGACGCGCCAGATCACCTTGTCGCTGTCGGGCGGGAAGAAGAGGGAGAGGATATAGCGTCCCAGCAGCGTGTAGATCAGCGCCGCCAGCGCGAGATTGGGCAGGTGGAAGACCCAGAACCCGGCGGATTCGGTCAAGCGATTCGTCTCCTGTGGCCGGGTTGTCGGCAGTGTGAAGAAGAAGGGGCGGGAAGCAAATCCCGCCCCTCGATACCTGTCGTGAGAGCCCGGCGAGCTCAGCTCGCCTTTTCCTCCATCAGCGTGCCGCCGCGCGGGCGCCGGCAGGCATCGACGAAGTCCATCATCGCCTTGGAGGGCGCTGCGGTCAGCATCGACACGACATACATCGCCAGGAAGCCGGCCGGCAGGCCGAACAGCGCCGAGGAGATGTTGTTGATGTTGAACCAGCCGACCTTGGAGGCGAGCGGGTTGCTGACCAGAACCGGTCCGGCCGAAACCGCCGGATCGGCCAGGAACTTCGCCATGTTCTCGGCCGAGATCAGCGGCGCGCCGGTGACCGGATTGAGCAGCGAGCTCATGCCGAAATACTGCACGCCGAGATGCGGATAGTAACGGCTGACCACCAGGTAGAACAGCGTCACACCGAAGCCGATCGCGATGCCGGCGATGGCGCCCGCCGAATTGGCGCGCTTCCACCAGATGCCGAGCACCAGGGCCGGGAACAGGCCGCCAGCCGCCAGCGAGAAGGCCCAGGACACCATGGCGAGGATGTCCGAAGGTCTGGTCGAGGCGGTATAGGCCGCGAGCACTGCCACCAGCACCAGCAGCACGCGCGAGACGATCAGCCGCCGCGCCGTCGGCGCGTTCTTGTCGATCATCTTGTAGTAGATGTCGTGCGAGAGCGCGTTGGCGATGGCGAGCAGCAGGCCGTCCGCGGTCGAGAGCGCGGCGGCGAGGCCGCCGGCCGCGACGAGGCCGGTGATGACATAGGGCAGGCCGGCGATCTCGGGCGTCGAGATCACCACCACGTCGGTGTTGATGCCGAAATCCTGCAGGCGCAGAACGCCGGCATGGCCGCTGATCGCGCCGCAGGCGGCGGTGATCGCCTGCACGCTTTCTGCCGATTTGCCGCAGATCGTCACCAGGCCGAGCTTGCCCCAGCTGAAGACCCATTGCGGCATGTCGGCGAGGTTCTTGCCGATCAGGGTCGAGTAGACCTCCAGCTTCGAGAACGCCGCATAGGCCGGCGCGGTGAAGTAGAGCAGGAAGATGAACAGCAGCGACCAGGCGACCGAGATGCGCGCATCACGCACGGACGGCGTGGTGAAGTAGCGCATCAGCACGTGCGGCAGCGAGGCGGTGCCGACCATCAGGCACAGGATCAGGGCGAAATAGTTCGCCGGGCTGTAGTTGAGGAACGGCGTCGTGTGCGGCTTGAGCGTCGCTGCCGTCGCGAGGTTGTTCTGCAGGAAGCTCTGCTCGAGCGCAGTGATCTCCTGCAAGGCCTGGCCATAGGTGAGCTGCGGGATCGGCAGCCCGTATTTCTGCGCCGACAGGATCACCACCGGCACCAGATAGGCGACGATCAGCACGATGTATTGCGCGACCTGCGTCCAGGTCACAGCCCGCATGCCGCCGAGCATCGAGCAGACCAGGATGCCGGCGAGACCGACATAGACCGCGACGGTGAAGTCCATGTCGAGGAAGCGCTGCGCGATCAGGCCGGTGCCGAAGATCTGCGCCACCACATAGGTGAAGGAGCAGGCCAGGAGCACGATGACGCCGAGGAAGCGCGCGACGTTGCCGCCATAGCGCGCCGACAGGAAGTCGGGGACGGTATAGGCGCCGAACTTGCGCAGGAACGGCGCAATCAGCACCGCCACGAGCACATAGCCGCCGGTCCAGCCGAGCACGAAGGCGAGGCCGTCATAGCCGAGCAGGAAGAGCGAGCCGGCCATGCCGATGAAGGACGCCGCCGACATCCAGTCGGCACCCGTCGCCATGCCGTTGTAGAAGGCCGGCACCGAGCGTCCGGCGACGTAATACTCCGAGACCTGCACTGTCCTGGAGATGATGCCGATGAAGGCATAGACCAGGATGGTGAAGCCGACGAACATGTAGCCGAGGATCTTGTTCGGGACGCCGGCCCTTTCCAGGATGGCGACCAGGATGATGAAGGCGACGAAGCCGCCCGTATAAATGCCGTAGATGCGGCCGAGGCTCGAGGTGAAGCCGTTCGAGCTGGTTTGCTCTTGGCTGGACATGATCGCAGCCCCCCGCTCAATCGTCTTCGGCCACGCCGGCGTCGCGATCGATATTGTCCTGCGCCTTGGCGAACCAGAACAGCATCACGACGAAAGCGATGAGCGAGCCTTGGGCTGCCATATAGAAGCCCAGGGGAAAGCCGAAGATCTTGATGCCATTCAGCGGCACCACGAACATGTGGACGATGTAGCCAAAGAAGAGCCACAGGGCCATCATCACGAGCATCAACTTGCTCGTTCGTTGCCAGTGATGATCGTCTTCTTTCGAATCCATGGAACGTTTCTCCCGAGTTCTATTGCGTATTTTCGCAACTTCGGCCGTTGTCGGATTCTTGTGATTCGTGCTCGTCCGGTCCCCAACCGCCTGCCCGAAGGTTAACTGAAGCGCTAGGTCGAAAGAACGTGAACTAAAGACGTAGAACTTGGTCGAAAGACCGAGCCGCGACTGCGTTGCGGAGAAGGGCGATCTGGGCGAGATCGCATCGGGCCATCGCCATCCCCGCCGAAGCAGGCGGCGGCGCTTGAGATTGCGACCACGCAGGGCCAAAATGCGCGGCGAGGGATGGGAAGGAATGCCAGCGATGAGTCGTCAGCCGTCGACCAGGATCGTGATCGCCGACGATCATCCGCTCTTTCGCGGCGCTTTGCGCCAGGCGGTCTCGCATGCGCTGACCGGTTCGGAGGTCAGCGAGGTCGGCTCGCTCGAGGCGCTCGGCCAGGCGCTGGTCGAAGCCTCCGACACCGATCTCATCCTGCTTGATCTCTCCATGCCGGGCGTGCAGGGCTTTTCCGGCCTGCTCTTCCTGCGCGCCTCCTATCCAGAAATTCCGGTGATCGTCGTCTCGGCCAATGACGATCCGGCCGTGATCCGCCGCTGCATCGAGTTCGGCGCGCTCGGCTTCCTGCCCAAGACCGCCGAGGTCGCGCAGATGGGCGAGGCGATCCAGGCCGTGCTCGACGGCGGCGTCTGGACCCCGCCCGGCGTCGATCTCTCCGCCCCGGTCGACCATGAGACCGCCGACATGGTCCGCCGCTTGGCAACGCTGACGCCGCAGCAGGTCCGCGTCCTGATGATGCTGTCGGAGGGGCTGCTCAACAAGCAGATCGCCTATGAGCTCGGCGTCTCCGAGGCGACGGTCAAGGCGCATGTCTCGGCGATCCTGACCAAGCTCAATGTCGACAGCCGTACCCAGGCGGTGATCGCCGCCGCCAAGATCGCCGGCGCAGGCTGGGCCGCGCAGGGCGCTTCGGCGACGAGCTGAGCGCACGGCGGTTGACGACGGCGTTCAGGCCCGGTTCAAGCAGGGGCTGATTTGTCTTACGCGGTCGATCCGAAGGGGATTTCCATGGCCAATGGCGGTGGCACCGAGCGCTTCCTGGGCGGTTCCGTCCTCAGCGTCCTCGTGCGCCTGTTCTTCATCTCGCTGCTGGTCGGCGCGGCCATGGCTTTCCTCGGCCTGTCGCCGCGGGGTCTCTTCGACTCGGCGCTGCGCTTCGTGCGCTCGCTCACCGATATGGGCTTCGACGCAGTCCGCGAAGTTGGCGGTTGGGCGCTCGCCGGCGCTTTGGTCGTCGTGCCGCTCTGGCTGATCAGCCGGTTGTTCGCTTCGAAGCGGTAAGCTTACAGCGCCTCCCCCCGTGCGATCGCTTCGGCATCGCGACCGACCAGCGCGTCCAGCCGCGGCAGCCCGGCCTTGCGCACCTGCATGTCGAGCCCGCGCTTGACCTCGCCGACCAGCCCCGGCCCCTTGAACACCATCGCCGAATAGAACTGCACCAGGCTCGCCCCGGCCCGGATCTTGGCGAAGGCGGTCTGCGCGGAATCAATGCCGCCGACGCCGATCAGCGGGAATTGCCGCTCCACCCGCAGGAAGGTCTCGGCGAGGATGCGCGTCGAGGCGGCAAAGAGCGGCTTGCCCGAGAGACCGCCGGTCTCGGCTCTGCTCGCGCTGCGCAGGCTGTCGGGTCGTGCGATCGTCGTGTTCGAGACGATCATGCCGTCGACCTTGCGACGCTTCGCGACTGAAATCATGCCGTCGAGCTCGGGCATGGAGAGATCGGGTGCGATCTTGATCAGAACCGGCGTCGGCTTAGCCCCGGCGGCGGCTTCGTCGCGGGCCGCGAGGGTGCGTGCGATCAGATCGTCGAGGGCGCTCTCGGCCTGCAGGTCGCGCAGGCCCGGCGTGTTCGGCGAGGAGACGTTGACGGTGAGGAAATCGGCGAGTGGCGCGAGCCGTCCCGCCAGCACCGCATAATCGGCGCTGCGATCGGCCGAGTCCTTGTTGGCGCCGAGGTTGACGCCGACGATGCCGCCCTTCTTCCTGCGCGCCGCGAGCCTCGCCGCGACCGCCTCCATGCCCTCGCTGTTGAGGCCGTAGCGGTTGATCACGGCCTCGTCCTCCGGCAGGCGGAAGACGCGCGGGCGCGGATTGCCCCGCTGCGGCAGCGGCGTCACCCCGCCGATCTCGACGAAACCGAAGCCGAGTCCGAGCGCGCCATCGATCGCCTCGGCATGCTTGTCGAAGCCGGCGGCGAGGCCGACCGGGTTGGAAAAGCGCAGTCCGAATGCTTCGACTGCCAGCGATGGCGGATCGGCCGCCGGGCGCAGCGGCGGGGCGGCGGCCAGCGCCGCGATCGTCAGCCGGTGCGCCTGCTCGGCGTCGAGCTTGTGGATCAGCGGCCGGGCCAGGCCGAACAGGGCTCCGATCACGCGACATCCTCCGGGAAGACATGGCCGTTGTCGCCAAGCGGGAGCGGGGCGATCCAGCGCGCCCGCCTCGGGTCAAGCGGCGCGTAGAGATGCGGGAACAGCGCGCCGCCGCGCGAGGGCTCATAGCGCAGGGCATCACCGAGCCTGGCGTCGTCGATGGCGATCAGCAGCAGATCGTCTTGGCCGGCGAAATGCCTCGCCGCGGTCTCGCGAACCTGCGCGCCCGTCGAGAAATGGATGAAGCCGTCGGCGAGGTCGACCGGTGCTCCCTGGAAGAGGCCTGCGGCCTCGGCTTCGCGCCAGAGCGCCTCGGGACAGATCTTGTAGATGAGCGGCATGGCGCTGGACATATCGCCTGAGCGGCTCCGGCAAAAGCGGAAAGCGTGTCGCGCCGGGGTGGCGCAATGCAGCTATCACAGAAATCAGATTGAATTCTTATTGAGTAGGGGATATTTCCTATTCTATCCCCGCTATGCGCCGCGTCGGCACCATCAGGATCGAGGCCTCACCGCGATGCTGTCCCATGATCAGATCTGGAGCGCGATCGACACGCTCGCCCAGCGTTATGGCCTGACGCCGTCCGGCCTCGCCCGCAGGGCCGGGCTCGACGCCACCACTTTCAACCGCTCGAAGCGCATCGGCGCCGACGGGCGCGAGCGCTGGCCCTCGACCGAATCGATCGCCAAGATCCTCTCCGCCACCGGCGCCTCCTTCGACGAGTTCATGAACGTCATCCGGCGCGGCGCGCCACCTGCCCATACGATTCCGTTGATCGGCTTCGCCCAGGCGGGCTCGGGCGGCTTCTTCGACGACGGCGGCTTCCCGCTCGGCTCCGGCTGGGACGAGGTCGCCTTTCCGGGCCTGCAGGATGAGAAGGCCTATGCGCTCGAGATTGCCGGCGATTCGATGCTGCCGCTCTATCGCGACGGCGACACCATCATCGTCTCGCCCGGCGCCGCGATCCGCCGTGGCGACCGTGTCGTGGTCAAGACCGTCGATGGCGAGGTGCTGGCCAAGCAACTCCGGCGCCAGACCGCCAAGACGCTCGAACTCGCCTCGCTCAACCCCGAGCACCCTGACCGGGTGTTGGCTCTCGCCGAGATCGCCTTCATGGCGCGGGTGATCTGGGCCAGCCAGTAACGGAGGACTGTGGGGTCAGGCAGCAGCCCGCTGCACCGGTAGCGACACCGTGAACACCGCGCCGACCTCGGACGGCTCGAGCGCGATGATCCCGCCATGCAGCCGCACCAGCTCGGCGGCGATGGCGAGGCCGAGCCCGGTTCCGCCGGGATTGACCGAGCCGCGGAAGGCCTGGAACAGGTTTTCGCGCGCCCGCGGCGGCACGCCCGGCCCATTGTCGGCAATACGCAGGATGATCTCCTCATGGCGCCGGCCGGCGCTGATCCTGAGAATCGGCGCCCGTTCGCCGGTTTCAGCGATGCTATCGAGTGCCTGGATCGCATTGCGCATCAGGTTGGAGAGAACGCGCGCCATTTGGTCGGGGTCGCAAGGCGCAATCATCTCGGCCGGCACCTCGTTGGCGAAGCCGATCGTGCCGTTTTCCCCAAGGCCGAGCAGCTCGGCCTGCTCGGCGACGAGCTGGCGCAGCGCCACGTCGCGCAGAGCCGGCGTCGCCTCCATCGCCCGGCCATAGGCGAGCGTCGCCTGGCAGAAATCGATGGCGCGCCCCAGCGTCGCGATCAGTCGCGGCGCGAAGCGACGGATCTTCACATCTCGCGTCTCGGTCAGCCGGTCGGACATGAGCTGCGCCGCGGCCAGCATGTTGCGCAGGTCGTGATTGATCTTGCTCACGGCGAGGCCGAGCTCGGCGAGGTGCTTTTTGGCCCTGAGGTCGTCGGCCAGCGTCGCCTGCATGCGCGCCAGCGCCCGTTGCGCCTCGCCGATCTCGTCGGCGCGCTCGGTCGGCTCGATGATCCGGCGCGGATTCTCCGGATCGTGCTCGAATTCCATCACATTGGCGGCGAGGTGCCGGATCGGCTGCACGATCAGCCAGTTCAGCGAGAGATAGACCAGCCCGGCCGTCAGGATCGAGATGATCAAGGTGACCAGCGTCAGGTTGACCGAGAATTTCAGCATGGCGTGGCGCAGCGGCCGCTCGTCGATGACGATCTCGACGAAATCGGCGGCGCCGACAGCCTGTCCGACCACCCGGATCGGCATCTCATGCGAGGGGCTGACCAGCGTCGCCACCGATTCGACGATCGACTGCACCCAACTCTGGTCGCGCAGGTCGACGGTCTTGGCGACCTCGTGCGGCATCGAATCGAGGCTGAGCAGGCGACGCGCCCCGCCGACGCGCGCGGCGATGGCGGAGGCGCCGACGCCGGCGAGCAGCCGTTCCTCGCTGCCCTCGGGCAGACCCTCGGCCGGAGAGCCTTCGAGCACGAGCACGGCGATCTGCGCCGCCGCAAGCCGGTCGTTCAGCCAGTTGCGCCGGAAATTCGCGACCGAGGGCAGATAGATCAGCACCTCGGCCAGCATCACGAACAGGATGGTGAGCACGAGCAGCTTGGCCGACAGGCCGAGCTGGGTCGGCCCGCGCGCGACGCTGATCGACAGGGTGTTGGGATCGAACCGTCTCACTGACATCAACAGCCAGTCTATCCGAAACGGCGCAGGAAGCCGATCAGGCGGCGGATGCCCGGCTTGGCTGCCAGAGGCGCCTGGAAGGAGAGCGCCGCCTTCTGCGACAGTTCCGACAGGCTCTGAGATGGCGCGATCAGCCCGGCCACCTCCTTGACGTTCATCCGCTTCTGCACGGCAAGGCTCCAGGGCACGATCAGCTCGGCCGCTTGCGCCCCGGCGATGACGACGCCGAGAATGCCGCCCTTGCGGTCGGTCATCAGCTTGATCAGCCCTTCGCTCTGCCCCTCGGCCTGGGCTCGGCCGCTCTCGGCATAGGGCCAGCGCAGGAGGCGGATATCGCCTTGCATACGCGCCTGCTCCTCGGTCAGGCCGACGCTCGCCAGCTCCGGCTTGCCATGGACGGTGCGCGGCACCAGCTCGCGCCTGAAGCGCACCGGCTGGCGGAAGAGGGCGTTGCGCAGCACCAGCCCCGCCTGATGCTGGGCGGCGTGGCTGGAGGCCGTCCCGGCGGCTGCGCCCCCGGCGCAATCGCCGACGGCGTAGATGCTGCTGTTGGCAGTGCGCAGCGAGGCATCGACGATGATGCCGGTGTCGTCACTGCGGACGCCGGCGAGATCGAGTTCGAGGCCGGCGATGTTCGGCTTGCGCCCGTTCGCGACCAGGAGATGGGTGCCTTCGATCTTGATGTCGCCGTCGAGCATAAGGCGTGGCCGCTGCCGTTGGCTTTCGACGCGCAGGATCGGCCGGCCCTCGTGCAAGGCGATGCCGTCGCCGAGGAGGCTGCGCCTGAGCACGCCGACCGCTTCCGTATCCTCGTCGGGCAGCAGGCCTTCCCGCGCGATCAGCGCGATCTCGCTGCCGAGCGTGCGCATCGCCTGCGCCAGCTCGACCGCCGCCGCCGTGCCGCCGAGCACGATCAGCCGGTCCGGCCGCTTGGTGAGGTCGAAGATGCTGTCCTCGGTCAGGCAGGGCAGGTCGGCGAGGCCCGTAATGTCCGGCATGATCGGCCGCGATCCGGTCGCGACGACGAAGCGCCGCGCCTTGATCACCCTCTCGCCGATTGCGACCTGACGCCGGTTCTGGAAGCGCGCCTCGCCCTTGAGCACGCGGACGCCCAGGGCCGTGAGGCGCTCATCCGAATCGTTCGTGGCCGCTCTGGCGGCGACCTGGTCGAGATGGGCCCGGACCTTGCCATAGTCGATCTCACCAGACCCCTGCGCGATGCCAAAGAGCGCAGCGTCGGCAACGGCGCGCGCGCGCCCGGCGACGGCACGGAAGGCCTGGCCACGCGCTCCCTCGTTGAGAGATACCGTGCTCCCGCTCTGCCGGATCAGCACGGCCTGGACGCCGAACAGCGCGGCGGCCGTCGCGACCGCGAGCCCGCCCGGACCATCGCCGATGACGCAGATATCCGGCGTCAGCGGCTCCTTGCTGGTTGCTGGGCTGGCGGTTTCGCTCACGCCGCGTCTCCCGGTCGCTATCTCGCTCGTGCAGATGCGGTGCCGTTGCGGCAGAATCAAGTTCGACGTGGTGATCGCAAGATGGAAGCGGTCGATTCCGGCAAGACGGTTGTGGAGCGCGCCTCAGGCGATCTTGCGCGGCTCGTCGCCCTTGCTGAACTCCGACACCGGCTGCGGCCGGCCGAACAGGTAGCCCTGGGCGCGCTGGGCGCCGAGCAATTGCACCGCCATCCGCTGTGCTTCGGTCTCGATACCCTCGACCACGACGTTCATCGACAGGCGCCGAGCGAGCTGGCAGACCGCCTCGATAACCGCCTTGGAGGCTTCGTCGCTGTTGACCTCGCGGCTGAAGCTCTGGTCGATCTTCACCTGCGAGAACGGGTAGGTCGAGAGATAGGCGAGGGAGGAATAGCCCGTGCCGAAATCGTCGAGCGCGAACTTGACCCCGATCGCGCGCAACTCGTTGATGACCTCGAGCGTCGTCTTGTTGTCCTCGATCAGCAGCGATTCCGTCACTTCGAGCGTCAGGCGGCCTGGCGCGAGATGGGCGAGCAGCAGCGCGTTCTTGACGGTCTCGACGATCCGGCGCGGCTCGCGGAATTGCAGCGGCGAGATGTTGACGGAGACGCCGACGCCACCTGGCCATTTCGCCGCGTCGCGGCAGGCCTGGCGGATCGCCCAGTCGCCCATGCCGGCGATCAGGCCGGACTGCTCGGCGATCGGGATGAATACGCCGGGCGGGACCATGCCGCGGGTCGGGTGCCGCCAGCGCATCAGCGCCTCGCGCGTCACGATCTCCTGCGTGCGCAGGTCGATGATCGGCTGGTAGTACAGCTCCAGCGCGCCTTCGGTGGTCGCCTGGCGCAGGTCGACCTCGATCTCGTGGCGTTCGAGCATCTCCTCGGCCATTGCCGGATCGAAGAAGGTCGCGGTGTTGCGACCGGCGCCCTTGGCCTTGTAGAGTGCGGTGTCGGCATGGCGCAGCAGGTCGGCCGGCGTCGCGCCGTCGGCGGGCGCGAGCGCGATGCCGATGCTGGCAGTGACGTAGACGGTCTTGGTGTCGAGTTCGAAGGCGCGATCCATCGCCTCGATCATCCGCTGCGCGATCATCCGGACCGTGGCGACATCGGTCGCCGGCAGGATCAGCACGAACTCGTCGCCGCCGAAGCGGGCGAGCAGGTCGTTGTGGCGGATCGCGCTCTTCAGCCGCGCAGCCGTCTGGATCAGCACCCGGTCGCCGATATCGTGGCCGAGATTGTCGTTGACCTGCTTGAAGCCGTCGAGGTCGATATAGAGCAGGGCGAAGGTCTCGCCGGTCCGCTCCTGCCGGCGGAAGGCGTCGGCGAGCTGCGTGTTGAACTCGAAGCGGTTGGCGAGCCCGGTCAATTCGTCGAAGCGCGCCATCTGCTCGATCCGCGCCTCGGTCGCCTTCCGCTCGGTCGCGTCCTCGGTCAGCATCAGCACGCCGCCCTCGGCCGCGGGCGCGATGGTGACGACCAGCATCCGGCCGTTGCGTGACTGCAATTCATAGACGGCCGCCTGCTGTGTCGCCTGCACGCCGTCGAGGGCCGCCTTGATGTCGCGGACCTGCTCCGGGTTCATCACCTGGCGCTCGACCAGGAAACGCGCGATCGCGCTGATCGGGGTGCCGGGGAGGGCGAGCGTCTCGGGAATGCCGTAAAGCGCGGCGTGCGGCGCGTTCGAGACCGCGAGGTCGAGCTTGCGGTCGAACATCGCCAGCCCGTGAATCATCGTGTTGAGCGCGGCGTCGAGCGTCAGGTTCTGCGAGCGCAGCGCGGTCGCCAGTGCCTTCGACTGCTTGGTCGCGTCGCTCAGCGCCAGCAGGTTGCGGTGCAGCGAGTTCGTGATCGCGATGTTGGCGACCACATAGAGGAAGGCGAAGTAGCCGATGTACTGGTAGTAGGGGTTGTGCGCTTGGATCAGGCCGACCGCCATCGGCACGCAGAAGGTCAGGAGCTGCACCGCGACGAATTTCGGCCGCCCGGCATTGCGCGCGACATAGCCGGAGGCGAGCGCGATCGTCGATGAGACGGAGGTGATGTGTGCGGCGGGATCGTCCGTCCAGGCCAGCGCCGCATAGCAGCTGAAGCCGAGCACGGCGCTGAACACCGTCGCGCCGAGGAAATATTCGCGGTCCCAGCGCTCGGTCTGGCGGAGCGTGTCCTCGGAATGGTCGAGCCGGCGGTAGCGGACCACCGTGACGATCCGCATGACGACGACGAGCGCGACGCAGATCGTCAGCGCCATGAACAGCTGGGCGCTCGTCGCAACCCAGCACAGGAAGGGCGTCAGGATGCCGGCGATACCGCCTGGGATGATCGAGCCCGGCGAGGAGAACAGTGAGGAGACCAGCAGGCGATAATCGGCAAGGTCGACCGCGCTCCGGCCGTCATGTCCGGCCGGCTGCTCCGCGATCGCCCTGTCGGCGCTGGCGCTATGCAACCGGTTCGTCACTCCCGCCATCCACTCCTGCCGTGCGACGGTTACTGGAGAGGCGGGTGAACGAGCCCATCCTTTGCCGCATCACCTAACGGCTTTAAGAGGGAAAGGTAAAAGTTTCATGAGAGTTACGCGCCAGAGTCGCGCGATCGACGCAAATGCCGACCGCGTTTGCGCGTGCGTTGCCGCGATCAGTTCAGCCGGCGTCGGTGCTGGCGAACACCACTTCGGGGCCGCGCTGGTAGACGCGCGCCAGCATCCGGTCCTGCGTCTGGGCGATGCGCTGCAGCTTGGAGATCGCGCTCGGATGCAGGCGCAGCATGCAGTCGGTCCAGAGCTGGCCGAGATATTCGAGCTCCTCACGCAGATTGCCGGCACGGCGGTTGAAGGCCGAGAACAGGGCGGTGCGGGCCGCATGGATCGGCAGCGAGTCGGAGGCGTATTTGCGGATCCAGTCCTCGCCGGTGCCGGTCGGCACCACCGCCTCCAGTCCGCCTGCCGCCAGGAACTCGCTGGCGCTCATCTCCTCGCCAGACTGCAGCATATGCTCGGCCGCGCGCGGGCCCATCCGGCGCGACAGGATGCCGACGGCGGTGATCGGGAAATGGTTGAACTTGATCTCCGGGTAGACGAACGAGGCCTGCTCCTCGGCGATCATGATGTTGCATGAGCGCGGTGCGTCGATGCCGCCGCCGATCGCCTTGGCATGGATCGTCGACAGGGTGACGGCCATGCCGTTGAGGCCGCTGGCGTTGCGCAGGGCGCCTTCGACCGAAAGCCGGGCATATTCCGCCAGAGCGGGGCGATCGTTCTTGGCGAGACAGTCGAGATAGAAGTCGAGATCGCCGCCGAGGGTGAAGAACGGCCCGGTGCCGCGGAAGGCGAGGAAACGCACCGGCGCGGCGTGATACTGCTCGGGCGCGCCCCAGAGATCGATGATCGCCTGCTGCACCTTGCCCAGGCTTTCGAGCAATTGCAGCGTGAAGACCGGCTTGAGCTCCGGCTTGATGGTGACCCAGAGCAGCCGCAGCTCCTCCTCATAGGCGAGCTGGACCTCCGGCAGGAAGCCGGCCTTCTGGCGGATCGCCTCGATCACCTCTCCGTTTGCGAGCTCGGCGGCGGCCTTGCCGTCTGCCGTCGGTGCATAGCTCTGGAACATCGTCTCGTCTCCGCCTCGTCTCGCACCCCTCGACGCCGCCGAGGGTAGAGAAAGTTAATAATCTGTAAACGCAAACCGTTCGAAATGGTTAATTTCGTTAAGTTTTATTCGTTAACGCGAAAGCTGGCTCAACGCCTGAAGCCGCACCCCTCGGTTGTCTTGCTGTTGCCGCTATCGCTGCTGTCGATGCACGCAATGGGCGTGCCAGCATATCACTCGTCGGTCAGGGTTGCCGAGTTAAGAAAAATTTTACCAATCCCGGCAGCGTCTTGCGGAGGGGCCGAGGTGGCCGGTCGCCATGTGCTGATCCAGCGGAGCGGCGACGGCCAAAAGCCGGCTCGGGGCAAGGCTGTCCCATCGCGAGAACGGCCGCGCCGCAGTTGTGCCGCAATCGGTCGTGCAAGGAATGACGTGCCGCAGGCCGGTCTTGTCCCGACCGGGTTGAGCGGCTAACCATGCACCCAACGCCAGCTGCCATCAGGCTGCCGGCATTCCCAAGAGCTGACGCCTTGAGCCGCCAGACCGAAGCCGAGGATGAGAGGAAGGCGCGCCTTGCCGCCGCCCTCCGCGAGAACCTGAAGCGCCGCAAGGCGCAGGCGAGGGCCAGGCGCGCCGCGGACACGGCGGCCGAGGACACGATACCGCCCGCCCAGGCCGAACCTCCCCGGTCCTGATCCCACCTTCTCCGGCCGGCGCCTCCCTGCCGGCAGTCCCGCAGGACGAGCCCAGATGGACCGTATCCGCATCACCGGCGGCCAGCGCCTCAATGGCGTGATCCCGATCTCCGGCGCGAAGAACGCGGCGCTGCCGCTGATGATCGCCAGTCTCCTCACTGACGAGACGCTGACGCTGACCAATGTGCCGCGGCTCTCGGACGTCAGCGCGCTCTCGCGCATTCTCTCCAATCACGGCGTCGACCGCTCGGTCGCCGGCAAGCGCATCGGCCAGAGCGCCGAGACCGGCCAGACGGTGGCGCTGACCGCCCGCCAGATCGTCGACACCTGCGCGCCCTACGAGCTGGTCTCGACCATGCGCGCGAGCTTCTGGGTGATTGCACCGATCCTGGCCCGCATGGGCGAGGCCAAAGTCTCGCTGCCCGGCGGCTGCGCCATCGGCACCCGCCCGGTCGATCTCTTGCTGATGGCGCTGGAGCGCCTCGGCGCCACCATCACCATCGAGGGCGGCTATGCGCTGGCCCGCGCCCCGAAGGGGCTGAAGGGTGGCGAGATCGTCTTCCCGAAGGTCACGGTCGGCGGCACCCATACTGCGCTGATGGCTGCGGTCCTCGCGGATGGCACCACGGTGATCGAGAACGCGGCGCGCGAGCCCGAGGTCGTCGACCTCGCCGCCTGCCTTGAGAAGATGGGCGCCAAGATCGAGGGTGCCGGGACCTCCACCATCACCATCCGCGGCGTCTCGCGCCTGGGCGGGGCGCACCATGCCGTCCTGCCGGACCGGATCGAGACCGGCACCTATGCGATGGCGGTGGCGATGACCGGCGGCGACGTGCTGCTCGAAGGCGCCCGCGCCGACCTGCTGCAGGCCGCGCTGGATGTGCTGAGCCAGGCTGGCGTCGACGTCACCGAGACCAATGAAGGCGTCCGCGTCCACCGCAACGGTGCCGCGCTCGAGCCGGTCGATGTCACCACTGATCCGTTCCCGGGTTTCCCGACCGATCTCCAGGCTCAGCTCATGGCGCTGATGACCAAGGCGAAGGGCACCTCGCGCATCCGCGAGACTATCTTCGAGAACCGCTTCATGCACGTGCAGGAACTCGCCCGGCTCGGTGCCAAGATCCGGCTCGACGGCGATGCGGCCTATGTCGACGGCGTCGAGAAGCTCACCGGCGCGCCGGTGATGGCGACCGATCTGCGCGCCTCGGTCTCGCTGGTCATCGGCGGCCTCGTCGCCGAGGGCGAGACGATGATCAACCGCGTCTATCATCTCGACCGCGGTTTCGAGGCGCTAGAGGCCAAGCTCAGCCGTTGCGGCGCCCAGGTCGAACGCATCAGCGGTTGACGCAAGGCATCGCCCCCGCCAGATAGGGCCTGGAGCATTTTCGAGCGAAGTGGACGCCGGTTCGCGTGAAGAAAATGCGATAAGACAAGAGTCTCCATGTCCGATCCCGCCGCCGAACCGCTCAAGCTGATCGCCCTGGACGCCGACGATTTGTCGGTGATCTCGGCGCATTTGCAGGATGCGGTGCTGAAGCGCGGCGATATCGTCTGGCTGCCGGGCGAGAAGCGTTTCGCCCTGGCGCTGCGTCGCTTCGACTGGGAGGGCGCAGCGCAAGGCCAGAAGCGCCGCCGGCTCTCCGCCTTGCATTTCGAGCGCGTGACGGCAGCCCGCAGCACGAAGGTCGCGGCGGGGGACGCCGTGCTCAGCCTGCTCGCCGTCACCTTCACGCAGAGCGACGATCCGGCTGGGCAGGTGACCCTGCATTTCTCCGACGGCGCCGCCATCCAGCTCGATGTCGAGTGCATCGAGGCGCAGATGAAGGATCTCGGCCCGATCTGGGAAGCCGTCGCGACGCCTGCCCACCCGGACGCCGGCTGAGCCTCTTCCGGTCAGGATATTTGCCATGCCGATCAGGCTTGACGCACGCAATGCCGGTTTCGAGCGGGAGTTCACGGCCCTGCTCGCGATGAAGCGCGAGGTTTCCGAGGATGTCGACCAGGTCGCGGCGGCGATAATCGCCGATGTCCGCGCCCGCGGCGATGCGGCGCTGATCGACTACACTGAGCGCTTTGACAAGCTCGCTTTGACGCCGCAGACCTTGCGCGTCACGCAGGACGAGATCGAGGCGGCGGTCGCCGCCTGTACGCGCGAGCAGCTCGCGGCACTCGAGACAGCCCGCGCCCGGATCGAAGCCTATCATCTGCGCCAGAAGCCGGCCGACTCCTGGTCGCGCGATGCGCTCGGGGTCGAGAGCGGCTGGCGCTGGAGCGCGGTCGAGGCCGCCGGCCTCTACGTGCCGGGCGGCACGGCAAGTTATCCTTCCTCGGTGCTGATGAATGCGATCCCGGCCAAGGTCGCCGGGGTCGAGCGCCTGGTCATGGTCGCGCCGACGCCGCGCGGCGAGGGCAATCCGCTCGTTCTTGCCGCGGCGAAACTCGCCGGCATCGACGAGATCTACAGGATCGGCGGGGCGCAGGCCGTCGCCGCGCTCGCCCATGGCACGCAGACGATTCTCCCGGTCGCCAAGATCGTCGGCCCCGGCAACGCCTATGTCGCCGCCGCCAAGCGCCGTGTCTTCGGCACGGTCGGCATCGACATGATCGCCGGCCCTTCCGAGGTGCTGGTCCTGGCTGACGCCAGCGCAAACGCCGACTGGATCGCCGCCGATTTGCTCGCCCAGGCCGAGCACGACACTGCCGCCCAGTCGATCCTGATCACCGACGATGTCGCGCTCGCCGACGCGGTCGAGCGCGCGGTCGAAGGCCAGCTCAGGACGCTGCCGCGGGCCGGGATCGCCGGTGAGAGCTGGCGCGAATTCGGCGCCGTCATCCTGGTCGATGCGCTCGACAAGGCGATCCCGCTGGTCGACCGGCTCGCGCCTGAGCATCTCGAGATCATCGCTGCCGATGCCGACGGGCTTGCTGCGCGCATCCGCAATGCCGGCGCGATCTTCCTGGGCGGGCATACGCCCGAAGCGATCGGCGACTATGTCGGAGGCTCGAACCATGTCCTGCCGACGGCGCGCTCTGCCCGCTTCTCCTCGGGGCTCGGTGTGCCGGATTTCATGAAGCGCACCTCCCTGCTGAAATGCGATTCCGAGGCGCTGCGGGCGCTCGCCGGCGCCGCGACCGAGCTCGCCGAGGCCGAGGGCTTGCAGGCTCACGCGCGTTCCGTGACGATCCGACTCAACGGCTAACGTCGAGGCGGCGATTCTGCGCCGACATCTGCTGGCGCGGAGGTGACATGTCGGAACGCAACCATCTGGTCGCCGTCACGCTCGACGAGGCCTCTCTCGGGCGTGGCAGTGCCGACCAGGAGCATGAGCGCGCCGTCGCGATCTACGACCTGATCGAGCGCAATCATTTTGCCTTGCCCGATTTCGACGGCGGCCCTTACGCCGTCCATCTCGCGCTGGTCGAACGGCGGCTCGCCTTCGAGGTGAAGAGCGCCGACGGCGCGCCGGTCGTCACGCATCATCTCTCGCTGACGCCGCTCAAGCGCATCATCAAGGACTACGAGCTGGTCTGCGACAGCTATTACGCCGCCATCCGGACCTCGACGCCCGCGCAGATCGAGGCGATCGACATGGGCCGCCGTGGCCTGCACGACGAGGCGGCGGTTCTGCTGGTCGAGCGGCTGTCGAACAAGGTCGAGATCGACAACGAGACCGCACGCCGCCTCTTCACCCTGATCTACGCGCTGCACTGGAAGGGCTGAGCGCTTGGAGCCGCCCGTACCGCGTAAGCTTCAGAGCGTACTGTTCATGTGCGCCTACAACGCGGTGCGCTCGCCCATGGCGGAGGCGCTGGCCAAGCACTTCTTCGGCAAGTCGATCTATGTCCAGTCCGCTGCCGGCAAGCGCAAGGGCGAGCTCGATCCCTTCGCGCTGTCGGTGCTCGACGAGATCGGCATCGACGCGCACAAGCACAAGCCGAAGACGGTCGAGGAGCTGGAGGAGTGGGAGGGACTCAACTTCGACCTGATCGTCTCGCTCTCGCCGGAGGCGCATCACAAGGCGCTGGAACTCACCCGTACCCTGGCTGCCGAGGTCGAGTACTGGCCGACGCCGGACCCGACCATCATCCAGGGCTCTCGCGAGCAGGTGCTCGACGCCTATCGTGCCGTCCGCGACGGGCTGATGCAGCGGATCAAGACGCGGCTCCGATCCTGAACCCTATTGGATCAGCACGGCCCCGCCGCAGCGGACGCCGCTGACCCAGCTGTCGGCCTGCCCCAGTCCGATCCCGAGCGTATTGAGCAGGCTCGTCAGCACCTGGTCGAGCGGGGCGGCAGCGCCGGCGATGACGCCGCTCACGGCGCCGCCGATGCCGGGTATGGGAAGTCCGATCCCGAGCGGCACGACCTCGAGCTCGAGATCCCCGACCAGCCGCGACAGCAGGCTCGCGACGAAGTTCTGCGTCGAGGTCGTCTTCTTGTCGACCCGCTGGATCTCGGCATAGCTGAAACTCACCGGCGTCTCGCTGGTATTGCTGATTGTGACATGAGCCCGGCCGTTCACCTTGACGAGGCCGAGCAGGTTGAGCAGCGTCGCTGCGGGCGGGTTCGGCCTCGTGCTGAAATTGCTGAACTCGGCATTGGAGACCTGACCGATCCAGGCGTCGGCCACCGCCGGCGTCACGCCCAGCGTCACCCGCGAGCTTGCGACGTCGCCAGCCCCGCAGGAGACGGAGGTCAGGCGGGCGGTCGCGGAGGCGAGCTCCAGATAGAGCGGCAGCTTGACCAGCGAGGCCTGGCCGCTGCCGACGAGGGTGAGCGTCAGCAGCAGGCGCGTCTGGGCGGTGTGGACGCTTGCTCCGGCGCGGTCGACCCGCACCATGCTGGTGCCGACCGGTCGCTCGCCGATGCCGAGCTTGAGCGAGACCGCGGCGAGGCCGGGCACGTTGACCGCGAGGCTGAGATCGAGCTGGCGCGAGCCGTTGGCGATCTGGGCCGCGGCCGAGACCAGATCGAGCGCCGACAGCGATGCCTTGAGCGGCACCTCCTCGCTCAGCTGCCGGCCACCATAGCTGCCAAACTGGACCAGGCTCTGCAGGTTGAGGCGCTGACCCGAGCCGGTTGCGGCCGCCGCCAGGCGGCTCAGCGCCGCGATCGCGTCGCTGCCCGCCCCTTGAGCGCGCGCCGCATCCTGGGCGGCGAGGATGACGTCGCCGATGCGGACATTGGCTCGGACGACCTCGTCGAAGGTCAGGGCCGAGATCGCGGCACGCGTCGCCAACTGGCGGGCGAAGCCGAACAGGTCGATCCGCGCCCGCGCCAGCCCCTCATAGTCCATCACTGACAGCGATACTGTCGTGCCGAGGAGGCCGCCGAGCAGGCCGTTGAGAGCGCCACCCTCGACGCGGGCCAGCCGCGAGCCGACGGCGAAGGCAGCCTGCGCCTCCTGCGCGGCGGTCGCGCGCGTCACGATGGCGACCTCACCGGTCTCACCGCCCAGGCCAGCGGCGATGACACGGCCGAGGATCATCGGAGTGGTCGCGCGCATCTCGATCCGGGCCGCGTTGGCCGCTGGTCCCGAACCCTGCCGGAAGCGCGCATCGGGTGCCAGGCGCGCATCGGGCGTGTAGGTGCCGGTCTGCACCGTCTCCACGGCGCTGGCCAGAAAGCCGTTGCGGCTCGCGCTTGCCCGGGCTGCAACCCCGGCGCGTTCGAGATCGGCCGCAGCGGCGAGCGCGGCGAGGTCCGTTGCGGTCTGCTGCCGGCGCTTCTGATAAAAGAAGCTGCCGACATCGACCGCCATCGTGCCGAAGCCGAAGAGGACCAGCGAGGAGCTGGCGAAGACGATCGACGAAATGCCGCGGCGGTCGGCGAGGAGCTTTCGGAGTGCACGGATCATGCTGGTCTCCTGTGCAGTCGATACGAGGATTGCGTCAGTAGCCGCCGCGCTGGACGACGGCGCGGCGTTCGACGACCGGCATCGGCAGCGCGACGATCGAGCTGAGCCGGTTGAAGATGCTGTCGGAGTAGTCGTAGACGATCGCGACCTCGAAGCTCGGCGCCGGGGCGCCAAGGGCCGTTGTCCGGACCGTGAGCTTGGCAGGCTCGAGGAAGGCGTAGGAGCCGATATTGCGCGTGATGAAGGATCGGGCCAGCCGTTCGCGCTCTGCATCGTCGAGACCGGCGACGGAGGCGCGCGCTGCTTCCGCGGCGAGCTGCTGGACACCGTGATACACGCCAAAGGCGTGGCCGTAGCCGATGATCCCGAACAGCAGCATCAGCAGGATTGGGGCGATAAAGGCGAATTCGACCGCCGTGCTGGCCGAACGGTCGGTCCTGAGCGACTGGAGGTGTGATCGCATGGCGCGCTTCTTTCTGGTTATACAACTATAAGGTGTATAAGCGCGCCATTGAAGAAACGTAAAAGTTGTATTCTGGGATCGCTCCAAATTGTGGAGGTCTCAGAAGCGCTTAACAGAAATTTAAGGAGCCCGGATCAGGAACGTAGTTGAAGGCAACGTTACGTTAGCCAAGTCGAGGGCCGAGCTGAGGATGACCCCCGTCGCGATACCGACAGCATCCCGCTCCAGGAGGCCTCGACCGTGGCGCGACATCGGTCTGATCGCGGGCCTGGCGCTCTTCTCCGGTATCCTGACCCTCGCGAGCCTGCCCGGCGCGGCCGCGGGAGCATCGCCTCCGCTGGCGGCGATCTTCCCGCCCTGGGTGTCCGGCGAGGAGGCGGTGGCGCGCAGCCTGGCGACCGGTGCCAGGATCCTGCGGCACGGGTCGGTACCCTTCATCGTCGTTCTCGCTCCGGAGAGTGCAGCAAGGCCGTCCGGTGCTTTGCTGATGCTGCGCCTTGACGGCCTTGCCGGATGCATCATTTCTCCCGAGGCCGAAGCGAGCCGCCTATGACGTTGACTTTGCCTGGCCTTCGCGACTTGGTCGCACGCTGCCTCATCGGTCTCGCCTTCATTCACATCCCGCTGCTCGCATTGGCCTCGCTAGCTCAATCAGGCGAGGGGCTGATACCCGCGCTCAGTGCGCTGATGCTCGCGCTGGCGGCTCTGATCGCCTATCGCGCCGTCGGCGCGACGCTGCTGGCGCAGAGCGCGATCGCGATCGCCCTGATCGGCCAGGTCTCGATCCTGGTCGCCGTCTTCTCCGGGCATCCCTGGCAGCCCGACATGCACATGTACTATTTCGCCGTGCTGGCGCTGCTCGCCGGCTTCTGCGACTGGCGGCCGATCATCCTGGGTGCGGCACTCACGGCGGTGCACCACCTGGTGCTGCAGTTCGTCCTGCCGGCCGCCGTCTTCTATCAGGGCGGCAATCTGCTTCGGGTCCTGCTGCACGCCGTCATCGTGGTGGTCGAGACGAGCTTTCTGGCCGTGATCGCGGTGATGACCGCGCGTATCTTCGCGCAGACCGAGGCCAATCTGCGTCGTGCGGAGGAGGTCGCCGAGCGCGAGCGGCTGGCGGGTGAACGCGAACGGGAACTCGCCGACGATGCCGAGGCCCGCGCCCAGCGCCTGCGCGCCATGGTCGAGCATTTCCGCGACGAGATGGACGGCGCCATGGCCGTGCTCGACAAGGCCTCAGAGGCGATGCAGGTCGATGCGCGCGGCTTGACCGGCGCTTCCGACCGGGCGCGCCAGCAGATCGCGCTGGTCTCGCGCAGCTCGACCGAGGTGACGACCGCCATCGAGCAGACTGCGGCCGCCAGCCAGGAACTGGCCTCGTCGATCGCCGAGATCGGCCGTAACGTCACGCAGACCGCCGACAGCTCGCAATCGGCTGCAAAGCTGGCGCGGGCCGCCAGCACCGAGATCGAGGCGTTGGCGCGCACTGGTGAAAGCGTCGGCGCCGTCGTCGAGATCATCCGCGGCATCGCCGCGCAGACCAGCATGCTGGCGCTGAACGCGACGATCGAGGCGGCGCGCGCCGGCTCCATGGGCAAGGGCTTCGCCGTCGTCGCCAGCGAAGTGAAGACTCTCTCGGCGCAGACCGCGAGCGCGACTGCTGAAGTTTCGCGCTCGATCGAAGCGATCCAGACCGCCTCGCAGCGGTCGCTCAAGTCGATCCGCGAGATCGTCGAGGCGATCGGTGAGGTCGAGACCGTCTCGGTCGCGATCGCCTATGCGGTCGGCGAACAGGATCGCGCCACCGCCGAGATCGCCAAGGAGGTTCAGGTCTCCTCCGACGGCGCCAGCCGCAGTGCCCAGACCCTGCAGAGCTTCGAGGCGGTGACCGAGCGCACTTACGCTGCGGCCGGCAGCCTGCAGAGTTCGTCCAGCGATCTGGCGACGCAGGCCCAACGCATCCGCCGCGAGGTGGCCGAGTTCTGCGAGCGCGTCGCCGCTGCCTAGAGCATTTTCAAGCGAAGTGGGGACCGGCTCGCGTAAAGAAAATGTGTCAAAACCAAAAGCCTCGACTACCAGGCGTGGCCGGGGCCGATCGCGCCTAGCTTCAACCAGTCCCCGAGCGTCGCCGCGATGTCGGCGAAGCTTTCGCGGCGGCCGATGGGGCCGGCCGGCACGCCTGGCCCGAAAGCCAGGATTGGCACATGCTCGCGCGTATGGTCGGAGCCAGGCCAGCTCGGATCGTTGCCATGGTCGGCGGTGATCACGGCGACGTCGCCGGGTCGCAGCAGGGCCTCAAGCTGCGGCAGCTCACGGTCGAAGGCTTCGAGCGCTGCCGCATAGCCGGGGATGTCGCGGCGATGGCCGTATTCGGTGTCGAAATCGACGAGGTTGACGAAGCAGAAGCCGCCATCCGGCAAGTTGGCGAACGCCTCCAGCGCCGCGGTCCACATGGCCGCATTGCCGAAAGGCTTGATCTCCTCGCCGGTGTTCCGATGCGCGAAGATGTCGCCGATCTTGCCGACGGTGACCACGGGCCGGCCCTGCGCCGCGAGACGGTCGAGGATGGTCTCGTCCGGCGGCGGGATCGCGAAGTCCTTGCGGTTGCCGGTACGGGTGAAGCCGGTCTCGGTCGTGCCGACGAATGGCCGGGCGATGACGCGGCCTATCCGCAGCGGGTCGACCAGCAGCCGAACCTTCCTGCAAAGGGCGTAGAGCCGCTCCAGTCCGAAATGCTCCTCATGCGCCGCGATCTGCAGCACTGAGTCGACCGAGGTGTAGCAGATCGGCTTGCCGGTCGAGATATGCTCCTCTGCAAGCTCATCGATTACCGCCGTGCCCGAGGCATGCTTATTGCCGAGGATGCCGGGCAGGGCTCCCTCGCGGATGATCGCTGCGACGAGGTCCGGCGGGAAGGTATTCTCCAGCGCGGTGAAGTAGCCCCATTTGAACGGCACCGGGCAGCCGGCGATCTCCCAATGGCCTGATGGCGTATCCTTGCCCTGGCTGACCTCGACGCCATAGCCGTATTGGCCCTGCGGAGCGCTCGGTCGTGTCACGCCGGCGAGCGACTTGCCCGTGGAGGCCTCGCAGGCATGGCTGAGGCCGAGCCGGGCGAGATTGGGGATGTCCAGCGGCCCGCCGCGCAGGCCCGCGCGGTCGCCGCGTCCTTCGGCACAGGCCTCAGCGATATGGCCGAGCGTGTCGGCCCCCTCGTCGCCATAGGCGGCCGCGTCCTCGGCGCCGCCGCAGCCGACGGAATCGAGCACGATCAGGATGGCGCGCGCCATCAGTCGCGCACCGCGGCGCTGTTGGCCGGCTCGATGTTGAGGGCGGCGGCGAGCAGCGCCTGCGTATAGGCCTCGCGCGGGCGCTGGAAGATCTCCTCCGCCGGCCCTTCCTCGACCACCTTGCCGTTCTGCATCACCACCACCCGGTGCGACAGCGCCCTGACCACCTTGAGATCGTGGCTGATGAAGAGATAGCCGAGCTTGCGCCTCGCCTGCAGCCCGCGCAGCAATTCGACGATCTGCGCCTGCACGGACATGTCGAGCGCCGAGGTCGGCTCGTCCAGCACAACGAATTTCGGGTCTAGCGCCATGGCGCGGGCGATGGCGATGCGCTGGCGCTGGCCGCCGGAGAATTCGTGCGGGTAGCGGTCCATCGTCGCCGGATCCAGGCCCACATCGGCGAGCGCCTGCGCCACGATCTCGCGCTGGCGCTGGTAGCCCAGCCCCTTCTGCTGGACGGTGAGCCCCTCCGCGACGATGTCGGCGACCGACATGCGCGGCGAGAGCGAGCCATAGGGGTCCTGGAAGACGACCTGCAGATCCTTGCGCTTCGGCCGGACCGCCTTGCTCTTCAGCCCGTCGATGCGGTCGCCAAGGAAGACGATCGGCCCCTCAGAGGAGATCAGCCTGAGGATTGCGAGGCCGAGCGTGGTCTTGCCGGAGCCGGATTCGCCGACGATGCCGAGTGTCTCGCCCTCGCGGACTTTCACCGAGATGCCGTCGACCGCCTTCACATGGCTGGTCGTGCGGCGCAGCAGCCCGGTCTTGATCGGGAACCAGACCTTGACCGGCCCGGCCTCCAGCAGGATCGGCGCGCCCTCCGGCACCGGCTCCGGCCGGCCCTTCGGTTCGGCCGCGAGCAGGCGCTGGGTATAGGCGTGCTGGGGATTGCCGAAGATTTCGGCGACGGGGCCCTGCTCGACGATCTTGCCCTTCAGCATCACGCAGACCCGGTCGGCGATGCGCCGGACGATGCCGAGGTCGTGGGTGATGAACAGGATCGCCATGCCGAGTCGCGCCTGCAGCTCCTTCAGCAGCGTCAGGATCTGCGCCTGCACGGTGACGTCGAGCGCGGTGGTCGGCTCGTCGGCGATCAGGAGGTCGGGTTCGTTGGCGAGCGCCATCGCGATCATCACGCGCTGGCGCTGGCCGCCGGAGAGCTGGTGCGGATAGGCGTCGAGGCGGCTTGCCGCATCGCGGATGCCGACCAGAGTGAGCAGTTCGAGCGTGCGGGCGCGCGCCTTCTCGCCGCGCAGGCCCTTGTGCAGTTCGAGGATCTCGCCGATCTGCCGCGCAATCGGGTGCAGCGGGTTGAGCGAGGTCATCGGCTCCTGGAACACCATGGTGATGTCGTTGCCGCGGACCTTGCGCATCGCGTCCTCGTCGGCCGCGATCAGGTCCTGCCCGTTGAACAGCACCTTGCCGGAAGGGTGATGCGCCGCCGGATAGTTCAGCAGCTTCAGGATCGACAGCGCCGAGACCGATTTGCCCGAGCCGGATTCGCCGACCAGCGCCAGCGTCTCGCCCTTGGCGATCTCGAACGAGACCTTGTCGACCGCGAGCGTCTCCTGCCCGCCCTGGCGGAAGGCGACGGAAAGGTCCTGGACGGAGAGGAGGGGGGTGGAGGTCAAGCGTCGAACTGCCTTATCAGTGCTTCTATCGCGGCAGCATCCAGCGGAACAAAGCTGAATCTGCCGCTGGCGGTCTGCCAAGCGGGGTCTCGTTCGATGCCCTTCATCAGCCGCTGATCTCCACTGATGAAGTGCGCGCAGCCGGCTTCGTAGGCTGTCGCCGCATGGATCGCATCCGGGGACCGCAGTGATTTGACACGCGCTCGCATGAGGGCGGCCCGCGTCAGGATCGATCTGGTAATAGGGCGTGTACGCACGAGAAGGCTGTCATCCGTGAGATTGGCTAGGTACCAATCATGATGATCGCGGCTGAACGGAGCGCCCTCCTGCCACGGTGTGATATCCATCAGGCCACGTATGGGGTCGACGAGGACTTCGGTGAGCGTTAACTCGCTTGTGAGCAAATGCGTCGGATTGCCCGCCGCGACCTCCAGCAAAGCGCTCAGCGCCGACGATTCCGCGGTCCGCTTCTCGAGCAGTTCGATGATCGCGCAGGCATCGAGATAAACGAGCTTGGATTCCGTCACCGATCCCACTCGTCGCGCAGCTTGCTGACGCGCTCGACCGAGTCCGATGGTGTGACCGGCAGCCGGGCTCGATAAGCCTTGAGTTCATCGATTGCCTGTCGGACCAGCGGGTCGTTTTGGCGGGGGGGCGTTTCAGCTTCGATCACGACGGTTACTGTCTGAGCAAGCCCCAGCTCCGCCCGCAAATCCTCGGGCAGCTTCTCGACTGGGTAGTGCTCGCGCACGATCTTGTTCATCGCCCTCTCCTCGCGGCGATTATAGCACGGTGCTCACGTGAAGGTCTTCCTCGGGTCGAATGCGTCCCGCACCGCCTCGCCGACGAAGATCAGCAGCGACAGCATCAGTGCGATCACCGCAAAGCCGGAGAGGCCGAGCCAGGGCGCCTGCAGGTTTGCCTTGCCCTGCGCCAATAGCTCACCGAGCGAGGGAGAGCCGGGCGGCAGGCCGAAACCGAGGAAGTCCAGCGAGGTCAGCGTGGTGATCGAGCCGTTGAGGATGAAGGGCAGGAAGGTCAGCGTCGCCACCATGGCGTTGGGGAGCAAATGCTTGACCATGATCGCCCGGTTGGAGAGGCCAAGCGCCCGCGCGGCACGGACATATTCGAAGTTGCGCGCCCGCAGGAACTCGGCGCGCACGACGCCGACCAGCGCCACCCACGAGAACAGCAAGAGGATGCTGAGCAGCACGAAGAAGCCCGGTGTGATGATCGCAGCGACGATGATCAGGAGGTAGAGCGCCGGGATCGAGGTCCAGATCTCGATGACGCGCTGGAAGATCAGGTCGGTCCAGCCGCCGAAATAGCCCTGGATCGCGCCCGCCGCGATGCCGATCACCGAGGAGATCGAGGCCAGGATCAGCCCGAACAGCACGGAGATCCGGAAGCCGTAGATCAGCCGGGCGACGACGTCGCGGCCCTGGTCGTCGGTGCCGAGCCAGTTCCATTCGAGCTCGCGGCAGGTCATGCTGCCGGTCCGCTCGGCGATGGGACGGCACTGCTCGTCCTTGAGCATCCAGGTCGGCGGGGCAGGGGCCGGCACCGGCAAGTCGAGATTATGCGTGCGGTAGGAATAGCGGATCGGCGGCCAGATCGCCCAGCCATTGGCCGCGATCTCCTTGGCGATGGTCGGGTCGCGATAATCGGTCGTGGCGAGGAAGCCGCCGAACTTCTCCTCAGGATAGTTGACCGCGACCGGGAACAGCGTCTCGCCTTTGTAGCGGACGATCAGCGGCCGGTCGTTGGCGATGAACTCGGCGAAGAGCGATAGCACGAACAGCGTCAGGAAAATCCAGAACGACCACCAGCCGCGCTTGTTGGCCTTGAAGCTGTCGAGGCGACGCCGGTTGATCGGAGAGAGCTTGAGCCAGCCCTGCTTCATTTGCGGGGGCGCGGTGGCGGGCTCGGCGGAGCGCAGGGCCGGCGGGGCGTCGAGAAGCGTGTCGGACACCTCAGGCCTCCCGCGATTCGAAGTCGATGCGCGGGTCGACCCAAGCATAGGTCAGGTCGGTGATCAGATGCACGAGAAGGCCGATCAGCGAGAAGATGTAGAGATTGGCGAAGACGACGGGATAGTCGCGGTTGACGATCGCCTCGAAGGAGAGGAGCCCGAGCCCGTCGAGCGAGAAGATCGTCTCGATCAAGAGCGAGCCGGCGAACAGCGCATGCACGAAAGCGCCGGGGAAGCCGGCGATGACGATCAGCATGGCGTTGCGGAAGACATGGCCGTAGAGCACGCCGCGCTCCGACAGGCCCTTCATCCGCGCGGTCAGCACATACTGCTTCCTGATCTCGTCGAGGAAGGAGTTCTTGGTCAGGAGCGTCGAGGTCGCGAAAGCGCCCAGCGCCATCGCCAGCACCGGCAGGGCGATGTGCCAGAGATAGTCGCCGATCTTGCCGAGCAGGCTGAGCTGGGACCAGTTCTCCGAGGTCAGGCCG
>DASYHC010000143.1:0-3335 GCA_035998995.1 Allobosea sp.
CCCCCGCGACTGTCCGGGCGTGAATGACGCTCTGCGGCGGCCCTCGGCTCTCCCACGGTCTTGGCCACCACGGGTAGGGGCGGGCTCCCCGCAGAGACCCCGCGAGCCTCAGCATCAAGGCTCACGCCTCTACTACACACACGGGTTGGGGTGAGGGGTCGCGCGACAGAGATTGCTGCTGAGCGCGACCTTTCCGAAACCTTCAAGACTTGAGCGCCCCCTCATCCGGCGCTTCGCGCCACCCTCTCCCGCAAGGGGAGAAGGGAAAGGCGGCGTTTCCACCGAGCGTCTACTCGGCTTCGGCCACTGCAGCAGTCCTCGCTCCCTGCCCCCGCGCCGCCTTAAGCAGGTTGCTGCGCAGCCTGACCACCGCCTTCTGCACCACCGCAAAATCCTCGCCGAGCCCTGCTGCCGCGATCAGATTCATCGGCAGCGCCTTCTCGCGCAGCTTCCGCCCTTCCGGCGTCAGGCTGACGCGGACCTGTCGCTCATCGGCCGGATCGCGCTGGCGGCGGATATAGCCGAGCGCTTCCAGCTTCTTCAGGATCGGGGTCAGCGTGTTCGACTCCAGGAACAGCTTCTCGCCCAGGCCGCCGACGCTCTGATTGTCCTCCTCCCAGAGCGCGATGATCGCGATGTACTGGGTATAGGTCAGCCCGAGCTCGTCGAGGATCGGCTTGTAGGCGCGGCCATAGGCCAGATTGGCCGAATAGATCGCAAAGCAGAGGAAATTCGCCAGCTTGGGCACATTCGGATCGTTCGGGGTCGGAGTAGGCATGGCCGGGCCTCGTGCTGAGTGCGTCAATGTCATCTCAATATATATCGCATCCGATTAAATCGGAAGGATTGACATCGTTTGAGTGCTCCACATATATGACCGCATCCGATTAGATCGGATACGATCTAACGAACGCAAGGAAGCTCGACATGTCCAGCACCGACAAGGTTCTCTACACCGGCCGCACCCACACCACCGGCGGTCGCGACGGCGCCGCCCGCAGCTCGGATGGCCGCCTCGAAGTCAACCTGACCTCCCCTGGCGCGGCTGGCGCCGGCACCAATCCCGAGCAGCTCTTCGCTGCCGGCTGGTCGGCCTGCTTCATCGGCGCGATCGGGCTGGCGGCGCGCGAGCGCAAGGTCGCGGTTCCTGCCGAGACCGCCGTCGATGCCGAAGTCGATCTGCGCCATGGCGAGAACGGCTACTTCCTGCAGGCCCGCCTGAACGTCGCCCTGCCGGGGCTGGATCACGAGACCGCCCGCGCTTTGGTCGATGCGGCACACCAGACCTGCCCTTACTCCAAGGCGACCCGCGGCAACATCGAGGTCGAGATCAACCTCGTCTGACCTGTACCGGACGGCGCCGCGCGGAGATCTCCGCCGGCGCCCTTCTTCTCCCGGTTGTCGCCACCCCGCGCAGAAGGCATTCCATCATGACCAAGGCCAAGACCTCCGAAACCATCGATCCCAGCCGCCGCCTCATCGTCGGCGCCATGACGACGGCAATCGCCGCGGCCGGGCTCGGCCTTGGCCGATCAGCTCTCGCGGCGCCGGCCACGCTGTCCTCCTTCGGGACGCTCAAGCAGGTCGATGCCGGTGTGCTCCGCGTCTCCTATGCCGAGCAGGGCCCGGCCGATGGCCCGGTCGTCATCCTGCTGCATGGCTGGCCCTATGACATCCACACTTATGTCGATGTCGCCCCGCTTCTGGCGGCCAAAGGCTACCGGGTGATCGTGCCCTCGCTGCGCGGCTATGGCGAAACCCGTTTCCTCTCCGCCGAGACGCCACGCAATGGCCAGCAGGGCGCGCTCGCCATCGACGTGATCGCGCTGATGGATGCGCTCAAGCTCGACAAGGTGCTGCTCGGCGGCTGCGACTGGGGCGCGCGCACGGCCTGCATCGTCGCGGCGCTCTGGCCCGAGCGGGTCAAGGGCCTGGTCTCGGTCAGCGGCTATCTGATCGGCAGCCAGAAGCTGAACGAAGCGCCGCTGCCGCCGAAGGCCGAGCAGCAGTGGTGGTACCAGTTCTATTTCGCCACCGAGCGGGGCGCGACCGGCTACGCGAAGAACACCCGCGACTTCGCCCGGCTGATCTGGGAGACAGCGTCGCCCAAGTGGAGATTCGACGACGCCACCTTCGCGCGCTCGGCCGCCGCCTTCGACAATCCCGACCATGTCGCGATCTCGATCCATAATTACCGCTGGCGCCTCGGCCTGGCGCAGGGTGAGGCGCAATTCGACGCGCTGGAGAGCAAGCTCGCGGCCTTCCCCGTCATCACCGTGCCGACCTTCACGCTGGAAGGCGACGCCAACGGTGCGCCGCATCCCGATCCGGCCGCCTACGCCAAGAAGTTCTCCGGCTGGTACCGCCACCGGACGCTCGAAGGCGGCATTGGCCACAACCTGCCGCAGGAGGCCCCGGCCGCCTTCGCCGAGGCGATCATCGCGGTCGACCGCGGCTGAAGGCGGCGCTCGCGGATATCGGCCCGGGATGGTTACCCGGGCCGCTACCGGATGCCTACAAGTGTGAGGGAAACCCGAGGGCCGCCTTTACCCCTCCTCTCTTATGATCCGCGCGATTTTAGGGAGGAATTGATGGCTTTGAAGATGATGCTCGCCGGCGCGGCTGCGATGATGATGCGGCAGATTCCGCTGGCAGCACCGGTCGAGCAGGCACCGCTCGTGGCTCGCGGCATGGACGACCTGCCCTTGGAACCCTCCCCGATCGAGCCGTCCTGGATCATCGCCGGCGAGCCGGTCGCGCGCGTCGGCCTGCATTCACGCAGCGGCGACGATGCCGCCACGACCGCCATGTGGGATTGCACCGCCGGCGAATTCCGCTGGTACTTCGACTGGGACGAGACCGTCATCATCCTGGAGGGCGAGGTCCACGTCACCGCGCAGGACGGCTCGCAGCGCACGCTGCGCCAGGGCGACATCGCCTATTTCGCCGGCAAGACCTGGGCGACCTGGCGGATAGACAACTACGTCCGCAAGATCGCCTTCTGCCGCAAGCGCTTCCCGGCGCCGGTGGCGCTGGCCTATCAGCTGCGCAACCTGCTGCGCGATGACAAGAGCTCGCAGGGCGGCCTCGCCGCCTGAGGCAAACGCCGCCGGCGTGCCGGTACGGCTGCCAGCGAAACAGGTTCGCTCGCAGCCGACATCACCGCGCCAGCATCGGGCCTGTAGTCAGAACCTCATCTCGACCCTGCCCTTGAGGGCGTGGTCGCGCGAGCGTTCGCTAAAGGCGGCGGAGTAGGTCAAGCCGAGGGCGGTGGCCTGCGAAATGCGCCAGTCGAGCCCGGCTTCCGCCACCAGCGCCTCGCGATCGATCGGGGC
>DASYHC010000145.1:0-9897 GCA_035998995.1 Allobosea sp.
CGGCCGCCCGTAGGCGGCCGCACTTTGCTGCCATCAGGCGACGTCGAAGCGGTCGAGGTTCATCACCTTGGTCCAGGCCGCGACGAAGTCCTTGACGAACTTCTCCTTGGCGTCGGCGCTGGCGTAGACCTCGGCGAGGGCGCGCAGGATCGAGTTCGAGCCGAAGACGAGATCGGCGCGGGTGCCGGTCCACTTGGCGGCGCCGGTCTTGCGGTCGGTGCCCTCGAACACGTCCTTGGCCTCGGAGATCGCCTTCCACTGCGTGCCCATGTCGAGCAGGTTGACGAAGAAGTCGTTCGTCAGCGCGCCCGGCCGGTTGGTCAGGATGCCGTGCTTGGAGCCGTCGGCATTGATGTCGATGGCGCGCAGGCCGCCGACCAGCACGGTCAGCTCCGGCGCGGTCAGCGTCAGCAGCTGGGCGCGGTCGATCAGGGCCACCTCGGCCGGCACCTTGGCGCCCGGCTTCTGGTAGTTGCGGAAGCCGTCCAGCGCCGGCTCCATCACATCGAAGGAATGGACGTCGGTCTGCTCCTGCCTGGCGTCGGTGCGGCCTGCCGTGAAAGGCACCGTCACGTCGTGACCGGCGGCCTTCGCCGCCTGCTCGACGCCGACATTGCCGGCCAGCACGATCAGGTCGGCCAGCGAGATCTTCTGGTCGCCGTCGGCTTCCTTGTTGAACTGGCGGCGGATGCCGTCCAGCACCTCGATCACTCTGGCGAGCTGCGCCGGCCGGTTGACCTCCCAGTCCTTCTGGGGGCTGAGGCGGACACGAGCGCCATTGGCGCCGCCGCGCTTGTCGCCGCCGCGGAAGGTCGCGGCCGAAGCCCACGCGGTGCCGACCAATTCGGAGACGCTGAGGCTGGAGGCCCTGATCTTCTCCTTGATCGCGGCGACATCCGCCGCATTGACCAGCGGATGGTCGGCCGCCGGCACGACGTCCTGCCAGATCAGCTCTTCCTTCGGCACTTCCGGGCCGAGATAGCGCGAGCGCGGGCCGAGATCGCGATGGGTCAGCTTGAACCAGGCGCGGGCGAAGGCCTCTGCGAAGGCCTGTGGGTTCTCGAGGAAGCGGCGCGAGATCTTCTCGTAGGCCGGGTCGACCCGCAGCGAGATGTCGGTCGTCAGCATGGTCGGCTTGATCTTCCGCGACCGATCATGGGCGTGCGGGATGATGGCCTCGGCATTCTTGGCGACCCATTGATGGGCGCCTGCCGGCGACTTCTCCAACTCCCATTCGAAGCCGAAGAGGTTCTCGAAGAAGAAGTTGCTCCATTGCGCCGGCGTCTGGGTCCAGGTGACCTCGAGGCCGCTGGTGATGGTGTCGCCGCCCTTGCCGGAGCCGAAGCCGTTGTGCCAGCCAAGGCCCTGCGCTTCGAGGCCGTCGGCCTCGGGATCGACGCCGACATTGTCGGTTGGGCCGGCGCCGTGGGTCTTGCCGAAGGTATGGCCGCCCGCGATCAGCGCGACGGTCTCCTCGTCATCCATCGCCATGCGAGCGAAGGTGTCGCGGATGTCCCTTGCTGCGAGCAGCGGGTCGGGGTTGCCGTCCGGGCCCTCCGGATTGACGTAGATCAAGCCCATCTGCGTCGCGGCGAGCGGGTTTTCCAGCTTGCGCGAATGCACGTCGCCGTCGGCATCGTCATCGGCGACCAGCACGGCCTCGCCGGCAGGCTTCTCGACGCCTTCCGAGCCATGGGCGTAACGCAGGTCGCCGCCGAGCCAGCTGGTCTCGCGGCCCCAGTAGACATCCTGGTCCGGCTCCCAGGTGTCGGCGCGGCCGGCTGCGAAGCCGAAGGTGCGAAAGCCCATCGTCTCCAGCGCGACATTGCCGGTCAGAATCATCAGGTCGGCCCAGGAAATCGCCTGGCCGTATTTCTGCTTGATCGGCCAGAGCAGGCGGCGCGCCTTGTCGAGGCTGACATTGTCCGGCCAGCTGTTGAGCGGGGCGAAACGCTGCTGGCCCCGGCCGCCGCCACCGCGCCCGTCGGCGAGGCGATAGGTGCCGGCGCTATGCCAGGCCATGCGGATGAACAGAGGGCCGTAATGGCCGAAATCGGCAGGCCACCAGTCCTGCGAGTCGGTCATCAGCTTGCGCAGGTCGTTCTTCAGCGCGGCGTAGTCGAGCTTGGCGAAGGCCGCGCGATAATCGAAGGCCTGGCCGAGCGGATCCGACTTCGCCGAATGCTGGCTCAGCAGCTCGACCGGCAGCCGGTTCGGCCACCAGTCGCGGTTCTGCCGGGCGCCGCCGCCATGGGCGACGGGACATTTGCCCGTGCTGTCCTCAGTCTTCGCGTTCATATCTCTCTCCGAGCTGGGCTGGCTGCTGCGAGGGTCTTAGCAGGGCCGTTTCATTATTTTAATTCCGATTTTCCGATCACGACGATAAGCTGTGATTATGACAAACCTGACTTTCAAGCAGCTGCGCTATTTCGAAGCGCTGGCGCGGCACAGCCATTTCGGCCGCGCGGCGGAGGCCTGCGCGATCTCGCAGCCGGCTTTGTCGCAGCAGATCAAGGCCTTGGAAGCAGAGCTCGGCGCCGAGCTCTTCGAGCGGGACAGGCGCCAGGTCCGGCTGACGCGCTTCGGCGAGGAGATCGCGGCGCGGGCCAGGGATGTCCTGCGCTCGCTCGACGAGCTCGAAGGTTACGCGCACGCCTCCCGCGATGGGCTGGTCACGCGGCTGCGCATCGGGGTGATCCCGACGGTGGCGCCCTATCTGCTGCCGGGCCTGATCGGTGACCTCACCCGCCTGCATGACGGGCTCGACCTCAATGTGCGCGAGACCCTGACGCCGAAGCTGGTGCAGGAGCTGAACGAGGGCCGGCTCGACATGGCGATCGTCGCCTTGCCGGTATCGGAGCCTTCGCTCACCGAGGTCGCCCTGTTCACCGAGCGCTTCGTCCTGGTGCGGCCGCGCGAGGACGAGGGCAAGCCGGCTCCTGACCGCGAGGCCTTGCGCGAGATGCGGCTGCTGCTGCTGGAGGAGGGGCATTGCTTCCGCGAACAGGCCCTCTCGTTCTGCAGCACCAAGCCGCGGGCGGTGCAGTCGCGCGATCTGCTCGATGCCAGCTCCCTGTCGACGCTGGTGCAGATGGTCGATGCAGGCTTGGGCGTGACCTTGATCCCGGAAATGGCGGTGGCTGTCGAGACGCGCTCGGCCTCGGTCGCGATCTCGCATTTCAAGGTGCCAGAGCCATCCCGGACGATCGGCATGGTCTGGCGCAAGACCAGCCCGCTGGCGAAGCAACTGCTCGAGATCGCGGAGCTCGTGCGGCAATCGGCCGGCGCGCTGCGGCGAACCAGTGGAACGCGCTCTTCCAGGGCTGGTTGAGGCGTCCAGCCGCGACGCCGTGCATGTCGGTGCCGCTGCAGCTTTCAGCGGTGATAGAGCGCCGGATGAGCGGTTTCCGGATGTTCACCTGCAGCCGGCGCAAAGATCGAAATGGCCTTCGGGTGCACTTTGAAATGTGCCGGCGTGGCGGTAACGATTTCGCCATCGGTGTTCACCGGCATGGGTTTTCTCGTCTCGATGTCGAACTCGACGCATTTCGCCGTCCGGACCTCGCGCCAGGCGCCGTGAGTGCCTGAGCGGAACGAGCGCAGCATCAGCGCCAGCTTCCAGAGATTCGTCATCTCGAGACTGTAGAGGTCGAGATGGCCGTCATCGATCTCGGCATCCTCCTGCACCACGTTGCCGCCGCCATAGTGCCGGCCGTTGCCCACGGCGATCTGGTAGGTCTCGACGTCGGTCGTCTGGCCCTTCTCGGTGATCTTCGCCTTGAACCGCGATGCGCCGGCCATGACCTTCATGGCGGCGACCGCGTAGCCCAGTCTGCCAAAGCGCTTCTTCAGCACGGGGTCGAGGCTCTGCGCCAGCTCGCTGCTAAGCCCGATGCTGGCGACGTTGAAGAAGGCGTAACCGTTGACCGTGCCGACATCGACCTTGCGCATTTCGCCGCGAGCGATGACGTCTGCTGCGCCGACAAGATCCATTGGGATGTCGAGGGTTCGCGCCAGGTCATTTGCCGTTCCCATCGGGATGATGCCCAGCGGTAGGCCACTTTCCATCGCTGCCAGTGCAGCGGAGGACACCGAGCCGTCGCCGCCGCAGACGATGACGAGATCGGCCCGGTCGCGCAGGCGCACGATGTCGCGCGCGATTTCCGGCAGCGCCTCGAAGGTCTCGACGGTGACATCGAGCCCGCCATCCTTCAGGCGATCGAGGAGAGGGTTGATCGATTCCTGGCCGCGGCGCGCCTTTGGATTGCGCAGCAGCAGGGCTCGTTTCGATCGGTGTGTGTGATTGTCGGGGGGCGAGGACATGACGGAGGCAGTTGGGGAACCTCGGCCGCGATTTCAACCGAGTGCGCTGCCCAGCCAGCAGGCCCGTAGCTTGGTGAAGAGCTGATAACCCCGAGATGGGCCCTGCGACGAGTGTCCAGCCCAAGGCCCCGCGAGGTCCATTAGGGGACAGTCGCTCCAACCCAATGCCTTGCCACAGGGTGATCAAGAAGGACGGCTCGATCTCCGGCTATCGCTGGGGCGTCCGGCGCAAACGCATGTTGCTCGCCCGCGAGCGACAGCACTGACGCGCGATCAGGCAATCCTCAGGATCGTGGTCTCCGCCAGCAGGTAGGTCTCGCCGGAGGTGAAGCAGACCTCGACTTCCCCGGTGTCGAGCATTTCCCAGGCGACAAAGCCGTCGGCGACGAGCTGGCCGATATGGGTCATGACCAGTGCCTTGTCCGGGTTGTTGCTGGCGAGCGCGACGAATGCGTCGATGGCATCCCGGCTTTTGGGAGGCTCGCCGCGGCTCGTCCTGGCATTGAATCCGCCGCGCGAAAACATCGTTGAAACTTTCCCTGCCAGCCGTTGAGAACGCCAGACCTTAGACAGTCCGGCATCCTCACATCGACGATCCAAGCGATAAGGCATCAGGTCACGAGGCCGTTCGCCGTCGAGGCTTGCGAGAAAGGCGACGCGTTCATCTGAGTGCGCGAACAGCTTCATCGAGGTGCCGGGCCGTTTCTCACGTGCTCAGCGCCGCCTCGCGGTCGAGTAGGCTGCGCTTGCGCTCGACGCCCCATGCGTAGCCCGAGAGCGCGCCGTGATTGCGAACCACGCGATGGCAGGGAATGGCGACCGCGAGATTGTTCGCCGCACAAGCGCCCGCCACGGCGCGCAACGCATTCGGTGAGCCGATACGGCGGGCGACCTCGGAGTAAGACACCCGCTCGCCGACCGGGATCGCCCGCAGCGCCTGCCAGACGCGGCGCTGGAAGGCTGTGCCGCGCACGTCGAGCGGCAGGTCGAGCCCGAGGCCCGGATTCTCGACGAAGCCGCAGACGCGGGCGATCAGCGCCTCATATTCGCGGTCCATGCCGATCAGCTGCGCCTTGGGGAAGCGATCCTGCAGGTTGCGCACCAGCCCATCCGGATCGTCGCCGAGCAGGATCGAGGCGACGCCCTTCGTGCTCGATGCGACGAGGATTGCGCCGAGAGAGGTCTGGCCGACCGCGAACCTGATCTCCTCATCGGCGCCGCCGGCCCGGTATTGCGACGGAGTCATTCCGAGCATGCCGGTCGACTTCTCGTAGAAGCGGCCGCTCGAATTGAAGCCGGCATCATAGATCGCCTCGGTCACGCTGCTGCCGGCATCCAGGCCCTCGCGAACTTTCTTGGCCCGGTCGGCCGCAGCGTAATCCTTCGGAGTCAGCCCGGTTGCGGCCTTGAAGATGCGATGGAAATAGCTGGAGCTGCGCTCGACCGCGCCGGCCAGCTGCTCGAGGGAAGGTTCTTCCTCGCTCTCCTCGATGATCCGGCAGGCCTTGGCGACCAGCGCCGCATTCTCGCATTCGAGCGACGGTCCATCCGGGTTGCAGCGCCGGCACGGCCGGAATCCGGTGGCCCGGGCGCTGTCCAGCGTCGCATGCAAAGTGACGTTCCTGGGATTGGCGGTCCGCGACGGGCAGGACGGGCGGCAATAGACACCTGTCGTCGCGACGGAATACCAAAGCTGTCCGTCGGCGGTCTTGTCGCGCGCGAGGATGCGGGCCCAGCGCGGATCCTCCGCGACCGGAAGCGCTGTCGCATCCTGCAGTGCCGTGAGTTTCGCGGTGATTGTCATGGCTGTCGTCTCGGATCGTCCTGGCTCGACCGTGCTCCCGATCGGTGTCCGTCACACTCCGATCCTTGCCGTCAAATCGGATTGCGTCCCACCCGGTTCCTGCCATGGAGACGCGGCGCGCTTCTGAAAGGCAAAGGGCAATGAGAACGGTCCGGGCCAGAACAGTTGGCCTTTCTTATTGCGTCGGCTGCCCTGCCGTTGGCTCGATCAGACAGCCTTGACGAGCATGCTGCGGTCGATAGCAGCAGCGCGTTAGCCCTGTTGATCTCTCCTCGAATTCGTGCAATTAAATGACCGACCGGTCGGTTGATAAAAACGAAACGACGGATTGCGGGGAGAAGCACCTTGGCGGACGCTTTCATTTGCGATGCGGTTCGCACGCCCGTCGGCCGCTATGGCGGGATGCTTTCGAGCGTCCGGGCCGACGATCTGGCGGCGGTGCCCCTGGCGGCGCTGATGCAGCGCAATCCTTCCGTCGACTGGGCCGGGATCGACGACGTCATTCTCGGCTGCGCCAACCAGGCCGGCGAGGACAATCGCAATGTCGCGCGCATGGCCGTGCTCCTGTCCGGTCTGCCGGTCGATGTGCCCGGCACCACCGTCAACCGGCTCTGCGGCTCGGGGCTCGATGCGCTTGGGCTCGCCGCTCGTTCGATCCGCGCCGGTGACTGCGAACTTATGATTGCGGGTGGTGTCGAGAGCATGTCGCGCGCGCCCTTCGTGATGCCGAAGGCCGATGCCGCCTTCTCGCGTGCCAATGCGGTCTACGACACCACTATCGGCTGGCGTTTCGTCAATCCGAAGCTGAAGAAGGCCTTCGGCATCGATTCCATGCCCGAGACCGCCGACAACGTCGCCGCCGATTTCGGCGTCTCGCGCGCCGACCAGGACGCCTTCGCGCTGCGCAGCCAGCAGCGCTGGGCCGCGGCTCAGGCCGCCGGCCGCTTCACTGAGGAGATGGCGCCGGTCTCCGTACCGCAGAAGAAGGGTGATCCCGTCATCGTCGATCGCGACGAGCATCCGCGCCCGGACGTGACGCTGGAGCAGTTGGCCAGGCTCAAGGGCGTCAACGGCCCCGATCTCAGCGTAACAGCCGGCAATGCCTCGGGTGTCAATGACGGCTCGGCGGCGCTGATCGTGGCGAGCGAGCAGGCGGCGAAGGCCAACGGCCTGACGCCGCGCGCCCGCGTCGTCGCCATGGCGGCCGCCGGCGTCGCGCCGCGCATCATGGGCATCGGCCCGGTGCCGGCGGTGCGCAAGGTCTTGCAGCGCGCCGGGCTGGAGCTCGCGCAGATGGACCTGATCGAGCTGAACGAGGCGTTTGCGGCGCAGGGGCTCGCGGTGCTGCGCGAGCTCGGCCTGCCGGACGACGCGCCGCAGGTGAACCCGAATGGCGGCGCGATCGCGCTCGGCCATCCCCTGGGTGCGAGTGGCGCCCGGCTGGCGACGACGGCGATGTGGCAACTCCAGCGCAGCGGCGGGCGTTTTGCCCTGTGCACGATGTGCGTCGGGGTGGGGCAGGGAATTGCAGTGATCCTCGAGCGCGTCTGACGCGCGAACCGGAACAGGAGGCAGGCCGATGTATGCCCAGATGGTCAAGACCGAGGCGAAGCGGGTCCGCAGCCTCGACGAGATGGAGCCGCAGGAGCGCGCCTTCCAGCAGCGCATCGATGCCGGCCAGAAGATCGAGCCGAAGGAGTGGATGCCGGAGGATTACCGCAAGACGTTGATCCGGCAGATCAGCCAGCACGCCCATTCCGAGATCGTCGGCCAATTGCCGGAGGGCAACTGGATCACGCGAGCGCCGACCCTGGAACGCAAGGCGATCCTGCTCGCCAAGGTCCAGGACGAGGCCGGCCATGGCCTCTACCTCTACTGCGCGGCGGAGACGCTCGGCATCAGCCGCGACCAGATGTACGAGCAGCTTCATTCCGGCAAGGCGAAGTACTCCTCGATCTTCAACTATCCGACGCTGAGCTGGGCCGATATCGGCGCGATCGGCTGGCTGGTCGACGGCGCGGCGATCATGAACCAGGTGCCGCTGCAACGCTGCTCCTACGGCCCTTACGCCCGCGCCATGGTCCGCATCTGCAAGGAAGAAAGCTTCCACCAGCGCCAGGGCTTCGACATCATGACAGTGCTCGCCAAGGGCACACCGGAGCAGAAGGCGATGGCGCAGGATGCGCTCGATCGCTGGTGGTGGCCCTCGCTGATGATGTTCGGCCCATCGGACGATGCTTCGGTGCATTCGGCCCAGTCGATGGCCTGGAACATCAAGCAGGATTCCAATGACGAGCTGCGCCAGAAATTCGTCGACCAGACGGTGCCGCAGGCGAAGTATCTCGGCCTGACTGTCCCTGATCCCGCGCTGAAGTGGAACGAGGCGAAGGGCGGCCATGATTTCGGCGAGCCCGACTGGACCGAGTTCTTTGCGGTGATCGCTGGCGAAGGCCCGTGCAATCGCGAGCGGCTGGAGGCGCGGCGCAAGGCCTGGAACGACGGCGCCTGGTTCCGCGACGGGCTCACAGCCCATGCGAGCAAGCAGGCGGCGCGGCGCCAGGCCGCCCGGATCGCCGCCGAGTAACGCACCGCCAGAAGGGAGCAAAGCAATGTCGAGCGAATGGCCTCTCTGGGAGGTCTTCATCCGTGGCCAGCACGGCCTCAACCACCGGCATGTCGGCAGCCTGCACGCGCCGGATGCCGAAATGGCGATCCTCAATGCCCGCGACGTCTATACGCGCCGCAACGAGGGCGTCAGCATCTGGGTGGTGCGCTCGGCCGACATCGTCGCCAGCGCGCCCTCCGACAAGGGGCCGCTGTTCGACCCCGCCAACGCCAAGGTCTACCGGCACCCGACCTTCTTCGACGTGCCGGACGAAGTGGGGCACATGTGATGAGCGCCCCGGCCTCTTCCTCTGCGGTTTCTTCGGCGGTCGCCGAGTTCGCGCTGCGCATGGGCGACAACTGCCTGATCCTCGGCCACCGCAATTCGGAATGGTGCGGCCATTCCCCGGCGCTGGAAGAAGACATCGCGCTCGCCAACACGGCGCTCGACCTGATCGGCCAGACCCAGCTCTGGCTCGGGCTCGCCTGCGAGGCCGAAGGCAAGGGCCGTAGGCCCGACGAGATCGCCTTCCTGCGTGATGTCTCCGGCTACCGCAATCTCCTGCTGGTCGAGCAGCCCAATGGCGATTTCGGCCGCACGCTGATGCGGCAATATCTGTTCGACGCCTGGCATCTGCCGCTGTTGAAGGCGCTGATGGGCTCGGCGGACAAGCGTATCGCCGAGATCGCCGAGAAGGCCTCCAAGGAAGTCGCCTATCATCTTGAGCGCAGCGCCGATCTGGTCGTCCGCCTCGGCGACGGGACTGCGGAAAGCTACACCCGCATGCAGGCGGCTGTGGACTTTCTCTGGCCCTATACCGGCGAGATGTTCCTCGCCGATGCGCTCGACGAGGAGCTGGTGGCCGCCGGTCTAGCGCCGGAGCCGGGATCGCTGAAGGCCGCCTGGCAGGAGCATGTCACGCGTACCTTCGCCGAGGCGACGTTGAAGGCGCCGGAGAAGAGCTTCGCCCAGAAAGGCGGCCGGCGCGGCGTCCATTCCGAGCATCTCGGCTACATTCTCGCCGAGATGCAGTTCCTGCAGCGCGCCTATCCCGGCGCCAGCTGGTGAGGAGGCGCTGATGGACGCCGCCATGCCAAGACAATCGCGCGAGAGCGACGCTCATTCCCTTCCCCCCGCTTGCGGTGGGGAAGGGCTAGGGATGGGG
>DASYHC010000009.1:0-3643 GCA_035998995.1 Allobosea sp.
TGCGGCTGTGGTACATGTAGGAGAAGACATAGTCGCTGTCGAAGGTCGGGACGCCCCAGCCGACGAGGTAGAACTCGGTTTCCGGCGGGTTCTTCTGGATCAGGTTGAAGTGGATCGACTTCGACTGCGAGACCAGATTCACCTTGACGCCGATCTGGCCGAACATGCCGACCGCCGCCTGGCAGATGCCCTCATCGTTGATGTAGCGGTCGTTCGAGCAGTGCAGCGTCACCGAGAAGCCGTTGGGATAGCCGGCCTCGGCGAGCAGCGCCTTCGCCTTGGCGACATCGGCCGCAGGCGCTGCATCGAGTTCCTTGGTCCAGCCATTGGCGAAGGGCGGCAGGATGACGCCGGTCGGGATCGACTCGCCGCGCATCACCACGCGCTGGATCGCCTGGCGGTTGATCGCCATGTTCATCGCCTGGCGGACGCGCTTGTCGGCGAACGGGTTCTTGCCCTCGACATTGTCGCTCTTCAGGTCCTTGGACGCGACATCCATGCCGAAGAAGATGGTGCGGTTCTCGGGGCCGGAGGTGACGCGCAGCTTGGAATCGCCCTTCAGCCGGGCAATGTCCTGCACCGGTACGTCCTGGACGAAGTCGACCTCGCCGGAGAGCAGCGCCGCGATGCGGGTCGCGTCCTGCTTGATCGGCACATAGGTGAGCTCGGTGATCTCGAGCGGCACCTTGGCCTTGGCCCAGTAATTCTCGTTGCGCTTCATCACCGTCTTCACGTCGGCTTCGCGCGAGACGAGGACGAAGGGGCCGGTGCCGTTGGCGTTGCGGACGGCGTAGTTCTCTTCCTTGTTCTTGAAATCCTGCGCCTTGGTGGCGTTGTTCTTCTCCGCCCAGGCCTTGCTCATGATGCGGATCGACGAGGTGTTGTTGACCAGCAGCGGGTTCGGCCCCTTGGTCTTGATCCGGACCGTCAGGTCATCGACCTTCGAGACCTTCTCGACCGAGGTCAGGTAGCCCTTGAAGTCCGAAGTCGGCTGCATGGCGCGCTCATAGGAGAACACCACGTCGTCAGCGGTGAAGGGCGCGCCGTCATGGAACTTGACGCCCTCCTGCAGCTTGAACTCCCAGGTGGTCGGATCGTCCGGCAGCACCTTCCATGACGAGGCCAGCAGCGGGTGGAGCTTGCCGGCATGGTCGCGCTCGGTCAGGCTCTCATACATGTGCTGGTTGACCGAGGTCGTCAGGCCCTCGTTCTGGCCGTGCGGATCGATCGTCAGCGCGTCGCCCGCCGAAGCCCATTTCAGCGGCCTCGCCTCGGCTGCGCCGAGCGCCAGCACGGAGACGCCGAACAGCACGGCGGCAAGCGCAAGATTACGCGGTTTCATCGGAATTGACCTCCCAGTCGCGGCCCGATCGCGGGCCAGCCGAAGCGCCGGATGTTAGGACCGGCCCCTTTGTCTGTCACGGGTCTAATCTGCGTAAAACACATGGCAATGGCAGGCATTTGCTGCGCCAACAGGCAGCTTGCGCAGCAAATCCTGCTCATCGCAGCCTCGGATTGAGCGCATCGCGCAGCCAGTCGCCGAGCAGGTTTACCGCCAGCACCAGAATGGCGAGCGTTACCCCGGGAAAGGTCACGATCCACCAATCGCCCGAGAACAGATAGCGGTTGCCGATCGAGATCAGCGTCCCGAGCGAAGGCTGGGTCGGCGGCAGGCCGACGCCGAGGAAGGAGAGCGTCGCCTCGGTGATGACGGCGAGCGCCAGATTGATGGTCAGGATGACCAGCACCGGTCCGATCACATTCGGCAGGACATGGCGCAGCATGATGAGGGGCGCCGGCAGGCCGACGAGGCGGGCGGCCTGGACATAGTCCTTGTTGCGCTCGACCAAGGTCGAACCGCGAATGGTGCGGGCGTACTGCACCCAGAAGGACAAGCCGATCGAGATCACCAGGACGTAGAGCGCGGTGTCCTCGCGGTTGGCGCTCTTGAAGATGCCGCGCACGACGCCGTCGATCAGCAGAGCGATCAGGATCGCCGGGAAGGTCAATTGCACGTCGGCGATGCGCATGATCAGCGAATCGACGCGACCACCGAGATAGCCGGCGAGCAGGCCGAGTGTGATGCCGATCGTCGCCGCCAGCGCGACGCCGAGCAGACCGACGATCAGCGAGACGCGCAGGCCATAGAGGATCGCCGAATAGAGATCGCGGCCCTGATCGTCGGTGCCGAAGATGAACTTCGGATCGCCGCCATCCTGCCAGGCCGGCGGGATATTGGCGTCGGAGAGGAAGACGGTCGCCGGGTCGAACGGATTGGTCGGTGCGATCCAGGGCGAGAAGAAGGCGCCGATGAACAGCACCAGCACGATCACCGCGGCGACCATCGTCACCTTGGAGCGCAGGAAGCTCGCCAGGATGTCGCTGTCGAGGATGCGGGCCCAGAGCGAGGGCGGCTGTTTCGAGGGGGAAGCGGGTTGCGCAGTCATGACCGGCCTCAATGCGCCCCGATCGTCGCGCGCAGGCGCGGATCGACCAGCGCATAGAGCAGGTCGACGATCAGGTTGATGCTGACGAACAGGAAGGAGATCAACATGAGATAGGCGGCCATGATCGGGATATCGACCTGCTGCACCGCCTTGAGGAAGAGCAGGCCCATGCCCGGCCACTGGAACACCGTCTCGGTGATGATCGCGAAGGCGATGATCGAGCCGAGCTGCAGGCCGGCGATGGTGATGACCGGCACCAGCGTGTTCTTCAGTGCATGGCCGAAATGGACGGCGCGCGTCCTGAGGCCGCGGGCGCGGGCGAACTTGATGTAGTCGGTGCGCAGCACCTCGAGCATCTCGGCCCGGACGAGGCGCATGATCAGCGTCATCTGGAACAGGCCGAGCGTGATCGAGGGCAGGATCAGCGCCTTCCAGCCGGAGGCGGTCAGCAGGCCAGTGGTCCACCAGTTACCGATCTTGACCACCTCGCCGCGCCCGAAGGAGGGCAGCCAGCCAAGCGTGACCGAGAACAGGTAGATCAGCAGGATGCCGATCAGGAAGGTCGGCAGGCTGATGCCGACGAGCGAGACCGTCTGGAAGATCTTCGCCAGCCAGCTGTCGCGTCGCAGCGCCGTGTAGACGCCCATGGGGATGCCGACCAGCAGCGAGAACAGCGCCGACATGAAGGCCAGCTCCAGCGTCGCTGGGGCGCGCTCGCCGAGCAGCGAGATCACCGGCAGACGGAACTGGTAGGAGACGCCGAATTCGAGTCGCGCGGCATTGTAGATGTAGCGCGCGAACTGGACGACGACCGGCTCGTCGAGGCCGAGCGTCTGGCGCAGTTGCGCGACCTGCTCCTGCGGCGTGTCGACGCCGACCATCTGGTTCACCGGGTCGCCGACGAAGCGGAACATGGTGAAGGCGATCAGCGCGACCGCGAGCATCACGATCAGCGACTGGAACAGCCGGCGCAGGACAAATGCGAGCATGGTCGCCCTTACAAGGATACCGAGGCCGCCCCATGCGGGACGGCGTCAAAGTTGCAGATGGAGAAAGGGCGCGTCGGCTCCTCGCCTACGCGCCCTTCAAGCCCTCACTGCTCCTTGGTGGCGTAGTAGAGCAGCACCGAATTGTCGGCGCGCTGGGCGAGCTTCACCTTCTTCGACACACCCCAGGCCAGGGCTTGCTGGTGCAGC
>DASYHC010000032.1:5000-100541 GCA_035998995.1 Allobosea sp.
GCTTCGCCGAGCGTCCCGAGCCCGTCACGCCGCATCAGACCACCTCGGCCGGCGGCGGCGCCCGCAAGGGAGACAAGCTCGTCGCCGAACAGCCGATCGCCTCTGCCAGGCACAGCGTGCGCGCGCCGATGTCCCAGCGCATCGGCGACCGCGAGGTCATCCGGGTGCGTCCCTTTGTACGCCTGTCGACCAATCTGTCGCTGACCAGCGGCGTCTATGCGTCCAACATCCCGCCCTTCAATCCGCTGCGGCTCTTCGCCGAAGGCGCGCCCGGCAGCGAACGCTACGCCGAGCCGGTGACCGACATGCCGGATGCCGACGTCTCGATCACCAAGCGCGACCTCGCCGACCTGCCGATCACGCCAGGCAAGGCGAGCCTCACCGACACCGACGTCGTCAACCAGATGGAGGAGGAGCGCGCCAACCTCGCCGCCGCCGACCGTCGCGCCGCACTGCCGATCCCGCCCCAGCTGATGCTGAGCCGCACCCTGGCCCAGGGCAACCAGGCCGCCGGCGCCGCCGGCAATCTCCTCTCCTATGCGCCCGCCACCGACACCTCCTTCTCGAACATCGAGGTCCGCGTCGTCCCGGAGAATGTGACGAATGCGCCGAAGACCCCGATCGCGGCCACGCGCGAGCCGCAGGTCGAGGAGAAGCTGCTGATCACCCGCCGCGGTGAGAATTTCGAGACCGTGGTGCGCAATGCCGGCGCCAACCGCGACCAGATCGTCGCCATGATGAGGGCGTTCGACGGCCGGGTGAAGGTCGCCGCCTTGCCGGAGGGCCAGGTGCTTCAGGCGCTGTTCGCGCCCGGCCCACGCCCCGGCGATCCCCGCCAGATCGTCCGCGTCGCCCTGCTCGAGAACGGCCGGCCCTCCGCCGCCATCGCGATCAACGACAAGGGCCTGTTCGTGCCGGTCGCCCTGCCGAGAGCTGAGTCGATCGGACCGCAGCAGAAGTCTCAGGTCAGCAACCAGGACGACGAGGAGGAAGAGGACGACGAGGGCGGCACCGGCGCGCGGCTCTATGAAAGCCTTTACGAGACCGGCCTGCGCCATGACCTCCCGCGCCCGCTGATCGACGAGCTCGTCCGGATCTTCTCCTATGATCTCGACTTCCAGCAGCGCGTGCGCGGCGGCGACAATCTCGAGGTCATCTTCACCGATGACGACGAAGGCGAGCGCGCCGAGATTCTGTCGGCGACCCTCACCGTCAATGGCGAGACGCGGCAGGTCTTCCGCTATCAGGCGCCCGAGGACGGGTTGATCGACTATTTCGACAATGACGGCCGTTCGCTGAAGAAGTTCCTGCTGCGCAAGCCGATCACCGATGCCGAGATGCGCTCGGGCTTCGGCATGCGCTACCACCCGATCATGCGCTATTCGAAGATGCACACCGGCATCGATTGGGCCAACAAAATCGGCACGCCGATCCTGGCCGCCGGCAACGGCACGATTATCAAGGCGGAATGGGATTCTGGCTATGGCCGGCGCATCGAGATCCAGCACGCCAACGGCTATGTCACCACCTATTCGCACCAATCGGCCTTCGCCAAGGGCATCGCGCCCGGCGTCAAGGTCCGCCAGGGCCAGGTGATCGGATTCCTCGGCAATACCGGCCTCTCGACCGGGCCGCATCTGCACTACGAGGTCATGGTCAACGGCAACTTCGTCAACCCGATGAAGATCAAGGTGCCGCGCGGCCGCGAGCTCGACGGCCGGGCGCTCGCCGAATTCAAGCGTCAGCGCGACGAGGTGCTGGGCCTGATCGAGAAGGCCGGAGGCCAGACCGCGCAACTGCGCTGACGATTACCTCGGCACGGGCCAGATGCTCTCCTCCCTGCTCATCGTCCTGCCCGTCTTCGGCCTGATCGCGATCGGCTATGCCGCACGCTGGATTAAGCTGCTGCGCGAGACCACCGGCGAGGGCCTCTCCGACTTCGTCTTCGTCCTCGCCGTCCCGTGCCTGCTGTTCAAGACGCTGGCGACGGCCGCGATCCCGCCGGACCAGCCCTGGGGTTACTGGATCTCCTATTTCACCGGGCTCGCCGTGGTCTGGCTGATCGCGCAGTTGGTGGCGCAGCGCCTGTTCGCCCGCAAAGGCCCCGAGCTCGTCGTCTCCGGCTTCGCCGCGGCACAGTCGAACACCGTCTTCGTCGGCGTGCCGATGATCCTGAAGGCCTATGGCGAGGCCGGCGCGGTCCCGCTCGGCCTGCTGCTCGCGGTGCATCTGCCGGTGACCATGACGGCCGCGACCCTGCTCGCCGAGGGCCGCGGCACCTCGCCGCTCCTGCTGCTCAAGCGGCTGTTCACCCATCCGATCGTCGTCGGCATCCTGCTCGGCAGCGCCGTGCGTCCCTTTGTCGGCCTGGTGCCGGCGCCGCTCTGGTCGATCGTCGACCTGATCGCCGGCGCGGCCGTGCCCTGCGCCCTGATCAGCCTCGGTATCGCACTGCGGCGCTATGGCCTGGCCTCGGGCATCGGCCTGCCGGCGATCCTGAGCTTCCTTAAGCTCGTAGTACACCCGCTGATCGTTTTCCTGCTGGCGACCAAGGTCTTTGCCATGCCGGTGGCCTGGGCCGGCGTCGCCGTGCTCTTCGCCGCCTGTCCCTGCGGCATCAACGCCTATCTCTTCGCCGAGCGCTACAAGCAGGGCGTCGCCGATGCCTCCAGCGCGATCGCGCTCTCGACCGGGCTCTCTCTCTTCACCACGATCGGCTGGCTGACCTTTCTGGGCGTCGGCTGAGCCTCCGTCCAAACGGCGCTTCGGCCCGCAAACGATTCACGTGAAACCGAGCTGCTGCCGGATCGTCTCAGGCGTCCCTCCTTGCGCCCGCTGCCCGGCAAGGCTCTGCGACAGCCGGCTCTTCGCCAGCTTCTGTCCGGTCTCGTCACTCAATAGACGGTGAAAGTGATAGCGCGGCGTCGGCAGACCGAGTAGGCGCTGCAGCAGGACATGGATATCGGTCGCCGCTTCCAGGTCCTTGCCGCGGACAACATGGCTGACGCCCTGCAGCGCGTCGTCGACCACCACCGAGAGGTGATAGCTGGTCGGCACGTCCTTGCGCGCCAGCACGACATCGCCCCAGCGCGCCGGGTCGACGACGACGTCCCGTTCCGCGCCGCTTTCGTCGAAGAGCCAATAGGACAGTGATTCGCTCGGGACCGCCGCGAGAGCCCGGTCCATGGCGAGGCGCAGGACATGTGGCTCCCCCGTATCGCGGCGTCGCTGCGCCTCCACCTCGCTCAGCGCCCGGCAAGTTCCGGGATAGAGCGGCGCACCATCGGGATCGCGCGGCCAGGGTATTCTGGCCCCGGTCTCCCGTTGGCGCACGACGTCTTTGATCTCCTGGCGAGAGCAGAAGCAGGGATAGACCAGCCCCATCGCGCCGAGCCGGTCGAGCGCCTGGCGATAATCATCGAAATGCAGGGATTGCCGCCGCACCTCCGGGGCAAAGCCGATGCCGAGCCAGGCGAGGTCCTCATGAATGCCCTGCTCGAATTCGGGCCGGCAGCGCGTCAGGTCGATATCCTCGATCCGCAACAGCAATTCGCCGCCAAAGCGCGCCGCCAGCCGCTCATTCATCAGCGCGGAGTAGGCATGGCCGAGATGCAGCCGCCCGTTCGGACTGGGAGCGAAACGGAAAACGGGTGGAGACGGCGCCATCCCCTCCTGTCTATGGTTCGCCGCATCTCCCGCCAAGCCCGACCTCCTGACAGGAGCGGGACCGACGATCGGCGATAGACCGGACCAGCATGACGACGATCTCCAGCACAGCCGATTTGGAACAGGGCATGGCCGCCCTAGCCGCGCTCGATCCCGTCTGGGACCGGATCATCGCCCGCACCGGCATCCCGCCCTTGCGCCGGCGCGAAAGTGGGTTCTTGAGCCTCGCCTCGATCATCGTCTCGCAGCAGCTCTCGGTGGCGAGCGCCCGCGCGGTCTGGGCGAGGGTCGAGAGCGTGCTCAGCCCGCTGACGCCGGAACGCGTCCTCGCCGCCAGCGACGAGGAAATGCGCCTGTCGGGGCTGTCGCGGCCCAAGCAGAAGACATTGCGTGCCGTCGCCGCGGCAATCGCCGAAAGCCGGCTCGATCTGGCCTCGCTGGAAGCGGCGACGCCAGAGTTCGTCCACGCGCATATGACCGCGGTCTCAGGCATCGGCCCCTGGACCGCGGATGTCTATCTGCTGTTCTGCCTCGGCCATCGCGACGGCTTCGCTGCCGGCGACCTCGCCGTGCAGGAAGCGGCGAAGGTCGCTTTCGATCTGCCGCTGCGGCCTAAGCCGGCCGAGCTGACAGAGTTGGCCGAAGCCTGGCGGCCCTGGCGCGGCGTCGCCGCGCGGCTGCTCTGGGCCTATTATGCTGCGCTGAAATCGCGCGAGGGCATCAACGCCTGAAGCGTCAGCCGCGCGCGATCTTCAGCGCCGTCTGCGCCGCATTGCGCAGGAAGCCGCTATCGCTCATCACCGTGACCAGCCGTGCGCCGAGCGCGATGCCTTCCGCGGCGCGCTCGGCGCTCGCGGCATAGAAGGCGACCGGCTTATTCACTGCATTCGCCCGCGCCACGATATGGCGCACCGCATCGTCGACCTCCTTGGCGGAGGCATTGACGGAGGCGCCGCCCGAGAGGGCGATCGAAAGATCGGACGGGCCGACGAAGAGCGCATCGATCCCATCGAGGGCGAGGATGTCGTCGACGATCGCCATCGCCTCACGCGTCTCGATCATCGCGAAAGTCAGCGAGAAGGCGTTGGCCTGCCGGAGATAGCTGTTCTGGTCGAGGCCGGAGGCGCCGAGGCCACCATAGCTGCCCCAGCTGCGCTCGCCGAGCGGCGGATACTTGGCGTAGGCCGCGAGTCTGCGAGCATCCTCGATCGTGTTGATCATCGGCGCGATCACGCCCGAGGCGCCGGAGTCGAGCAGCTTCGAGACGTTCTGGAACTCGCCGACGGGGATGCGCGCGATCGCCGGCTTGCCGGCAGCGTTGATCAGCGGAATCGCCCGGATGACCTCGGCCAGCGTGATCGGGCCGTGCTGCATGTCGAGCGTGACCGCGTCGAAGCCCTCCTGCGCCAGGATCCCGGCGATGCTCGGATCAGGCAGTCCGCACCAGGCGGACAACAGCGTCTCGCCCTTGGCGAGACGGTCGGCGAGCGAGGACAGCACGGTCATGAGCGCATTCTTCCGGTTGCCCGCTCTTCACCAATGGCGGGTCCAGCGACCCTGGACCGAACCGGCGGTGAAAGGCAAACCATGCGGCATGCGCCATGCTCAAGGGCGCAATGCGGCAAGAGCCGCCTTGCGCCCGAGACTCATTCAGCGGCCGGCCTGGATCTCGTCGGCCGCCTTGATCAGCAGTTCGGTCATGGTCCGGCGGATCTCGTCGTCCGCAACGGTGACGCCGCCCGCGGCGAAATCGGCCTTGACCTTGCGCAATACGTCATCATCGCCGGCTTCCTCGAAATCGGCGAGCACGACCGACTTGGCATAGGCCTCGGCATCGGCGCCGCTCTTGCCGAGCTTCTCGGCCGCCCACAGGCCGAGCAGCTTGTTGCGCCGGGCCGTCGCCTTGAAGCGCAGCTCCTCGTCATGCGCGAACTTGTTCTCGTAGGCGTCCTTGCGCTGGTCGAAGGTCGTCATCGGGTACTTATCCTCTTCGGAGCGGCAAAATCATGCTGCGGCGCGATATTAGCTTCGCCATATAGCAATGTGATGGCGGCGTGGGCTAGAGCCCATGCGTTCCACCGTTCTAAGATGCCCGGAAAGGACGGTCTCGACCGCTTTTTCCGGCCTTTGTTGCGTTTGCGGCGCGAAGGGGCCATATAGCGCGAGCGTGGCATGCTCTCACAGGAGCGAGGCCCGCGTGAACCAGCCGGATCGGCGCGCCAACATCGAACTCGAAAGAGCACGGGATTGCGCGAGAGCGTGCTGAACAGGGCCATGATCCCGCCGCGGGCAACCGCGACCAGAGAGAGGCCGACCCTTTGGATTTCCTCAAGCCACGGTATATCCCGATGAACCGCCGCCGTCGCATTTACGAAGGCAAGGCGAAGGTCCTCTATGAAGGACCGGAGCCCGGAACGCTGATCCAGCATTTCAAGGACGACGCGACCGCCTTCAATGCCAAGAAGCACGAAGTGATCGACGGCAAGGGCGTGCTCAACAACCGCATCTCCGAGCACATCTTCAGCAATCTCAACGACATCGGCGTGCCCACGCATTTCATCCGCCGCCTCAATATGCGCGAGCAGCTGATTCGCGAGGTCGAGATCATTCCGCTCGAGGTCGTGGTCCGCAATGTCGCGGCCGGCTCGCTCTCGACCAAGCTCGGCATCGAGGAAGGCACGCAGCTGCCGCGCTCGATCATCGAGTTCTACTACAAGAACGACGCGCTGAACGATCCGATGGTCTCGGAAGAGCACATCACCGCTTTCGGCTGGGCGACGCCCCAGGAGATCGACGACATCATGGCGCTCGCCATCCGCGTCAATGATTTCCTCTCCGGCCTGTTCCTCGGCGCCGGCATCCGCCTGGTCGACTTCAAGATGGAGTGCGGCCGACTCTGGGAAGGCGACATGATGCGCATCGTCGTCGCCGACGAGATCAGCCCCGATTCCTGCCGTCTCTGGGACATCCGGTCGAAGGACAAGATGGACAAGGACCGCTTCCGCCGGGACCTCGGCGGTCTGATCGAGGCCTATACCGAGGTGGCCCGCCGCCTCGGCATCCTCGGCGAGAACGAGAAGCCGGGCCCGACCGGGCCGCGCCTCGTGCAGTGAGCGTGACGGCTGCCGACCTTATGACGACCGCACGGGAGCGCTTGCGCTCCCGTTTGCGTTTTGGCGCGCTCGCGCTTGGCCTCCTCGTGATCGCCGGTTGCGCCGACCATTTCGGGCCGGGCCTCGTCCAGCTCGCCGCCGGGCGCGGCTGGGAGCCGCTGCCGATCCAGAACTGGGTCGTCAATGACGGCATCAACCCGAAGGCGATGGTCTTCTGCACGCCGCAGGACTGCGCTCGCCCGGGGGTCGCCGCGCTCCTCAGCTTCGAGGGTCGCGAGGCCGCCGACATGGCGCGGACGCTCGCTCTCAACCCGGCCCGGCTGGCGCGGGAGTTCTCGAAACGGCCGAAGGCGAAGCAGGCTGAGAAGCCGAAGAGCACCACCACCGTCTCGCGCTTCAAGCAGGACGGCACCGACGGCATCCTGGTCGAGATCCGCGCCAAGGATGGCGGGCGCCTGGCCTCGACCGCGATCCTCTACGCCCGCAAGGACAACACGCTCGCCATGGCGATCGCGGTGACCGACGATTCGGCGGCCGCCCAGGATTTCGCCCGCGCCACCTGGGCGAGCCGCTGACATCGCGGTCGATCTGAAAATTAGGAGAGCCCGATGGGTGACAAGCCGCAGCTCGACCCGCAGCTGGTCCAGGATTTCGTCCGCGCCGCGCATGGCAATCCCGAGCGTGTCATGGCGCTCGTCGCCGAGCATCCCACCCTGGTGAACGCAGTCTGGGACTGGGGTGGTGGCGATTGGGAGAGCGGCCTCGGCGCGGCCGCCCATACCGGGCGGCGCGAGATCGCCGAATTCCTGCTCGCCCGGGGCGCGCGGATGGATCTCTTCGCCGCGGCGATGCTCGGACATCTCGACCTGGTCCGGACGCATCTCGCCGCCATGCCTTCTGCCCTGACGGCGCCCGGCCCGCACGGCATCCCGCTGCTCACCCATGCGAAGATGGGCAGCGACTCTGCGAGACCCGTGCTCGATTATCTGCAAGGCCTGCTGGACAGCCGCGTCACCGCCGCACCGTCGGCGCATACGACAAACAGTTGAGCCCTCGCCGATTCGCGGCTAAGGCACCCCCACAATCCCGCCCGGAGATCACGATGAAAGCCCGCGTCACCGTCACCCTCAAGACCGGCGTGCTCGACCCGCAGGGCAAGGCGATCGAGGGCGCGCTGAAATCGCTCGGCATCGACGGCGTCGGCTCGGTCCGCCAGGGCAAGGTCTTCGACATTGAACTCGACGGTGCCGACAAGGCCGCCGCCGAGGCCGCGCTCAAGGCCGCCTGCGAGAAGCTGCTCGCCAACACCGTGATCGAGAATTATCGCGTCGAGTTGCAGGCGTGAGACTGGCCACGTCGATGGTCGTCCCGGCGACGCCGGCCGATATCGACGCGATCATGGCCTGCGAACGCAGCCCCGGCTACGAGGCGACCGTCGGCCGCTGGAGCCGCGAGGAACACCTCGCCGGCATGGCCGATCCGACGCATCGCTATTACATTGCGCGCCAGCCGGATGGCGGCATCGCAGGCTTCGTGATGCTGCAGGAGGTCGGCAACGCGGCGGATTCCATACTGGTCCGCCGGATTGCCGTCAGCGAGCAGCGGCGCGGCCATGGTCGGCAATTGCTCGGCCATGCGCTGCAGGTGATCTTCGATGAATTCGGCGCCCGCAGCGCCCGGCTGGGCGTTCGCGCCCATAATGCGAGCGGCATCGCTCTTTACTCTTCCCTCGGGATGAGGGAGGAGAGCCGGCGCGAGGAGCCGGGTCACAACGGCCAAACCGTCACGGCGATCACCATGACGATGTCCGCCGAGACCTACCGTCAGCCAAAAAGGTCGAATCCATGAAGGCCGCCGTCATCACCTTTCCCGGCTCGAACCGCGACGGCGACGTCGCCAAGGCGCTGCGCCAGGCCGGTGCGACCGTCGAGCATGTCTGGCACGCCGACCATGAACTGCCGGCCGGGACCGATCTCGTCGTCCTGCCGGGCGGCTTCTCCTATGGCGATTACCTGCGCTGCGGCGCCATCGCCGGCCGCGCCCACATCATGGATGCGACGCGGGCCCATGCGGCGCGCGGCGGCCTCGTGCTCGGCATCTGCAACGGCTTCCAGATCGCCTGTGAATCCGGGCTGCTGCCGGGCGTCCTCGCCCGTAACGCCAATCTGAAATTCGTCTGCAAGCGCCAGCACCTCAAGGTCGAGCGCAACGACACCGCCTTCACCTCGGCCTATGCCAAGGGCCAGGTGATCGATGTCTGCATCGCCCATGGCGAAGGCAACTATATCTGCGATCCCGACACGCTCGCCCGCCTCGAAGGCGAGGGCCTGGTCGCCTTCCGCTATTGCGATGCCGATGGCCAGATCACGGCCGAGGCCGACCCCAACGGTTCGCTCAACCATATTGCCGGGATCTACTCGCCGAACCGCAACGTGCTCGGCCTGATGCCGCATCCGGAGAACCTGATCGACGGCCTCGTCGGCGGCACCGACGGCCGCGGCATGTTCGAGAGCCTGGTCAACGGCAAGAAGGCAGCCTGACAAAGCACGTCATTCTCGGGCGAAGCGAAGCGCAGACCCGAGAATGTTGTCCCGGAAGAGATGCCTTCTCGTCCTGAGATGGCCGGGTCAAGCCCGGCCATGACGCGCTAATGCGTCACTTCACCAGCGCCGCAGCCTTCTGAAGCATCCGCGACGCCGCCGCCCCGTCGAGCGGGCCGACATGCTTCTCCAGAATGCGCCCGTCCGGACCGATCAGGAAGGTTTCGGGCACGCCATAGACGCCCCAGTCGATCGCCGCGCGCCCGGCACGGTCGACACCCACGGCCGAATAGGGATTGCCGAGCGCGCCGAGGAAGCGGCGGGCATTCTCGGCCTCGTCCTTGTAGTTGAAGCCGACCAGCGCGACCTTGCCCTGCTTCACCGCGGGCGATTCGGCCATCGCGACCAGGAAGGGATGCTCGACTCGGCAGGGCGCGCACCAGCTGGCGAAGACGTTGACGATCGTCGCACTGCCCTTGGCCAGATCGGCCATGCTGAAGCTGGGAACGGGCTGGCCGTCGCGCAGCAAGCCTTCGAGCGGGGCCAATGTCACCGCCGGGGCGGGCTTGCCGATCAGGGCCGATGGAACCTTGCTGGCGTCGCCAGAGAACAGCCCCTTGGCGAACACCGCCGCCAACGCCGCGAAGACCAGTAATGGGATGGCGTAGAGCCAGGGCGAGCGTCGCGCCGGCGTGGCGGTGGCCTCGCTCATGACGACGCCCCACCCCGACGGCCGGCGCCACGTTCTTCCAACGCCGCGAGCGCCCGCCGCTGGGCACGCCGGTCGAGCAGGATCGCAGTGGCAAGGCCAGCGAGGATCACGGTCGCCGCCAGATAGGCGGCGAGGATGAAGCCGGCATGAGGCCCGAGCCCGTCCATCATTGCGCTGCCTGCAGCGAAAGCCGGTCGAGACGCTCCGCCTCGAAGATCGTCAGCGTGCGCACCCGCCGGCGCAGGATTTCGGCCTGCATGGCGGCGCAGTGCAGCGCCAGCGCCAGTAACGTGAAGCCGACAGCGGTGATCACGAGCGGCCAAAGCATCGAGGAATGGATGGTCGGGCCGCTGAGGCGCAGCACCGAGGCCGGCTGGTGCAGCGTGCTCCACCAGTCGACCGAGAACTTGATGATGGGGATGTTGACGCAGCCGACCAGCGTCAGGATCGCGACGGCGCGGCCGGCGCGCGAGGGCTCGTCGATGGCGCGGCGCAGCGCAATCAGGCCGAGATAGATGAGGAACAGCACCAGCATCGAGGTCAGGCGCGCATCCCAGACCCAATAGGTACCCCACATCGGCTTGCCCCAGAACGAGCCGGTGAGCAGGCAGATCAGCGCGAAGCAGGCGCCGATCGGTGCCGCCGCCTGCTGGGCGACATCGGCGAGCGGATGGCGCCAGACCAGAACGCCGAGCGCCGACAGCGCCATCATCGAATAGAGCATCAGCGCCAGCCAGGCGGCCGGCACATGGATGTACATGATCTTGATGGTCTCGCCCTGCTGGTAGTCGGAAGGCGCGACGAACCAGACGAGGTAGAAGCCGATGGCGAGCAACAGCGCCGCCGCACCCGCAAGCCAGGGCAGCAACACGCTCGACAGGCGCATGAAGCGCGCCGGGTTGGCCAGTTCGGTAAGGCTCGCCATGAAGGGGGTGGCCGGCTCTGCTCTTATTTCGACCAGAGAGCATGTAGCAATCGCCGGTCCGGCTCACAATCGATGAGCCGCCCCTGCGACGATGAGGTCGCTATTTGTCGCTACGCTCGCGCGACGCATCGGCACCGGCATTGTCGACGACGCCGAAGCTGCCAGAGGTCACGCCCTCGCCAGCGGTGAGGAAGCCCTCTGCTGCAAGCCCACGCCTGAGCAATTCGCGAACAGCAGCGGCCCGGCTCGGCATGCGCTTGTCAAAACGCCAATTCTCGAGGGCACGAAGCTCGTCTGCGCTCAACATGATCTGCAGCCGTTCGCCGCGTTCCAGATCCGGCATAGCGCCCCCTCGCGCCAAAAATGAGTAAGCGACCATATATGGGCAAATCGCTCATTCGCAAGGAGTAGCGGCACCGGCGGTGCCTTAGCGTCATGCCACGCCAACTCCATCGGCATATATTACTAACTAATTGAAATTGTTTATCTTTTTCCTTGTGCTTCGGTCGGATTGCAGTTAGTTGTCAGGGAACAGGAGGGATTGCCGTGTTCATCACGCTTTCCGATCCCATGCGACGGGCCATTGAAGCAACTCTGCGGTCGAAGTTCGGTGAATCGCGCATCGTCAACGTCTTCGGCGTGGCCGAGGAGGTTCAGCTCCGCTTCATCGACGACAATGTCGCGCTTGAGGACATCGCTGCCGTCGTTGCACAGCTCGCGGCACAATCGGGCTGCGCGCTGGAGCTCGACCGGGGTAACAACTTCTAGCTCCAGGCCGTCAATCCGGCTGGCGCAAAGCTGTCGCTGCCGCGATACAGCCCACTGCGGCAGCCATCAGCGACAACGCGGCCAGGATCAGCAGCGGGCTCTGCAGCGGCATCGGCCCGCGCGTGGCATCAGAGGCCGAGACCCCGAAGATCAGCACGGGCACGCAGAGCGGCGCGACCAGCACCGGCAGGATCAGGCCGCCCCGGCGCAGGCTCGCGGTCAGTGCCGCAGCAGCCGCGCCGATGAAGCTCAGCGCCGGCGTTCCCAGCGCAAGGCTCGCGGTCAGCGGCAGTACGCCTTCCGCCGGCAGGGCGACGAGCAACCCGAGCAGCGGCGCGGCCAGCGTCAACGGCAAGCCTGTCGTCAGCCAATGCGCCAGCGCCTTGGCGAAAACGGCGAGCTCCAGGGGCAGCGGCGCGCTTCGGATCAGATCGAGCGAGCCGTCCTCCTCATCGGCCTGGAACAGCCGGTCGAGCCCGATCAGCGTCGCCAGCAGCGCACCGAGCCACAGGATAGCCGGGCCGATCCGCGACAGCAGGTTGAGGTCGGGCCCGAGCGCGAACGGGATCAGCACGACGACGGTGAGGAAAAAGACGAGCGCGAGCTCGCCGCCGCCGCCGGCCCGCACTGCCAAGGCGAGATCGCGTCTGAGGATGGCGAGGAAGGCGCTGGTCACAGCCCGATCCTGAGTTCGCGCGCGCCGTCGAGGCCGAGCGGCCCATGGGTCGCCGCCAGGATCGCGCCGCCAGCCGCAAGATGCCTCTGCATTAATTGCGACAGCATCGCCTGCGAGCCGATGTCGAGCGCCGCCATCGGCTCGTCGAGCAGCCAGATCGGCCGCGACGCCACCAGCAGGCGCGCCAGCGCCACGCGCCGGCGCTGGCCGGCCGAAAGATAGCCGACCGGCAGAGCCCCGGCATGCGGCAGGCCGACCGCTGCGAGCGCCTCGCTTGGACTCAGGCCGGGCGCGCCCAGCAGCTCCTGCGCGAAACGCAGATTTTCCGCCGCCGTCAGCGCGGTCTTGAGCCCATCGCGGTGGCCAACCAGATGGGCCGCTTCGGCGAGCGGCATGTCGTCGAGGCCATCGAGCTTGATAGCGCCCGCCTCAGGCCGCAGCCGCCCGCACAGCATGGCGATCAGGCTCGACTTGCCGGCGCCATTTCGCCCGGTGAGCGCGATCGCCTCGCCGTTTTCCAGGCGAAAGCCGACGCCGTCGAAGATCGCGCGACCGCCGCGGCGGCAGGCGAGCGCTTCGGCCGTCAGGGCAAATCTCTGGAATCGAATCTGCGTCACGCCGGGCCCATCTTCCGAAGCGTCATTAGTCCCTCGCGCGACGCATATCGAGCCTGTAGCGGGCTTCTTGGAATTGATCTATAGAACCCGTGGCTACGCCGCACGCCGATCCGGCGCGGGGCTCGGGCACTCCCGGGGCGGCGTGCGCGTCATGCGCAACAGGCCTTCGACCGGATTCATCCGCAAGGCGGGATTCGGCTCGTGACCGCAACCCCTTGATCAGGATGTAAGCCAAAATGGCCTCGCTCGATTCATTCAAGTGCCGCAAGACGCTGACCGTCGGCACGAAGAAATACGTTTATTACTCCCTGAAGGCGGCCGAGAAGAACGGCCTCGCCGGCATTTCCAAGCTCCCCTTCTCGATGAAGGTGCTGCTCGAGAACTTGCTGCGCTTCGAGGATGGCCGCTCGGTCACCAAGGCCGATATCGAGAATTTCGTCGGCTGGCTCGACGACAAGGGCAAGGCCGGCAAGGAAATCGGCTTCCGCCCGGCCCGCGTGCTGATGCAGGACTTCACCGGCGTGCCGGCCGTGGTCGATCTCGCCGCGATGCGTGACGGCGTTGTCGCGCTCGGCGGTGATCCCAAGAAGATCAACCCGCTGGTGCCGGTCGATCTCGTCATCGACCACTCGGTCATCGTCGACGAGTTCGGCTCGCCCAAGGCCTTCAAGCAGAACGTCGACCTGGAATATCAGCGCAATGGCGAGCGCTACCGCTTCCTGAAATGGGGTCAGGGCGCCTTCGACAATTTCCGCGTCGTGCCGCCCGGCACCGGCATCTGCCACCAGGTCAACCTGGAATACCTCGCCCAGACCGTCTGGACGGCGAAGGAGAAGGTGAAGAAGGGCAAGAAGACCGAGACCTTCGAGGTCGCCTATCCCGACACCGTGGTGGGCACCGATTCGCACACCACCATGGTCAATGGCCTCGCCGTGCTCGGCTGGGGCGTCGGCGGCATCGAGGCCGAGGCCGCCATGCTCGGCCAGCCGCAGTCGATGCTGCTGCCCGAGGTGATCGGCTTCAAGCTCACCGGCAAGCTCAAGGAAGGCATCACCGCGACCGACCTGGTGCTCACGGTCACCCAGATGCTGCGCAAGAAGGGCGTCGTCGGCAAGTTCGTCGAGTTCTTCGGCCCCGGCCTTTACAACCTGACACTGGCCGACCGCGCCACCATCGCCAATATGGGCCCGGAATACGGCGCGACCTGCGGCTTCTTCCCGGTCGACGCCGAGACGCTGAACTATCTGGAGACCACCAGCCGCAAGGCCGCCCGCGTCGCCCTGGTCGAGAAATACGCGAAGGCGCAGGGCCTGTTCGCGACCCGCTCGACGCCCGATCCGGTCTTCACCGACACGCTCGAGCTCGACCTCTCCACCGTGCAGGCCTCGATGGCCGGCCCGAAGCGTCCGGAAGGCCGCGCCGATCTCGGCGCGATCAAGAGCGGCTTCGCCGCCGCCATGGACGCCGACTACAAGAAGGGCGGCGAGCTGTCGCGCCGCGTCAAGGTCGAGGGTGAGAAGTTCGATCTCGGCCATGGCGACGTCGTCATCGCCGCCATCACCTCCTGCACCAACACGTCGAACCCTTCGGTGCTGATGGCCGCCGGCCTGCTCGCCCGCAACGCCGTGGCGAAGGGTCTCAAGGTCAAGCCCTGGGTCAAGACCTCGCTGGCGCCCGGCTCGCAGGTCGTGGCGGAGTATCTCGCCAAGGCCGGCCTGCAGAAGGACCTCGACAAGCTCGGCTTCAACCTGGTCGGCTTCGGCTGCACCACCTGCATCGGCAATTCCGGCCCGCTGCCGGCGCCGATCTCGAAGGCGATCAACGATCAGGGCCTGATCGCCGGCGCCGTGATCTCGGGCAACCGCAACTTCGAGGGCCGCGTCTCGCCGGACGTGCAGGCGAACTATCTGGCCTCGCCGCCGCTGGTCGTCGCCTACGCGCTGGCCGGCTCCGTGCAGATCGACCTGACCACCGAGCCGCTCGGCATGGGCAAGGACGGCAAGCCGGTCTACCTCAAGGACATCTGGCCCTCCAACAAGGAGATCCAGGCCTTCATCGCCAAGAACGTCACCAAGGCGATCTTCAAGGCGAAATATGCCGACGTCTTCAAGGGCGACGCCAACTGGCAGAAGGTCAAGGCGCCCACCGGCCAGACCTATGCCTGGGACGACAACTCGACCTACGTCCAGAACCCGCCCTATTTCCGCGGCATGGGCAAGCAGCCGGCTCCGGTCACCGAAATCGTCGGCGCCCGCATCCTCGGCCTGTTCGGCGACAAGATCACCACCGACCACATCTCGCCGGCCGGTTCGATCAAGGCCGCCTCGCCGGCCGGCGCCTATCTCACCGAGCATGGCGTCGCCGTCGCCGACTTCAACCAGTACGGCACGCGTCGCGGCAATCATGAGGTGATGATGCGCGGCACCTTCGCCAATATCCGCATCCGCAACCACATGATGGGCCCGAACGGGCGCGAGGGCGGCTACACCATCCACTATCCCAGCAAGGAAGAGCTGCCGATCTACGACGCGGCGATGCGCTACCAGGCGGAGAAGGTGCCGCTGGTGATCTTCGCCGGCGTCGAATACGGCAACGGCTCCTCGCGCGACTGGGCGGCCAAGGGCACCAACTTGCTCGGCGTCAAGGCCGTGATCGCCCAGAGCTTCGAGCGCATCCACCGCTCGAACCTGGTCGGCATGGGCGTAGTGCCGTTCACCCTGCAGGAGGGCACCAGCTGGGCCTCGCTCGGCCTCAAAGGCGACGAGACCGTGACCATCAAGGGCCTCGCCACCGTCAAGCCGCGCCAGATGCTCGAAGCCGAGATCACCTATGCCGACGGCAAGGTGAAGAAGGTTCCGATCCTCTGCCGTATCGATACGCTGGACGAGCTCGACTACTTCAAGAACGCCGGCATCCTGCACTACGTGCTGCGCGGCATCGCCGCGTAAGATTCAGCTACAACGATACTGGACGCCCGGCCGCAAGCCGGGCGTCTCTCTTTGGTCGTGACGGTTGTCCTATTCTGCACGCAGGTGTAAGGGGGCGGTCACAGCCATCCTCGGCGGGGGGCTTGGGGCAGGCGCGGGGCGAACGCGCCCGGACGCCATCCGCCATCATCATCCACGACGGAGCACCCGCATGTCCGCCACGTTCGAGACGGTCGCCGGCATCATTTCGGAAACTTGCGACATTCCTCGCGAGAAGATCACGCCCCAAAGCCACGCGATCGACGATCTCGGCATCGACTCCCTCGCCTTCCTCGACATCGCCTTCGCGATCGACAAGGCCTTCGGCATCAAGCTGCCGCTGGAGCAGTGGACTCAGGAAGTGAACGAGGGCAAGGCGCCGGCCGAGCAGTATTTCGTGCTCGAGAACCTGTGCAAGCGCATCGACGACCTCGTCGCCGCCAAGGCCGCCTGAGCAAGCTTAGGTCCACAAGGACCGCCGCTGGACACTGAAACGCCGCAAGCGGGGCCCGACCCCGATCGCGGCGAGACGGGTTGGAACCGCATGCGCCTCGAATATTTCGACATGATCGACAAGGTCGAGAACTTCGATCCGGCGAGCAAGCGGATTGTGACCCGCTCGACCGTTCCCGCGACAAGCCCGGTCTTCGAGGGTCATTTCCCCGGCCACCCGCTCGTTCCCGGCGTCCTGCTCACCGAGACCATGGCGCAGGCCTCGGGCTATCTGCTGCTCGGCCTCAATGGCCTGACCCAGATGCCCTTCCTGATGACGGTCGACAAGGCGCGCTTCCGCACCTTCGTCGAGCCCAACGCCGAGCTTGAGACGAGCGCCGAGCTGGTGATCGAGGGCTCCGGCTACGCCGCCACCAAGGCGAAGATCACGCTCGCCGGCAAGCCGATCTGCGATGCCGAGCTGCGCTTCCGCCTGATGCCGTTCCCCGCCGATATGCGCACCTTGATGCAGAGCCGCATCGCTGCCATCGGCCTCTCGCCGGAGGCAGCCTGACATGGCCCGCGACGTCGTCATCACCGGCATCGGCCTCGCCTCCAGCTTGGGCGAAGGCATCGAGGCGCATGCGCAGGCACTCGCCTCCAATACGGCGCCGGTCATCGATAGCCAGAGCTTCACGCCCTATCCGCTGCATCCGCTGAAGCCGCTTGAGCTCGACAAGCAGATTCCGAAGAAGTCCGACCAGCGCCAGATGGAGCCCTGGCAGCGCCTCGGCGTCTATACCGCCGGCCTTGCTCTCGACGATGCCGGGCTGAAGGACGATGCAGAGGCCAAGAGCCAGCTCCAGGTCATCGTCGCCGCCGGCGGCGGCGAGCGCGACCATGCCGTCGACGCCGCCGTGCTAACCGGGCTGCGTAACGCCAACCAGCCGGGCGCTTTCCTCAACGAGCGGCTGATGAGCGATCTGCGGCCGACCCTGTTCCTGGCCCAGCTCTCCAACCTGCTCGCCGGCAATATCGGCATCGTCCACGGCATCACCGGCGCCTCGCGCACGCTGATGGGCGAGGAACAGGCCGGTGTCGACGCCATCCGCACCGCCCGCGCCCGCATCGCGGCCGGCCAGGCCGACATCATCCTCGTCGGCGGCGCCTACAACGCCGAGCGCCGCGACATGCTGCTCCTGCTCGAACTCGGCGGCTTTCTGCGCGCCGCGGATTTCGCTCCCGTCTTCGCCCGCAGCGACGCGCCCGGCCTGATCACCGGCAGCGCCGGCGCCTTCCTCGTGCTCGAATCGGCCGAGCGCGCGGCGGCGCGTGGCGCCAAGGCCCATGCGCGCCTGAGCCATGCCGGCGCTCATCGCAGCCGACGCCAGCCCGGTTCGGTCGCCAAGGCGCTCGACGAACTGCTTGCCGGTTTCGGTCCGGTCGCAGCCGACGCCCTCGCGATCTCGGCCGCGACCGGCTGCGCCGCGATCACCGACGAAGAAGCAGCAGCGATCGCCAAGGCAGCGCCGGGCGCACGCCGCGTCGCGACCGGCGACCTCGTCGGCCATTCCCTCGAAGCCGCCTTCCCGGTCTCGGTCGCGCTCGCCGCAGCCGCGCTCTCGACCGGCGCGGCGAATGAGGCGATCGTCACCGGTGCCGCCCATTGGCGTGGCGAAGGCGCCGCCCGGCTGGTCAAGGCGTGAGGAGAAAGCCATGAGCGCAAGCCATCGCGACAGCCAGGGCCGGCCGATCGTCGCCGTCACCGGCCTCGGCATCGTCACCTCGCTCGGCCAGGGCAAGGATGCCAACTGGGAAGCCCTGACCGCGGGGCGCTCGGGCATCCACCGGATCGAGCGCTTCCCGACCGAGGGCCTGCGCACCACGATCGCCGCGACCGTCGACTTCCTGTTCGACCGCTCCGTCTCTGCCCCTGAGCTCTCCGAGAAGCTCGCCACGCTCGCCGCCGAGGAAGCGGTCACGCAGAGCGGCCTTGGCGAGGCCGGCGATTTCCCCGGCGAGCTCTTCATGGCTGTTCCTCCGGTCGAGATGGAATGGCCGCAGAAGCAGGAGCTGGCGCAGGCTGTCGATGGCGACGCCGACTATGACGCGCTGCTGCGTGTCGCCGCCCGCCACAAGCATCAGGCGATGCACGAGCTCTTCCTGTTCGGCGGCGTCGCCGAGCACATCGCCGAGAAATTCGGCACCAAGGGCTCGCCAATCTCGCTCTCGACCGCCTGCTCCTCGGGCGCGACCGCGATCCAGATGGGCGTCGAGGCGATCAGAAGGGGCGAGACTGAAGCTGCCTTGTGCGTAGGCACCGACGGCTCGGTCCATGCCGAGGCGCTGATCCGCTTCTCGCTGCTCTCGGCCCTGTCGACCCAGAACGACCCGCCGGAAGGCGCCGCCAAGCCCTTCTCGAAGAACCGCGACGGCTTCGTCATGGGCGAGGGCGCCGGTGCACTGGTGCTGGAAGACTACGACCACGCGCTCGCTCGCGGCGCGACCATCCTCGGCATCGTCGCCGGCTGCGGCGAGCGCGGCGACGGCTTCCACCGCACTCGCTCGAGCCCGGACGGCAAGCCGGCGATCCTCGCCATGCAGGATGCCCTCGCCGACGCCGGCCTCACGCCTGATGATGTCGACTACATCAACGCGCACGGCACCTCGACGCCGGAGAACGACAAGATGGAGGCGATGAGCTGCTCCGCCGTCTTCGGCGAGCGCATGGCGACCCTGCCGATCTCCTCCAACAAGTCGATGCTCGGCCATACGCTGACGGCAGCCGGCGCGGTCGAGGCGGTGATCTCGCTGATGACCATCGCCAATGGCCGCATCCCGCCGACGATCAACTACAACACGCCCGATCCCGCGATCGCGCTCGACGTCATTCCAAACCAAGCGCGCGATGCCAAGGTCCGCACCGTTCTGTCCAACTCCTTCGGCTTCGGCGGCCAGAACACCTGCCTCGTCCTGACGGCCGGGCCGTCGGCGGCATGACCCGGGTCCTCGTCACCGGCGGCGCCAAGGGCGTCGGCGCCGCGATCGTCCGAGCGCTCGTGGCCGATGGCCACGATGTTGATTTCACCTATCGCTCCTCGGGCGAGCAGGCACAGGCCCTCGCCGCCGAGATCGCAGAGACCGCACCGGGCCGCAGCGTGCGCGCTCTACCTCTCGATCTTTCCGACAAGGCCGCGCTCGACTCCTTCTGCGAGACGGTCGAGGGCGAGAGCTATTTCGGCTTCATCCACAATGCCGGCCAGCCCTATGACACGCTCGCCGCCATGCTGGTGCAGGACAAGGCGGAAGCGGCGATGCAGGTCAATTTCTGGGCCTTCACCCGTCTCGCCAAGAGCCTGATGCGCGGCATGATCCGGGCCAAAGCCGGCCGCATCGTCGCGATCGGCTCGGTCGCGGCACTGCGCGGCAATCCCGGCAACGCCGCCTATGCGGCGTCCAAGGGCGCGCTGATCTCCTATGCCAAGACGCTCGCAGTCGAGACCGGCAAGCGCGGCGTCACCGTCAACGTGATCGCGCCAGGCTTCGTCGACACCGACATGATGGCGCCCTACGCCGCCTATCGCGACAAGATGGAAGGCCAGATCCCGGCCGGCCGCTTCGCCAAGCCGGACGAGGTCGCCGGCCTTGCCGCCTTCCTGATGAGCCCGCCGGCCGCCTACATCACCGGCACGGTCCTGCCGATCGATGGTGGCCTCACCGCTCAGATGGGCGTGCATCGCTAACAGCCTGCACCAGCGCTTCACGTGAAACATGGTAAACGCGTGGCGCTTGGCGATACGCTCAGAACCGCTTATGTTCATTCTGAACCGGAGTGAACCACCATGACGGCTGCTTTCACTATTCGCCTCGATGACGAGACCCTCGCCAAGCTCGACGCGCTGGCGGCCGACACCGACCGCTCGCGCAACTGGCTCGTCGCTAAGGCGATCCAGGACTATGTTGAGCTGAATGCTTGGCAGATCCAGCGGATCAAGGAAGGCATCGCCCAGGCGGATCGCGGTGAGTTCGCCACGGAGGAAGAGGTCGAAGCCGTCTTCGCGAAGTACCGGACGAAGGCGTGAAACTTCTTTGGACGAAGCGGGCTCTCACCGAGATCGATGAGATCTTCGCTTATGTCGCCACCGACAGCCCGATCGCGGCGGAACGGCTCGCCCTTCTGATCGAGGCCAAGGCGCTGCTACTGATCGATCAGCCCAACATAGGCCGGCCTGGCCGTGTTGACGGCACTCGCGAATTCGTGGTGACGGGTACGCCCTACATTCTTCCCTATCGCGTCCGCGACGGGCGCGTCGAAATCCTCGCTGTCCTGCATGCCTCCCGGCAATGGCCGGACCAGCTCTGAAAGACCAAGACCGATGCTCTCGCTTCAGCTCCATGGCGACCGCGATCTCCGCCTCGAACAGATCGAGCCGCCGCCCCCGCCCGCTCCGGGCGAGGTCCAGATCCGCGTGCGCGCCGTCGGCCTGAACTATCTCGACCTCTGGGGCTTCCGCGGCATGGCCTTCGCCAAGCGCAAGATGCCGCAGGCGGCTGGTGTCGAGGCGGCCGGCGAGGTCGTCGCGATCGGCGAGGGCGTCTCGCGCTTCCGCGAGGGCGATACGGTGACGATGTACGGCGCCGAGACCTGCGGCCATTGCAAGGCCTGCCGCGAAGGCCGCGACAATCTCTGCGAGAACGTCGCGGGGATCATGGGCTTCCATATCGACGGCTTTGCCCGCGAACTGATCAACCGGCCCGAGCGCCTGGTGATCAAGGCGCCGAAGGGCGTCCCCTTCGAGGACGCCGCCTGCGCGCCGATCGGCTTCGGCACGGTCCAGCATATGCTGTTCGACAATGCCAAGCTCGAGCCCGGCGAATCGGTGCTCGTCCATGCCGGCGGCTCCGGCATCGGCACGGCGGCGATCCTGATGGCCAAGGCGATCGGCTGCACCGTCTACACCACCGTCGGCGACGACGAGAAGGGCGAAAAGGCCAAGGCGCTCGGCGCCGATTTCGTCGTCAACTACAAGACCGAGCGCTTCGAGGGCGAGGTCCGACAGCTGACCAAGCGCAAGGGCGTCGACGTCGTCTTCGAGCATGTTGGAGCCGACACCTGGAACGGCTCGCTGCTCTGCCTGAAGCGCGGCGGCCGCCTCGTCACCTGCGGCGCGACCTCCGGCGCCTCGACGACGATGAACCTGATGCAGCTCTTCCAGCAGCAATACCGCATCACCGGCTCCTTCGGTTGCCGGATCGAGAACATCGCGCAATCGCTGGAGAAAATGGCGGCCGGCATGAAGCCCGTGATCGATTCGGTCTTCCCGCTCGCGCAGTTCGAGCAGGGCCTCGCCCGGATCGAGGGCCGCAAGGTCTTCGGCAAGGTCATCGTCACGCTCTAGGAGGACGCCATCAGCCGGCGCTGACTTGACGCGCCGGCCGCAATCCCGCAAGTCGCGCCGCGATGGCGAGCTCCTTCCCGGACGCTGCGCCGGCGGACCGGGCTGGGTAAGAGCCTCTAACACAACCTGAGCAGGTCTGGATGGGTCTTGGAGGAGCCGAATGCCAGGAGGAGCGCGCAGCCGATATCCTTCGATATCGGCAAGTCGTTCCGACGCCGCAGGCGGCCCTCCAAGGCCCACCTTCGGCGCCGGGAATTCGCCCGCCCGCGGCGTCGCACCGCTTGCCGATACCAACGGTATCGGCTGCACGCCGCTCCTGGCGGAGCGGACGAATTGCCGGCGTCCAGACCCGCTCAGGTTGTGTTAGAGGCTCTAAGTGAGGCAGCTGAAGCAATTTGCGACGCGCATCGGCGCCGCGCTGATGATCGGGCTGATCCGCGCGATCTTCGCCTTCCTGCGCGCGCTTGGGCCGGAACGGGCCTCCGATCTCGGCGGCTGGCTCCTGCGCACGGCCAGCCCGCTAATCCCGGTCAACCGCGTCGCCTATGCCAATGTCCGCGCCGCTTACCCCGGCATCGATGATGCCGAAGCCAGACGCCTCGTCCGTGGCGGCTGGGAGAATCTCGGCCGCACCGTCGCCGAATACGCCCATCTCAAGACGCTGTTCGACTATGACTATCACAACCCCGATCCGAACGGCCGGATCGAGGTCGTCGGCATCGAGCATTTCATCGCGCTGAAGGACGACGACAAGCCGGGGCTGATCTTCTCCGCCCATCTCGGCAATTGGGAGCTGCCGGCGATCTGCGCCGCCACCTACGATCTCGACACCACCGCCGTCTTCCGCGCGCCCAACGACCCGGCGATCGCCGCCGTCGTCCACGAGATCCGCTCCGGCGCCATGGGCGGCCTCGCCGCCGCCAAGCAGGGTGCCGCCTTCGCCATGCAGGGCGTGCTCGAGAATGGCGGCCATCTCGGCATGCTGATCGACCAGCATTTCACCCGTGGCGTAGTCGTGCCCTTCCTCGGGCGGCCGGCCCTGACCAACCCGATCCTCGGCAAGTTCGCCCGCCGCTTCGAATGCCCGGTGCATGGCGTACGCGTCATCCGCCTGCCGAACCGGCGCTTCCTTATCGAGCTGACGCCGCCGCTCGATCTGCCGCGCGACGCCAATGGCGAGATCGACGTCACCGGCGCCATGGCGATGATGACCGCCGTGGTCGAAGGCTGGGTCCGCGAGCACCCCGAGCAGTGGCTCTGGATGCACCGGCGCTGGCGGCCGAACCTGATCAGCGCCGAGGCGCTGGCACGTTTTCGCGATCAAGCGCCGCAACCGCCGGTTTTCAAGGCAACGTGATTTCCAATTGATCCGATAGTGGCGCTTTTGGTAACCGCCTGCTTCTATACAGGCGTCGAGTTCGAATGATGGTCCGCCAGATCAGCCACATCGCTGCCGCCGCTGCTCTCCTGCTCCTCGCAGGGGTCCCGGCGCATGCCCAGCAGCCGGCAGTTCAGCCGAAGGCGGTGGTGGAGCTCTTCACCAGCCAGGGCTGCTCGTCCTGCCCGGCCGCGGACGCGCTCTTTATCGAGCTCGCCAAGGATCCCCGGCTGATCACGCTGACCCTGCCGGTGACCTATTGGGACTATCTCGGCTGGAAGGATACGCTCGGCCAGGAAGTCTTCAGCAAGCGCCAGAAGCTCTATGCCAAGGCGCGCGGCGACGGCCAGATCTACACGCCGCAGGCCGTGGTCAATGGCACCACCCATATCGTCGGCTCCGACAAGGGCGGCATCGACAAGCTCGTCAAGGAGCAGGGCAAGGACGGTTTCCCGGTCAAGATCGACCTCGCCGAGGCCGATGGTGCGCTGCGTATCAGCCTGGGCACCGCCCCGTTCACCGGCGAGAAGCCGGCCATCGTCCTGCTTCTGCAGGTCAGCCGCACCGCGACCGTACCGATCGAGCGCGGCGAGAACAGCGGCAAGACCGTGACCTATGCCAATGTCGTGCGCGGCATCACCCGGATCGGCGAGTGGAAGGGCGAGGCTGCGACCCTGACCGTCCCGCTCGAGACCGTCCGCTCAGCCGCCAAGGCCGATTCCTATGTCGTGCTGGTTCAGGGCGATCCCTATGCCCGCCAGAGCGCAATCCTCGGCGCCGCCCGCGGCCCGGCCAAGTAAACGACTTCTACAGAATCACCACCTTGTTAGGCAGCTCGTCGACATCGTCGGCGGCCGGAGGCGCATGGGCGGCGAGTACCGCGCCGACATCGCGCACAGCCGCGATCAGGCCTTCGCGCAGGGCATCTTGCGCTGCGGCGGCGAGCAGGGGTTCGACGATCTTCTGCCAGGCCTCGCCGTCGACCTTGGCCGAGATGCCGGCATCGGCGACCACTTCGGCGTATCGCTCCTGCACTGCGATGTAGAGCAGCACGCCGGTGCGCCCGCGCGTCAGCGTCAGCCCGCGCGCCGTGAACTCACGGAGCGCCGTCTCATGTGCCTGCCGCCGCTTGACGAAGCCCGGCACGAAGCGCCCGCCGCGCCCATACCAGAGCAGGGTCGCGAGCAGCAGCGCCGCTGCGATCAACTGGGTGAGGAAAATGCTCGCCGCGCTCAAGGTGGTCAGCAGCAGGAGCGGCCAGGGCACGACCAGAGCGAGCGCCAAGGCCAGCACCAGCGGCACCGCGACATAGCTGCCAGCGGCGCGGTCGACGACGACGACGATCTCGCCGGAGGTCTGCCGCTCGGCCTCGCGCACGGCATCGGCGATGGCGTCGCGGTCGTCGGAATTCAGCATCTCACCAATCCCCCGAGGCACCGCCACCACCGGACGAGCCGCCGCCACCCGAAAACCCGCCCGAACTCGACCCACCGCCCCAACCGGAACTCCAGCCCCCCGAAGACGAGCCGCCGCTCCAGCCCGAACCGCCGGAGGGCGGCAGCACGATCCAGCGCCCGTCGCGCGTCCGGTGCCGGCGCGCGCCACCGGAGGAGCGGCCGAGCTCCCGCATGAAGCTCACGATCAGGATGAACACCATGATCATGACGAAAATCACCGCGGCGGTCTCGACCCAGGAGGATTCATCGCTGCGGATCTGCGCCCGCCGCTGCCATTCCTCGGCATCGCCGGTCAGGATCGAGAGGATCGCGTCGACGCCGCCCTCGATTCCTCCCGCGAAATCGCCGTTCTTGAATTTGGGAGCGACCGCGGTGGTGATGATCACCTTGGAGAGCGCGTCGGTCAGCGCGCCTTCCAGCCCGTAGCCGACCTCGATGCGCACCTTGCGCTCATTCGGCGCGACGATGAGCAGGACGCCGTTGTTCTTCGCCTTGTCGCCGAGTTTCCAGGCCCGGAACAGGCCGTTGGCGAAGTCCTCGATCGGATAGCCCTGCAGCGAGGGCAGCGTCGCGACCACGACCTGGTCGCTGGTCTTCTCCTCATGTGCTTTCAGCTTCTGCTCGATCCGGCTGAAGGCCTCGGCATTGAGCAGGCTCGAATTGTCGACGATGCGGCCGGTGAGGGCGGGGTAGTTCGGCTCGGCCGCAGCGGCGAGGAATGGGAAGAGCAGGAAGAGGAGCAGGGTGGCGAGCCGAAGAGCAAGCGTCATGCTCGGGCTTGACCCGAGCATCTCCTGATCGAGATTCTCGGGTCTGCGCTTCGCTCCGCCCGAGAATGACGGTGCGTCAGTGGTTGCCGCGACCAAGCTCACGCAGGATCACGCGCTCAAAATTTCACCGCCGGCGGCCGTTCCGCTCCAGCCGTCGCCGAGAAGCTCTCCATCGGCTTCGCGCCCCAGAACAGGCGGGCCCAGATCACGCCCGGGAAGGTCCTGATCTCGGTGTTGAAGGCCTGCACCGCCTGGATGTAGTCGCGCCGGGCGACCGTGACCCGGTTCTCGGTGCCTTCGAGCTGCGACTGCAATGCCAGGAAGTTCTGGTTCGACTTGAGATCGGGATAGCGCTCGACCGTCACCATCAGGCGCCCGAGCGCGCCGGAAAGCTGATTCTGGGCGTCCTGGTATTCCTTGAACTTCGCGGGGTCGGTGATCGTGGAGGCATCGACCTTGACCTGCGTCGCCTTGGCGCGCGCCTCGATCACCTGGGTCAGGACCTCGCGCTCCTGCTGGGCATAGCCCTTTACCGTCTCGACCAGATTGGGGATCAGGTCGGCGCGGCGCTGATACTGGTTCTGCACCTCGCCCCAGGCCGCCTTGGCCTTCTCCTCCAGCGTCGGCACATTGTTGTAGCCGCAACCCGCCAGAACCAGGCCGAACAGCCCGACCAGCAGCATGACGAGGGGCCGGCGAAAGGCCGGAGACTGCACGAGCACCATGACGAACCCCTTCGGCTTGGCAAAACAAACTTGGCAGGACAAATCAGGCCCCGACCATAGCCGCGCCGTCCGGCAGATCAAACCAGCGCCGCAAGCATGGCGCGCAAGCTGGCAAGCGCGCTAGTCTGCGCAGCAATCGAAGAGGACAGGACCATGCCGCATCGATCGTCCGCATTCGGTACCCGCTCGATCATCGCTCTCGGCCTTTGGCTCGCTGCGGCAACCGCAGCCCCGGCCCAGACCATAGCGCCCGCGCCGGAAGCTGCGACCGGCCGCACCGCCAAGACGCTCGGCACCGCACAGCGCTACATGGCCGCAGCAGCCAATCCGCTCGCTGCCGCCGCGGGCCGCGAGGTCCTGCGCGCCGGCGGCAGCGCCACCGACGCGGCGATCGCGATCCAGCTCGTGCTCAACCTGGTCGAGCCCCAGAGCTCCGGCATCGGTGGTGGCGCCTTCTTCGTCTACTGGGACGAGGCCGGCCGCCAGCTGACCACGCTCGACGGACGCGAGACCGCGCCGAAGGCGGCAAAGCCCGAGCGCTTCCTCGGCGCCGACGGCAAGCCGATGAAATTCGTCGATGCCGTGGTCGGCGGTCGTTCGGTCGGAGTCCCCGGCACGGTCCGGCTGCTCGAAGCGGCGCACCAGCGCTGGGGCAAGCTGCCCTGGGCCGAGGTCTTCGCACCGGCGATCAAGCTGGCCGAGGATGGCTTTGCGATCTCGCCGCGCCTCAATGGCCTGCTCGCGCTGGAGATAAACCTCGGCAAGGATGCCACCGCCGCCGCCTATTTCTACGAGGCGGACGGCAAGCCGAAGGCGGTCGGCACCGTCCTGAAGAACCCGGCCTTTGCCGCGACGCTGCGCGCGATCGCCGGGCGCGGCGCCGACGCCTTCTATGAAGGCGAGATCGCGCAGGACATCGTCGCGACGGTGACCGGGCACGCGAGCAATCCCGGCGACATGACGCTCGACGACCTATCCGCCTACAAGGTCGAGGAACGCGCGCCGGTCTGCGGCCGCTATCGCGCCTATATGCTCTGCGGCATGGGCCCGCCGAGTTCGGGCGCCGTCGCCGTGCAGCAGATTTTGGGCATGCTGGAGACGAAGGACATCGCCCGTCTCGGAGCGGGTGCCGAGGCGGCGCACTGGTTCGCCGAGGCCAACAAGCTCGCCTTCGCCGACCGGGCACTCTATCTCGGCGATCCCGCCTTCGTCAGCGTCCCGACCAGCGGCCTGATCGACGAGGACTATATCCGCGAGCGCGCCAGGCTGATTAGCCCGGACAAGGCGATGGCCAAGGCCAGCGCCGGCACGCCGCCGAACAAGCGTGCCTTCCTGTTCGCGCCGTCCGAGGGCGTCGAGAACGGCACCAGCCATATCTCGGTGATCGACGCCGCCGGCAATGCGGTGTCGATGACGACGACGATCGAGGACGGTTTCGGCTCGCGCTTGATGACCAAGGGCGGCTTCCTGCTCAACAACGAGCTGACCGATTTCTCCTTCGCTCCGTCGGAAGACGGCAAGCCGATCGCCAACCGGGTCGAGCCCGGCAAGCGGCCGCGCTCCTCGATGGCACCGACCATCGTCTTCGACGCCTTCGGCCGGCTCTATGCCGTCACCGGCTCGCCCGGCGGCAGCCAGATTATCGGCTATGTCGCCAAGACGCTCATCGCTCTGCTCGACTGGAAGATGGACCCGCAGCGCGCCGTCGACCTCGCCAATTTCGGCAATCGCAACGGCCCGACCGAGCTCGAAAAGGCGAGCGAAGCCGAAGCCTGGAAAGCCGCGCTGGAGGCCAAGGGCCATGAGGTCCGCCTCATCGAGATGACCTCGGGCATCCAGGCGATCGTCAAGACGCCGGAAGGCTATCTCGGCGGTGCCGATGGCCGTCGTGAAGGTGTGGCGATCGGGGATTGAGGCCCGGCGCTACCCGCAGCGCGCCAGGCGCCGCGATGGCTTGCCGCGTTCCGACCAGACCAGCACATCCCCATCGCGCACGAGACTGATACGGCGCTTCTCGGTCATGCCTTCGCCATGGCAGGTCGCTGCGATGTCCCAGCGGCCATTGCCGCCATCGATGCGGTCGAAGCTGCAGTAGAACTCGTAGCCGTCGACCCGGCGGGCGGTGAAGCGCATGGCGATTTCGTCGGTGGTGCCGAGCTTGTTGCGGCACCAGGCGGCTTCATGAGCCCAGCGGCCGGCATAAGCGGGCTGCTGGGCAGTCGCGGTCTGAATCAGTCCGAGCGACGAAAGGCTGATGAGCAAGGCATAGCGAAGCATGGCATCCCCCATCATGGTGACGATGCCAGATTTGGCGAACTCAGACGGGTTTTGTCGAGATCAGCCTTGCGCGGGCTGCCTCGGCTCGCCGCCAGCACCGCGCCCGGCGATCAGCCAGTAAACGAAGCCGGTGGCTGCGCCGACCAGGAAGAGCGCGGAGACGACCTGCAGCTCGCCTGCGCTCGGCGCCCTCGCCATGCCGAGCATGGCGAGCGGCAGCAAGGCCGCCAGAAGGCCAGTGAGGCCACTCTGGATCAGGCCGCTGCGGAAGCGGAAGAGCTCGGACGCGATCGCGACCAGCACCACCGGCAGGACCAGGATGGCGAAGCCGAGCCGGCCGAGCAGCGAAAACGCCGCCTCGGCGGTCGGGCCGGGATCGAAGCCGCGCTCGGCCTGGTCGAACAGCGCCGCGAGCAGACGCTCGAAGCCGCCGCCGATCAGCAGGCCGAGATCGGGCGAGGCGACGCCGGCGATCATAAGCGCGACCAGGCCGGAGCCGACCGCGAAGAGCAGCGCGAACGGGATCAGCAGCAGCCAGCGCAGCATCAGTGCGCGGCCGCCGCAGCGTCGACTTCGCCCTGCTCCAGCATCAGCCGGGCCCGGGCCGAGAGTTTTTCGGTCTCGCTCTTGAGCTGGCCGCAGGCCGCGAGGATGTCGCGACCGCGCGGCGTGCGCACCGGCGAGGCATAGCCGGCCCTGAACACGATCTCGGAGAAGCGCTCGATCCGCTCCCAGTCCGAGCACTCGTATTTAGTGCCGGGCCAGGGATTGAACGGAATCAGGTTGATCTTGGCCGGAATGCCCTTGAGCAGCCGGACCAGTTCGCGCGCCTCGGCGTCGCTGTCATTGACGCCCTTGAGCATCACGTACTCGAAGGTGATCCGTTTTGCGTTCGACAGGCCGGGATAATTCCGGCAGGCGTCGAGCAAGTCCTTGATCGGGTACTTCTTGTTGAGCGGAACCAGCTCGTTGCGCAGATCGTCGCGCACCGCATGCAGCGAGATCGCCAGCATCGTGCCCATCTCGTCGCCGAGCGGGCCGATCTGCGGCACCACGCCCGAGGTCGAGACGGTGATGCGCCGGCGCCCGAGCGACAGGCCCTGATCGTCGGTGATCACGCCGATCGCATCGCGCACGCCGTCGAAATTATAGAGCGGCTCGCCCATGCCCATGAAGACGATGTTCGAGACAAAGCGCCCGCCATCATTGGGAACGAAGGCGCCGTCAGGCGCGCTGCGGTTCGGGAAGTCGCCGAGCCGGTCGCGCGCCACCATCAACTGGGTGACGATCTCTTCTGTGGTGAGGTTGCGCACGAGGCGCTGCGTACCGGTATGGCAGAAGGTGCAGGTCAGCGTGCAGCCGACCTGGCTGGAGACGCAGAGCGTGCCGCGATCGACCTCGGGAATATAGACGCATTCGATCTCGGCGCCGCGGTCGCGCGGACCGGTCGGGGCCATGCGCAACAGCCATTTGCGGGTGCCGTCGCTGGAGACCTGCTCGGCGGTGACCTCTGGCAGATCGAGCGTGAAATGCTCGGCCAGAAGGGCGCGCAGGCCCTTGCCGATCGTCGTCATCTCCTGGAAGTCGCGGACGCCGTAATGATAGATCCAGTTCCAGAGCTGGCCGACGCGCATGCGCCGCTCCTTCTCGGGAACGCCGATCTCGGCCAGCGCCGCATCGAGGCCGGCGCGGGTGCGCCCGGCCAGCGAGGGCCTGCGCATAACAGGTTCAGCCGCCGGAGAGGCGGCTTCAGCAACAGAAAGATTCATCGGGACTCGGCTCGCAACGGGCTGTCAGCCCGGAATTGGCCGCCTCATAACATAACGGCGGCTAATCGCGAAATTGCCTTACTTGCAGGCGTCCTCGGCCCGCTTGACGATCTGCGAGATGCCGGCGAGCGAATACTTGTCGCTGGTCGCATTGCCGCGCTTCGAGGTGCCCTTGATCTCCAGGCCGGAGCCCTTGCGCAGCGCATCGAGCATGCGGCCTTCCTCGGCCGGGTTCTTCAGCCAGACATTCTGGCCCTTGGCAACGAGCGCGAAGCGGTCGCTGCCGATGATCGCCTGATGCTCGACATCTTCCTTGAGATCGAAATTCATGACGAGGCTGATCTCGTTGCGCACGCCCTCGCCGGGACGGCTGGAGATGAACAGCAGGCCCTCGACATCCTTGAGATTGGCCGGAACGCGGGTCTCGGCCTTGGACAGGGCGTAGCAGATCTTCGAGCGGCCCTGCTGCGAAGAGAAGGCCTGCCATTTGCCGGCCGTCTCGAGCAGCAGCGCCTGGCCCTGTCCGCCGGCCGCGGCGGGCTTCGCCGGCGCCGGCTTGGCGGCTGGAGCGCGCTGCTGCGCCTGCGCCGGAACGGCCGCAAAGGTCAGGACCGCCAGGCCGAGCAGGGCAGCGGCCTGGAGCGAATGACGGGCGGAAGAGAGAGCCGGAATGCGAATCATGGATCGCCAGTAACCAACAAAAACCTTAACGCCGAATGGAGAATGCGCGGGATCGGCGATCCGGATTGACGCAACGCGTCGGATAGAATGTCACGATCCTGGCGAAAATGCGAACGTCTGCTGCGGGTGCGACAGACGGACGACGCCTTCTCCTTCAATAGTTTAGGAACAGCTCCAAGCTGGTTCCGTTCGGCTTCCGCCTGTGCCAGCCTTGTGCAGCTGCGAAGAACCGGGCGGACGGGGGATGGAGGATCAATGAAGGCGCTGCTGTGCGAAGCCCTCGGGCCGGCCGAGACCCTGGTGATCCGCGACCTGCCCGAGCCGAAGCCGGGCCCCGGTGAGATCGCGATCCGGGTCAGCGCCGCGGCGCTCAACTTCTTCGACACGCTGGTGATCCAGGGCCGCTATCAGGTGAAGCCGCCGCTGCCCTTTTCGCCCTCGGCCGAATGCGCCGGCGTGGTCAGCGCCGTCGGTAACGGCGTCACGGATTGGCGGGTCGGCGAGCGCGTCGCCGCCTGGCTCGGCCACGGCGCGGCGCGCGAGACGGTGGTGGTCTCCACCGAAGCGGCGATCCGGATTCCCGACAAGCTAAGCGATCATCAGGCCGCCGGCCTCTTTGTCACCTATGGCACGGCGATGCATGGGCTGATCCAGCGCGGTGAGATCAAGCCGGGCGAGACGCTCGCCATCCTCGGCGCCGCCGGCGGCGCCGGCCTCGCCGCCGTCGAGATCGGCGCCCTGCTCGGCGCGCGGGTGATCGCCTGCGCCTCTTCGCCGGAGAAGCTCACCCTTGCCCGCGAGCATGGCGCGACGGAGGGGATCGACTACGCCGCTGACGATCTGCGGGCGGGGCTGCGGCGCCTCGTTCCCGCCGGTCTCGACACGCTTTACGACACGGTCGGCGGCGCGCTCGCCGAACCGGCGCTGCGCTCGATGGGCTGGGGCGGGCGCTATCTCGTCGTCGGCTTCGCCGGCGGCGAAATTCCGAAGATCCCGCTCAACCTCTTGCTGCTGAAGGGTTGCGACCTGCGGGGCGTGTTCTGGGGCGACTTCGTCCGGCGCGATCCGGCCGGCCACCGCGCCAATATGGAGCGCCTGCTGGCCTGGGCCGCGGCCGAGCGGATCCGCGCCCATGTCCACGGCTCCTACCCGCTGGAGCAGGCCGCCGAAGCGCTCGCGCTGATCGCCGAGCGCAAGGTCCAGGGCAAGGTTGTGCTGGTGCCCTGACCATTTGAGTCATCCCGGGCGACCGGAGGGAGACCCGGGATCCATTCCTGAACCTTTTTCGGAAAGGCTCCGGAATGGATCCCGGATCAGCGCCGCTATCGCGGCTTGTCCGGGATGACCGCAGAGTGAGAGAGCCTTCACAGATCGGTCAGCATCTCCTTGGCCTTCTGGCGGTGCTGCGGCGTGATCGAGCCGGCAACCGCAGCGAGCGCCGCCGCGATCACCGCGGCATCGTCAGTGAAGCCGAGCAGCGGCATCACGTCCGGGATCGCATCGAGCGGCAGCACGAAATAGCCGAGCGCCGCCAGCAGCGTCAGCTTGACCCGCCGCGGCGTCGACGGATCGCGCGTGCAGACCCAAGCCGCGAGCAGGTCCTCGGCGAAGGGGATGCGCTTCGCCACGCGCTTCAGCCGGCCGATGAACTCGGAACCGAAACGCGCCTCGTCCCGCAGGCTCTTGCGGATCGCCGCCATCTCGTCAGGGGTGAAACGCTGGCCGAAACCGAAGCTGTCGCTCATTCCTCTCTCCCTTGGCGCGCCAGTTCTAGCCCGCCGTCGACGCAAAAATGTGGCCCCGCATGAAGGGCTGCACAAGGGATCGACTCAGAATCGCACGCCAAACCCTCTTGGATGGCGAGCATCGCGCCTCTAAAGCCGATGCAGCAATGTCAAAAGACGCGAGGGACGCCATGAAGCTCGACTCCTCCATCGCCGCGATCGTCACCGGCGGCGCCTCCGGCCTCGGCGAAGGCACGGCCCGCATGCTCGCCGGCCACGGCGTCAAGGTCGCCCTGTTCGATCTCAACGCCGAGCGCGGCGAGACGATCGCCAAGGAGATCGGCGGCCTGTTCTGCGCCTGCGACGTCACCGACGAGGCTTCGGTCGATGCGGCGCTGCAGAAGGCCCGCGCCGCCCATGGCGTCGCCCGCATCGTCGTCAACTGCGCCGGCATCGCGCCCGGCCGCCGCGTCGTCTCGAAGAAGCGCGACACCGGCGAACTCGTCGCCCATGACCTCGCCACCTTCGAGAAGGCGGTCGCGATCAACCTGACCGGCACCTTCCGCCTGATCGCCAAATCGGCGGTGGCGCTCGCCGGGCTCGATCCGATCACCGAGGACGGCAGCCGCGGCATCTTCGTCTGCACGGCGTCCGTCGCTGCCGAGGACGGCCAGATCGGCCAGGCCGCCTATGCCGCCTCGAAGGCCGGCGTCGTCGGCCTGACCCTGCCGGTCGCGCGCGATCTCGCCGGCGTCGGCATCCGCATCGTCACGATCATGCCCGGCCTGTTCGAGACGCCGATGTTCGCCGGTCTGCCCGACGATGCCCGCACCTCGCTCGCCGTCTCGGTGCCGCATCCCTCGCGTCTCGGCCGGGCCTCGGAATATGCCGCCCTGGTCAAGAGCATCGTCGAGAACGACATGCTGAACGGCACCGCGATTCGCCTCGACGGCGCCATCCGGTTGGCGCCGAAATAGCTTCAGCCGAGCTTCACCAGGTTCAGCGCCGGCAGCGGCCCGCCGGGGAACTGCACCAGCCGCGCTCCGACCGCGAGCGCGCCGAGGTCGATCCCGTAGAAGCCGAGCCGGTCGATCAGGCCGGCGACCTCGGCCTTCGCGGCGGCATCGTCGCCGGAGAGAAAGAGCACGCGTCGACCACCTTCGGCCGCCGGATCGCCGGCGACCAGCCCGGGCTGCAGGTGATTGAAGGCCTTGACCAGGCGCGCGCCTGGCACCAGCCCTGCGACGATCTCGCTCGAGGCCCGGCCATTGAGCTCGACCGGCTTGAACAGCGGCGCCTCGATCGGGTTGTTGGCGTCGATCACGATGCGACCGTTCCAATCCGGCAGCCCGGCGAGCGCCGCCGGCAGTTTCGACCAGTTCACGGCGACGAGCACGATGTCTGCGGCAGCCGCCTGCTCGCGTGTACCAGCCGTGATCGCCGGGCCGAGTTCGCGCACCAGGCCGCTGAGCGAATCCGGCCCGCGGCTGTTGGCGACGGTCGCCGGAATGCCCGCTCTGGCGAGCGCGCTTGCGAAGGCGGTGCCGATCTGGCCGCCGCCGATGATGCCGATGCTGGACATGGCATTGGTTCCGTTCGTGACGGTTGCGGGGATCAGGCGGTGAAGCCGCCATCGGCCATCAGTTCGGCGCCGGTGATGAAGCCGGCCTCCGGGCTCGCGAGATAGGCGACGGCACTGGCGATCTCCGCCGGCTTGCCGTAGCGGCCGACCGCCATGCCGGGGCCGACGATCTTCGACACCGGGCCGCCATCCGGATTCATGTCCGTGTCGGTCGGGCCGGGATTGACGATGTTGACGGTGATGCCCTTGGGGCCAAGATCGCGGGCCAGCGATCGGTTGAAGCCTGACAGCGCGCCCTTGGTCAGCGTGTAGAGCGAGGCGGTCGGAAAGGCGGCATAGCGCGCCATCGACGAGCCGATATGGACGATGCGCCCGCCCGGCTTCATCCGCCGCACCGCCTCCTGCGTCGCGACGAAGGCGCCGGTGACGTTGACCGCGATCATCCGCTCGTAGTCGGCGAAGGCGATCTCCTCGATCGGGCCTCCCAGGGCGATGCCGGCATTGTTGACGAGGATGTCGATGCCGCCGAAGGCCCCGACGGTGCGCGAGATGGCGGCGCGGACGGCGGCCGGATCGCCGGCATCGGCGGCGATGGCGAGCGCCGTGCCGCCCTTTGTCTCGATTTCCGCGACCACCGCCTCCGCCTTGGCCGGCGAAGCGGAATAGGTCAGCGCGACGGCGGCGCCGTCGGCGGCGAGGCGTTTGGCGATGGCCGCGCCGATCGAGCGCGAGCCGCCGGTGACGAGAGCGACCTTGCCGGCCAGGGGTCCATGCGTGGTCATTGTTTGATCCCTTCGGATGTGGGCGCCGTATCGGCGCCGTCGGGATCGGATATCGCCCATTCCCCTCGCGAGATTTAGCCGGTAATGATGCGAATAACTTTCAACTGATGCTTGAAGGCGAAGTCATGGAGTCGCTCTCCAACCTCGAATCCTTCGTCCGCAGCGCCGAAGGCGGCAGCTTCTCGACCGCCGCGCGTCAGCTCGGGCTGACGCCGGCCGCGGTCAGCCGCAATGTCGCGATGCTCGAGCGCAATCTCGGCGTCCGGCTGTTCCAGCGCTCGACGCGCAGGCTGACCCTGACCGAGGCGGGCGAGAGCTTCCGGCACGCGATCGTCGGGAATCTCGCGGAGCTGCAGGCGGCGATCGCCGGAATTTCGTCGGCGGGAGGCGAGCCTGCCGGCGCGCTGAAAGTCTCGCTCAGCCCGACCTTCGGGACGAGCTATATCCTGCCGTTGCTGCCTTCCTTTCTGACGCGCTATCCCCGGATCAGGCCCGAATGGCATTTCGAGAACCGGCCGGTCGATCTCGTGGCCGAAGGCTATGACGCCGCGATCAGCGCCGGTTTCGAGCTTGCTCCGGGCCTCGTCGCCCGTGCATTGGCGCCGGCTCATATCGTCGCCGTCGCTGCGCCCGCCTGCCTCTCGGGGCGGACTTTGCCGCTCGATCCTGCAGGGCTCTCGGCCTTCGACGGCATCGTCATGCGCGCGAGCCGCACGGGCCGTGTCCGTCATTGGACAATGCGTGACGCGGCTGGAGCGGAGATGTCCGCAACGCTGCGCGAAACGATCGTTCTGAACGACCCTGCCGCAATGTGCGAGGCGGCGCTGCTGGGACTCGGTGTCGCCCTGCTCGCCGTGCCCGACGTGCTGCCGCATCTGGAAAGCGGCGCGCTCATCCGCCTCATGCCGCGCTGGTACGCCGATGCCGGCGCGATCTCGCTCTACTATTCGGGGCGGACCCTGCTTCCGGCCAAGACCCGTGCCTTCATCGACCATGTCAGCGAGGCATTCCGCCGCGAGCAGCTGGCGCAGCGCCTGGCCGGCGGCCTCGGCTGACGACGTCTCAGGCTTCGGTGGGGCCCTCGCGCTTGATCTCGTGCTTGAGGATCAGCGGCGTCTGGGCGAGCGCGAAGATCATGGTCAGCGGCATCACGCCCCAGACCTTGAAGGCGACCCAGAAATCCTGGGTCTGGGTCCGCCAGACCACCTCGTTCAGCGCCGCCAGCACGAAGAAGAACAGGCCCCAGCGCAGGGTCAGCCTGCGCCAGCCCTCCTCGTCGAGTTGCAGCACGCTGTCGAGCACCAGCGCCAGCAGCGAGCGGCCGAAATAGAGGCCGCCGAGCAGGATGCAGCCGAACAGTGTGTTCACGATCGTCGGCTTGACCTTGATGAAGAAGGCGTCGTCGAGCGCCAGCGTCAGCCCGCCGAAGACCGTCACCACCACGGCGTTGACGATCGCCATGCGCGGCAGATGGTTCATGATGATCTTCGACAGCGCCAGCGCGATCAGCGAGGCCGCGATGAAGATGCCGGTGGCGACGAAGATGCGCCGGTCTTCGGCGACGCCGAACCAGCGATCGCCATAGGAATTGGCGAAGAAGAAGATCGCCAGCGGCCCGAATTCGAGCGCGAGCTTCAGCAGCGGATTGATCGGTCTTGTCTCGCTCGGGCTCGCCGCCGTCCCGCTCATGCCGCTTCTCCCAGTCCTGCCACGGCGCGGGCGAAATCGCGCGCCGAAAATGGTTCGAGGTCGTCGACGCTCTCGCCGACGCCGATGAAATGCACGGGCAGGCCGAACTGCGCCGCCAAAGCCACGAGGATGCCGCCGCGCGCCGTGCCGTCGAGCTTGGTCATGACCAGCCCGGTGACGCCGGCCGTCTCGCGGAAGGCTTCGACCTGGCTGACCGCGTTCTGGCCGACGGTGGCGTCGAGCACGAGCAGCGCCGCATGCGGCGCCTCGGCGTCGAGCTTGCGGATCACCCGCACCACCTTGGCCAGTTCGTCCATCAACCCCGTCTTGTTCTGCAGCCGCCCGGCCGTGTCGATCAGCAGCACGTCGGTACCGCTGGCCTTCGCCTTCTGCAGCGCCTCGAAGGCGAGCCCGGCCGCATCGGCGCCCTGCTGGCCGGCGACGACCTCGGTGCCGGTGCGTTCGCCCCAGACCTTGAGCTGCTCGATCGCCGCAGCGCGGAAGGTATCGCCCGCCGCCAGCATCACCGACTTGCCCTCGGCCCGGAACTTCGCCGAGAGCTTGCCGATCGTCGTCGTCTTGCCCGAGCCGTTGACCCCGACCATCAGGATCACGAACGGCTTTTTGGTGGCATCGATCGCAAGCGGGATCGCGACTGGCGTCAAAATCGCCTCGACCTCGCGCGCCAGGATCGCCTTCACCTCATCCGGCTCGATCTGTTTGTCGTAACGGCCCTCGCCGACGGCCTTGGCGATGCGGGCCGAGGTCGCAAGGCCGAGATCGGCCTGGATCAGGATGTCTTCCAGATCCTCCAGCGTCCCGGCGTCGAGCTTGCGCTTGGTGAAGAGGTCGCTGATGCCGGTCGTGAGCGCGGACGAGGTCCGCGACAGACCGTCGCGCAGCCGGCGCCACCAGCTGCGCTTGGGCTGCGCCGGCTCGGGCGCGGGCTCCGGCGGCGCGATCGGCAGCGGCGCATCCTCGCCGAGCAGGATTTCCGGCGCGATCGGCGCCTCAGGCTCCGCTTGCGGTACGATCTCGGCGACAGGCTCGGCTGACAGGTCCGGCGGGGGAGCGGGTGCCGGTTCCGGCGGCCGCGTCTCGGGCTGGTCCAGTCCGAACAGCTTCGAGAAGAAGCCGCGTTTCTTCGGTTCGGTCTCGCTCATCGCTCGTCCCGCCGCTGCGAGCGGCGACGCTTGGGGTTGCACCGCCCTGCGGTCATGTTTAGCGCAATGCCATGACCACGCCCGAGCGACCAGCCTTTTCGCAGGACGATCTGCCCTTCGCGCTTCTGCATCGCGACGCGATGATGCTTGTCATCGACAAGCCGGCGGGGCTTCCCGTGCATCGCGGTCCGGCGGCGAAAGGCCGCATCATCCCGGTGCTGACCGATCATCTCGACGCCCTGCGCTTTGGGCTGCCGCGCCGGCCGGAAGCGGCGCACCGGCTCGACAAGGACACCTCCGGCTGCCTCGTGCTCGGCCGGCATCCCCGCGCCATGACGCAGCTCAACCAGCTCTTTCGCGATGGCCGCATCGGGAAAACCTATTGGGCGGTCGTCGAAGGCGACCCCGCCGAGGACGCAGGATTGATCGATTTGCCCCTGGCGAAGCGCTCGCCCGAACGCGGCTGGTGGATGAAGCCGGACGCAGGAGGCCTGCCCTCGCAGACGCGCTATCGCGTGCTCGGCCGTGGCCATGTCGACGGTACGGCCATCGCCTGGCTGGCGCTCGAACCGCTGACCGGCCGCACCCATCAATTGCGCGTGCACTGCGCCGCCAGCTTTGGGCCGATTCTTGGTGACGAAATCTACGGCACAGCGCCGCGCGACGCCGGCCCGGGCCTGCACCTGCATGCGCAAAGCATCGCGATCCCGCTCAATCCGAAGCGCGAGCCGGTGACGGTCTTTGCCGCCCCCCCGCCCCATATGCGCGCTGCGCTCATGGCCTGCGGCTGGTCCGCCGACGACAAGCTTTCCTAAACCCTAACGCCGCCGCGACCGACGACAAGACCTCGTCAACCATTCCCTAAGGCGCATCTGCTATCCCCGGTTGCACTGGCCCACGGGGTTTCTCATGCTGGATAAGGTGGCGAGAACGGCGGAAGCGCGCGATGCGCTGCTGACCTTCGCACAGGCGCGCGCCGACATCGCCGCCGACGCCGGGGCGAACGCCTCGCTCGCCACGCTTTTGGGCTGGGTCGAGAGCTATCTGATGCGCGAGCATCCCGATCTCGGTCGCACCGGCGCCGTCTGCCCCTTCACCCGCCAGGCCGCACGCATCGACACGGCGCGGCTCGCCATCTGCACGGCAGGGCCTGATGAGGAGGAACGGGCCTTCACCCTGATCCGTGGCAGCTTCGGCGCGCTCGACGCCATTCCCTGCAAGCCGGGCATGGTGCATTTCCGCACCGTGATCGTCGGCTTCCCGAACTGCGCCGGCGAGCGCGGGGTCGCCATGCTGCAACGCGTCCAGAAGCGCCACAAATTCCATTCCCTCGCGCGCGGCCGCATGATCGGGCTGATGTATGAAGGTTCCGACGCGCCGGGCTTGTGGAACCGCGATTTCCGGCCGCTGCGCGCGCCGCTCCCCGTCCTCGCCATCCGCCATATGGTCGAGCACGACGCGCCCTTCGCGGCCCGGCATCCGCTCCTGCTCGCGCCCTATCTCGCGAAATTCCGGCTGGCGGGCGCAAAGCGCCTGGTGAACCATCTCCGCGGCCAAGGTTGAGCATGCCCGCCAAGTCCATGCGCCGGGATACGGAAGGGTTGCTCTCGCCCCCCGGCGAGGCGGCCACGGGCTTTTCGGTCGAGATCCTCACCGGCCGCGACGCCTTCCTTTCCCTGAAGCCGGAATGGGACGACCTCTTCGCCCGTGCCGGCCTGCCGCAGCAGCTCTTCCAGCGTCATGCCTTCCTGCGGCACTGGTGCGACCACTATCTCGCCGGCGATGATCGCCTTTGCCTTGTCGTTGGACGCGAGGCCGGCCGCCTGGTCATGCTCTGGCCGCTGGAGCGTCGGCGCCGCCTCGGCCTGGAGTTGGTGCGCCTGATGGGCGCGCCGGTCGCGCAGTTCGGCGACGTGCTGATCGAGCCGAGCCCGAAGCGCGAGCAATGGCTGGAGCGGGGCTGGGAGGCCTTGCGCCGGCGCGGCGTCGATCTCGTCGAATTGCGTCTGGTCCGCGCCGATGCGGCGCTTGCCCACTGCAACCGGCTGGCGACGATAGCGCCGGTGGTGAGCCAAGAGGCGCCCTTCGCCGATCTCGGCCTGCGCGTCGCGCCGGACGGACCGAGCCTGATCTACCCGGCGCGCGACCGTTCCAACTACCGTCGCCGCCTGCGTCGCCTCGCCGAGCGCGGTGAGATCGCCTTCGCCGATCAGGAGCCCGGGCCCGCAGCCGCCATGCTCGCCGAGCAGGCGGTCGCGATGAAGCGCGCCTCCCTCGCCCAGCATGGGGTCGTCGCACCTGCGGTCCTCAATCCGCGCTTCGGGCGATTCTTCGCCGCCGTCGCAGCCGACCGGAGCGAGGATGCGGGCCTGCGCCTCTCGGTCGTGACCTGCGACGGCCAGCCGGTCGGGATCGATCTCTCCTTCGACTGCAAGGGCCGCAGCTTCGGCCATGTCATCGCCAGCGATCCCGCCTTCGAGCGGGAAGGCCTCGGCCGGGTGCTGATCCACCACGCCTTCGCCAGCGCCAGGGCGCGCGGTAACTCGATCTTCGACCTCTTGGCGCCAGCCGACCCTTACAAGCGCGAGCATGCCGACGGGGCCGTGGCGGTGCGCGATTTCACCGTGCCGCTCAGCTGGCGCGGGCAGCTCGCCTGCGATGTCGCGCTACCGCATCTGCGACCGACGCTGAAAGCGATCGCCAAGCGCTTGCCGGCAGGCTGGGTGCGGCGCTTCGCAAACTGAAACGCGGAAATACCTAGAGCAGTTCCGCGTTTCTTCGAATCGCGAAACTGCTCTAAACTTTTGTTTTATCGCATTTTCTTCACGCGAACCGGTACCCACTTCGCTCGAAAATGCTCTAGCTCGCCATCGCGTCCATGGCGCGCGCCAGCCTGACGTCAAGCTCGGTCAGGCCGCCCGCATCATGCGTCGTCAGCGTCACCTCGACCGTCTTGTAGACGTTCGACCATTCCGGGTGATGGTCGAGCTTCTCCGCCAGCAATGCGACGCGGCTCATCCAGCCGAAGGCTTCGTTGAAGTCGCGGAAGACGAAGCGCTTGCTCATCGCCTCGCGGCCTTCGGCCAGCGTCCAGCCGGTCAGGATCGACAGCGCCTCCTTGCGGGCCTCGGGGCTCAGGCGCTTTGGCCGGTCATGTCCCATTGTCACCTCCGCTGCGACATCGCGCCGCTCGGCCGATTCGGATAGGACAGGCCGAGCGGGTAGGCCGCCTCCAGCACATAGGGGCCACCGCCAGTCGAATCGCGCGAGGACATCAGCGCGAAGCGCCGCGCCGTGAAGCTGATCGGCCGCACGATCGGATGCAGCGCAAGGTAATGCGCGACATCGACCGGCGAGCCATCGCGCAAGCGCGCCAGTGTCACATGCGGCGTGAATTTGCGTGATTCGGCCGGCAGGCCGAGCCGCCGCATCAATCGTTCCAGCTCGCCCTGCAGCTCATTGAGCTTCTGCGAAGGCTGAACGCGCGCGAACACCGCGCGCGGTCGATCCCCGCCGAAGCTGCCCAGCTGGTCGAGCGTGATCGTCAGCGGTTCGCCGCCGACATCGTTGAGGAAGCTGTCGACGTCATGGGCCATGCGCCGGTCGACATCGCCGAGGAAGCGCAAGGTGATGTGGTAGTCGGCGGGCTCGATCCAGCGGGCGCCGGCCAATCCGCCGCGATGCAGCGTCAGGCTTGAAGCGACCTCAGCGGGAATTTCCAGGGCGGTGAATAGCCGGGGCATGACGAATCAGTGCCAAGCATTTGTGACTCTGGCGAGACGGCAGCCTCGCATCATGCGCCACTGACGACAAGCCGGCTCTGCTTCCGACTCAGGGGCAGGGATTGCCGACCCGCTGATGGATCGCGTCGATCCGCGCCTCGAGCTCCGGAGAGATCGTGACCTTGGCCGAGCCGATCGCCGTCCTGAGCTGCTCCATGCTGGTCGCCCCGATGATGTTCGAGGTCAGAAAACAGCGCGAGGTCACGAAGGCCAGCGCCATCTGCACGGGGTCGAGCCCGGCCTCGCGGGCCAGCGCGATATAGGCCTTGATCGCCTCTTCCGAGCCTTCGGTCTGATAGCGCTGGGCGCGGTCGAACAGCGTCGTCCGCGAACCCGCCGGCCGGGCACCACCCAGATACTTGCCGGAGAGGTAGCCCTGGGCCAGCGGCGAATAGGCGAGCAGCCCGACCTGCTCGCGCATGGCGATCTCGGCCAGCGCCGTCTCGAAGGTCCGGTTCAGCAGGTTGTAGGCGTTCTGGATCGACTGCACACGCGGCCGGTCGGTCCCCTTCGCCTCGGCGAGGAAGTTCATCGTACCCCAGGCGCTCTCATTGGAGAGACCGAGATGGCGGATCTTGCCGGTCTTGACGATTGCAGCGAAGGCGTCGAGCTGCTCGGCGAACGGCGTCTCGTCCTCGGCTTGCGCGAACGCCCCCTGGTTGAAGCGCGACGGGTTCGAGCCCCATTGCATCGGCCGGTCGGGGAAGTGGATCTGGTAGAGGTCGATATAGTCGGTCTGGAGCCGCTTCAGGCTCTTGTCGACGGCTTCCTCGATCTGCCGGCGGTTGACGCGGGTCGGGCCCTTGTCGTCGCGGAACCAGTCATTGGCCGAGCGGCCGACGACCTTGGAGGCGAGGATCACCTTGTCGCGATTGCCGCGCGCCTTGAACCAGGTACCGATGATCCGCTCGGTTGAGCCCTGCGTCTCGGCCTTGGGCGGAATCGAATAGAGCTCGGCCGTGTCGAAGAAATTCACGCCCTGGTCGAGCGCGTAGTCCATCTGCTCATGGCCCTCGGCCTCGGTGTTCTGCTGGCCCCATGTCATCGTGCCCAGGCAGATCGCCGAGACGTTGAGATCGGTGCGGCCGAGACGGCGGTAGTCCATGGCGAAAGGCTCCGATGGCGGACGCACCGGAACGCGTCGCGCATGACTGAGGTGATGGCAGGATGCGCCCTTGCTCAGGAGCGCGGGCGCAGGGAGGCGAGGAACCGCTCCACCGTCGGCAGGATGCGCTGCGCGATGACGCGCACGCCCTCAGCTTTCGGATGCAGCATGTCGGGCTGGTTCAATACCCGGTCCCCGGCGATCCCGTCCAGAAAGAACGGGTAGAGGATCAGCCCATGCTTCTCGGCGAGCTTCGGATAGATCGCGTCGAAACGGGCGACATAATCGGGGCCGTTGCTGCGCGGCGCATACATGCCGGCGAGAAGCACCGGGATGCCGCGCGCCTTCAGCCCGGTCACGATCGCGTCAAGCGACGTCTCGGTCAGCGCCGGATCGACGCCGCGCAGGGCGTCATTGGCGCCGAGTTCGAGGATGACGCCGTCGGTCCCGTCGGGCACCGACCAGTCGACCCGCTCCAGCCCGCCCTGCGAGGTGTCGCCGGAGACGCCGGCATTGGCGATCTCGACCGAAATCCCCTTATCGCGCAGCATCTTCTCCAGCACCGTCGGGAAGGCTGCGCTAGCAGGCAGGTTATAGCCGGCAGTCAGGCTGTCGCCGAACGCGACCAGCTTGAGAGGCTTGGTCTGGGCGGAAGGCGCGGCGTTCATCATAAAATAGCCCAAACTGGCGAAGACGAGCAGCATTGCCGCCCAAATGCGCGGCGACAGCTGGATTCGTGACGGCAAGCGCCCATATCGATTGGCGGCGCGACGCATGGCGGTTCTGATCCCTTCGGCTCGGAAAGACGGTCGAAGCGACGGCATCTGATGGGATGAAAGCGGAAACATGGCGGCGAGCGAAGGAACCCCGGCAGTGATCGAGCTGAGCGATGTCGAGCTCAGTCTGGGGCGTGGCGCCGCCCGCGTCCATATCCTAAAGGGCGTCTCGCTGACGATCCCGCAAGGGCAGGCCACCGGCCTTGTCGGCCCGTCCGGCTCAGGCAAGTCGACCCTGCTGATGACCATGGCGGGGCTGGAACGTCCCGATTCCGGCGTGGTCAAGGTCGCCGGCCAGGACCTCGGCTCGCTGGGCGAGGATGCGCTCGCCCTCTTCCGCGGGCGCCATATCGGCATCGTCTTCCAATCCTTCCACCTGGTGCCGACCATGACGGCCCGCGAGAACGTCGCGCTGCCGCTCGAACTCGCCGGCGTCGACGATGCCTTCGAGCGCGCCGCGGCCGAGCTGCGCAATGTCGGTCTCGGCGAGCGCATGGATCACTACCCGGCCCAGCTTTCCGGCGGCGAGCAGCAGCGGGTCGCCATCGCCCGCGCCGTCGCGCCCGACCCGGCCATCCTCGTCGCCGACGAGCCGACCGGCAATCTCGACGAGAGCACCGGCCGCTCGATCGTCGACCTCATCTTCGCGCTCCGGCGCGAGCGCGGCGCCACCCTCGTCCTGGTCACCCACGATCTCTCGCTCGCCGCGAGCTGCGACCGCACCGTGCGTCTGCGCGCCGGCCGCATCGAGACCGAGGCCGGCACTGAGGCGCTGGCGATCTGAGATGCACGCCCCCGTCAAACCGTCCGCTTCGCCTTCGACTCCCGCTCGCCGCCCGGTCGACCTGAAGCTTGCCCTGCGCCTCGCCTGGCGCGATCTGCGCGGCGGCCTGCGCGGCTTCGGCGTCTTCATCGCCTGCCTGGCGCTCGGTGTCATGGCGATCGCCGCCGTCTCCTCGGCCTCGCGTGGCCTGAGCGAAGGGCTCGGCCGCGAGGGCCGGCGCATCCTCGGCGGCGATGCCGCCTTCAGCCTGATCCACCGCGAGCCGACGGCGGAGGAGCACGCCTTCCTCGCCCGCCATGGCAAGGTCTCGACCATCGCGACCCTGCGCAGCATGGCCAATGCCGGCGAGAAGGGCGCCGCCCTGGTCGAGGTCAAAGCCGTCGACGGCTCCTATCCCGCCATCGGCGAACTGCGCACCGATCCTGCCCAACCGGCCGCCGATCTGCTCGCCTTGCGCGACGGCGCCTATGGCGGCATCGCCGATCCCGTCCTGTTCGGCCGGCTCGACCTCAAGCCCGGCGATACCGTGCTGATCGGCTCGGCCCGGGTGCAATTGCGCGCCAATCTCGTCTCCGAGCCCGACAAGATCGCCGCCGGCGTCGGCTTCGGCCCGCGCCTGATCCTCTCGCAGGACGCACTTCGCGCCTCCGGCCTGCTCCAGCCCGGCAGCCTGGTGCGCTGGACCGCCCGCGTCATCCTGCCGGACGGCGCCAGCAGCGACGTCGCGCTCGACGCCCTCCTGGCCAATGCCGCCCGCGAGCAGCCGAACGCCGGCTGGGAAATCCGCTCGCGCGCCAATGCCGCGCCGAACTTCCAGCGCAATATCGAGCGCTTCACCCAGTTCCTCACCCTGGTCGGCCTGACCGCGCTCCTAGTCGGCGGCGTCGGCGTCGCCAATGCGGTGCGCCGCTTCGTCGAGGCCAAGCGGCTCGATTTCGCCACGCTGAAGGCGATCGGCGCCACCGGCGGCAAGGTCGTCGCCATCCATTTGACCGAGGTCATGCTCGTCGCCGGCTTCGGCATCGCGATCGGGCTCGCGCTCGGCGCCACCGCGCCCTTTGCGCTCGGCTATGCGCTCGCCGACATCCTGCCCTTGCCCTTCGAGCCGACGCTCGCTCCGGTGGAGCTCGCCATCGCCGCGCTCTACGGCCTGCTCACCGCGCTGGTCTTCGCCATCATTCCCCTCGGCCGCGCCCATGACGTACCGGTCTCGGCCCTGTTCCGCGACCAGATCGAGCCCGACCGGCGCCAGCCGCGCTGGATTTACAGGGCGATCTTCCTCGCCGCGCTCGCCGGCCTCGTCGGTGTCGCGCTCGTCTTCGCCTATGACCGGCGCATCGCGCTGATCTATATCGGCGCCGCAGGCGGCGTGTTCCTGCTGCTGCGCCTGATCGCCTGGGGACTTATGGCGCTCGCCCGCCGCGCCGGGCGCCCGCGCCAGCCGGCGCTGCGCCTGGCACTCGCCAACATCTATCGCCCCGGCGCGCTGACACCCTCGCTGGTGCTCTCACTCGGCCTCGGCGTTGCGCTGCTCTCGACGCTCGCCTTCATCGACGTCAGCCTGACCAGGCAATTGACCCAATCGCTGCCGCAGAAGGCGCCGAGCTTCTTCTTCCTCGACATCCCCAATGCCCAGGCGGCCGAGTTCGACCGCTTCCTCGCGCAGCAGCGCCCCGGCGCCCATGTCGAGCGCGTACCGATGATGCGCGGTCGCATCGTCAGCGTGAACGACGTCCCCGCCGAGCAGATCAAGGCGAGCGAGCAGATGGCCTGGGTGCTCGAGGGCGATCGCGGCATCACCTATTCGGCCGGCATGCCCGAGGCCTCCAGGCTCGCCTCGGGCGAGTGGTGGCCGGAGAACTATCGCGGCGAGCCGCTGGTCTCCTTCGACGCCCGCGCCGTCGAGGGGCTCGGCCTCAAGCTCGGCGACAAGCTCACCGTCAACGTGCTCGGCCGCAACATCACCGCGCGCATCGCCAATTTCCGCGACATCGAATGGCGCTCGCTCGGCATCAACTTCGTCATGGTGTTCTCGCCGAACACTTTTGCCGGCGCGCCGCATACCAACCTCGCCACCGTGACCGACAATGGTGCGGCGCCCGCGACCGGCGATCCCGCTTTGATGCGCCAGCTCGCCATCGCCTTCCCGGCGGTGACGGCGGTCCGGGTCAAGGACGCGCTGGAAGCGGTCAACACCATCGTCGGCCAGCTCGCCGGCGCGATTCGCGGCGCCTCCGGACTCGCCATCAGCGCGAGCCTGCTGGTTCTGGCTGGCGCCCTGGCCGCCGGGCAGAGGGCGCGGCTCTATGACGCGATGATCCTGAAGACGCTCGGCGCCACGCGCCGCTTCATACTTTCGTCGTACATCCTCGAATACGCAGGCATCGGCGTCGTTTCCGCCCTGTTCGGGCTCCTGGCAGGTGCCGCGGCCGGCTGGGGCGTCGTCACGCAAGTGATGAAGATAGATTTCGTCCCCGATCCGACAGGCGCTATTGTCGCCGCGACTGCAGCGGTCGTGGTCACCGTCGTGTTCGGATTGATCGGAACGCTGCAAATACTATCGAAGGCGCCCGCTTCTCATCTGAGGAATTTATGAGGTCTGACTCAAGTCGGTCTGACATAAACATGAACGGACGGTAATGTTGCATAGACTGGCCACCGAATTTCTATGCCCCGGGCGGCGCTAACCATGCTTGCCTCTTGTAAGGGCGCCTGATCCCCCTCATATTCTGCGATGTCGCCACGTTGGTGCGCGGCGGCGGGCGTCGCAACGGCGATGTCCGCCAGGCAAAGTTTCAAGGGGAACTCTCTCCATGAGCGATTTCGACCGCAACGCTCAGGTCTGGGGCGCCGGCCGCGCCCAGCAGACCAGCGCCGTCGAGATGGACCAGGGCCTGCGCTCGTTCATGCTCGGCGTCTACAACAACATGAGCATCGGCCTGGCCATCACCGGCCTGATGGCGATCGGCATCTCCATGCTGGCGATCGCCGGCTACTCGCCCTCGGGCAAGGTCACCGCGCTGACGCCGCTCGGCCAGGCGCTGTACCTTTCCCCGCTGAAGTGGGTGGTGATGCTGGCGCCGCTGGCCTTCATCTTCTTCTTCTCGTTCAAGGCCGAGAGCATGAGCTCGTCGACCGCGCGCGCCATGTTCTTCGCCTTCGCGGCGGTGATGGGCATCTCGCTGTCGTCGATCTTCGTGGTCTTCACCGGTGAATCGATCGCCAAGGTGTTCTTCATCACCGCGGCCTCCTTCGCTGGCCTCAGCCTGTTCGGCTACACCACGAAGAAGTCGCTGTCGGGCATAGGCTCGTTCCTGATCATGGGCCTGATCGGCCTGGTGATCGCCTCGGTGGTCAACATCTTCCTGGCCTCGAGCGCGCTCTCCTTCGCCATCTCGGTGATTGGCGTGCTGGTCTTCGCCGGCCTGACCGCCTGGGATACGCAGCGCCTGAAGGAAATGTACCTGTACTCGGACATGGACTCCGAGTCGGCCGCGAAGCTCTCGGTGAACGGCGCCCTGTCGCTGTACCTGAACTTCGTCAACATGTTCCAGATGCTGCTCTCGCTCTTCGGCTCCAAGCAGGAGTGAGCCGGGCGACAGCCTGAAAGAACGAAGCCCCGGCCTCACGGCCGGGGCTTTTCTTTTGGCCTGAGCATGAGATGGAAGGGCTCAGCTCACCACGCTCAATCGCTTGTCGAGCACCTTGAGCACCCGGCCGAGCTCGGCTCCGCGCTTCAGGATCAGCCCGGTCGCGGTCACCACCGAATAGGCGCCCTGACGCCGGGCCAGCGACGGGTCCTTGACGATCCGGTAGAGCGGCACCTCGGCGGTGCGCCGGAAGACCGAGAACTGCGCCTTGTCGCGCAGGAAATCGATGGCGTAGTCGCGCCATTCGCCGGCCGCGACCATGCGGCCATAGAGATTGAACAATTCGTTCAGCTCACGCCGGTCGAAGGTGACCGAGGATGGCGCGGCAGCCGGAAAGGCGACGACCGCGCCCGCTCGCTGACCTGGCGGAGTTTCGCTTTCGCTCATCGCGCCTCCTTCCATTTCTCGCCCCTTATTCGGCGAGGGATGATGCGCCTGCCCCCGGAAGCTGGCAAGACAACTTGATGACGGCAGCACCATCTTCTCGCGGCCGGAATGCGATTGCCATGATTTTGCCGCGCTTGCGCCAAGCGAGCGCCCCGTTGCGGCATTCAACTCCGAATCGTTGCCTCGGCGGCCCGGCCTGTCCGGTTCCGGACACGTCAGCCCCCCAGCCCCTCCGGCGCTGCGGCGGGCCGGGCCAACGAGTCGAGGCCAACTCACGGCTGGCGGTTTCCGCCGGCCGTTTTTCTTTGGCTGAGGCTCAGCGCGACGCGCCGTGATATTCGGGATTAGGCCGCATATCGACCGCCGAGGCGATCCGGTTCGACATGTTGTAGAAGGCTGCGACCGCGCCGATGTCCCAGATGTCGCGCTCGCCGAAGCCGACCTTGCGCAGGGCTTCCCGGTCCTCCTCTTCGATCTCGTGCGGCGCCTCGGTCAGTTTCACCGAAAAATCGAGCATGGCGCGATGGCGCGGCGAGAGCTTTGCGGCGCGATAGTTCATGACCATCATCTCGCCCAGCACGGGGTCGCCGGAGAGCTGGCGCACCGCCTGGCCGTGCGCGGTCAGGCAGTAATAGCAGCGGTTCACGCTGGAGACCGCCACAGCGATCATCTCGCGCTCCAGCTTCGACAGGCCAGAAGGCGCCAGCATCAGATCGTTGTAGAAGGCAGCGAAGGCCTGGAGCTTGGCGTCGTCATGCGCATAGGCGGTGAGCACGTTCGGGACATAGCCGAGCTTCTCCTCGCATTTGGCGAAATAGGCTTTCATCTCGCCGGACAGTTCAGCTTGCGGCAGCGCGAGTGCCATGACGGCCGGCGGTGCGTCCTGCTTCGCAGGCTGCTCGCCCACCATCGCTTTGTCATGCTTCTTCGTCATCTCTGCACTCCTGGCGCTGATATCCGCGCGGATAGGGCACAACTTGCCGTCTCCGCGCCATATTGGTGCAATCTGGCTGCTGCGATTCGACGAAAGTTGCAGCGGCCGGTGAGCTATGTCATCGCTTCGGCAAAATAGCAGGGGGAAGAAGACTATGGCCAAGCGCGAAGCGAATGCCACGGCTGCTGCCGTCACCGCGATCGAGGCTGCTGCCCGCGATCTCGGTTCGGCGATGCCGGCGGAATTCCCCAAGCTGCTTTATGGCCGAACTGTCGCCGAGGATCTCGTCGCGCTGCCGCCGGAGCTGCTCGCCCGCGCTGCCGACGCCGCCTATTCCCATCTGAGCGGCAGGCGCAAACCCGGCGAGCACAATCTGCGCTTCCGCGACGAAGCCGTTAAGGAAGACGGACGCGAGCGCCAGATCACGATCCTCGAGGTCGTCAACGACAACAAGCCGTTCCTGCTCGATTCGACCCTGGCCGAGCTGACCGAGCAGGGCTACGAGCCGCGCCTCGTCGCGCATCCCATCCTCGCCGTGGTGCGCAAGGACGACGGCACCTTCCAGTCGCTTGCCGGCGAGGCGTCTGGCCGCGCCGTCGAGGGCACGCGCCGCGAAAGCCTGATCCACATTCATCTCGACCGGATCGACACCGCCGAGGCACGCGACCGCCTCGCGGCCGGCCTTGCCCGCGTCTATGTCGATGTCGGCCTCGCCGTCGACGACTGGGCCGCGATGCGCGGGCGAATCACCGAGGTGATCCAGTCCTACCGCGCCAATCCGCCGCCGCTGCCGGAGGACGAGGTCGCCGAAGCCCTGAACTTCCTCGAATGGATCGCCAGCGACAATTTCACCTTGCTAGGCGTGCGCGCCTACCGCTTCGCCGGCGGTGACACCGCCGCCGACCCGGTCGATTCCTCCGGCCTCGGCATCCTGCGCGATCCCGATGTCCGGGTGCTGCGCAAGAACCGCGAGCTCGTGGTGATGACACCGGAGATCCGCGCCTTCCTGGCCAAGCCGCAGGCGCTGATCATCACCAAGGCCAACGTCAAGAGCCGCGTCCATCGCCGCGTCCATCTCGACTATGTCGGGGTCAAGCTCTTCACCCCCGACGGCCGGCTCGACGGCGAGTTGCGCATCGTCGGCCTGCTGACCTCGAACGCCTATACCGGCAGCGCCCGCGCCATCCCCTATCTGCGCCTCAAGGTCGCCCGCATCCTCAAGAGCACCGGTTTCGATCCGTCGAGCTATTCCGGCCGCGCCCTCTACAACGTGCTCGACGCCTTCCCGCGCGACGAGCTCTTCCAGATCGACGTCGAGACGCTGGAACGCTTCGCCCTCGACATCATGCAGTTGACCGAGCGGCCGCGCATCCGGGCGCTCGCCCGCGCCGACGAGTTCGACCGCTTCGTCTCGGCCCTCGTCTTCATCCCGAAGGACCGCTACGACACCACGGTGCGCCGCCGCGTCGGCGAGTTCCTCGCCCGCATCTACCAGGGCCGCCTCTCGGCCGCTTATCCGGCCTATCCGGAAGGCCCGCTCTCCCGCACCCATTACATCATCGGCCGCGACGAGGGCCGCACCCCCAAGGTCGACCGCAATACGCTGGAAGCCGGCATCGCCGCGATCGTCCGCACCTGGAGCGACGGCCTCAAGGACGCGCTCGACGCGCAGAAGGCCGGCCCCGCTGCGCGCTCCCTCGCCGAGCGCTATGCGGAAGCCTTCGGCGCCGCCTATCGCGAGCGCTATTCGGCCGAGGATGCGCTGGTCGACGTCGACATGCTGCAGAAGCTGTCGGAGGAGCGGCCCCGCGCGGTCAACCTCTACCGCCGCGAGGGCGACGGGCCGACCCGGGCCAATCTCAAGCTGTTCTCGCGCGGCGCCGCGATCTCGCTTTCCGAGCGCGTGCCGATGCTGGAGAACATGGGCTTCCGCGTCGTCAACGAGCGCACCTTCAACATCACGCCGCAGCAGAACGGCGGGGGCAGCGCCGACACCCGCGTCTGGCTGCACGACATGACGCTGGAGCGCGCCAGCGGCGGCGAGATCGACATCGAGAACCTCGACCCGACGATCGAGGCGGCGCTGATGGCGCAGTTCCGCGGCCTCACCGAATCCGACCGCTTCGACCAGCTCGTCCTCGCCGCCGGCCTCGCCTGGCGCGAAGCTGCGTTGCTGCGGGCGCTCGGCCGCTATCTGCGCCAGGTCGGCGCTCCCTATGCGCAGGACTACATCGCCGACGCGCTGACCCGCCATTCCGGCATCGCCACCGGGCTGGTGAAGCTCTTCATCGCCAAGTTCGACCCGCGCCTCTCCGACAAAAAGCGCGCCGAGCAGGTCGCGGCCGAACGCGAGCGCATCGAAGCCGCGCTCGCCGACGTCACCAGCCTCGACGAGGACCGCATCCTGCGCCGCTTCGTCAACCTGATCGACGCGATCCTGCGCACCAATTTCTTCCAGATCGGCGTGGGCGGGCATCCGCGCAGTACGATCTCGTTCAAATTCGCCTCTGGCCAGGTCGACGGCATGCCGCTGCCGCGCCCGCTCTACGAGATCTTCGTCTATTCGCCGCGCGTCGAGGGCATCCATATGCGCTTCGGCAAGGTCGCCCGCGGCGGCCTGCGCTGGTCGGACCGGCCGCAGGACTTCCGCACCGAGGTGCTCGGCCTGGTCAAGGCGCAGCAGGTCAAGAACGCGGTCATCGTCCCGGTCGGCGCCAAGGGTGGCTTCGTGCCCAAGCAGTTGCCGCCGGCAAGCGACCGGCAGGCCTGGCTGGCCGAGGGCACCGAGAGCTACCGCATCTTCATCCGCACCCTGCTCGAACTCACCGACAATCTCGACGGCGAGAAGATCGTCCCGCCGCCGGATACGGTCCGGCATGACGGCGACGATCCCTATCTCGTCGTCGCCGCCGACAAGGGCACCGCGACCTTCTCCGACACCGCCAACGCGCTCTCGGCCGAAAAGCATCACTGGCTCGGCGACGCCTTCGCCTCCGGTGGCTCGCAAGGCTACGACCACAAGGGCATGGGCATCACCGCCCGCGGCGCCTGGGAAGCGGTGAAGCGGCATTTCCGTGAGATGGACGTCGACATTCAGACGACGCCCTTCACCGTCGCGGGCGTCGGCGACATGTCGGGCGATGTCTTCGGCAACGGCATGCTGCTCTCGCCGGCGATCAAGCTCGTCGCCGCCTTCGACCATCGCGACATCTTCCTCGATCCCAATCCGGATTCGGCCAAGAGCCTGGCCGAGCGCCAGCGCATCTTCGCCTTGCCGCGCTCGTCCTGGGCCGATTACGACAAGTCGCTGATCTCCAAGGGTGGCGGCATCTTCTCGCGCCAGGCCAAGAGCATCGCTCTCTCGCCCGAAATCCGGCAGGCCATCGGCTTCGACAAGGCCAACGTCACGCCGGCCGAGCTGATGACGGCGATCCTGAAGGCGCCGGTCGACCTGCTCTGGTTCGGCGGCATCGGCACCTATATCCGCGCCAGCGACGAGACCGACGCCCAGGTCGGCGATCGCGCCAATGACGCGATCCGCGTCACCGGTTCCGAGCTGCGCACCAAGGTGATCGGCGAGGGCGCCAATCTCGGCGCCACCCAGCGCGGCCGCATCGAGGCCGCCCGCAATGGCGTGCGCCTCAACACCGACGCGATCGACAACTCCGCCGGCGTCAACACCTCCGACGTCGAGGTCAACATCAAGATCGCGCTGGCCGATCCTGTCCGCGACGGCCGCCTGCCCGAGAAGAAGCGCAACGCCTTGCTGGCTGCGATGACCGACGAGGTCGGCCTGCTCGTCCTGCGTAACAACTACCTGCAGAGCCTCGCGCTCTCGCTGACCGAGGCGCAGGGCATCCAGGCGAGCCCGCATCTGCGCCGGCTGATGGTTCAGCTCGAAGAAGATGGCCGGCTCGACCGCGGCGTCGAGTATCTGCCCTCCGACGCCGTGCTGATCGAGCGCGAGAAGCGAGGCGAGGGCCTGACCCGGCCGGAACTCGCCGTCCTGCTCGCCTATGCCAAGCTCGCTCTGCACGACGCGCTGCTCGAATCGGCGATCCCCGACGACCCCTATCTCAAGAGCGAGCTCGTCCGCTATTTCCCGCAGCCTCTGCGCGAGGGCTATGGCAAGGAGATCGCCGGGCACCGGCTGCGCCGTGAGATCGTCGCGACCCAGCTCGCCAACGCCATCATCAATCGCGGCGGCCCCGCGATCGTCGCGACTTTGGCGGACCAGACCCGCGCCGAGGCGCCGGAGATCGCCGCGGCCTATGCCGTCGCCCGCGACGCCTTCGACCTGATCACGCTGAACGGCGCCATCGATGCGCTCGACGCCAAGCTGCCGGGCAAGACCCAGACCGGGCTCTATGCCGCCGCACAGGAGCTGGTCGTCGACCGGATGCGCTGGTTCCTGCGCCGCGGCGTCGCCAAGCCCGGCGCGATCGAGCAGACGGTGGCGCATTATGCGAAGGGCGTTGCGGCCCTCGACGGCGCACTCGCCGAGCTGCTGCCGGACGCGGCGGCCCAGGCGCGCAGCGCCCGCATCGCTGCGTTGACGACCGAGGGCGTGCCCGAGGCGCTGGCGGCGCGCGTCGCCAGCCTGCCCTGGCTCGCCGAGGCCACCGACATCGTCGACATCGCCAGCCGGTCCAAGCGCGACATCGTCGACGTCGCTCGGATTCATTTCGGAGCCGACTCGGTCTTCGGCTTCTCGACACTGATGTCGGCCGCCGCCGCCGTGCCGGCGACCGACGATTACGAGCGCCTGGCGCGCCAGCGCGCGGTCGAAACGCTGACCGACGCCCATGCCGGGCTGACGCAGGAGATCGCCACCGGAAAATCCGGCCCCGACGCGCTGAAGGACTGGCTGGCGGAGCGCGGCGCCGATGCCGAACGCACCCGCGCCACCGTCTCGGCCATTGCCATGTCCGGCCTCTCCCTGCCAAAGCTGATGGTGGCGGCCGGCATGCTGGCCGATCTGCCGCGCCGGTAAGGCCAGCAGACCGGACAATCGTCGTCGCGGCACCTGTCGTGCGCGGCGACCTGAGGAGCGAGCGTAGTTATGAATCCCGAAGACGACGGCGCGGTTGCGACCCGGATCGACCCGAAGCTGCTGGAGATCCTGGTCTGCCCCGTGACGAAGGCGACGCTGGAATACGATGCCGCCCGTCAGGAGCTGATCAGCCGGGCCGCCAAGCTCGCCTATCCGATCCGCGACGGCATCCCGATCATGCTGCCGGAAGAGGCACGGCAACTGGAGGGGTAGTGTCGGTAGTGCCTTCCCCTTCTCCCCTCGGGGGCGAAGGGTTCCAGAACCCTACAGCATCTCGCCCTTGAGCAGCCGCGGCGTCGGCCCGGCCAGTCCGGCCGCCTCGCGGATGAAGAAGCGCTTCAGCCCCGGCATCCGCTCGACCAGGCCGAGGCCGAGATCGCGCGCCAATCGTAACGGCGTCGAATCGTTCGAGAACAGCCGGTTGAGCCCATCGGTCATGACGCCCATGGCGACTGTGTCGAAGCGCCGGCCCTTCTCATAGGCCTCCAGCACCTCCGAGCCACCGACATCGAGGCCGAGCCGGGCCGCGTCGACGATCGCCTCGGCGAGCGCCGCGACATCCTTCAGGCCGAGATTGAGCCCCTGGCCGGCGATCGGGTGGATGACATGGGCGGCGTCGCCGAGCAGGGCCAGCCGCTCGCCGACGAAACGGCGTGCCACGCCGAAGGCAAGCGGATAAGCGCCCGGCCGGCTTTCCAGTGCGATCTCGCCAAGCTCGAGACCGAAGCGGCGCTCGACTTCGAGCAGGAGATCGCTCTCGTCGAGTCCCAGCAGCGCCGGAACGTTCTCGCTGCGCTCGGTCCAGACGATCGAGGAGCGATGGCCGAGCTTGCCGCCATCGGCCAGAGGCAGGATCGCAAAGGGCCCCGACGGCAGGAAGTGCTCGACGGCTCGCCCCTGATGCGGCCGTTCATGACCGATCGTCGCGACGATTCCCGATTGCGGATACGACCAGCCGACCCAGCCGATGCCGGCCTGCTCGCGCAGTTTCGATCGCGCCCCGTCGGCGGCGACCAGCAGAGCGGCATCGAGGGTTTCGCCTCCGGTGAACGCCACCGCGATCGCGCCATCGTCCTCCGTGCCGGAACGGACGCCCTCGGACCGCAACTCGACGCCATTGGCGCGTGCGACCTGGAGCAGCGCTGCCATCAGCGCACCGTTCTCGGCCATATGGGCGAAGGGCTGGCCGGGTTCGATCTCGCCGTCGAAGGTCAGAAACACCGGCCGCACCAGATCAGGCGTGCGGCTATCGGTGATGATCATCTCGGTCATCGGCGTCGCGGCCGCTTCGGCCAAGCGCCAGATGCCGAGCGCCTCCAGCATGTTGCGCGCCGCCGCCGCGACCGCATAGGCCCGGTCGTCGGCGCGCGGCGGTCCCGCGAGCGTGGGGTCGGCGACGATCACGCGAAAACTCCCGCCCAGCGCCTGCTTCAGCGCGACCGCCAGCGTCAGCCCGGCGACGCCGCCACCGGCGATGACGATGCGCTGGCTCGCGCCCTCGGAACTTTGCGCCATGGTTGTCCTCGCATCGCGCCGCTTGACGCGGCCGGATCGCTCGTTGCTGATGCAACACTCCGCCGTCTTGCCCATAGCCGGCCCGGGCCGCAAGCCCGCGCCGCGCCGGTTTTCCAGCCGATGAACCCAGCCGCGAACACTCTGCTCCCGATCTTCGATCTCGAACCGCTCGGACACAACCGGTTCCAGGGTCGCAGCCCCGACAATGGCTGGACCCGCGTCTTCGGCGGCCAGGTGATCGGCCAGGCGCTCTACGCCGCCTGCAAGACGGTCGAGGAGCGCCAGCCCCATTCGCTGCACGCCTATTTCATGCTGCCGGGCGATCCGACCATCCCGATCGTCTACGAGGTCGAGCGGCTGCGCGACGGCGGCTCGTTCTCGACGCGGCGCGTGCTGGCGCTGCAGAAGGATGCAGCGATCTTCGCCATGTCGGCCTCGTTCCAGATCGCCGAGCCCGGCTACGACCACCAGATGCCGATGCCCGCCGTGCCGATGCCGGAGGAGCTTCCCGATCGCGACGGCATGGAGCGCGACGTCCTCCCGCACATGCCCGAGGCCGTGCGCGCCTATTACCGGCGCGAACGGCCGATCGACATCCGCCCGGTCGAGTTGAGCCGCTACGCTGCGGGCGCTCCGCGCGAGCCGAAGTTCAACGTCTGGGTCAGGGCGGCGCAAAAGCTCCCGGACGAGCCGGCGCTGCACCAGAGCGTGCTCGCCTACGCCTCCGACCTGCTGCTGCTCGATTCCAGCCTGATCGCCCACGGCACCAGCGTGTTCGACCGGCGTGTCCAGAGCGCCAGCCTCGACCATGCCATGTGGTTCCACCGCCCCTTCCGCGCCGATGACTGGCTGCTCTACGCCCAGGACAGCCCGTCGGCCTCGGGCGCGCGCGGCTTCTCGCGCGGGCTGATCTTCGACCGCGACGGGCATCTCGTCGCGTCGGTCGCGCAGGAAGGGCTGATCCGGCCAAGGCCCGATCGCGCCTGAGAGCATCCGCCTGCTTTCGCGGCATCTGCCTAATTAGTAGCCATTATTGCCCGCTGAACCGCGCCTGATCATGGCGGAATCGCGGCATTGCCCGCTCGCGCGCCACATCCAGCGGTTGGCACGCGGCTTGAAAGGCTTCCCCCGGCGCGCCTGGCTCGAAAGGGCGCGAGAGGCGCAACCACGTCGCTTGGATCGCGGTCCGACGGCGCACAAGCGGGGTAACCCAGCCATGAAGATCGTGATGGCCATCATCAAGCCGTTCAAGCTGGAGGAGGTGCGCGATGCGCTCACCGCCATCGGCGTGCACGGACTGACCGTGACCGAAGTGAAGGGCTATGGCCGCCAGAAGGGCCATACCGAAATCTATCGCGGCGCCGAATATGCCGTGAGCTTCCTGCCCAAGATCAAGATCGAGGTCGCCGTCACCGACGATCTCGTCGCCAAGGTGATCGAGGCGATCACCGCTGCTGCCCGCACCGGCCAGATCGGCGACGGCAAGATCTTCGTCTCGTCGATCGAGAAGGCCGTGCGCATCCGCACCGGCGAGACCGACGGCGACGCCCTCTGATTTCCGACCTTCCCAGGAGTTTTTCGATGAACAACAAGACCCTTAACCGGGCCGGGCTGGTCGGACTGGCCTTCGCCGCGATGGCCGGCGCCGCGCTGGCGCAAACCCCGGCCGCACCGCCCGCCCCCGTGCCCAACAAGGGCGACACCGCCTTCATGATGAGCTCGACGATCCTCGTCCTGCTCATGACCGTACCCGGCCTCGCGCTGTTCTATGGCGGCCTCGTCCGCTCCAAGAACATGCTCTCGGTGCTGACCCAGGTCTTCGCCATCGTCTGCATCGTCAGCCTGATGTGGATCATCTTCGGCTATTCGCTCGCCTTCACCAATGGCGGCGGCCTCAACGATTTCGTCGGCGGCTTCTCCAAGGCCTTCCTGCGGGGCGTCGACGGCAACTCGGTCGCCGCGACCTTCTCCAACGGCGTCGTCATCCCGGAATATGTCTATATCGCCTTCCAGATGACCTTCGCCTGCATCACGCCGGCCCTCATCGTCGGCGCCTTCGCCGAGCGCATGAAGTTCTCGGCGCTGCTGCTCTTCATCGTGCTCTGGGTCACCTTCATCTATTTCCCGATGGCCCACATGGTCTGGTACTGGGGCGGGCCCGACGCGGTCGGCAATGCCGCCAAGGCGCTGGCTGACGCCGGCACTGACGGCAAGGCTGCGGCCCAGGCGGCGCTCGACGCGGTCAATGCCGATGCCGGCATGCTGTTCAAGTGGGGGGCGCTCGACTTCGCCGGCGGCACCGTCGTGCACATCAATGCCGGCATCGCGGGCCTCGTCGGCTGCGTGCTGATCGGCAAGCGCATCGGCTTCGGCCGTGAGCTGATGGCCCCGCACTCACTGACCATGACGCTGATCGGCGCCGCCCTGCTCTGGGTCGGCTGGTTCGGCTTCAATGCTGGCTCCAACCTCGAGGCCAACGGCACCGCGGCGCTTGCCATGATCAACACCTTCGTCGCCACGGCGGCGGCGGCAGTGGCCTGGCTCTTCGTCGAATGGGCTGTGAAGGGCAAGCCCTCCATGCTCGGCATGGTCTCGGGCGCGGTCGCCGGCCTCGTCGCCGTCACCCCGGCCGCCGGCTTTGCCGGCCCGATGGGTTCGATCGTGCTCGGCCTCGTCGCCGGCGCGGTCTGCTTCGTCTTCTGCTCGACCGTCAAGAACGCGCTCGGCTACGACGACTCGCTCGACGTCTTCGGCATCCACTGCGTCGGCGGCATCATCGGCGCGCTGGCGACCGGCATCCTGGTCAACCAGGCGCTCGGTGGCGCCGGCATCCCCGACTATTCGACCAAGCCCGGCGAGCTGGTCGCTGCGACCTACGAGTTCGGCACCGCCTTCATGGCCCAGCTCAAGGCGGTGCTGTTCACGCTCGTCTTCAGCGGCGTCGGCTCGGCGATCCTCTACAAGATCGTCGACGTGATCGTCGGCCTGCGCGTCGCCCCCGACCAGGAGCGCGAGGGCCTCGACATCGCCGAGCACGGCGAGCGCGCCTATCACGACTGAGCCGGAAGGCTCAGCTCGCCGACACCATCGCCCCGGCGGGAGACCGCCGGGGCTTTTCTTTTCGCGCCTCTAGTCGCGGCTCTCAGCCCGGTCGAGCACGATCTCCAGCACCTGCACCGCCTCCGGCAATTCGATCAGGAACTCGGCATCGCGTTCGAGATGATGGATCCTGCGCGGATCCGGCCCGGCGAAGCGCGACATCGCCTCGACGCTCTCCCAATAGGAGATCGTCACGAACTCGCTTTCGGTCTCACGGTCCTCGCGGAACATCTGGGCGCCAAGCGCCTTTTTTGCCAGCGGCCGGACCCCAACCTCCAGCAGATAGTCGGCATAGGCATCGGCCTTCTCAGGCACGGTACGGCCGCGCCAGATCCGGGCAATTCTCGCGATCCTGTCATCGCCATCGGTCATCTCGCCCTCCTTGCGGGTGCAGCCCAAAAATGCGTTGGCCGGGGCAATCGTTCCCCGAACTGCTGACAACACGCGGCGGCAGTGCAAGGTTAAGCGGGCCTTAACCGGACCTTCCTAACCTGCCGGTTCGATGGGGCGGTTCCGGCCGCCTTCCTGACTGACGCCCGCAGACACGGCCCGATGCGCACGATCCGACGCTCCTCATCGCTGATCGACCGCCTGCCCGATCCGGTGCGCGAGTTCCTGTCGCGCCGCGCCGCCGAGATCGCCGGCATGGCGATGCTGGCGCTGATGGTCGCCATCGCCGTCGCCTTGGCCACCTGGTCGGTCGACGATCCCAGCCTCAACAACGCCACGCGCGGCACCGTGCATAACCTGCTCGGCCGGCCCGGCGCGATGATCGCCGATCTCGCCATGCAGCTGCTCGGCCTCGGCGTGGTCGCGTTGCTGCTGCCGCCGCTGCTCTGGTCGCTCCGCCTGATCCGCTTCCATCTCTTCGATCGCAGCGCCCTCAAGCTCGTGCTCTGGGTCATCGGCATCGTCTCGACCGCTGCGGTGGCGAGCGCGCTGCCGGCGACGCCGCGCTGGCCGCTGCCGACCGGCATGGGCGGCGTGATCGGCGATGCCCTGCTGCAGGGCACCCGCAACATCGTCGGCCTGGGCGGCACCGCCCTTGGCGGCCTCGTCGCCTTCGTCTTCGCCGGCATCGCCATTCTCTCAGTTACCGCCGCGGCCGGCTTCGGCTTCGTCACTGACGAGGATCCAGAGCCCGACCATGACGACGATGCCGCCTTCGCCGATGGCGAGGAGCGCCGCGACGACGAGCCGGGCTTCTCCGTCATCCTGATCGGCTGGGTCGCCCATGGCGCCATGGCGCTGAAGGCGGCGATCCTGCGCCGCCTGCCACGCCCGCCGCAGCCGGCTTCTGCCAGCGCCGGCGCGATGCCGGTTCCGACCCAGTCCGGCCGGGTGCGCCGCGAGCCGAACTTCACTGACGACCCGGAGGCCTACCGGTCTCCTGTTGTCGCACCCGACCTCGTGCGCGCCCCTGCGACCAAGGCAGCGAGCGCTCGCCCGGCCTATGACGATGACGACGAGCCGTTCGAGGCGCAGGACCTGCGCGATCTCAATGCACCGCGCGTCGCCCAGCCGGTGCGCGCGCCCAAGCCGGGAAAACGCCTGTCGCGTGAAGCCCAGCCCTCGCTGCTCGACCAGGAAGGCTTCGAGCTGCCGCCGCTGACCTATCTGGCCGAGCCGAAGAAGATCCCGGCCAACACCGTCTCGACCGATGCGCTGGAGCAGAACGCCACCTTGCTCGAAGGCGTGCTGGAAGATTTCGGCGTGCGCGGCGAGATCAGCCAGGTTCGCCCCGGCCCTGTGGTGACGCTCTATGAGCTTGAGCCTGCGCCTGGCACGAAATCCTCCCGCGTGATTTCTCTCGCGGACGACATCGCCCGCTCGATGAGCGCGGTGTCGGCGCGTGTTGCGGTGGTGCAGGGCAAGAACGCGATCGGCATCGAGCTGCCCAACGCCAAGCGCGAGACCGTCTTCCTGCGCGAGCTTCTGGCATCACAGGATTTCGAGGGCACCAAGCACAAGCTGGCGCTCTGCCTCGGCAAGACCATCGGCGGCGAGCCGGTGATCGCCGACCTCGCCCGCATGCCGCATCTGCTCGTCGCCGGCACCACCGGCTCGGGCAAGTCGGTCGCGATCAACACCATGATCCTGTCGATCCTCTACCGGCTGAAGCCGGAGGAGTGCCGATTGATCATGGTCGATCCCAAGATGCTCGAGCTCTCGGTCTATGACGGCATCCCGCATCTGCTCACCCCCGTCGTCACCGACCCGAAGAAGGCGGTCGTCGCGCTGAAATGGGCGGTGCGCGAGATGGAGGAGCGCTACAAGAAGATGTCGAAGCTCGGTGTGCGCAACATCGACGGCTTCAATCTACGCGTGGCGGAGGCGGCAGCGGCAGGCGAGGTCATCACCCGCACGGTCCAGACCGGCTTCGACAAGCATTCGGGCGAGGCGATCTACGAGGAGGAGGCGATGGACCTGTCGCCTCTGCCCTATATCGTCGTGATCGTCGACGAGATGGCCGACCTGATGATGGTCGCCGGCAAGGAGATCGAGGGCACGATCCAGCGTCTCGCCCAGATGGCGCGCGCCGCCGGCATCCATGTCGTGCTGGCGACGCAGCGCCCCTCGGTCGACGTGATCACCGGCACGATCAAGGCGAACTTCCCGACGCGCATCTCCTTCCAGGTCACCTCGAAGATCGACTCGCGCACGATCCTGGGCGAGATGGGCGCCGAGCAGCTGCTCGGCCAGGGCGACATGCTCTACATGGCCGGCGGCGGCCGGATCACCCGCGTGCACGGCCCGTTCGTCTCGGACACCGAGGTCGAGAAGGTCGTGGCGCATCTGAAGACGCAAGGACGGCCGGACTATCTCGACGCGGTCACCGCCGAGGAGGAGGCCGGAGCGGGCGAGGACGAGGATGGCGCGGTCTTCGACAAGACCGGCATGGGCCAGTCCGAGAGCGACGACCCCTATGAGCAGGCGGTCGCGGTCGTCCTGCGCGACAAGAAGGCCTCGACCTCCTACATCCAGCGCCGCCTGCAGATCGGCTACAACCGCGCCGCCTCGATCATGGAGCGGATGGAGAACGAAGGCATCGTCGGCCCCGCCAACCACGCCGGCAAGCGCGAGATCCTCGTCGAGACCGGTAGGGCAAGAGAAGACGAGGATTGAGCCGGAGGGCTCAGTCCGACCAGGACAGCAGGATCTCGTAGGCGATCGGCTTGACGACGCGCATGTCGGGGTTCGACGAGGAGAATCCCTTGTCGCCCGAGAGCCGGTCTAGCGCCTTGGCGTCGGCGCCTTCGGGGTAGCCGAAGCGGATCGTCAGCCGGCAGCCGCCGAAGGCCTTGGCGAGCTTGCCGCCCTGCCAGTCGTTGGCGGTGCCGGAATAGTCCCAGTCGAAGCCGAGAATGCTGAAGGGCTTGCCATTGGCGGCCTCGACAGCGGCGAGGGCGCTGCCGATGGCGAAGCGCTCGCCGGCCGGCCCGGCCACCGCCCAGGCCGAGCCCTCGCGGACATAGATCGTGCCGGGCCCGCGCCGCTTCTTGCCATCGCGCCAGATCAGTTCGAGCCGGCGCTTCCTGTCCTTGGAAAAGAGGACGGCGCCGGCAGCCTTCTCGCCCTCGCCGATCTCGATCCTCGCGCGCTGAACGTTGCCGGCGCCGAAGGCCTTGATCAGGGCGGCTTCGTCGGCGTCGCGGGCGAAGGGGCCATTGCAAGCGAGCAGGTCTGCAGTTTGCGCCGAAGCCGCTTTGGCCAAGGCGACAAGAGCGATCGTCGCCAACTGCAATAGAGCCAGTTTCGTCATGCGCGCCCCCCAGCGAGCGAATGGCAGGCCGACGATGGCGCCGCCCGCGTCAGACCTTGGGAGGCTTTGAAGCACGATCGAAGACGGGAGTCGCCTCGGTCTTGCCGGCTGGGTCTTGGCCAGTCGGGATGTCTTCGGCCGCGTGGCGGACGGCCTCCTCCTGCTCGGTGAGCCCGTCCATGGTGTCGTTGGCGTCGCTGCCGGCGTCATGGACATTTGTCGTGTCGCTGGCGCGGCGGCGATCACTGATCGGTGCTTCCCGATCCGGGCGGATCGACGCATCCTCGGGGCGCACGGGTTCATTCGGAATCCGCTCGTCGAGCAGAGCGGGGTTCTCGCGCGGTTTTCCATCCTGCGGCATGGCTTTGCTCCCTTGCTGGTTGCCTGCCGAACCAAGCTGCGAGCTACGGCATTGTTCCGTGCTGCCTGCGGCGAACCTTCGCGCGGCAGGGGCGTTTGTGGAGGCATGCAAGGAGTGCTCCCATGACGATGATCCATCAGCCCGGAGGACCGCCGGGCGGCGTGCCGACCAGCCCGACGCCGCCCCCGGAACTGCCGCCGATGAACCCGGGCGAGGTCTCCCCGGCGCCGCCGATCGAGAATCCGCCGGACAACGAGCCGAACGGCATCCCCAACGATCCGCCGCCGGAACTGCCGCCGAATGCGCCGCCTGAAGGGCCACCGGCGACGCCGATCGACCTGCCGCCTGCGCGCGATCCGCGCGAGCCGCAGGAGCGTAGTCAGTAGAAGAGCGCATCAATGGATGATGATGTCGCCGGCATGACGGCGGAGCAGCTGATCGCCGAGGTCAAGCGTCTGCGTGCCGGTATCCGCGCGCATCGCGACTCGTCCGGCCACGATCTCTGCTGGCATCATCCGCAGCTCTGGGGGCTGCTGCCCGAGCAGATCGAGCCGGATATCGCGGTGCCGCCCTGGCCGAAATTCCTGCGCGGCTGCCTGCGCTATCGCGAGAGCCTGGACCGGCAGCGCCCGGGCGCTGCCGTCCTGGATCGTGAGTATGGCGAAGGCGGCCCGCAGGCCGCCTCGCCTCAGAGCGCTGGGCGGTCGCTCTCGCCGAGGTCCCAGTAGAGCCCGGCCATCAGGCCGAGCGCCTCGCGCGGGATCGCGACGGGGACGTGCTCGTTCGGGGCATGCTGCGAGCAGCCGGGATAGGAATGCGGCACCCAGATCGTGCGCATGCCGACGATATCGGCGAAGATGTCGTTGGGCAGGCCGCCACCAAGATTGGGGAGAAGGGCCGGCTTCTTGTTGGTGCTCTTCTGGAGCGAGGCCAGCGCCCATTCGACCCACGGATCATCGGGATCGAGCCGCGTCGCGTTGAAGACCGCATCGCGCGCCTTGGTGATCTCGACCATGCCGAAACCATGGCGATCGAAATGGCGGCGCAGCGCCGGCATGACGTCGTCCGGGTCGATGCCGACGACGAAGCGCAGGGCGCAGCGAGCCCAGGCGCTTGGCGGCACGGCGTTGACCGGGGTCTCCGGCACGCCGGACTTCATCGCCAGCACGTCGAAGGAGCACCAGCCGAAGACCTGTTCGGCCGGCGAGAGGCCGGGCTCGCCCCATTCGGGGTCGATGGTCGGGCCGTCCGGGCCGCCGTCGATCTCGCAATCGGCGAGGGCCTTGCGCACGGCGGCCGGCAATTCCTTCGGCACCCATTCATGGATGCGGATCTGCCCCGTGGGCGAGGTGATCGAGGCGATGGCATGGGCGAGCTGGATCGCGGGGTCCGAGAGGATGCCGCCCCAATTGCCGGAATGGTGGCCGCCCTCGCGCGCGTTGATGGTGAGGTCGAAGGTGACGCCGCCGCGCGCGCCCAAAAAGATGGTCGGACGCTCGGCATTGAGGCGCGGCCCGTCGGAGGCGATCAGCACGTCCGATTTGAACAGCTCCTTCTGCTCGGTGCAGAGCTCGCGCAGGCCGGGCGAGCCGCATTCCTCGCCCATCTCGATCAGGTATTTGACGTTGAAGCCGAGCTTGCCGCCGCGCGTCTCGAGCACGGATTTCAGCGCGCTGATATTGATCAGGTGCTGGCCCTTGTTGTCGACGACGCCGCGGCCATACCAGCGGTCGCCGCGCTCGGTGAGGGTCCAGGGCGACAAGCCCTCGGCCCATTGCGCATCGAGGCCGCGGATGACGTCGCCATGGCCGTAGCCGAAGATGGTCGGCAGGCCCTCGGCCTCGATGCGCTGGGCAAAGAGGAAGGGGCCCTTGGCCTTGGGATGGTTGAGGATCGTGCAGGTGAAGCCGAGGCTCTCCAGCAGCGGCTGCATCTCCTTGTCGAGATATTCGGCGAGGACCGGCGCCCGATCCGGATTCTGGCTCTCGGTCGGCATCGCGATCAGGCGCGACAGGTCGCTCTTGAAGCTGCCGGAGTCGAAATAGTCGAGCGCATGGGCGATCGCCTTGGCGCGGGTCATGGGGCGTTCTCCGTCTGGATTTGAGTAGCCTAACTCTCAGCCCTCATCCTGAGGAGCGGACGTCAGTCCGCGTCTCGAAGGATGCTCCAGTACCTTCCGGAACCTCCTGAAGCATCCTTCGAGACGCCGCTGCGCGGCTCCTCAGGATGAGGGCTGTGGGGTGCATCAGTCAGTTGCGCTTGTCGGGCGAGATCACGTCGCGCAGGCCGTCGCCCGCGAGATTGATCGCGAAGATCAGCAGAGCGAGCGCCGTGCCCGGCAGGGCGATCAGCCAGAACGAGAAGAACATGTAGGCCTTGGCCTCGGAGACCATCAGGCCCCAGGAGGGCAGTGGCGGCTGGACGCCGAGACCGAGGAAGGAGAGGGCGGCTTCGAGCAGGATGGCACTCGCCGCCTCCAGCGTCGCGACCACGATCAGATGCGGGGCGATGTTGGGCAGGACCTCGCGCAGGATGATCCGGGTCGTGCTCGCGCCCGAGGCCTGTGCGGCCGTGATGTAGTCGAGCGAGCGAACCTGCTGCGTCGCGCTGCGCATCACCACGGCGAAGCGGTCCCATTTCAACAGGCCGAGCACCAGGATGACGATCCAGAGCGAGGAGCCGATGATGGCGACGACGGCGAGCGCCACCAGGATCACCGGCATGGCGAGACGGGTGGTGACCATGAAGGTCACGGCCATGTCGATGCGGCCGCCGAAATAGCCGGCGAGCAGGCCCATGGTCGTGCCGATCAGCCCGGCGATGGCGACGACGCTGATGCCGATGACCAGCGAGATGCGGGCGCCGTAGAGCAGGCGCGAGAGATAGTCGCGCCCGAGCGGGTCGGTGCCGAGCGGGTGGATCCAGTTTCCCTTCTCGTACCAGAACGGCGGGACGTTCCGCGCCGTCAGGTTCTGCAGATAGGGGTCGTGCGGCGCCAGCACCGGGGCGAGCAGCGCCAGCACGATGAACAGAACCAGCAGTCCGAAGCCGAACAGGAACGACTTCTGGGCCAGCGCCCGGCGCAGTAGGCGGCGCCCGCCGGTGACGTCGCTGGCCGCTAGGGGGAGGGAGGTCGCGTCGCTCATATCAGGATACCCGGATGCGCGGATCGAGCCAGGCATTGGCGATGTCGGCCAGCAGCGTCAGCAGGACGTAGACGACCGAGAGCAGCAGGACGATGACCTGCATGACCGGGAAATCCTTGTAGGTGATGCTCTGATAGGCGAGGTAGCCGAGGCCATCGAGCGCGAAGATCGTCTCGATCACCACCGAGCCGCCGAGCAGGAAGCCGAGCTGCACCGCTGTCAGCGCCACGACCGGCACCGCGGCGTTGCGCAGCGCGTGGGTAATGACGACGGCGTAGGGCGAGAGCCCCTTGGCCCGGGCGGTGCGGATATAGTCGGCCGAGAGCACTTCGATCATGCCGGCGCGGATCAGCCGCATGAAGGCCGGTGCCGTGTAGTAGCCGAGCGCGATCGTCGGCATGACGTAGTGCAGCCAGGTCCCCGAGCCGGAGACCGGCAGCCAGCGCAGCGTGATCGAGAACAGCATCACCAGGATCAGCGCGAAGAAGAAGTTCGGCATCGCCTGGCCGAAGACGGCGATGGCGAGCGCCAGCCGGTCGATCCAGCTGTTGGAATAGATCGCGGCGAGCACGCCGAGCGGGATCGAGATCGCCAGCGCGAAGGCGAGCGATGAGAGGCCGAGGATCAACGTCACCGGGACTTTGGCGAAGACCAGCGAGGCGACGTCGGTCTTGAAATAGATCGAGGTGCCGAAATCGCCCGAGAGCGTCTTCAGCAGCCAGTCGAGATACTGGACGACGAGCGGCCGATCGAGCCCGTAGGTCTTGCGGATGACGTCCAGGTCAGCCTGCTGCGCGCCTTCGCCGGCGATCGCGACCGCGATGTCGCCGGAGAGGCGCAGCAGGAAGAAGGCGATGGCCGAGACCGCGAGCGCGACGAGCAGCGCAAGGCCAAGCCGTTTGACGATGAAGCCGAGCATGGCTTGCTTCCAATTGTGAAGGTGATGTCCGCGCCGGGTTATAAGCTCGGCGCGTCATGGTCGGCCTTGAGCCGACCATCTCTTTCAGGAGATTCTCGGGTCTGCGCTTCGCTTCGCCCGAGAATGACGCTTGCGCGTCACTTCCAGCCCATCTCCCAGAAGCGGACGAGCTCGTCCGGATAGGCCTTGAAGTTCAGGTCCTTGTTGGCGACGTAGTAGACCGGCAGCGAATAGAGCGGCACGGCATAGGCCTTGTCGGCGATGATCTTCAGGCCGGCCTTGTAGGCCTCCTTGCGCACCGCCGGATCGACCGAGTTGTTGCCCTTCTCCAGCAGGTCGCGCACGGCCGCGTCGCGGGTGACGTCCTCGCTGCGGAAGGCGAAGTAGTTCGGCGTCGCGGCCGAAACGTCGTTGACCGAGAACGAGCCCCAGGTCTGGTGCGTCAGCATCGCCTTGTTGGTGGCGATCTGCTCGCGCATCGCGGCGTATTGCAGGAAGCGCAGATTGGTCTTGATGCCGACGGCCTGGAGATAGCCGATCAGCGCCTCGGTCTGGTTGCGCTCGCGATAGGCGACGATGTCCATGGTCAGGCTGGGATGGCCGGCTTCCGCCAGCAGCGCCTTGGCCTTGGCCGGATCATAGGGGTAGCGCGCCGCGCCCTCGTCGGTGCAGCCGAACTGCGAGGGGAAGCAGATCGTGTTGATGACGCGCGAGCCGGAGCCGACGATGTTCTTGACCATCGCCTCGCGGTCGATGGCGTGGATGATCGCCTTGCGGACGCGCTCGTCCTTGAGGGCGGGAGCCGGCGTGCCGTCGAGAATGTTCATCTGCATGAAGACGATGCGCATCGTCTCGCCGGAGACGACCTGCAGGGTCGGGACCGTCTGGAGCTGGTCGGCCTGGTCCTTCGGCACGTGCATGATCAGGTCGGCGCCGCCCGAGAGCATCTCGGCCATCTGGGTCTGGCGATCCGGGATGAAGCGGATCTCGAACTTGCCGATCTTGGGCTGCGGCTTTGGCGAATCCTTGAAGTAGTCCTTGTTGAGCTCGAGCGTGATCGACTTGCCCGGCACATAGTTCGAGACCTTGTAGGGGCCCGAGCCGATCGGCTTCTCGTTCTGGCCCTTGGGGCCGACCTTCTCGTAATACTCGTTCGGATGGATCACGACCGGGCCGGCGAGATACTCGATCGCGGCCGGGAAGATCTCCTTGGTGGTCAGCCGGACCTTGTACTTGTCGAGCTTCTCAGCCTCGGCGATCCAGTTGACATTGCCCTGGGTGACGACCTTGTTCTCGGGCTTGGAGATGAAGTTCAGCGTGTAGACGACGTCGTCGGCGTCGAACTCCTCGCCATTGTGGAACTTCACGCCCTGGCGCAGCTCGAACTCGATGGTCTTGTCGTCGACCTGCTTCCAGCTCTTGGCGAGCTGGCCCTTGTACTCGTTGGTGGCGGGGTCGCGGTAGATCAGCGTGTCCCAGACATTGGCGCCGATGATCACGCCGATGCGGACATTGTTGAAGAACGGATCGACGCTTTCCGGTGCCTGGTCATAGGCGAAGCGGACGGTGTTGGCGGCCTTCTGGGCCAAGGCGGGCGTCGTAAAGGCGGTCGCAGCCAGAATGGTTGCGGCCAGGGCCGTTGAGGCCTTGTCGAAGAAGCGCATGTTTTCCCCTCGCAGCGTTGTCGCTTGTCTCGGTCGGCGGGCAGCCATGGGCCACCGTCACGCCGGCGACACAAACTCTGCACAGCTTCGTGCTTGCCGCCATAAGAATGAATCGAAAGGATCGTTGCCGAGACGGCAAGGGGCGGTTACTGCACGCGCATGCAGACTCCAGCCTTGCGGTATTTCCTGGCGGTGGTGCGAACCGGCTCGATCAGCGCGGCGGCACAGCGCTTGCGCGTCGCCGGCTCGGCCGTCAGCCGCCAGATCGCCAATCTCGAAAAGGAACTGGATGCCGCGCTATTCGAGCGGCGCTCGCACGGCATGATCCTGACCCAGGCCGGCCAGACGCTCGCGGCCTATGCCCAGCGGCTCGAGCTGGAGAGCGAGCAGGTCGTCAGCGAGATCCGCGAGTTGCGCGGCGCCAGCAAGGGCCTGATCCGGCTCGGCGTCACCGAGGGTTTCGCCGTCAGCTTCATTCCCGAGGTGATCTACGCCTTCCGCCAGCAGCATCCGGATGTCGCTTTCGACGTCAAGGTGATGTCGCCGCAGGTCGTCACCGAGCATGTCCGTACCGGCACGGTCGATCTCGGGCTGACCTTCGTGCTGCAGCAGGAGCGCGGCATCACCATCAACTGGCAATGTGCGGCACGGACCTACGCCTTCGTCGCGCCGCATCACCCGCTGGCTGGCAGAGAGGCGGTCCGGATCGAGGACATCTTCGCCCACCCGGTCGCGGTGCTCGATAGCGAGGCGACGGTGCGCAAGATCGTCGACATCTATTTTTCGGCGCGCGGGCTGACCGTCGACGCCGTCCTGACCTCGACCAATGTCGCGGGCTTGCGCCATTTCTGCAAACTCGGCGGCGCCGTGATGTTCGCCAGCTCGATCTCGTTCGGGGCCTCGATCCGTGATGGCTCGATCGTGGCGCTGCCGCTGAGGGATGGCGACCTGCCGCCGCGCAGTCTGCAGATCCAGAGCATGTCGGGCCGGGCGTTGCCCAAGGTGGTGACCAATTTCATGGGCGTTCTGATCGAGGAACTGCAGCACGCCGATGTGCTGGCAGCGATGGCGACGGAGCCGGTTTCACCTTCCGAGGCCCGGCAAGCATGAGTGTTTCGATGAAGGCCGGTGCGCCCGACATCATGGTGCCGCATCCGCACCAGCTGGTGGCGCGTGATGCGATCCTGGCGGCGCGGGCGGCGGGCAAGCCCGGCTTCCTGCTCGGTGACCTCACGGGCCTCGGCAAGACGCTCTCGGCCTGGCTCGCCATCTCCGCGATGCCCGAGCAGGAGGTGCTGGTGATCTGCCCGAAGGGCGCGATCCCGCAATGGCGGCGCACCATCGCCCATGCCGGCCTGCCGGCGAAGAAGCTCACCCTAATGAATTTCGAGCGGACGAAATCGCTGCTCGCCCCGCCGCCGGCTTCGAACAAGCGCTCGACGCGAGCGAAGAACAACGAGCTCGCCAAGCTCGGCACGCCGAAGCGGGTCTGGCCGCTGGTCGTGATCGACGAGGCCCACCGCATCCGCAATCCGAACTCGCAGCAGGGGCTGGTCTGCCGGCAGATGGCGGCTGCCGCGGAGTTCACGATCTATATGAGCGCGACGGCCGGACAGGCGCCGCACGAGCTGTCCTATCTCGCGCGATTACTGGCCGATGCCACAGGGGCGCCCGGCGGCGATCTCGACGGCTTCCGGGCGCTGATGAAGCGGCTGAGGATCGGCAAGGCCAAGGGCCGGTGGAAGAACTGGAGCTGGGAGCCCAACGAAAGCGATCGCAAGGTCATGGCAGACCTGCTCTATCGTGGCCGCAACGCCATCGGCCTGCGCCGCCGGCCCGAGGAGATCGCCGGCTGGCCGGAGGTGCAGCGCGAGCTTGCTCCTGTCGCGCTCGATACAAGCGAGCGCAAGCTCTACGATGCGACCTGGCGCGAATTCCGGCGCGAGCTGGGGTTAGCGGGAGGCTCGACCCGCAAGCCCGCCGGCTGGGCTGCCGATCTGCGCTTCCGCCAGAAGGCGAGCCTCCTGCGCACCGCCGGCACCGCGGAATTCTGCCAGGACCTGCTGGAGAATGACGAGCAGGTGGCGATCTCGGTCGCCTTCCTCGAAACCGGGGCGATGCTGGCCGAGAAGCTGTCGGGCAAAGGCTGGCGGGTCGGCTCGATCACCGGCGAATATTCCGGCGAGGCCAATGAAGCCACGCGGATCGCCTTCCAGACCGGCAAGCTCGATGCCGTCGTCTTCACCGTGACCGAGTCGATCTCGCTGCACCGGGCCGAGATGCCAGGCGGCGAGCGCGAGCGGGCGCTCGTCGTCCATGACCTGCGCCACAGCGCGATCCAGCTGCAGCAGATCGAGGGGCGCTGCCATCGCGACGGCCAGCATGCGACGATCTTCTACGCCTATGCCGAGGATACGGTGGAGGAGAAGGTCGCCGCGACCGTGCTCGCCCGCATGGCGGCGATGGAAGGCCTTGCCGGCGACGAGACGGCGCTACTCGACGCCATCGCCGGCGAGGTCGAGCGGGCGGCGCTGGCAAGGGAAGCGGCCTAATGCTCGCCGATCAGTTCATCTGCGAGCGCGGCGGTTCGTCCGGCGCACGCTGGCCGACGCGCTTGGCCTCGTCGACGACCCGCTCGCTGGCGCCGACCGCCTTGTACCAGAGGTCGCGCGTATAAGCGCCCTGATGGACGATGGCGTCGTAGCCGATCGCAAAGACAGCGATCACCAGAAGAATGCGAAACATGGGTATCCCCCGTCCAAATTAGTCCTCGCAAGAGAACGCGGTGGCCCAAGCGCGGTTCCGATCCGTCGCGCCGCGTGGGGTGCGACGATCATGCAACCTGGAACCTCTGGCGGGCGGGAGGCGTTTGGATCAATATAGAACATATCATGAACATGGAGGCGGGCTTGGCACAGCTCACCACGCTTCAGAAGCTGGAGATCCTCAGCGACGCTGCGAAATACGACGCTTCCTGCGCCTCCTCAGGCACAGCCGAGCGCAATTCGGTCGGCGGCAAGGGTGTCGGTTCGACCACCGGCTCCGGCATCTGCCACTCCTATGCGCCGGACGGGCGCTGCATTTCGCTGCTGAAGATCCTGCTGACGAATTTTTGCTCCTACGACTGCGTCTTCTGCATCAACCGCAGTTCGAGCAATGTCCGGCGGGCGCGCTTCTCGGTCGAGGAGGTCGTGGCGCTGACCCTGAACTTCTACAAGCGCAACTATATCGAGGGCCTGTTCCTCTCCTCCGGCATCATCCGCTCGCCGGACTACACCATGGCCGAGCTGGTGCGTGTCGCCGAGAGCCTGCGGCTGGAGCATGACTTCCGCGGCTACATCCATCTCAAGCTGATCCCGAGCGCGAGCCAGGAACTGATCGACCGCGCCGCGTTGTTCGCCGACCGGGTCTCGATCAATGTCGAACTGCCGAGCGAGACCTCGCTGAAGCGCTTCGCGCCGGAGAAGCAACCGCTCGACATCCGCAGCGCAATGGGGGGCCTCAAGCTCAGGATCGACGAGGCCGCCGCCGAGCGCGAACGCTCGAAGCGGGCGCCGGCCTTCTCGCCGGCCGGGCAGAGCACGCAGATGATCGTCGGCGCCGACGATGCCAGCGACGCCACCATCCTGCAGCGCAGCGCCCAGCTCTACGGCGCCTATGGCCTGCGCCGGGTCTACTATTCCGCCTTCAGCCCGATTCCGGACTCGTCGAAGCAGTTGCCGCTGTCGGAGCCGCCGCTGATGCGCGAGCACCGGCTCTACCAGGCCGACTGGCTGACGCGCTTCTATGGCTTCGAGGTCGACGAGATCATGGCTGCGGCGCCGGGCGGCATGCTCGACCTTTCCGTCGATCCCAAGCTCGCCTGGGCCCTGCGCCATCGCGGCCGCTTTCCGGTCGATGTCAACCGAGCCGACCGGGAACTGCTGCTGCGCATTCCTGGCCTCGGCACGCGCAGCGTCGACCGTATCCTCGCCATGCGCCGCTTCCGGCGCCTGCGGCTGGAGGATGTCGGGCGACTGGTGCGCTCGCTGCGCGTGCTTCGGCAGTTTATCGTCACCGCCGATTGGCGACCGGGCGCGGCGCTCGACGGCGAGAGGCTGAAAGCGCAATTGGCGCCGAAGCCGCAGCAACTGGCGCTGCTCTGATGTTCGTCGCGCGTCTTTCCCATCCCGCCGATTTCGAGGGCTGGCGCGGCTTCGCCCGGCGCTTCGCGCAAGCGCTGGTGGCGCCCTCGGCGATCGACTGGCGCGTCGGCGATCACGACACCGGCCTGTTCGGCGAGGACGTGGTCGAGGGTGGCGAGAACAGGGCGCTGAGCGTGCCGCGCGCCTTCGTCGGGCTGGCGCAGGAGGTGATCTGCCACAGCGATCCCGCGCGCTTCGACCTGCTCTATCGCCTGCTCTGGCGCCTGCAGGAAGAGCGGGAGCTGCTCCAGATCGCCTCCGACCATGATGTCCACCGCGCCGAGGCTCTGGCGCGCTCGGTCCGGCGCGACATGCACAAGATGACCGCCTTCGTGCGCTTCCGCGAGGTCGAGGACGGGGAGGGCGGCGAGGCCTTCGTCGCCTGGTTCGAGCCCGAGCACCACATCCTGGAGAAAGTCGCGCCCTTCTTCGTCGAGCGCTTCACGACGATGCGCTGGACGATCCTGACGCCGCGGGGAACGCTGCTCTGGAACGGGCGCGAGCTTCGACTCGGCGAGGCGGCGACACGGGCGCAGGCGCCGAGCAGCGACGCGATGGAGGAGTGGTGGCGGACCTATTACGCCAGCATCTTCAATCCGGCCCGCTTGAAACCGAAGGCGATGAAGGCGGAGATGCCGGTGAAATACTGGCGGAACCTGCCGGAGGCCGAACTGATTTCTCCCCTGATCGCCGATGCCACCAGGCGAACGCAGGAGATGATCATGAGTGCTCCGACCTCACCGCAGAAGCGACGACCTGCTGCGGCTGCGTCGGAACCGGTCGCTTCCGACCTATCCGCGATCGAGAGCTGGGAGGACGCTGCCGCGGCCGCGCGCTCCTGCCGGCGCTGCGATCTCTGGTGCGATGCGACGCAGACGGTCTTTGGCGAGGGGCCGCGCAGTGCGCCGGTCGTCTTCGTTGGCGAGCAGCCTGGCGACCATGAGGATCTCGCCGGCAAGCCTTTCGTCGGCCCGGCCGGCAAGGTTTTCGACCGCGCCATGGCCGATGCCGGGCTCGACCGCAGCCGCGCTTATGTCACCAATGCGGTGAAGCACTTCAAATTCCAGCTGCGCGGCAAAAGGCGCATCCACGAGAAGCCGAATGCCGGCGAGGTCAAGGCCTGCCGCTTCTGGCTCGATCTCGAGCTCGGCTTCGTCAAGCCGCAATTGGTGGTGGCGCTGGGCGCGACCGCGCTCAAGGCGCTGACTGGCCATGCCGGGCCGCTTACGGCGGCGCGCGGGCGCGAGCTTGCGTTGCCGGATGGCACGCCGTTGCTCGCGACCGTCCACCCCTCCTATCTGCTGCGGCTGCCGGACGAGGAGGCGAAGGAGAACGAGACCCGGCGCTTCATCGCCGATCTAAAGCTGGTCGGCAGCCTCGCGCCGGGCTTGCGCCTGCCGAGAGCGGCTTGACCGGGGCCGGTGCGCAGTGTCCGCTGCCGCCGCGTTTGGAAGAGGCGGTTCGATGTTCGACGATCTCAAGGGCAAGCGGATGCTGGTGACCGGCGCTTCCTCGGGGCTCGGCGCGCATTTCGCCCGGTTGCTGGCGGGGAAAGGCGCGCTGGTCGCGGCTGCGGCGCGCCGAACCGAGCGGCTGCAGGAGTTGGCGCGGGAGTGCGAGGGCCTGCCCGGCCGGGTCGTGCCGCTGGCGCTCGATGTGAGCTCGGTCGCGGCGATCGAGGCAGGCGTCGCCGAAGCCGCCAGGCTGCTCGGCGGGCTCGACGTGCTCGTCAACAATGCCGGTGTCGGTGAGACGGAAGCTGCGCTCTCGGTCAGCGAGGCGCAGTGGGACAACCAGATCGACGTCAATCTGAAGGGCTGCTTCTTCGCGGCGCAGGCGGCGGCCAAGATCATGGCCGAGCAGGATGGCGGCGGGGCGATCGTCAACATCGCCTCGATCCTCGGCGAGCGCGTCGCGGGGCGGGTCGCACCCTATGCGATCTCCAAGGCCGGGCTGATCCAGATGACCAAGGCGCTGGCGCTGGAATGGGCGCGGCATAGGATCAGGGTCAATGCGCTGGCGCCGGGCTATGTCGTCACCGACATCAACCGCGAGTTCTTCGCCGGCGATGCCGGGGAGGCCCTGAAGAAGCGCATCCCGATGCGCCGAGCCGGCGAGCTCGACGATCTCGACGGGCCGCTCTTGCTGCTCTGCTCGGATGCCGGGCGCTACATGACCGGCGCGGTCGTCGCGGTCGATGGCGGGCATCTGGTCAGCGGGCTTTAAGGTAACAGGAGGACGCCATGCACAAGCCCGAAGGGCACAACGCCGTCTCGCCCTATCTCCTCGTCGCGGATGCCGAACAGGCGCTCGCCTTCGCCAAGGCGGTGTTCGGGGCCGATCCCAGCTTCATCGCAAGGCGCGAGGATGGCGGGATCATGCATGCCGAGTTCAGGATCGACGATTCGATCGTGATGCTGGGCGAGGCGCCGGGCGGGCCGGAGTCCCATGTCCATGTCTATGTTGCCGACCCCGATGCCCTGATCGAGAAGGCATTGGCGGCCGGCGGCACGCTGATCCAGGCGCCCTCCGAGAAGGGCGATGGCGATCGCCGCGGCGGGGTCAAGGACCCGGCCGGGACGAGCTGGTGGCTGGCGCGGATGGTCGATCCGGCAGGGCGGACGAAGACGAACGCGCTCTAGGATGCGGGCAGCAGTTCTTTCAGCCTGATGAGCGCGATCTTCTCGACTTGCGCGAGCGCCGTCGCGAATTCCTGCTCCGGTGTGCTGGTCAGTCGCTGCTCGAAGGAGGCGAGGATGTCCGCCTTGCTCAGCCCCTTGACCGCCAGGATGAAGGGGATGCCGAAGCGGGCCTTGTAGGCCTCGTTCAGCGCGGTAAAGCGGGCGCGCTCGTCCGAGGTCAGCCGGTCGAGCCCGGCCGAGCCCTGCTCGCTCGCCGATTCCGGCGTCAGCTCGCCGGCGGCGGCGATCTTGCCGGCGAGGTCGGGATGGGCGTCGAGTAGGGCCTTCTGTCGTTCGCGCGGCGCCTTGCGCATCACTGCGACCATCGCTTTGTGCAGCTCTTCGGCGTTGTCCTGCGCCGTTGTGAGCCCGGCGGCGTGGGTCTGCTCGGCGATCCAGGGCGAGTGCTCCCAGACCCGGCCATAGACCTCGGTGAACAGCGCCTGCGGCAGGCGCGAGGGCGTGTAGCCGCCGTCCGGCGGATGCGTCCTCACCCAATGACGGGCGATGTCGAGCCGGGTCGCGACCCAGACGCGCTCATGGCTCTGGACATAGTCGAGGAAGCGGGTGAGCGCCGCGGCGCGGCCGGGCCGGCCGACGAGGCGGCAATGCAGGCCGATCGACATCATCTTCGGCGCGGTCTCGCCCTCGGCATAGAGTGTGTCGAACGAGTCCTTGAGATAGGCGAAGAACTGGTCGCCGCTGTTGAAGCCCTGCGGCGTGGCAAAGCGCATGTCGTTGGCGTCGAGCGTATAGGGCACGGCGAGCTGCGGGCCGTGCGGGCCTTTCAGCCAATAGGGCAATTCGTCGGCATAGACGTCGGCGGTGTAGAGGAAGCCGCCTTCCTCCATCGTCAGCGGGATGGTGTTGACCGAGGTGCGGCCCTGATAGCAGCCGAGCGGGCGTTCTCCGGCGAGCTCGCTCTGGATGCGGATCGCCTCGAGGATGTGGGCGCGCTCGGTCTCGGCGGGGGCGTCGCGATAGTCGATCCATTTCAGGCCATGGGTGGCGATCTCCCAGCCGGCTTCCTGCATCGACGAGACGATTTCCGGATAGCGCTGCAGCGCCGAGGCGACGGCGAAGACCGTGACCGGCAGGTTGCGCTCGGTGAACATGCGCCAGAGCCGCCAATAGCCGGCGCGCGAGCCGTATTCGTAGATCGACTCCATGTTCATGTGGCGTTGGCCCTGCCAGGGTGCGGCGCCGACGATCTCGGAGAGGAAGGCCTCCGAGGCTGCATCGCCATGCAGGATGCAATTCTCGCCGCCTTCCTCGTAATTGACCACGAACTGCACCGCGATCCGCGCTTCGCCCGGCCAGTGCGGGTGCGGGGCGCTGCGGCCATAGCCGACGAGATCGCGCGGGTAGGTCGTGCTCATGAGGTGATTCAAGTCCATGTGGCGGTGATTCAGGAACGATCGGCAAGCGGCTGGAACGAGGGCTGTTTTCCGCGATCCGCTTTACCGCGGAGTTGCATCCTGTCGAAGGTGGGGGAGCTGCTCTTTTCGGAGATGCTCCTGTTCCGAAAACGCCTCAGCTGCCGCGATAGGTCGAGTAACTCCAGGGCGAGGCGAGGAGGGGCACGTGATAGTGGCCCTGCGGCTCGGCGATGGCGAAGCGGATCGGCACCAGGTCGAGGAAAGCGGGCTCGGGCAGTTTCGTGCCGAGATGGCGGAAATAGTCGCCGATCGCGAAGGTCAGTTCGTAGCTGCCGACCGGCAAAGTGCCGCTGAGCAGGGGCGCATCGGTGCGGCCGTCGGCGTTGGTCACCGCATCGACGATGCGGCTGCGGCTGCCGTCGGGCAGCAGCGCATCGAGCGCGATTTCGACGCCCGCGGCCGGCTTGCCGTTGACCGTGTCGAGCACATGCGTCGACAGACGCCCCATGCTTGAACCTCCCGTTGAAGCCGCGCTGCGCGGCCGGAATGACGCTTGCCTTCCAAGGCTGCGAACCTAGTCTGGACTGCGATGCAAGTTCTCTTCCGGATTCCGCCCTGTCAAATGGTGAGGCGATTGCCGCCCGCGCCTCTCCCTCCCCCCGCTTGCGGTGGGGAGGGCGGGGGTGGGGGGAAGCGCCGCTTGGCGAAACGATTCAGGGCAGAGCTCCAGCTTTTCGGCCCCCCATCCCTACCCCTTCCCCAACGCAAGCGGGGGGAAGGAGACAGGTCGCGCATCCGTATTGACGCGGAGCCTGCCCGTGCTTGAGGCCTATCTGATGGAATGGGGCAGCCAGCTCCTGCGCTGGCTGCACGTGATCGCGGCGATCGCCTGGATCGGCTCGTCCTTCTTCTTCATCCATCTCGACGCGTCGCTCCGCGCGGCGCCCGATGCGCCCAAGACCGAATCCGGCCAGCCGACCCAGTTCCTCGCCTGGCAGGTCCATGGCGGCGGCTTCTATGCGATGCGCAAATACCTGGTCGCGCCGGAGGTGCTGCCGAAGGAGCTGACCTGGCACAAATGGCAGGCCTACTGGACCTGGATCTCCGGCTTCTTCCTGCTGGTCTGGGTCTATTACGCCCAGTCGGAACTCTATCTGATCGATCCGGCGGTGATGGCGCTGTCGCCCTTCGCAGCGGGGGCGATCGGCATCGCGGCGCTAGCCGGCGGTTGGCTGCTCTACGACCTGCTCTGCAAATCGCCGCTTGGCAAGAACGACGTCGTGCTCGGCCTGCTCGGCTTCGGCTATGTCGTCGCGGCGAGCTGGGCCTTTGCCTCGGTCTTCTCCGGGCGCGGCGCGCTGATCCATACCGGCGCGCTGATGGCGACGATCATGTCGGCCAACGTCTTCTTCGTGATCATGCCGGGCCAACGCAAGACCATCGCCGCCATGGTCGCCGGTGAGGTGCCCGATCCGAAATACGGCAAGCAGGCCAAGCAGCGCTCGCTGCACAACAACTACATCACCCTGCCGGTGCTGTTCCTGATGCTGGCGAACCACTACCCGGTGACCTACGCCAATTCGGCGGTGATTCCGGTGCTGGTCGCGCTGATCATCGTCGCCGGCGCGCTGATCCGGCACTTCTATAATGTCCGCCATGCCGACCATGCCAAGTCGCCCTGGTGGACCTGGGCGGTGGCGGCGCTGGCGCTGTGGCTCGCCTTCTGGGTGGCGATGGCGTCTTCGCCAGGCGGGCGCGAGCGGCTCGGCCTGAAGCCGCTTGATCCAGTGAAGCCGGTGATGCTCGCCGGCCTCGTGCCGCCGTCGCCGGAGGTCGCCAACATCGTCACAGGCCGCTGCGCCATGTGCCATGCGCCCGAGCCGTCCTGGCCCGGCATCGGCATCGCGCCCAAGGGCGTCTTCCTGCACGAGCCCGAGCTGATCGCCCGCCAGCGCCGCGCCATTGGCGTACAGGCGGTGCTGACCCATGCCATGCCGCCGAACAACCTCTCGGGCATGACCGCGGACGAGCGGCGCGTCCTCGCGGCCTGGGTGGCGCAGAAGCGCTGAAACTACGCCGCCGGCGCGGCATGGTGACGCTGCAAAGGCACAGCAGGGCGCCTCATCCACAGCGTTCAGTTTCATTCAGTTTCGGTTCATCGCGGAACCTTCATCGTCGACCGTGATCACATCGGCGTGATCGGCGCGTGATCGTGCGCGCCGGGCGCGCCGGGGGGCCTTGGGGGTCCAGTTGAAAGCCGTGTGGAGATCGGGCTCCAGCTACTGGCTGGCGGCCGTGCTGTTCTGTTGCGCCTGGGTGGCGCTGTGCTGGCCCTGGCTGTCGGGGGCGGTGACGATTCCGTTCGACGCCAAGGCGCATTTCCAGGCGCAGATCCAGTTCCTGGCGCAGGCGCTGCATTCCGGGCAGTCGCCGTTCTGGACGCACAATGTCTTCGCTGGCTCGCCCCAGGTCGCCGATCCGCAATCGCTGATCTTCTCGCCGGCGATCCTGCTGGCGCTGTTCAATCCCTCGCCGAGCTTCCGCGCCGTCGATGCCTATGTGCTGGCGCATCTGCTGGTCGGCGGGCTCGCCATGCTGATGTTCTTCCGCGACCGCAACTGGCATCCGGCGGGCGCGTTGCTCGCGGCGCTGGTCTTCGCCTTCGGCGCCTCGGCCGCTTGGCGCGTCCAGCATGTCGGGCAGATCGCCAGCTTCGCCTTCTTCGGGCTGTCGTTCTGGCTGACGGCGCGGATGCTGCAGCGCGCCTCGCTGCGCTATGGGCTGCTCGCCGGCTTTTCCGCCGGCATGATGGTGCTCGAGCCCGACCAGGTCGCGCTGCTCGGCGCCTATATCCTGATCGGCATGGTCGTCGCCTACTGGCTTTCGGAAGGCTGGGCCGGCGTCCGCGAGAGCCTCGCGCCGATCGCGGCCGCCTGCTTTGCCGGCATCGTCACCATCGCCGTGCCGCTGCTCTGGACCTGGCTCTTCGCCGAGGCGACGACGCGGCCGGCGATCGATCTCGTCGAGGCGGGTAGAGGCTCGCTGCACCCGGCCTCGCTGCTGACCGCCTTCGTCGGCGACCTGTTCGGCGTGCGCGATCCGTCGGTAGAGTTCTGGGGACCTTACGCCCCGGACTGGAACGCCAAGGAACTCTTCCTTTCGAAGAACATGGGGCAGGTCTATCTGGGGGCGCTGCCCTTCCTGCTGCTGATCGTGCCGGGGCTGACGCGCGGCTGGCTCTGGGACAGGGCGATCCGGCCCTTCACCATCCTGTTCGTGCTGATGGTGCTGTTCGCGCTCGGCCGCTACACGCCGCTCTTCCACCTGGCCTATGACTATCTGCCGGGCGTCAAGGTGTTCCGGCGGCCGGCCGATGCGACCTTCCTGATCGGCGGGCTTGGCGCCGTGCTCTCGGGCTATCTGCTGCATCGCATCCTCAGCGAGGAGAAGCCCGGCGCGATTTGGCGTGACCTCGGCATCGGCGCCGGCGCGATCGTCCTGCTGATCGGGCTGGCCCTGCTGGTGGCGCGCCAGGCTGGCCATCTTGGCCAGGCCTTGCTGCCGAGCGCGACCGCCGCGGCCTGGTTCATCAGTGCGCTTGCCCTCCTCGTCGTGTTGACGCGCTGGCGTGGCGTTGCGGCCCCGCTTGCCGCGAGCCTGATCGTCACCGGCGTCGTCGCCGCCGACCTCGCCGCCAATAACGGCCCGAACGAGGCCACGGCGCTGGCGCCCGAGGTCTATGATGTGCTGCGGCCGGAGACCAAGAACGAGACCGTCGCCGTGCTCAAGAAGCTCACCGCGCAGCCACCGGATTCGCCGCGGCGCGACCGGGTCGAGCTGCTCGGCCTGGGCTTCGAATGGCCCAATGCCGGCATGATCCACGGCTTCGACCACACGCTGGGCTACAATCCGCTGCGGCTCGCCGACTTCTCGGACGCGGTCGGCACGCGCGATTCGATCGCGGCGCCGGGCGAGCGCGTGTTCACGCCGTTGTTCCCGTCCTATCGCTGCCGCCTCGCCGACTTTCTCGGCCTGCGCTACATCGCGACCCGGGTGCCGATCGGCGAGGTCGACGGCAAGCTGCGTGCCGGCGACCTCAAGCTCGTCGCCTACACCAAGGACGGCTACATCTACGAGAATCCGCGGGCGCTGCCGCGCGTGATGTTCGTCGGCGGCTGGCAGCTCGCCGATTTCGAGGGGATGAAGTCGGCCGGGCAGTGGCCGGATGCTGATCCGCAGCGCGTCGTCCTGCTCGATCAGGAGCCGGAGCCCGGCGTGCCGGATGGGCCGGTCACGACCAATGCCGAGGTCAAGCTCAAGCGCTACCGCAACACCGTGGTCGAGATCGAGGTCACCAGCGCGCAGCCCGGCTTCGTCGTGCTGAACGACATCTGGCATCCCTGGTGGAAGGCCGAGGTCGACGGGCAGGAGGTCGACATCCTCAAGGCCAATGTCCTGTTCCGGGCCGTGCAGGTTCCGGCCGGCACGCACAAGATCCGCTTCAGCTTCCACCCGCTCGATGGCGCCATCGCCGAACTGCGCGATCGCGTGACGCCGCCCGAGGAAGAGGGCGTGGTCGCGGAAGCGCCCACGCATAGCGGCCCGTCAGGCTCGCCGGCGACGCGGATCCAGCCGGTGCCGGCCGAGCCGGTCACACGCCCGGCGCACGACATGGCTGCGCATGACATGCTGCCGCCCTCGTCGGCGATATCGGTGGTGCGGTAGGAGAGGTTAGGGCGCGACCCTTCTCCCCTTGCGGGAGAAGGTGGCCCGAAGGGCCGGATGAGGGGTCTCTCACGTCTTTGAAGTCTGAGTCGTGGGCCAGCGATTCCGGTTGCGCGACCCCTCTCCCTAACCCTCTCCCGCAGGGGGAGAGGGGACACGTCGCGCTAAGCCTCAAACCACCCCGAGCTTCTTCTGCAACGCGCTCGACGAGGTCGTGTACTGGAAGGTCAGGCGCTTCTCCGGATAGACGTAGCGGTGGACCTTCTGGGCGGCGAGCGCCGCCTCGTGGAAGCCCGACAGGATCAGCTTCAGCTTGCCCGGATAGGTGTTGATGTCGCCGACGGCGAAGATGCCGGGCACATTGGTCTCGAACTTCTCGGTGTCGACCGGGATCAGGTTCTCGTGGAGGTTCAGGCCCCAATCGGCAATCGGGCCGAGCTTCATCGTCAATCCGAAGAAGGGCAGCATGGTGTTGCAGGCGATCTCGAACTCGGCGCCGGCATTGTCGCGGCAGATCGCGCCGTGCAGCTCATTGCCTTCGCCCTTGAGGCCCATCACCTGCCCGAGCCGCAGATCCATCGCGCCGGAGGCGACGAGGGCACGCATCTGCTCGACCGAGTGGGGAGCGGCGCGGAAATCGTCGCGCCGGTGCATCAGCGTCACCCGCTTGGCGATCGGCTGCAGGCTCAGCGTCCAGTCGAGCGCCGAATCGCCGCCGCCGACGATCAGGATCTCGCGGTCGCGGAAGGCCTCCATCTTGCGCACGGCATAGTGCACGCCGCCGCCGTCGCTGCGGCCCTCATAGGCCTCGATCCCGGGGATCGGCGGCTTCTTTGGGAGGAACGAGCCGCCGCCGGCGGCGATCAGGATCGCCTTCGCCTCGAACACCGTGCCGGCATCGGTGCGCAGGCGGAAGCGCGGGGCCTCGGGCGTGCCCAGCACCTCGACCCGCTCGATCATCTGGTTGAGGTGGAAGGTCGCGCCGAAAGGCTTGATCTGCTCCATCAGATTGTCGACCAGCCCCTGGCCGGTGACGAGCGGGAAGCCGGGAATGTCGTAGATCGGCTTCTCCGGATAGAGCTCGGCGCATTGGCCGCCGACCTTGGGCAGGATGTCGACGAGATGGGCCTTGATGTCGAGCAGGCCCAGCTCGAACACGGCGAACAGGCCGCACGGGCCGGCTCCGATGATCAGCGCGTCGGTCTTAACGGTCTCGCCCTCGATGGCGGCGACGATAGTCATGGGTCACGGTTCCTAAAGACGGCTTCAAGGGCCGCCGGTCGTCACCCGTTGCCGGAAATCAGCCGGCCTTGCAATGCGACATGGCGCAAGGCCGGGCGGGCCGGGCCGCATGCGGGAGCGGCCTGGCCTCAGCCGCCGGTCTCGGCGGTGAGGCCGGCCGCGGCAATGCCGGCGACGGCGGCCGCCTCATCATTGTCCGAGGTATCGCCGGAGATGCCGACGACGCCGATCAGGTTGCCCTCGGCATCGCGGACCAGCGCGCCGCCGGGCACCGGCACGACCGGGCCACCGACGGAGAGGGCGACGCCGTTGATGAAGTGAGGGCGCTCCAGCGCCATCTTGTTGAGGGTGCGCGGGCCGACGCCGAGCGCGATCGCGCCATTGGCCTTGCCGAGCGCGATCTCGCCGCGCTTCAGGCTGGTGCCGTCCTGGGCCAGGAAGAACTTCTGCGCGCCGCGCGCGTCGAGCACGGCGACGGCGAGCGGCTTCAGCCCGTTCTCCCGTGCGTATTTCAGGATGCCGTCGACGATCACGCTGGCCTGTTCGAGGGTGAGGGCGGTCATGGCTGGCCTTTCATAGGTATCGATGACGGAGCTGTCGGCTCGGCTCCGTTCTGCCAGCGCCGGCGACGCGAGGGAAGGGTAGACGTCACCTTTCGTCTTGCAGTTGTCGCCCCGAGCGGGCTTCATGGAGTGCCCGTCTCGGGGCATGTTCCGCAAGGTGAGCGCCATGTTTGCGACCAGAACATGCCCCAAGGCAGTCGAGTGGCGCAAAGCCCGATCGTCCGGCCGATCCTGGCGGCGGCGGGCGCGTTAGGAGAGCATGCTATGGGTCTGTTCAGTTTCATCAAGGAAGCCGGCGCCAAGATCTTCGGGTCGAGCTCGGCCAATGCCGCAACATCTGATCAGTTGCAGAAGGAACTGGCGGGTCACGGCCTGCCGTCCGACGTCAAGATCGACGTCTCGGGCGACAAGGTGAAGGTCTCCGGCAAGGCGATGACCACCGAGGAGGCCGAGAAGATCATCCTGGCGATCGGCAACACCGCTGGTGTCGGCCAGGTCGAATCGGAGCTGATCGTCAACAAGGAGGCCGCCGCCGCCGTGTTCTACACGGTGAAGAAGGGCGACACGCTCTGGAAGATCGCCGAGGAGCACTACGGCAAGGGCAAGGGCGCCAAGTACACCGAGATCGTCAAGGCCAACACGCCGCCGGTGAAGGACCCCGACCTCATCCTGCCGGGTTGGGTGCTGCGCATCCCGCCGCTGGCCTGATCAAGCCGGACCCGATCAGGTTCAACAGCCTGACCGGCTGATCCGCCTCCTACGATCTGGACGAGCCCGCCGACGGGATTCGGCGGGCTTGCAAATTAGTTGCGAACGAAACTATCATATGCCGGAAGGCTGCTTTGGGTGACGTTGGGGGTTGGTCGCGCCCGGCTCCGCGCTGGAGCGTGCAGGGGATGAGATCGGGAGATCGTCGCGCGTTCCTTCGGACGCGAGGCCGTGATCCGGCCTTTTTTGTCCAAGCATTGAACTGAAAAGTGAATTCCACTTTTCAGTTCAATGCTCTAGGCGGTCTTCGTCGTGGGATGCCCCGCGGCAGGGTGAACGAAACAACTTAAAAATCCCGGGGAGGGGACCTCATGACTTTCGATCGTCGCAGATTCCTGACGCTCGCCGGCTCGGCCGTTGCCGCGCCCGCCGTGCTGCGCTCCACGCGCGCCAATGCCCAGGAAGTGACGCTGCGCATGCACCACTTCCTGCCGCCGGTGGCGAACGGCCATTCCAAGTTCCTGAAGCCCTGGGTCGACAAGGTCGGCGCCGAGTCGAACGGCCGGATCAAGATCGACATCTTCCCGTCGATGCAGCTCGGCGGCACTCCGCCGCAGCTTTTCGACCAGGCCCGCGACGGCGTCGTCGACATCGTCTGGACGCTGCCCGGCAACACGCCCGGCCGCTTCACCGGCATCGAGGCGTTCGAACTGCCCTTCGTCGCCAACAAGCGGGCGCTGGTGAACTCGCTGGCCCTGACCGACTATGCCAGCGAGCACCTCAAGGACGAGTTCAAGGACATCCATCCGATCTGCTTCTGGGCGCATGATCACGGGCTGATCCACGCCAACAAGCCGGTCAAGACGATGGAGGACCTGAAGGGTCTGAAGCTGCGCTTCCCGACCCGGCTCGCCGGCGAGGCGCTGCGCGCGCTCGGCGTCAACGCCATCGGCATGCCGATCCCGCAGGTGCCGGAATCGCTGGCCCAGCGCGTCATCGACGGCTGCGTCGTGCCCTGGGAGGTTGTGCCCTCGATCAAGGTGCAGGAACTGGTCAAGAACCACACCGAGATCCCGGGCTCGCCGACCTTCTATGTCGCGACCTTCGTGCTCGCCATGAACAAGGCCAAGTATGAGGGCCTCGCGCCGGACCTCAAGGCGATCATCGACAAGAACTCGGGCGCTGCGGCTGCTGCCATGGCCGGCAAGGTCTGGGACGAGCAGGCCGTCGTCGTCTCCGAGATGGTCAAGAAGCGCGGCAACAACATCGTCACGCTGGAGCAGGCCGAGGCCGATCGCTGGCGCAAGACGACCGAGCCGGTGATCGAAGGCTGGGTCAAGACCGCCAAGGACAAGGGCCTCGATGGCGAGAAGCTGCTCGCCGCCGCCCGCGCCGCACTGACCAAGCATCAGAACGCAGCCTGAGCGTCTAGATGACCGACAGGGCAGGGGAAAGGCCGCCATCGCGCATCGACGCGGTGGCGGAGGCGGTCGCGCTCAGCGGCGGAGTGCTGCTGATCGCGGTCGCGACCATGGTCGTGGTCAGCGTGACCTTGCGCAGCGATCTCGTCGGCAAGGCCGGCGTGCCCGGCGATTTCGAGCTGGTCCAGATGGCGACCGCGGTCGCCGCCTTCTGCTTCCTGCCGCTCTGCCAGCTCAGGCGCGGCAACATCTTCGTCGACACCTTCACCCTGAAGCTGCCGCAGCGCTGGCGCGACGGGATCGATGCGCTCTGGGATGTCGTCTACGGCCTTGCCATGGCGCTGATCGCCTGGCGGCTCGGCGTCGGGGCGCGCTCGGCGCTCGCCAGCGGCGAGAACACCATGGTGTTGCAGCTGCCGAGCTACATGCCGATCGCGCTCTGTGCGGTCCTGGCCGGCTTCGTTTCGCTCGCTGCTTTTGTCAGCGCCAGCCGCCTGTTGAGGCAGCCCCGATGAGCGGCGCATCCCTCGCGATCACCGGCTTCGTCGTCATGCTGGCGCTGATGGCGCTGCGCCTGCCGATCGGTCTCGCCATGCTGGTCGTCGGCAGCGCCGGCTATATCCAGCTCAACGGGCTCGAGCCCTTCCTCAATTATATCCGCACCACGCCCTACCAGATCTTCGCCAACTACACGCTCTCGGTGATCCCGCTCTTCGTGCTGATGGGCGCCTTCGCCGAGCGCTCGGGACTGGCGGGCGACCTGTTCAAGGCGGCCTCGGCCTTCGTCGGCCATCGTCGCGGTGGCCTCGGCATGGCGATGATCGGTGCCTGCACCGGCTTCGGCGCGATCTGTGGCTCCTCGGTCGCGACCACCGCGACCTTCGCCCGTGCCGCGCTGCCGCAATTGCGCAGCTATCGCTACGACCCGGGCTTCGCCTGCGGCGTCACCGCGGTCGGCGGCACGCTCGGCATCCTGATCCCGCCCTCCGTCATCCTCGTCGTCTATGCGATCTCGACCGAGCAGAACATCGCCAAACTGTTCCAGGCGGCGCTGATCCCCGGCCTGATGGCGGCGACGTTCTATTGCATCACCATCTGGATCATGTCGCGGCTCGACGGCACGCTCGCGCCCGCCCATGAGCGCCTGCCCTGGCGCGCGCGCTGGCCGCTGCTGATCGGCGTCATCCCGGCGCTGACTGTCGCGGTGATTGTGGTCGGCGGCATCTATGGCGGCGTCTTCACACCAACGGAGGGCGCGTCCGTCGGCGCCTTCATCATGCTGCTGATTGGCCTGTTCCGGCGCACGCTCGGCCTCTCCGAGATCAAGCAGGCGATCCTGCAGACGGCCGAGACCTCGGCGATGATCTTCGCGATCCTGCTCGGCGCCGAGGTATTCAACGCCTTCCTGGCGCTGACGCAGGTGCCGACTGCGGCGGCCGAGATGATCGCGGCCTCCGGCTGGGCGCCCTACACCGTGCTGGTCGGCTTGCTGCTGTTCTACATCGTGCTCGGCGGCGTGATGGACGAGCTCGCCATGATCCTTCTGACGCTGCCGGTGTTCTTTCCGATCGTGACGGCTTTGGATTTCGGCATGCCGACCGACGACATCGCGATCTGGTTCGGTATCCTCGTGCTGGTCGTGGTCGGCATCGGCATGACCTGCCCGCCGATCGGGCTCAACGTCTTCGTCGTCGCCTCGCTGGCGCGCGACGTGCCGGTGACGCGAATCTATCGCGGCGTGCTGCCCTTCGTCGCCGCCGATGTGGTACGGCTCGCCATCTGCGTGGCATTCCCGGCGCTGAGTCTCTATCTGGTGAGGCTCCTGAACTAAGCGCACCTCGAGAGCAGCAGCATGATCGTACACGACCTCGACATCGACGCCGTCAAGGCGGGGCTCGCCGACGGCTCGATCCTCATCGTCGACGTGCGCGAGCCGCATGAATTCGCAGCCGGGCACATTCCCGGCTCGCTGTCGCGGCCGTTGTCGCAGTTCGATCCGGCCGACCTGCCGGACGAGCCGGGCAAACGCGTCGTGCTCTCCTGTGCTGCCGGCGTGCGCTCGCTGCGGGCGCTGGAGTTCGCGCAGGCAGCCGGCCTCGACATCGACAGCCACTATATCGGCGGCTTCAAGGACTGGGCGATGCGCGGCGAGCCGGTCGAGCGCTGAACCCCTGAGCCCTCATCCGGAGGAGCGCTCCGTAGGAGCGCGTCTCGAAGGATGCTTCAGGAGGCTCCCGAGATCGCTGGACCATCCTTCGAGACGACCGCTTGCGCGGCCTCCTCAGGATGAGGGCTGAAGGTATCGGCTGCTGTCCTGTGGTTGCGGTTCGGTTCGCCAGCGTCGATAACGGGGCGCGGCCTCAAATCCGGCCGCGGTCCACCATAGGTGTCCTGATGAAGGCCTCCCGCCTGCTGAGCCTTACCCTCGCAGCCCTGCTTTCCACCGCCTCCGCAGCCCCGCTCGCCTTCGCGCAGGCTGCCCCGCAGAGCGGAGCCAAGCGGCCGGCGCAGGACCCTGAGCTCCAGGCGGCGATCGCCAAGTCGAATGCCTATACCTCGCTCTCCAACCGGACGATCCGGGCGATCGAATCCTGGGATCGCTACAAGAGCTGGGTCGATATGAAGAAGGGCCCGACCGGCAAGGAGCGCTACATCGCCTACGGGCTCTACAGCCTCTATGACGTCAAGGACGAGATCGCCAAGGCCGAGGCCGCCGCCGGCCAGCCACCGGCGCAGCCCGAGCTCGACGGCGCGGTGAAGCGCTACATCGCCGCCTATCAGGAGCTGGCGCCGCTGATCACCCGGGCCGAGCGCTATTACGAGCGCAAGGATTATCGCGACGACAACGCCGCCGAGGGCCGCGAGCTGCACGCCAAGATGGTGCCGGCGGCGGAAGCCTTCCTGCACGAGCGGGCCGCCTTCAGCAACCAGCTCAACGGCTACAAGAAGGGCATCGACGCCCGTGAGCTCGCTGCGATCGAGGCGAGCGAGGGCCGCCTTGCCCGTTGGCAGCTGCGCAACATCATGATCAATGCGCGCGCCGTGATGGACGTGATGCCTAGCAATGAGCGGCCGATCGTCGACCTCGCCGCCTTCGACACGGCGCTGGCCGGCTATTCCGGGGCGATCAAGGAGATGGATCGCTTCAAGGACAGCAACCCGTCCGGCGTGCCGATGATCGATTCCTCGGCGAGCTCCTGGCTCGGCAATCTGCGCGACTTCCGCGAGAAGCTCGGCAAGTCGAAGGGTGATGTCCGCAAGGGCGCCGCCAACGATGCCAACCGCATCGTCTCCAGCTACAATATGATGGTGAGCATGTCCGACAGCGCCGCCCGCATGATCCGCTGAGTTTCAAGGCCCGTCTGCCTGCACTGTGTGCATCCCGGCCCCCGCGCGTGGGCCGGGGTGACGCCGCGGCGATCCTGCGCCAGTCTTTCTCATTCGAGTGATCCGAAGGAAGTTTGCCGATGCGTCCGATGAAGTTCGGGATGGGCCAGCCGGTGCGGCGGGTCGAGGATCAGCGCCTCACCACCGGCACCGGCCGCTATACTGACGACACCGCCGTCGAGGGCGCGCTGCATGCCTATGTGCTGCGCTCGCCGCATGCGCATGCGACGTTCAAGATCGTCGACAAGCAGGCGGCGCTGAAGCGCAAGGGCGTCAAGCTGATCCTGACCGGCGAGGATGTCGCCCATCTCGGCGACATCCCCTGCAAGGGGCTTATCAAGGACATCGATGGCAAAGACGTGAAGCCGAATCCGGTGCCGGTGCTGCCGGTCGACACGGTGCGCCATGTCGGCGAGGCCATCGCCTTCATCGTCGCCGAGACGCTCGACCAGGCGCGCGACGCCGCCGAGGCAATCGAGATCGAGTTCGAGACGCTACCCTCGATCACCGGCATCGCCGAGGCGCTGGAGAACGGGGCGCCGCAGGTCTGGCCGGACCGGTCCGGCAATGTCGCCTTCGAGGCCGAGCAGGGCAACGCCAAGAAGACCGAAGCGGCTTTCGCCAAGGCTGACCGGACCATCTCGGTCACCATCGTCAACAATCGCCTCGCCTCCAACTACATGGAGACGCGCGCCTGCATCGCCGAATACGACAAGGCGACCAAGCGCTGGACCCTGACGCTCGGCAGCCAGGGCAGCCACGGCACGCGCGAGATCCTGGCCGACTACATCCTCAAGGTCCCGCAGTCCCGCATCCGGGTGATCACCCCCGATGTCGGCGGCGGCTTCGGCACCAAGATCTTCATGTACCGCGAATACCCGCTGACCATGGTCGCGGCCGAAAAGCTGAAGCGGCCGGTGCGCTGGGTCGCCGACCGGACCGAGCACTTCCTCGCCGACACCCATGGCCGCGCCAATCTCAGCACCGCGACGATGGCGCTCGACAAGCGCGGCAAGTTCGTCGGCCTCAAGGTCGACCTCGCCGCCGACATGGGCGCCTATCTCTCGCAATATGGGCCCTTCATCCCCTGGGTCGGCACGACGATGACGCCGGGCTGCTACAGCATCCCGGCGGTGCATGTCCGCTTCCGCGGCGTCTTCACCAACACCACCCCGGTCGACGCCTATCGCGGCGCCGGGCGGCCCGAGGCGGCCTATCTGATCGAGCGGCTGGTCGATGCGATCGCGCGCGAGACCGGCAAGACGCCGGATGCGGTGCGGGCACTCAACTTCGTCAAGCCGAGCGAGATGCCGCACAAGACGCAGACCGGGCCGGTCTACGATTCCGGCGAGTTCGAGGGCCATATGCGCCGCGCCATGGAGGTGGCGGACTGGAAGGGCTTCAAGAGCCGGCTGAAGGCCTCGCAGAAGGCCGGCAAGATCCGCGGAATCGGGCTCGCCTGCTATATCGAGGCCTGCGGCGGCGGCGGGCCGGAGAGCTCGACCGTGATCCTGGAGAAGGACGGCACAGTCACCGTGCTGATCGGCACCCAGTCGAACGGGCAGGGGCATGAAACCGCCTATTCTCAGCTCGTCGCCCAGCATCTCGACATCCCGCTCGACCGCATCAAGGTCGTCCAGGGCGATACCGACAAGGTCGCGACCGGCTCCGGCACCGGCGGCTCGCGCTCGATCCCCGTCGGCGGTGCGGCGCTCAACGCTGCGACCGGCATCCTCGCTGACAATCTCAAGAGCATCGCCTCTGATGCGCTCGAAGCCGCCCCAGGCGACCTCGAGATCGTCGACGGGGCCGTGCGCATCGTCGGCACCGACAAGAAGCTCGATCTCAAGGCGATCGCGAACCTGCCCGGCGCCAAGGCGGACCAGCTCAGCGTGCATCAGAGCTGGACGCCGCCGGAGGCGACCTATCCGAACGGCACCCATGTGGTTGAATTGGAAGTCGATCCTGCGACCGGGGGGACTGAGATCCAGAACTATGTCGTGGTCGACGATTTCGGCGTGACCCTCAACCCGATCATGCTGCAGGGCCAGGTCCATGGCGGCGCGGCGCAGGGCATCGGCCAGGCTCTGATGGAGGAGATCCGCTTCGACTCGTCCGGCCAGATGCTGACCGCGACCTTCATGGACTACGCGCTGCCGCGGGCGATCGACGTCCCGAACTTCCATTTCGAGACGCGCAACGTGCCTTGCGTCACTAACGCCCTCGGCGTGAAGGGGGCGGGCGAGGCGGGGGCGATCGGTGCCTGTCCGGCGGTGATGAACGCCATGGTTGATGCGCTAAACCGCGCCGCGGGCGTCAAGGCGATCGACATGCCGGCGACGCCGGCCAAGGTATTCGCGACATTGAAGGGAGCGGGGTATCAGCTCTGATGCAAGGAGCTGATTGCGTTCTTGCAATCAATTTCACGAGAATGCGACTTGGCGCTGTCGTGCGCCTGCGTTGATCTGGAAGAGTTCAAAACAGCGCCGGGTGCGGCGCTGCCTTCCGGAGGATTCCCACGCATGCTTCGCACTGCTTTCGTCGCCCTCGGCCTCGCCGTCGGCGTCTCCGCCGTTCTGGCCCAAGCCAATCCGATCTCCGAGCGGCGCGATGCCATGAAGGCCGTCGGCGCCGCGACGCGCGACGGCGCAGCGATGGCCAAGGGCGAGGCGCCGTTCGAAGCCGCCAAGGCGCAGGCGGTGTTCAAGGCCTATGGCGATGCCGCCAAGAAGATGCCCGGCCTTTATCCGGATACCGCCAAGACCGGCGGCGAGACCACTGCGGCTCCGAAGATCTGGGAAGACCAGGCCGGCTTCAAGGCCGCCTTCGCCAAGTTCGAGGCCGATGCCGGCAAGGGCGCAGCCGTGACCGATCTTGCCGGCTTCCGCACCGCCTTCGGCGACGCCACCAAGAATTGCGGCGCCTGCCACGAGGTCTACCGCGTCAAGAAGTGATGGCAGTCTGACAGCGCCAGATTTGACCTGATCGAAGGAGCGGGCTTCCCTAGAGCCCGCTCCAATCAGTTTGCATGGAAAGCTGATTGGAGAAGCGGTCTCTAATCCGTCTCTGGGAAGGCCCGCTCTATCCGTGTCTGCGGCGCCCAGGGGCGAACCCTGTCGCGATACGAGCGTTGTTTGCCGGGGACAACCGAATGAGGAACCGATGCGCCGCCTGCTGATCACGCTTCTGGTCTTCATCGCGCTCGGCGCTGCCGGCTTCTTTGTCCTCACCGATCCGCGCGTCGTCTCGCCCGGGCCCGAGGTAGGCACGCTGCCGGCGCCCGATGTCGAGAACGGCAAGCTGCTGTTCGCCGCCGGCGGCTGCGCCTCCTGCCATGCGACGCCGGGCCAGGACGACAAGACCAGGCTCGGCGGTGGCCTGGCTCTGGATTCGCCCTTCGGCAAGTTCCATGTGCCCAACATCTCGCCGCATACGCGCGACGGCATCGGCAACTGGGGCACGGCCGATTTCATCCAGGCGATGGCCGCCGGCGTCTCGCCTTCTGGCCAGCATTATTATCCGGCCTTCCCCTACACCTCCTACCGGCTGATGCCGCCGCGGGCTGTCGCCGATCTCCTCGCCTATATCCGCACGCTGCCCTCGGTGGAGGGCAGGGCGCCCGGTCACGAACTCGGCTTCCCCTTCAACGTCCGCCGCCTCGTCGGCGGCTGGAAGCTGCTGTTCTTCGACGGCACGCCGTTCAAGGCCGATCCGAGCAAGAGCGAAGAGTGGAATCGCGGCGCCTATCTGGTGAATGGGCCGGGGCACTGCGCCGAATGCCATTCCAGCCGCAACCGGTTCGGCGCCATCGTCCAGGCGACGCGCTTTGCCGGCGGTCCCGACCCAGAGGGCAAGGGCTGGGTGCCGAACATCACCCAGGCCGAGGACGGGCTCGGCAAGTGGTCGAAATCCGAGATCGCCGAACTGCTCAAGACCGGCTTCACGCCGAGCTTCGACAATGTCGGCGGCACGATGGCGGCGGTGGTGCGCAACATGGCGCAATTGCCGGATGCCGACCGGCTGGCGATGGCGGAATACCTGAAGTCGCTGCCGGCGGTACAGGGCCCACCGCGGCCGCAGAAGGCGGCTGGCGGGTAGGGGGAGGAAGTTAGGGCTACCTTTCGAAGCCAGCCCTCAGTCCATCACTGCCGCTTTGAGGATGCAGACCATCAGGGCCGTGCCCGGCTGGCCGCTGACGCAGCGGACGACGTGCTGGCGGTCGCAGCGATAGCGCAGCGTCTCGCCGGCCTTGGCGCGCTGTGTGATGCCGCCGACCTCGACCTCGAACTCGCCGGCGCTGACCGAGAGCGATTCGATTGAGCCGCGCTGATGGCCTTCCGAATCGAGCTCGCCGCCGGGCTCGGCGCTGACTTCGTACCATTGCAGCCATTCGACGGTCTTGATCCAGCCGATGATGGCTAGGCGCAGCTTGCCGTCCTCGGAGACTAGGATCGGGGTGTCCGGCCGGGCGATCTTCTCGATGAAGGCCTCTTCCTCATTGGTCGAGAGCACGCGCTCGATCGAGACGTCGAGCGCCTGTGACAGCCGCCAGATCGTCGCCAGCGTCGGATTGGTCTCGTTGCGCTCGATCTGGCTGATGATCGACTTGGCGACGCCGGACTGTTCGGCCAGCTCAGAAAGCGAGAGGTTATAGGCCTTGCGCAGCCGCTGGATCGTCTTGCCGAGTTGGCCCGAGATCACCTGCGCGCCTGATTCCAGCTCGCGGCCACCACGTTCCCTGGTTTCGATACCCATTGCGCTCTTGCCTGCCGTCGCCTCTTGCCCGTTTCGGAATTGCCCTGTTTGGGAAAGAGAACGATTGTTTGTCTTAGCGGACAATGCCCTGGATCGCTCCAAGCGGCAAGTCGAGGGCGTCAGACGGAGCGGGACGGGCCGACCTCGCGGGTTTCCTTCTTGAGGAGACCGAGCTGCTGCTCGCGCAGGATGACGTAGATGCCCGAAGCGATGACGATCAGCGAGCCGAGCAGCACGGCCAGGACCGGCCACTCGCCAAAGACGAACCAGCCCAGCGCCGTCGCCCAGATCATCGTCGAATATTCGAAGGGCGCGATCAGCGAAGCGTCGCCATAGCGATAGGCCTGGACCAGCAGCATCTGGCCGAGGCCGCCGAGCACGCCGATGGTGACGAGCAGGACGAAATCCTTGAGGTCCGGCACCGTCCAGCCGAGCGCGAGGGTCAAAAGGCCGAGCAGCGAGGTCAGCGTCATAAAGTAGAAGACGATGGCGCCGGTCTTCTCGGTATGGGTCAGGAGGCGGACCTCGATCGAGGCGAAGGCCGAGCAGAAGGCACCGGCAAGCGCGAGCAGCGCGCCGATGGCGGGGCCGCCCGAGAGCCCGTGGCCGAAGCTTTGCACGCCCATATGCGGCGAGAGCATCAGGAGCACGCCGAGGAAGCCGACGGCGACGGCGGTCCAGCGATAGACGCGCACGCGTTCCTTCAGGATCAGCGCGGCCAGCACCACGACGATCAACGGCGCGGCATAGCCGATCGCGACCGCATCCGAGAGCGGCAGCAGATGCAGCGCGGCGAAGCCGAGGAACATGCCGGTCGAGCCGATGACGCCGCGCTTGAGATGGCCGCGCAGATTGCTGGTCTTGAGCGCCTCGGGGAACTCATGGCGCCAGGCTAGCCAGATGATCAGCGGGATCAGCGCGAAGAAGGAGCGGAAGAAGACGAGCTCGCCGGTCGGATAGCGCGAGGCCAGCGTCTTGATGCCGGCCGACATCAGCGTGAACGACAGGGCCGAAAGCAGCTTGAGGCTGATGCCGAGGAGCGGTGACAAGGGAACAGGTCGGGCGCGAGGACTGGAGGTCTTGTGCAAGACGTCCGTTCCTTAGACCATGAGCAAGGAGCCGTTCCAAGCGCCGATCTTGCAAACCGGACCGGCGCGCTGCGGGAGGCGATGGCTGGCGCGGGTCAGGCGAGGGGGTATTCGAGGATCTCGTCGCCGCGATCGTCGAAGCTGCCGGTCGAGCGCCAACCGAGATGGCGATAGAAGCCATAGGAGCGCACGGCCGGGTCGGACGAGCAGCTGAGGAACAGCCTGGTGAAGCCGCGCTCCTTGAGCTCCGCGACAACGAGAGAGAGGAGCGTCCTGCCGACCCCCTGTCCCTCATAGTCCGGCAGCAGCGCCACCACGGCGATCTCGCCAGTCTCGCGCTCGCCGAAGCAATAGCCGACGATCCTGCCGTCTTCGGTCGCGACATGGCCGGGCAGGCTGCCATCGGCGACGGCGGAGCGCCAGCTTTCGAGCGTGACACCGGCCTCTGCGAGGCGTTCGACCGAGAAAGCGTTCTCTCGTGTCCTGCCGCGCAGGACGACACAGGCGGGTGTGTCGTCGGGGACGGCGCGGCGATAGGCGATGGTCATGGTCGGCTGGAGTCTCCTTGGCCCTCATCCTGAGGAGCCGTTCCGTCAGGAATGGCGTCTCGAAGGATGCTTCAGGAGGCTCAGGAACCATCTGGAGCATCCTTCGAGACG
>DASYHC010000034.1:0-15296 GCA_035998995.1 Allobosea sp.
GAGCTGTTGGTCAGCTCGTAACGGAAGAAGGTACGCAGCGTGCCGTAGGCAGTGGCGGTACGGGCATCGACGTTCAGACGGCCGCGAGCGCGGGTGCCGTAGGCGTCCTGAGCGTTACCGAAGCGGGTGCCGACCGTGTACTCAGCGCGAACACGACCACCGACGCGAAGGCAGGTGTCCGTACCCGGGATGTAGAAGAAGCCCGCGCCATAGGCGGAGCAAACGCGAACGTACTCGACCGGAGCGGCCTTCCGCGAAGGAAGGTCGGCGGCCTGAGCCCCGGCAACCGCGGCGATGCCGGCGGCGGAACCGAGGAGGAGGCTCTTAACGAGCTTCATTTGTTTACCTCCAAAAGAGTTTCGAGACCCTCGGGCGTCGGCGCGTTCCAGTCCGGTGGCCCCAGGAGACCTGTCCGGCGAACCCGCTTATCCCGGTCTTTCGCCCGCGTCCCCGAACCGTTCGGAGGCGAAGACGAAAAACAGCGACCGGGAACGTCCCGCCGCACAGTCACCATTACGAATGCCCGGCCCGCGATCAACCACGATCACGCCACAGTCCCCGCCGCAGACCCGCTTTGCCCCCCGGTGTTGCAGCCGAGACACGCTTTGACCGCCGAACTTAAGAGAGCGTTAACCGCATAGGGTGGTTTGCGGGCTTCCAGAGCCGCCGATCTGCCGTTCCAACCGCGAATCTGCGGCGTCATCCCAGCGATCGAGTCGGGACGTCAGTATTCCCACTCGGCTCCGACGCCGACCGCAGCGCTGCCGTCGGCATTGGCATCAGCCTGGAGCTTCAGGCGGCGCGTCAGGTCGATTCCGACAGAGACGCCACTGTCCTCGGGCTTGGCGCCGGCCTTCACGCCGAGGGTGACATTGTCGGAGATCGCGCGCGAGACGCCGACGGTTGGCCCACCGGGGCCCACCTGGATATCGAGATTATCGACACCGAGCGAACGACGGATCTTCTCGAAGACATCGTCGCCGCCAGCGCCGGAGAACTGCGCCGCGGTCTGGGCGAGCTGCAGCGCCTGGAAGGGCGAGAGCGAGCCCGAGGCGCGGGCGAAGAGCAGGCGCGACAGCACCTCGTCCGGCGGCAGCTCGGGCGAGGAGGTGAAGGTGAACTCGGGCGCCGAGGCCTCGCCGGAGACGATGATCCGTGCGGTGACATCGGCGGCGCGGGTCTCGGCGACGAAATCGAGCGTCGGCATGACGTCGCCGGAGAAGGTGACGCGGCCCTTGCTGAAATCGAGGCGCTGGCTGGCGAGATTGAGCCGCCCGCGCCTGAGATCGAAGCCGCCGGTCAGCTGCGGGGCGCCGGAGGTGCCGCCGACGCGCAGGTCGCCGCCCAGCTCGGCATCGATACCGCGGCCGCGAATGAAGACGCGCCCCGGCGCCGAGACGACGATGTCGAGCACCGCGTCGAAGGCCGGCGTGCGGGCGCCCTTGCGATTCGCAACGGCGCGCGCCCTGCGCTCGGCGGCGAGGCGGGCTGCCGCCTGGCCCTTGGCATTGATGTGGCGGATGCCGTCGACCGGCCGCAAGCTCGACGGCAGGCGGTCGGGCACCGAGACCTCGATGGTTATGACATCGACGCGTCCGGCGATGCGCGGACGCTGGGCGAGCGGGCCGGCGAGATCGAGATTGAGATCGGTGACCGCCCGGACCAGCCCGCTATCGACGAGTTGGGCGCGGCGGCCCTCGATGCGAATCGTGCCGGGGAAGCCGGCATCCGGATCGAGCTTGACGTTGCCGCGGGCCGAGAGCGTGCCGCCGCCCGGCGTCTGCGCGCCGAAGCGCTCGATGACGAGCTCGGGCCCGTTTGCGGTGACGCGCGCTTCGAGCGCGGTCAGCTTCACGCCCTGAAGCGCGTCGCTGAAGCTGCCGCCGGAGAGCGTCGCACCGCCGGACAGGCGCGGCGCCGCGAGCGTGCCGCCCGCGCGCAGGTCGAGCACGAGCTGGCCAGTCAGACGCCGGCCGTCGGCGGCGAGCTGGGCGTTGGCGAGCTGCGCATCAGCGCGGCCCTGAATCGAGAGGTCGAGCGCGCCCTCGCCGCCAAGCGGCGCGGTGCCCTTCGCCGTCAGGCTGACGAAGCGGCCGGCGTTCAGGCTCGCGTCGAGGCTGGTCTGGCGGCCGTTGAGCGCGCCCTGCCCCGAAATCTCGATCGGCGGCAGGCCGGCGGAACGCGTTTGCGGCGCAACGAGGCGGGCGATTCGAACACGCCAGGGGCCGGTCGGCGCCTCTGGCGTGCCCTTGATCGTCGCCTCGGCATCGAGCGTGCCTGAGAGATCAAGAGTAGGGGAAGCGAGGCGCGCGGCTGAAAGCGGCACGTTCTGCGCGGCAAAGCGCAGGTCGAGCGCCTTGCCGGCTTCGCCGTCGAGCGTGATCCGGCCGCCGTCGAGCGCGATGGCGAGATCGCGGATGGATACGCCGCCGTCGATCGCGGTGAAGCTCGCCGGCTTGGCCAGCGCGATGCGGCGGCCGTCGCGGGTCGCGGTGAAGCTGGCGAGATCGAAGCGCAAGGGATCGGCGACCGAGAGCCGCCCTTTCGAGGCGAGAGAGAAGCCGCGCGCCGTGGCGTCGAGGCTGATGTCGCTGGCATCCGCCCCACCCTTGGAGACGAGGCGGATCGCGCTCACCGGCTCGCCGGCGATGACGGCGCGGTCGATCTGGACATTGCCGTTGATCAGCGGCTTGCGCAGCGCATCGACGATGGCGATGTCGGCATCGAGCCGGTCGAGCGAAACGCTAGGCGCGACAAGCTTCTGCGCGCTGGCCTTCAGATTCAGATTCTGGCCGCCGGTCGGGCGCGCCAGCGTCACATCGGCCTCGATCCGGCCGCCGAGCTTGGCGAGCGCCAGCGCCGAGAGATCGTCGAGATTGCGGGCCGCGAGCTTGAGATTGCCCTCGGCGAGATTGGCAGCGTCGAGATCGAGCGCGCCGTTCAGCGTGACGGAGCCGATGGCGATGTCGAGCTGCGGCAGGGCCCAGCCGCCCGGATCGCGCTTGGCGAAGCGCAGGCCGCCGGTCGCCGGTCGCCCATCGACCTCGCCGGAGAGCTTGGCGTCGCCGGAGAGCGCGCCTTGAAGGTCGCGCAGGACCGCGTCGATGGCCAGACGCGGCACTGGCCGGCCGAGCGCGGTCGCATTGGTGATGCCTGCCTTGAGCGTCGCGTCGAGCTTGTCGAGCGGCCCGGTCAGCGTCGCGTCGAAAGCGCCCTGCCCCGAGAGTTTCGGGTCGGCCCGGCGCAGATCGGGAATCGCGATGTTGGCTTTCAGACTCGAGCCTTGCGCGCCGAGCGCGCCATCTGCCGTCGCTGTGACATGGGTGCCGGCGATGCGCAGGCCGTTGACGACGAGGCCACCGCTGCCGGGTACCCGGATCTCGCCGCCGAGCGAGAGCTTGCCGGCGAGCAGGCGATCGAGCGCCTCCTGGCCGAGCGCGAGTGCCTCGGCGCCGCCGTCGAGCTTGACGGCGTAAAGTCGCTTCTTCGGCTCGGCGTCGACATTGGCGGTGACCGCGGCGGAACCCTTGAGCGAGCGGCCAGCGAGCGTGCTGAGCCGCGAGAGATCGGGCAACCGCGCCTCGACCTTGCCGAGGATGCGGGCCGGGCTGAGCTGTCCGACATAGCCGATCTCGGCCCCGCCAAAGGCAAGCTTCAGCGTCTCGAACTCGCCGCCGCCGCCTTCGGAGGCCGTACCACGCAAGGTGAAGCGCAGGCGGTCGCCGATGAAGCGCGCCAGACCGGGATCGGCGAGCGCCACGCCGGAAGCCTCGCCGTCCGAGACCAGCACGGTGCGCGTTCTCGGATCGTTGAGCGCGCCGGTCGGCGTCGCGGTAAAGGTGAAATCGAGCTTATCGAGCTTGCCGGCCGGAACGCTCGCGCCTTCCGCCTGCAGGCTAGCATTGACGCGCGGCCCAGCAGCCGGACCGCGGATCGTCGCGTCGAAGGCGAGCTTGGCGATCTCGGCGCCGGAGGCGACCGTGCGGCCGCCGGCATTGGGCCGGGCGGCGGCGGTGACTTTGAAGTCGAGATTCTTGTCGGCGCCGTAGAGCCCGTTCACATCGAGCCGGGCCAGCGCCGAGACCAGCGCCATCTGGTCGACCGAGAGGGCCCCGTCATCGGCGAAGGCGACCGTGCCGTCGAGCCGGGTCGAGCCCTCGAACACCGGCGCGACCGGCGGCGGCATCAGGCCGGCGATGCGCGAATCGAGCGCGAGCAGCAGCCGGCGTGCCGTGCCCTGCCGGCTGAGATCGGCCGTGCCGTTGGCGCCGATGGTCGAGCCGGCGGCGAAGGCGAGTGTCGCCCGGAAGCGGTCGAGCGGGCCGTCGCCATTGAGGTCGAGCTTGACCGGCGGCCGGTCCGGCAGATCGGCGATGGTCGAGATCAGGCCGCCCGCCGGCTCATCGAGCTTGACCGCAAGCTGGAGCTGCGTCGACTGAGGCACGAAGCGCAGGATGACGTCGAGCGTGCCGCCCATGTCGAGCCGGCGCCCGGCGAGCCGGAGATCGAGGCCTTCATTGGGCGGGCCGAGACGAGCGGCGCCAGTCGCCGAAAGCCGGGCCGGCGCGCCGATCACCGTCGGCCCCAGCGCCAACTCACCGAGCTGGAAGGCCTCGATGATCACCTTGAGCGGCAGTTCCGGCAGGATCGGCGCATTGTCGGCCGGCGGCGGGGCGCCAGGCTCGGACACCGGCCTGCGCAGGATCTCGAGCTTGCCGATCTCGAGCCGGTTGACCTCGAGCCGGCGCAGGAACAGGGCCGAGCGCGTCCAGATCAATCGCGCGCGGTCTAGCCGGAGCCAGGGCCCGTCGCGATCGGAGATGACGATGTCGCGGATCGAGGCGTCCGAGGAGAGCGCGCCATCGACCGCGCCGATCGAAACCTGGCTGCCATCGGTGGAGAGCGCCTTCGATATCAGGTCGGCCAGGACGCCGCGCTCGCCGGCGTTCTGGGCGAAGCCGCCGAGGCCGGTGACCAGGACAATCGCCGCAGCGATGACCAGTGCCGCGAGGCCAGCGAGCAAACGGGAGATGCGGAGCGTGCCCATCAGAAGGCCTGCCCGATGCTGATATAAAGCGCGACCGGCTTGTCGCCCTTGCGCGGATTGAGCGGGGCGGCGACGTCGACCCGGATCGGCCCGATCGGCGTATAGTAGCGCAGGCCAAGGCCAGCCGCGTACTGCATCTTCTCCTTGAAGTTGGGGAACTGCGATTCGAACGCCATGCCGGCGTCGAAGAAGGGCACGATGCCGATCGTGTTGGTGACCTTGATGCGCGCCTCCACCGAGGCCTCGAACAGGCTGCGCCCGCCAGTCAGCCGGAAGAACGGGCCCAGCGGCGAGAGCGAGCGATAGGCATAGCCACGCACCGAGCCGCCGCCGCCGGCATAGAAGCGCCGCGTCGCCGGAATCTCGTCGAGATCGGCGCCAGCGACCGAACCCAGTCCGATCCGGCCGGCGAGGACATAGCGGGCATCGTCGTCGAGGGCGTAGTAGCCGGAGATCGAACCCTTGCTCTGGATGAAGGACGCATCGTTGTCGCCAAAGGCGGCAAAGGGCGTGACCGAGGCGGCGACCCTGATGCCGCGGGTCGGATCGAGTAGGCTGTCGGTCGAATCGTAGCGCAGCGACAGCGGCACGCCGACGATCATGTAATCGACCTGGCCGAGCACGTCGCTGGTCTGGCCACGCTCGGCTTCGATGCCGGCCTGGATCGAGAAGACGTCGCTGAAGCGATGGCGGATCGCGGTGGTGACGTTGGCGTAGCGCGCCGTGTAGCCGCCATAACGGTTGGTGCCGACGCGCTCGCGCACGGCGGAGGCGTCGATCAACAGGTCGTTGCGGCTGCCGCCGAGCGCCGGCTTCATGAAGCTCGCCGTGAAGCGGCCGCCGAGATCGCTGCGCTCGAAATCGCCAAAACTCTGGATCTTGGTGCCGTCGATGCGCGGCGCCAGGAAGACCGAAGCCTCCAGCCGCAGGCTCTCGGCGCCACCGAACAGGTTGCGATGCTCCCAATAGGTCTTCACCGCCGGGCCATCGATCGTCGAATAGCGGGCCGAGAAGCCGAGCAGGCGCTTGGGCCGCTCGTTGACCTCGACGAAGACAGGCAGATTGCCGGCCCCGTCGAGGCTCGTGCCCTCGCGGATGCGCACCGAGCCGACCGCGGGAATCGTCGCGATCGACTTGCGGGTATCGGTGAGTGACTTGGGCGAATAAGGGTCGCCCGGCTCTAGATAGATGAAGGAGCGGATCACCTCCGGCGGGATGTCGCCGGTCTCGGTCACCGAGACATCGCCGAAGCCGGCGACAGGACCGGGATCGACGAGGAGCGAGACGTCCATCGTCTTGGCGGCATGGTCGACGACCGGGCGGACCTCGACGACACGAGCGAGCGGCCGGGACTTGCCGCGCCAGTAATCGACCAAAGCGGCCTGCGCGGCGCGGATCGAGGACGAGGTGGCGGGCGCGCCCGGCACGAGGCCGGAGACCTTGCCGGGATCGGAAATAACTGCCGAGGGATCGCGTCGGCCGCTCGGCACGATCTCGACATTGCGCAGCGAGAAGAGCGGGCCGGGATCGACCGTGACCATGACCGGCGCCGGCGCGCGGTTGCGATAGGCGTCTGCCGTGCGCGCGAAGCCTGGCGGCGGCTCACCGGCCTGCGTCACCGCGACGCCATCGACGGCGATCGCGACCTGCGCGTTGAAATAGCCCTGCGCCCAGAGCGCATCGATCAGCGGGTTGATGTCGGCGGCTGCGCGGCGGGCCAAGGTCTCGCCATCCGGCGGTGCATCCTCACGCAGACGATAGAGCAGAGAGGCGTCCTGCAGGCTGCGCTTCAGCGCGCTGGCGCCGGATACGTCACCGACCTCGAACGTCAACTCATAGGGCAGCGTCGTCGCGCTGACCGGCGGCGGCTTGTCCTTGCTGCCGAAGAGGTTGAAGACGTCGAGCGATGACAGGTCGAAGGCGCGCGCCGGCGAAATCTCACCGGCAAGCATCGCCGCGAAAGCAACCAAGCCTCCGCCGGCAATGCCGATCCTGCCCCTTCGCCATGACCGCATCAAACCTCCAACGCAACCGAACTAGAACGCAGCGAATGCGTTGATTTTGTGATCGCGCCTCCAGTTGATCACAATTCGACGCTCAGAGTTAGCGCACCATCAACCGAAAATCTGAACGAATCGTTGGCTCTTCGCCCGCAGGCGAAAGCCGTCAATCGCCCTGCTCCGCCAGCGCGAACGAGATCGCGGTGACGGGATCGAGCCGAGCGATCACCGGCCCGACCGTCGGCGCGAGCACGCCGCCGCAGAGACTGCCGGTGGTGATGATCTGGCCGGCCTTGAGCGGGCCGAGCGGCCCCTCGACCGAGCGGTTGGCCCAGGCGAGCGCCGTGACCAGCGGATCGCCATTGGCATGCAGCGCCTGGCGGTCATAGAGCACGTCGCCGTCGAGCTCGACCGTGCAGGTCAGCGCCGGTACGTCGTCGAAGATGCTGAAAGGGACCTCGGGGCCGAGCAGATAGCCGCCATGGCCCATCGCATCGGCGAGCCAGAGCGGGAATGGCACATTGGTCCAGTCGGCGATGCGGCTCTCGACGATCTCGATGCCGACCAGCGCGGCGTCGCAATGGTCGATCAGCTCCTCGCGGGTGTAGGGCTGGCCGGGCCGCAGCGGCATGTCGCGGCCGAGCCGGATGGCGAGCTCGATCTCGACGCGCAATTCAGCGCCGTGCACGCCGCGATAAGTGTCGCCGGATTTGAGATAGGGCCCCTGCATCAGCCCGGCCATCGGCCGGCCGCCCTCGCCGAGCGAGACCTTCCAGCCGGCGAGCGGATAGCCCATGCCCTGGTTGACCTCGGCCTGCGCGGCGAAGCCGGCATCGACATCGGCGGGGACCGGCAAGGTCGCGATGTCGACCAGCTTGTGGCCACGGCGGGCGGCAATGAAGGCGCCAGCAGGAGTCTCGGTCGTCACAGCCATGGTCGTCTCGTCCCCGTCGTCAGCGTGGCGGAACCGCGCCGCCTGATCCTCTCTGGCTACAGCATCGACCGGCTTCCGGGAACCCAGGATCGGGCCAAGGATTATTTCCGGCTGGCGAGCACGACGCCGAACACGGCGACGGTCATGCCGAGGAGCTGGATCGGCGACAATGTCTCGCCGAACAGAATCCAGGCCTCGACCGCGACCGCCGGCGGCACGAGATAAAGGAAGGTTGCAAGACGCGAGACCTGGCCGCGGCGGATCAGCACGAGATAGAGCCCGATGCCGCCGAGCGACAGCGCCAGCACCGACCAGGCCAGAACCAGGCCCATGGTCAGGTTCCACTCGATCCGCATCGGTTCGAGCCAATAGGCAAAGGGCAGCGTGAACAGGACAGCGGCGATGTACTGCACCGCTGTCACCGTGCGCAGATCGCCCTCGACGATACGCGCCTTCTGCCAGAACGAACCGAAGGTGACGGCGAACATGCCGACGACGTTGACGATGATCGGCAGTGCAATGGCAGACAGCGCCTCGGGCGCGACGCCGACCAGCTTCGGCTCCAGCACGAGCGCGATGCCGACAAAGCCGAAGACGATGCCGAGCCAACGGATCGGGGAGATGCGCTCGCGCACGAGCAGCGGCGCGAACAGTGCGGTCAGGACCGGCTGCAGCCCAGCGATCAGGCCGGAGACGCCGGCCGGCAGGCCGTGGCGCACCGCCCACCAGACGCCGCCGAGATAGATGGCATGGAGCAGGATGCCCGCGATGGCGCAGTCAATGATGGCGCGCCGCGTCTTCGGCCAGGGTGCGCCGACAGCGATGGCGAGGACAGCGAGCGCTAGCCCGGCGCAGGCGAAGCGGACCGAGAGGAAGGTCAGCGCGTCGGAATAGCGGGCCGAATAGCCGGCGACGATCCAGCCGCTCGACCAGAGCAGGACGAAGAGCGCCGGCGACAGGCGCAGGAAGAGCGGGGAATCGAACATCGCAGGAGCTTTCTAAGCGCCTGATAGGCTGGATTGCAGCAGTTGTCGCCGCATGCGGACGCTGTAGCGGCATGTTTGGCGTGCGCCCTTCCTTCTCCCCTCGAGGGAGAAGGTGGCAGCGCGTAGCGCTGGTGTATGAGGGAAGGACAGGCGCTACCTGCCTTCGTCCCACCCAGTCGTACCGCCCTCATCCCTCTGCTGCGCAGACACTTTCTCCCCCGAGGGTAGAAAGTGATGCCGTGCCCTCCCCGCCTTGCCAGCCGCCCGGAAGCGGTGACAATCACCGCTGCCCCGCCCGAGACCCCGATGTCGCTAAGTTCAGCTCCCACCCTCGCCTTCGAGCGCTTCATCGCCCATGACGGCTGGGCAATCGCCAGCCACATCGCGCTTTCGGTGCTGATGTCGCTATTTCCCTTCCTGATCCTCGTCACGGCGCTCGGCGGCTTCTTCGGCTCGCAGGCGGCGGCCGACGAAGCGGCGCAATTGCTGCTCCAGGCCTGGCCACGCGAGATCGCCGAGCCGATCGCGCGCGAGGTGCACTCCGTGCTGTCTGCGGTGCGCACCGACGCGCTGACACTCGGCGCGATCCTGGCACTCTATTTCTCATCCTCCGGGGTCGAGGCCGTCAGGATCGGGCTCAACCGGGCCTACGAGGCCTATGAATGGCGCTCTTGGTGGCGGACACGGCTTGAATCGATTGTCTACGTCGTCGGCGGTGCAATCTTCATGCTCGCCTTCTCGCTGCTGGTCGTGCTCGGCCCATTGATCTGGCGCGGCATCGTCGGCTTCGCGCCGGCGCTCGCCCCTCTCGGCTTCCTGCTCGCCTTCCTGCGGATCGCGGGGGCGACCGTGCTGATCGTGCTGGCGCTCAACCTCGCACACAGGCTGCTGCCGGCCCGCGCGCCGCATATCGGGGCGCTGTGGCCGGGCATATTGATGACGCTGGTGGTCTGGCTGATCGGCGGTGTCGGCTTCGGCTGGTATCTCGACTCGTTCGCCGGCGCTTACGTCACAACCTATGCCGGCCTCGCCACCGCGATGATCGCGCTGGTCTTCCTCTATTGGCTGGCGGCGATCTTCCTTTATGGCGCCGAGCTCAACGCCGCGATCGCGCTGCGCCGGGCGCCGGAGAAGTCGAGCGGAGATGTCTTGAGCGGGCTATGAGAGCCTCCCACCCGCGGAAGGATCAAGACGTCAGCGCGACCAGGCCTTCACGGTAGCGGCGGCTGCCGGAGAAACTCTCTCCTGTATCCATCTCGACGTCGAAATCGCCGGAGGGCTTGCCGGCGATGCGCCGGATGCGCCTGTGATTGACCAGTCTCGTGCGGTGGATACGGGAGAAGCCGAGCGGACGCAGGCGTTCCTCTTCGGCCTGCAACGTCGCGCGGATCAGATGGCGCCTGCCGCTCGCCAGGCAGTATTCGACATAGTTCCCGGCCGAGACCACGGCGACGATCTCCGCCGGTTCGAGCCGCAGATTGATCGTGCCGTCGCGCAGCCAGAACCCTGGTGATGTAGCGGCCATGACGGCTGCAGCCTGCGGCTGCGGACGACGCCGCCAGAGCTCGAACAGCCAGAACACCACGGCGAGCAGCAGGTAGACGAGAATATCCTTGCGCAGCTCGTAGAACAGGTTGCCGCCGGAGAGGCCGAAGCTGTAGCCGCCGGCGCCGGCGGCCCAGTAGCCAAGCTTGCGTAGCAGAACCATGCCGCCGACATGCACGGCCGAGAAGGCGAGAATCGCAGCGGCGTGCAGTGCCCCGAAGAGCCATGGCCGGTGGGGCCAGGTGAAAGATACCAGCACTAGCCGATGGACGAACGGCGCCAGGGCGACGACCATGACGCCACTCGACGCCTCCCATAGCAGGGGTTGCCATAGCGGAACGGCGCGGCCGAAGCGGGCGAGATCGTGCAGGGTCGAGAAGGCATTGACGAGGCAGGTCGCGGCCGTGCCGAGCGCAATCGCGAGATAAGGCAGCCAGCCCGGCAGACGGCTGGCTCCGCCGTTCGTCACGGCTGCCCCGCCGCTCGTCCCCGTTCGCTGGCCTTCGTCACGCAGCATCGGCTGCTCGTCCCGCACCGTCTCGACCTTTGCGCAGGCATGCCGGCCTGCTCGGAGCGAGCAAGGGATAGCCGCCATGCCTGCGCAAATCGATCATTCGCCACCACACAGCACAGAACGCCGGCTCGATCTCGACTGGATCAGGATCGGCGCCTTCGGCCTGCTGATCCTCTACCATGTCGGCATGCTCTATGTGTCATGGGGCTTCCATGTGAAGAGCGTCCACCGGCTGCGCGAGCTCGAGCCGCTGATGCTGGCGCTCAACCCCTGGCGGATGGCGATGCTCTTCCTGGTCTCGGGCGCAGCGACGCGGTTCATGCTCGGCAAATACGATGTCGGCGCCTTCGCGCGGCGACGCGCCGCCCGCCTGCTGATCCCACTCGCCTTCGGCATGCTGGTGGTGGTGCCGCCGCAATCCTGGGCCGAGGTCGTCGAGAAGCTCGGCTTCTCTGGTGGCTATCTCGACTTCTGGTTCGGCCACTATCTCGCCTTCGACCAGAGCTTCTGCCGGATCGAGAACGGCCGGCAGGCCTGCATCATCTTGCCGACCTGGAACCATCTCTGGTTCGTCGCCTATCTCTTTCTCTACACGATGATGCTCGCCGGACTGCTCGCATTTGCGCCCGGTCTAGCTACGCATGGCGAGCGGCTGCTCGAGCGCGCCCTGCCCGGCTTGCTCCTGCTGCTCGGGCCGGCATTGCTGCTCGGGCTCAACCGCTCGCTGATCTTCCCAGCCTTCCCGCCTAACCACATCGTCATTGGAGACTGGTACCAGCACGTCCTCTACGGCTTCTGCTTCCTGTTCGGCTTTCTCGCGGCGCGCTCGCAGGTGCTGGCCGAGCGGACCGAGCGGCTGCGCTGGCTCGCGCTCGCCCTCGCTGTCGCAGCCTTTCTCGTCATGCTCTGGCTGCGCGCCCAGCCGCCGGGCGAATTGCGTCGGCTTGCCGGCCCCTTCATCTACGGGCTCGACCAATGGTGCTGGATCGTCGCGATCCTCGGCTTCGCCCGCCGGCATCTCGCCCGGAGCGACGGGCCGGTGCGTCGCTACCTCGTCGGTGCAGTGTTCTGCTGGTACATCGTCCACCAGACCGCGATCATCCTCGCCGCGCACTGGCTGAAGCCGCTTGCCCTGCCGGCCGGGCAGGAAGCCTCGCTGGTCATCGCGATCACGGCGCTGAGCTGCGCCGCCACTTACGAGATCGCCAGGCGTATCGGCTGGCTGAGGCCGCTGTTCGGAATCGCGGCGGACAGGCGCAAGCGCCTGCCCGCCCCTAGCCTTCAGCCCTCCAGCGCCTCGACCACGTCCTCATAGGTGCGCAGGCCGGTGCGCGGGGCGTAGACCAGCACGGCCATGTTGCCCGGCGCATGCTCGTTCTTCCACATCTTGTGGTGGGCGAGCGGGATCTTGTCCCAGGGGAAGACCTCGGACATGCAGGGGTCGACGCGGCGGTCGATGACGAACTGGTTGGCGGCGCTCGCCTGCTTGAGATGGGCGAAATGCGAGCCCTGCACGCGCTTCTGCCGCATCCAGACATAGCGGGCGTCGAAGGTGATGTTGAAGCCGGAGGTACCGGCGCAGAACACCACCATGCCGCCGCGCTTGGCGACCAGGCAGGAGACCGGGAACGTCGCCTCGCCCGGGTGCTCGAAGACGATATCGACATCTTTCTTGCCGGTGATGTCCCAGATCGCCTTGCCGAACTTGCGGGCTTCCTTGGTCCACTCGGCATACTCAGGCGAGTTGACCGTGGGCATCTGGCCCCAGCAGTTGAAGTCCTTGCGGTTGATCACGCCCTTGGCGCCGAGGCCGAGCACGTAGTCGCGCTTGGTCTCGTCGGAGATCACGCCGATCGCATTGGCGCCGGACGCGGCACAGAGCTGCACGCCGAAGACGCCGAGGCCGCCCGAAGCGCCCCAGATCAGGACGTTGTCGCCCGGCTTGATCGTGTGCGGGGCGTGGCCGAACAGCATGCGGTAGGCAGTCGCCAGCGTCAGCGTGTAGCAGGCCGATTCCTCCCAAGAGAGATGCTTCGGCTTCAGCATCAATTGGCGTGACTGCACCCGGCAGAATTGGGCGAAGGAGCCGTCCGGCGTCTCATAGCCCCAGATGCGCTGGGAGGAGGAGAACATCGGGTCGCCGCCATTGCACTCCTCGTCGTCGCCGTCGTCCTGATTGCAGTGGACGATGACCTCGTCCCCGACCTTCCAGCGTTTCACCTTGGAGCCGACGGCCCAGACGATGCCGGAGGCATCGGAACCGGCGATGTGCAGTTGGCCCTTGTGGACGTCGAAGGGCGAGATCGGCTGGCCGAGACCGGCCCAGATACCGTTATAGTTGACGCCGCCGGCCATCACGAGGAGCAGCACCTCCTCCTCGCCGATCGACCAGGTCGGCACCACCTCGACCTTGAAGCTGTCCTGCGGCGGGCCATGGCGCTCGCGGCGGATCGTCCAGGCGTACATGTTGGCCGGGACATGGCCGAGCGGCGGCAATTCGCCAAGCTCGTAGAGATCCTTCAACGCGGGCTTCGCAACAGGTTGCAGCTGTGCCATCGGCTCATTCTCCCTTGTCGCCACGCCTCTGATCCGGTGGCGTTACCGGCATCATGCAGACCAATGCTGCGCTGCGCCATACTCCTATCGAATTATGCCGCACCGCAAAAAACAAGTGGAAATGCGGAAGGTTCCTGCGGAACCTCAGCCAGCCCTCCCCGCTGCCAGCATGTAGTTGACGTCGAGATCGCGCGAGCGCGACCAGCGATCGGCTAGCGGGTTGTAGGCGACGCCCTCGCGGGCGAAGACCGAGAGCCCGCCGGCCTCGATCGCAGCCTCCAGCTCGTCCGGCGTCACGAACTTCTCCCAGTCATGGGTGCCGCGCGGCAGCCAGCGCAGGATGTATTCGGCGCCGACGATGGCGAGCGCGTAGGATTTCAGCGTGCGGTTGAGCGTCGCCATGACGAGCAGGCCGCCGGGCTTCACCGCCGCGCAGCAGGAGGCGACGAACGCGTCGACATCGGCGACATGCTCGACCACCTCCATGGCGAGGACGATGTCGAAGCGCTCCCCGGCGGCGACCACGGCCTCGATCGTCTCCTCGCGATAGTCGACCGCGATACCCGCCTTCTCGGCATGCGCCCGGGCGACGGCGATGTTGGTCGTGGCCGGGTCGAGCCCCGTCACCTTCGCGCCCAGGCGCGCCAGCGGCTCGGACAGCACGCCGCCGCCGCAGCCGATGTCCACGAGGCTCAGCCCCTCCAGCGTCCGCAGTGATTTCGAATCGCGGCCGAAGCGCTCGCAGGCGAGATCGCGGATGAAGGCGAGGCGCACCGGATTGAACTTGTGCAGGACCGCCATCGGCCCTTTTGGATCCCACCAGCTCTTCGCCAGCGCGTCGAAGCGCGCGACCTCGGCCGGGTCGATGGTGGAGCTTTCGCGTGCCGCTGCCGTCATCGCCCTTGATATCCCGTTTACGCGTGTCTCGAACGCGGCCGCATTGACACTTTCGGTGCTGCCCGTCATCTACACCCGCCCTTCGCTTGGCGCGAGGGCGCTATTTGTCCCGGCCTCGCGCCGGGTCCGTTGCTGAGAGCTCTTGGACGTCATGGCCCGTCTGGTGATGAAATTCGGCGGCACTTCGGTCGCCACTGTCGAGCGCATCAAGAACGCGGCCCGCCACGTCAAACGCGAATTCGACGCCGGCAATCAGGTCGCGGTCGTGGTCTCCGCCATGTCGGGCAAGACCAACGAGCTCGTCGCCTGGTGCAAGGAGGCCTCGTCCGCCTTCGACCAGGCCGAATACGACACCGTGGTCGCCTCGGGTGAGCAGGTCACCTCTGGCCTGATGGCAATCGTGCTGCAGGAGATGGGCCTGCCGGCGCGCTCCTGGCAGGGCTGGCAGATTCCGCTCTACGGCTCGGACGCGCATGGCTCGGCCCGCATCGAGGGCGTCGACGGCGCCGGCATCCTCGCCGGCTTCGACCGCAATCGCGAGATCGCGGTCTGCTCCGGCTTCCAGGGCGTCAATCCGCGCAGCCATCGCATCGTCACGCTCGGCCGCGGCGGCTCGGACACCAGCGCGGTGGCGCTCGCGGCCGGACTCAAGGCCGATCGCTGCGACATCTACACCGATGTCGACGGCGTCTACACCACCGATCCGCGCGTCGTCCCGAAGGCGCGGCGCATGGATAAGGTCTCTTTCGAAGAGATGCTGGAGATGGCCTCGCTCGGCTCGAAGGTGCTGCAGGTGCGCTCGGTCGAGATCGCCATG
>DASYHC010000061.1:0-22481 GCA_035998995.1 Allobosea sp.
CCAGCGTTCCCAGCGTATAGACGAGCCGTCTCAGCATGTAGCGGAGCATCACAGGCCTCCGATGCGTCGGGCGGGGCGGGGAGCCCGGAGCCGGCGGCTGCGGGCTCCGGTTTCGCCAAACCTGCCTATTCGTAGAAATACTGCTCCGGATTGGTCGGGCCCGGCGTCATGTAGAAGAATGTGTCCGGCATCAGCTCGGGCACGTTGCGCATGTTGTTCTTCACGACGCCGTAATTGTCGGCGTCCATGTTGGTGCCGATCACGTAGAACTGCTCGCGGGTGATGGCGAGGATCTTCTTCATCACCTCGAACTGGCCGGCGGTGCCGGGCGTCTTCTGCATCTCGACATAGAGCGCCTGCTGGCGCTTGGCCGGCTCCGGCGGCTCCTCGGCATTGGGATCGTTCGGGTTCTGGAAATAGATGCCCCAGGCCGAGGCGAAGGCCGCCTGGTTTTCGTAGGGGAAGTACCATTTCGGGTCGAGGACGCCGAGGAAGTCGTAGCCGCCGCCGCCGATCCAGACCATGGCGTCGTGCTCATTGGCGAGCATGCGGGCGAAGGCGAAGGATTCCTCGATCGTCTTGACCTGCATCTCGATGCCGACCGCGGCCCAGTACTTCTTGATCAATTCGAGCGCGTCGATCTGGTAGCGGCGCGAGGTCGCCGCATCGACGGCGAAGGAGATGCGCTTGCCATCCGGGCCGAGCCGGAATTTTTGGCCGTCGCGCTTGGCGAAGCCGGCCTTGTCGAGCAGCTCGTTGGCGCTCTTCGGATCGAACTTGGTGTATTGCGTCGCCATCTCGGCGTCATAGAGCGCGGTGCCAGGGCGCGGCGCCGCCTGATAGGGCTGCGACTGGCCGGCATAGATCAGCTCGTTGAGCTCCTCGCGGTTGATGGCGAGCGAGAGCGCGACGCGAAAATCACGATTGCGGAAGACCTCGCGCAGCACCGGGTTCTTGCTGGTCTGGTTGAGCGAGATGCACATCGCATTCGACCAGGCGGGCTGGGCCTTGAACAGGCGATAGCCGCTGCGCTCGCGGTTCTGCGCCAGCACGATCCGCGTCTCCAGCCCGTTGAGGCGCTGGTTCTGCATGTCGAGCTCGCCATTGATCGCCTTCAGCACGATCGCCTGCTGGTCGCCCATGATGTCGAAGGTGACGCGGTCGATATAGGGCAATTGCCGCCCCTCAGGATCGACCTTGAAATAGTAGGGGTTGCGCTCGAGCACGACCTGCGTCGTGCCGCCATAGGGCACGGTCAGCTGCCAGGGATCGAGCACCGGCCGTCCCGTGGCGCGCCAGCGGCCGGGGAAGCTGGTCTTGTTGAGGAAAAGCGCCGACCAGTTGGCCGCCTTGGCCTCGGCGACGAGCTTGTCGATGCCATCAGGATTGTACTTCTTGTGGAACTGCTTGAGGTAGTGCGTCGGCGCTGCGGCGAGGATGTCCGAGCCGAAGGTCGTCGCCATGTTCTCCAGCAACATGCCGTTCGGGCCGGTGAAGCGGAACTTCACGGTGACGTCGTCGATCTTCTCGACGATGACCGGGTCGTTGCCGCTGCGCAGCCAGCGCGGAACCGACGGCGTCAGCTCCTTGTTCATCAGTACGTCCTGGTACCAGAACACCAAATCGTCGGCGGTGAAGGGCGCGCCGTCAGACCAGCGCGTGCCCTTGCGCAGGTGGAAGACGTATTCGGTGCCGTCGGGCTTGACGTCGACCTTCTCGGCGACATCGGGCTCGACCGCGGTCCAGGCGCGGTTCCAGCGCACGAGGCGGGTGTAGCCGACCGAGCGCTCGATCAGCGAGTCGCTGCCGCCCATCAGCGCCTGGCGCCAGGTGCCGCCATATTTGCCGGTCTTCTCGACCGGGGACAGCACCAGCGGCTTCTCAGGCAGCCGCTGTGCGACAGGCGGTAGCTTGCCGCCCTTGACCAGTTCGGAGAGCCCCGGCGCTTCCTTGTACTCGGCCGCGAAAGTCGCGCCGGAGAGGGTGAGAAGCAGGGACAGTGCAGCGCCACGCAGGGCGCGCCCAGGGAAAGCTGCCATCGTTTCCTCCACTGCGCCTTCTGCTCATGGCGGGCGCTATGGAGGTTACGTTATCGTTATCTCAATTCGAACGTCAAGCCTTACAAGCTGACCTCTCCGCAAGAGCCAATTCGTAATCGATTCGGCCATAACGCACTGCAATCAATAATCGTGAGGCGATGAAGAAGCCTCTGGAAAACGATATCGTTATCGTGAGATAAGGCGATATGGACATGAAGCCGGCCTTGCGGTCGCCCACCATCACCGATGTCGCGCAAGCGGCCGGCGTCTCGCCGATGACCGTCTCGCGCGTGCTCAACGGCCGTGGCGGCGCCGGCGAGGAGACGCGCCGGCGCGTGCTGGAGGCGGCGCAGGCGCTGAGCTACCGGCCCAACACCTTCGCCAAGAGCCTGAAGAACGACCGCTCGAACACCGTCGGCATCGTGGTGCCCGACATCGTCAACCCGTTCTTCCCCGAGATCATCCGCGGGGCCGAGCTGGTGGCGCGGCCGGCGGGCTATACGCTGCTCTCCTGCAATGTCGTCGAGGATCCCGAACGCGAGGAGGAGGTGCTCGGCATGCTGCTCGACAAGCGCGTCGACGGGCTGATCATCTGCAGCGCCCGCCTCGACGAGGAGCGGCTCTTGCGCGCGATCGCGCCGCACCGGGCCGTGGTGCTGATCAACCGCGCCGCGGCCAAGCGCCATGCCGGCACGATCGAGGTCGACTACCGCGCCGGCGTCGAGGCCGTCGTGACGCAATTGATCGCGCAAGGGCGAAAGCGTTTCGGCTTCGCCGCCGGGCCGGCCTCCTCGCAAGGCGGGCGCAAGCGGCGCGAAGGGATCGAAGCGGCACTGGCGCGCCATGGGCTGTCGCTCGTCTTCGACCTGCCCTGCACGCCGGACCTCCAGGGTGGGGCCGAGATCGCAGCAAAGCTCCTGCCCGAGGTTGCGCAGGTCGATGCCATGATCTGTTACAACGACCTGATCGCGCTCGGCCTGATGAAGCCGCTCGAACAAGCCGGCATCAAGGTGCCGCAGGATATGGCCCTGGTCGGCTGCGACGATATTCCGGCCTCTGACCTGGTCTCGCCGGCGCTGACGACGCTCAGGATCGCCAAGCAGGATCTCGGCGAGATGGCGATGCGGATGCTGCTCGACCGCATCGCTGGCCGCAACGCCCAGCAGGGCATCGTCATCGAGCCGGACCCGATCTGGCGGGCGACGACGCCGCAGGTGCTGGGCTGACGGAAGCGCAATCGCCGTTTTTGTCAGCCGTGGCCGTAGGCGTCGGTGCCGTCCTCGCTCGCCGGTTCCTGCTTGTCGAAGACCTCCAGCCAGCGCGACAGGCCAGGCGGCTTCGGGCCGGCCCGTAATTGCCGGAGCGTGACGCGCAGGGTGTGGCGGGCGAACTTGTTCGCCGGCTCGCGGAAATCGGCGGGATTGGAGCCGGTGCTGATCGCTTGCAAAAGCTCGCGCTTCAACGCCGTTAGTTCCGGATCGCCGGTGGCGGCGAGGAGTTCCTGAAAGTGCTCATGCGCCGCGCCGTCCCAGGGCCGCGGGCGGGCCATCGCGTCCTTCAGCGGATGGGCGGGCACGAGATGGGCAAAGGGCACCCAGCCGTCAGGAACCGGCTCGGTCGCCGCATGGGTGCGGCCGTTGCGCAGCAATTGCGGCAGGACATGGGTGTGCGGCCCTTCCGGGCTCTTGCCGTCGGCTGGCGGGATCGGCTGGTAGACCTCGCAGCGGCCGGCGCGCGCGATGAAGACGCGATGCGGGCCCTTCGCGACGATCGCGCCCATAGCCGGATTGCCGGCTTCGAACAGGCTCTTGCCGGCGACGGAGCGCAAGGTGGCGATCAACTCGGGGTCTTCAGTGCGGATGCAGATGTCGACCTGCAGCGTGGCGAGTCCCATGTCGAAGAGGATGCCGGCGTGGTCCTGCGGCCGCAGCGCCGCTTTGTCGGGCCCAAGCTCGGTCAGGACGCTACGCCGGTTCATCGCGCAGGCGGCTTCCGGCAGGCAGAGCGCGACGCGGTGGCTCCAGCTTTGGCCGACTGCTGTCTCCGACGCGAAGAGCTTCACTTGGGAGATATCGTCGAAGCCGATGCCGCCGCGATTGGTGACCGCGAAGAGGCGGTCCGGCCTGCCGCCGAGCTCGAACGGCTCGCCGGGATCGCGCAGGAATTCGGCGATCGCGCCGAAGGTGCCGAGGTTCCACTGCGTTGTCGCGGTGGCGAGCTCGTCTCGGATCAGGCTGGTCACGTTGTATGTGGTCATCGGCCGGTTTCTCCATGGCCCAGCGCCTGCCAGGGCAGGACGAAGTTCTCGCCGTCACGATTGCCGCGTGCGACTTCAATGCCGAAGGCGCGCGCGAGGTTGCCGTCATCCAGAACGTCGGCGGGCGGTCCGTCGGCGAGTATGCGCCCGCCATCCAATAGGACGAGCCGGTCGCAGAAGCGGCCGGCGAGCGAGAGATCGTGCAGCACGACGACGACGCCGGTGCCGTTGGCGGCGATGCGCCTGAACAGCGCCATCGCTTCGAGCTGGTGGCGCGGGTCGAGCCCGACCAGCGGCTCGTCGGCGAGCAGCATCTCCGCCTCGACCGCAAGCGCCCGCGCCAACAGCACACGCATGCGCTCGCCGCCGGAGAGGCTGTCGAGGCTGCGCTCGCGGAAGGCGCTCGCATCGGTCGCGGTGAAGGCATTGCTGATCGCAGCCTTGTCGGCTGCGGTGAGGTCGGCAAACGGCCGGCGATGCGGCAGGCGGCCGAGCGCGACGACAGCCTCGGCCCGCATCTGCCATTGCACGCTGCCGCCCTGGGCGAGGAAGGCGAGGCGCTGCGCGAGGGCGCGGCGCGCAAGCTTCCTCGCCGAGGTGCCGTCATAGAGGACTGTGCCGGACGCCGGCGGCAGCAGGTCGGCGAGGATGCGCAGCAGGGTGGTCTTGCCGGCGCCATTGGCGCCGATCAGGCCGACGAGCTCGCCCGGCCGCAGCGCAAGGTCGATCCCCGCGAGGATCGGCTTGCCGTCGAAGGCGATCGCGATGCCTTTGGCTTCGATGCGCATCACGCCTCCCGCCGCAGGCGCTGGATCAGGCTGAACAGGAAGGGCGCGCCGATCAGGGCGGTGACGACGCCGAGCTTGAGTTCCGGCCGGATCGGCATCAGTCGCAGCATCGTGTCGGCGGCGAGCAGGAGGATGGCGCCGCCGAAGCCGCTGACCAGCAGGAGCCGGCCGGGTCGGTGGCCGACCAGCGGGCGCAGGAGATGTGGCACGACGAGGCCGACGAAGCCGATCGCACCGGTGACGGCGACGGCACTGCCGACGGCGAGCGCCGCTCCGCCGATCAGTCGCACCCGTAGCCAGGTCAGGTCGAAGCCGAGGCTGCGCGCCGTGTCTTCGCCGAGGGTGAGGCCGTCCAGTGCTGGCGCGCAGGAGAGCAGCAGGACCCAGCCGACCAGCATCAGCGGCAGCACCAGCCAGACATGGATCAGGCTGCGGTCGGCGAGCGAGCCCATCAGCCAGAACACGATCTCCAGCGCGGCGTAAGGATTGGGCGCGAGGTTGAGGGCGAGCGAGGTCATCGCCCCGGCGAAGCTGTTGATCGCGACCCCGGCGAGGATCAGCGTCATCGTCCCGGCGCCGCGACCATTGAGGGCAAAGAGCAGGAGGACTGCGAGCAGCGCCCCGGCGATGCCGCCGAGCGGCAAGGCAAGCGCGAAGGCTCCGGCGAAGCCGGAATAGAACACGGTCACGGCGCCGAAGGCGGCGGCGCTGGAGATGCCGACGATGCCGGGCTCGGCCAGCGGATTGCGCAGCAGGCCCTGCATCGCCGCGCCGGTAAGGCCGAGGCTGAAGCCGACCAGCGCCCCGAGAATGGCGCGGGGCAGGCGCAATTCGACGAGCACGAGTGCCGGCAGGCTCTGCCGGCCGGCGAGCCAGTCGCCGAGCGCGGCGAAGAGGTCGAGCCGGGCATAGCCGACCGCGAGCGAGAGCGCCGCCATGACGAGCGTCGCCGCAGCCAGAACGGTGACGAGCCGCCAATAGGACATCCGGTCAGAGGCGGAAGTAGGGACGGCCACGGCGCTCATGGACTTTTTCCGGCAGGTGTCGGCGCAGCGGCGTCGAGCAGCAATTCGATCGCGTCGATCACCGCCGGGCCGGCACAGGTCCAGAGCTTCGAGGGCAGGGCGACGAGCTTCAGCCGGTCGCCGAGCCGGGTGAGGACAGGGTGATGCAGGATCTCGTGGGCCAGCGAGGGCGGGCCGTCCGGCGTGGTGTTGAGGATCAGGATGTCGGCCTTGCCGAGCGCGACGGTTTCGAGCGCGATCTGACCGTAATTATCGATGCCGAGCTCGGCGGCGAGGTTGATCAGCCCCGCCGCCGTCAGGATCTCGTCGACGAGCGAGCCGCGCCCGGTGGTGAAGCCGTTCGGGCGCAGCACGATCGCGCGCGGCTGGGCCGGGCGAGGGCGGTCCGCCAGCGCGGCCAGGCGCGCGTCTATCTGAGCGATAAGCGCTTCGCCGCGTTCCGGCTCCCGAAGGAGCTTGGCCATGTCGCGGATCTGCTGGCGCATCTCGGCGAGGTTGCGCGGCACGCCGAACTCGCGGACGGTCGCGCCAACCCGCTTCAAGAGCGCGACGGTCGAGCGCGTCGTATAGGCGCCGGCGATGACGAGATCGGGCTTCTGGGCGAGTACCTCCTCGACCAGGCCGTGATTGGCCGGGATCGTGCGGGCGAGCGCGGCCATGTTGGCGTTGCGCGGGTCCTGCGAGAGCCAGGTCACCGAGGCGATGTGCTTCGGTGAGGCCAGGCGCAGCACCAGCTCGTCGGTACACATGTTGAGCGAGACGATGCGTCGCGGCTGCGCCGGCACATCGTCGGCGCGGGCGAGGCCGCCGGCCGCCGCCAGCCAGAGGCCGAGCGCGAGGGCGGCCCGCCTTCTCACAGGCTCATCCTGATCCCGCCGAAGGCGCTGAGCCCCGGCACCAGGAAACCGACCGGGTTCTCGTAGCGCTTGTCGAACAGGTTATCGACGCGGCCGAACACGGTGAAACGCTCGTCGACCTTGTAGTCGGCGGCGAGATTGACGATCGCGGCGCCGGGCGCGCGCATCCGCGAGATCGAGAAGTCGCGGTTCCCGTCCACGCGCTCGCCGACATAGATCAGCGTGGCCGACAGCGTCAGCTTCTCGATCGGGTTCCAGCTCGCGGTGATGCTGGCCTTGTGGCGCGGCCGGCGCAACAGCTCCCAGCGCGCGATCTCGTCCTTGGCGAGGGTGAAGGTGTAGTCGGCGCGGACCTTGAACTGTGGCGTCAGTTCCAGCGCGGCGAAGGCCTCGACGCCCTTGGTCGTCGCCCGCCCGACGTTCTCATAGGAGGTGAAGCTGCGATTGGTCACGATCAGGTTGTCGATGTCGTTGTGGAAATAGGTCGCGCCGACGTTCACCTGCCCGTTCAGCAATGGCTGCTCGAAGCCGACATCCCAGCCGCGGCTTTCCTCCGGCTTCAGGTCGGGATTGCCATAGAAATTGAAGGCCGGGCGTGAATCGCTGAAGCGCTCGCTCAGCGTCGGCGCCTTGAAGCCGGTGCCGTAGCTCGCCTTCAGCTTGGTGTCGGTGCCTGGCACGATGAAGACCGGTGCGATGCGATAGGTGGTGTGCCCGCCGAACTTGTCGTCGTCATCGTAGCGGATATTGGCGACGGTGAAGAAGCGGTCGGTCCAGTTCGACTGCAATTCGACGAAGGCGCCCTTGTTGCCGTTCGAGACGGTCCTGTTGGGTGTGTCGAAGCGTTCGTTCTCGTATTGCAGGCCCATCACCAGTGTCTGGCTCTGCGTCAGCTTCAGGTCGCCGCGCCAGTCGTATTTGATGCGCTCGCCGAGGTTCTCGGTGGGCAGGCCGAGGATGCCAGCGGCGTTCGGCCGGCGGTCCGAGCGGTCCTGATTGCTGTAGGAGACGCCGAAGCGGTTGACCAACTGCCCGCCCAGCGGATCCCAGACGACCTCGCCGCGGGTGAAGGCCTGGCGGTAGTTCTGGCTGCTGCGGAAGCTGCTCGGCCGGCTCGGGAAACCGGAATCTCCGGTGAACAGCAATTGCCCGTCGATATAGCGGCCGACCCAGTTGACGCTCAGCGTATCGGTCAGCCTGGCGCCGAGGCGGGCGGAGTAGCTCCAGTTGTCGTAGGAGTTCGGATTGCGCCGTCGGCCCGGCGGAACGAGCTCGGGCGGCGTCACCGGCGTCGAATCCGAGCGGAAATGGCTGACGTTGAAAGCGTAGTCGAAGCGGTCATTGCCGCCGCTCAGGCCGATACTCTGGTTGAAGGTGCCGTAGGAGCCGGCCTCGACCGAGCCGGTGACTTTGGGCGGGCCTTCGCCGCGCTTGCTGGTGATCGAGATGACGCCGCCCAGCGCATTGGCACCATAGAGACCGCTCTGCGGGCCGCGCAGCACCTCGATGCGCTCGATATCGGTGGTCAGCATCTGGCCGAAATCGAAGGAGCGGTTCGGCGTCGAAGGGTCGTTCACTTCGATGCCGTCGATCAGCACCTTGACGTGGTTAGAGTTGGTGCCGCGCATGAAGACCGAGGTCAGGCCGCCGGGACCACCGGTCTGGACGATGTTGAGGCCGGGCACGGCGGCGAGCGCCTGCGGCAGGGTACGGCGCTGCTGGCGCTCGATCTCCTGAGCAGTCACGACGGTGACGGAGCTGGCGATCTCCCTCGCCGGTGTCGGCACGCCGGTCGGGCTGACGACGAGCTCGTCGAGTGCGATCGGCTTCTCGCCCGACTGCGCTAAGGCTGCGAGGGGCGTCAGCATGGTCGAGGCGGCGAGCAGGGCGTGGGCAAGTGAGAAACGCCCGCTCTCGGCGGGCTTTAACAAACGGAACACGGGAAACCTCGGCGGTAACGTCAGTGGCACGTCACCGCGAACGAGATGTCCCCACCCACTCCCGAAACCGGGCGCGCGCAGTTCTACCACCCATCAGCGCACCCCGGCCGATGTGTTCGCGTGTGACCACGGCTGACGGCAGGTCTCCTGGCTCGCGGGTCGCTGCCTTTCGCCGCCTTCCCAGGGCCGAGGTCCCAGTGGCGTATGGCGAAAGGCTCGCCGCTTACAGTTGCGGGGGCAGCCGCAGCATGAGATGGCCAGGCCATCCGCACTGCGTTCCCTTTTGATCCCGTGAGGGAACCGTCGCGTTCACGAGTAGGGCGGAAATGCGGCAGCGTCAATGCGTGCCGCCGGCCTTGTGAAGGGGCTATTCGGCCGCCTTGAGTGAGCGCTTTCCACGAGGCTTGCCGGCTGGTTGCGATGTTTCGGCATAGGGCGCGAGGATCGCCATGATGTCGCGTCCACGCGGCTTGGCCTGCGCCACCAGCGCCCGCTCCGCCACCGAATCGAGGTGGTGGTGCATCAGGCTGATGACCTTCGCCGTGTCGCCGCTCTCGAGCGCGTCGATCAGCAGGCGATGCTCGTTGACGCCGCATTCCGAGGAGTGCGGCCGGCTGTAGAGCGAGAGGATCAGGCAGCAGCGATAGGCGAGCTCGCTGACATAGCGGATGAGGATCGGGCTCTCCGTCATCTCAGCAAGCAGGATGTGGAACTCGGTTGCGAGCCGGATCGAGACCGCATCGGATTCGCCGCGCACCGCATCCTCGGCGTCGACATGGGCGCGCAGGGTCGCAAGCTGCGCCTTGCTCAGCCGGCCGGCGAGTTGGCGCACGACGAGGCCCTCCAGCTCGATGCGGATGTCGAAGGTGTCGCGCGCCTCCTGCCAGCTCGGCGTCGCGACCACGGCGGTGCGGTTGCGGCGCAGTTCGACCAGCCCTTCGGCGGCGAGCTGGCCGAGCGCATGGCGGGCAAGCGTGCGACTGACGCCGAAGCGCTCGCCGAGCGCATCCTCGGGCAGGGTCGCGCCGGGTTCGAGCGCCCGCTCGATGATCGCCCGGCGCAGCGCCCGGCAGATCGTTCCGGCCTTGTCAGATGCGCCGCTTCCGGCCTCGTCGCGCGTCATCACCGGCACCCATGGTTGAAGCTCAGCCCGTCTTAACGTCTGAGGCTTGCATTTCGCAATCCGGCTAGCGTGCAGCAGGCCAGAGCGCGGAACCGGCCGGGCCTTCCGACGTTCTCAAGACCATCCATTGAGGTGAGGGCCGGGGGGCTTCGACCATGACGACGAAAGCGCCGGACCGGCAAGCGATGATTCCGCGAGAGGCGGGTGGCATCGGCGCGGGCGATCGGGGTGGCAGCGACATCGTCACTGTGGCCGCAGCGCTGGTTTCTGCCGCCGTCATCATCGCGGCGCTCTATTACGGGCAGGCCATCCTGATCCCGCTCGCCTTTGCCTTCCTGATCGGCTTTGCGCTCAATCCGCCGGTGATGTGGCTGCGCCGGCGTGGCCTGCCGAAAGTCGTCGCGATCGCTGCGGTGATGAGTGTCGTTCTGATATTGCTGGCCGGGCTCTTCCTCGTGCTGGGCACGCAGCTGCGTTCGCTCGGCGAGCAATTGCCGACCTATCAGTCGACGATCCACAGCAAGTTCAACGACCTCAAGGAGCAGTTCAAGGCGCCGGGCATCATCGATGGCGCGCTGAACGCGATCGCATCCCTCCAGAAGGAGGTGGAGGCGGTGCAGGGCGTGACGGCGCAACGCGTCGAGGTGGTGCCGGCGCCGGGTACCCAGCTGCAGGTCGCGCTGGTCTGGCTCGGTGCCGCGCTGGAGCCGCTGGCGACGGCAGGCATCGTCCTCGTCTTCGTCGTGCTCGCTCTGCTCGACCGGTCCGATCTGCGCGACCGGCTGCTGCGCATCCTCGGCGGCAACCTGCATCGCTCGACCGATGCGATCGAGGATGCCGGGCGGCGCATCAGCCGGTATCTCCTGATGCAGCTCGTCGTGAACGTCACCTTCGCGATCCCGCTGACGTTTGGGTTATGGCTGATCGGCGTGCCGGGCGCGCCGCTCTGGGGCATCGTCGCGGCGGTGCTGCGTTTCGTCCCCTATGTCGGCGCGCTCATCTCCGCCGTCTTCCCGCTGGCGCTGGCCTTCGCAGTCGATCCGGGCTGGCACATGGTGCTGTGGACGCTCGCGCTGATCGCCGGGCTCGAACTGGTCAGCAACAACTTCGTCGAGCCGATGCTCTACGGCACCAGCACCGGGCTTTCGGCGATCTCGCTGATCGCTGCCGCGACCTTCTGGACGGCGCTGTGGGGGCCGGTCGGCCTGATCCTGTCGACGCCACTGACCGTATGTTTGCTGGTTCTTGGCAAGACGCTGCCGCAATTGCAATTCCTCGACACCTTGCTCGGCTCGGTCCCGGCCTTGAGTCCGGCGACGCGCATCTATCAGCGCCTGCTCGCCAATGACGTCGAAGAGGCGATCGAGATCGCCGAGGGCGAGATCGATGCGCTCTCGGTGGTGCCTTTCTATGACGCGGTCGGCATCGCGGTGCTGCGCCTCGCCAGTGACGATTACGCTCGCCAGGCGACGGCGGCGCACCGGCTGCGCGTCGCCGAGGGCATGGATGCGCTGCTGGAGGAATTGCGCGAAGAGCATCCGGCTGCCGGCTCTGCCTCAACGCCGACGGTGGTTTGCATCGGCGGAAAATGGGAGATCGATGCGATAGCATCCGAAATGCTCGCCCATGCGCTCGGCCTCGAAGGCATCGCCGCGCAGACGCGCCGGGTCGTCCATGTCACGATGAGCGCGGTCGCCAGGCTCGATCTCGATGGCGTACCGGTCGTCTGCATCAACTATTTCAGCAGCGAGCCGGATCATGCCGCCAGGCAGTTCTGCCGGCGCCTGCGGCAGCGCTGGCCGGAGCTGAAGATCGTCGTCGTGCTCTGGGCGGTCCCGACGGAGGCGCTCGCCAGCGATGCGCGCAAGGACATCGGCGCCGACGAGATCGCAACCTCGATCGAGGAAACCATCGGCCGGATCAGGCGCACGCTGCCGGATGTCGTCGGCGAGCCGACCGGTGCAGAGGCGCCAGCCAACGACGATGAACGCGTTGCAGCGCTCCGAGCGACCGACTTCCTGAACGCGAGGCTGCGCGATGATCTCGATGCGATCGCCAAGCGTGCCGCCGATGCCTTCGATGTCGATGTGGCGATGATCTCGGCGATCGATGCCGAGCAGGAGATCGTCATCGCCGGCAGCAAAGAGCTCTCCGGCTTCGGCCGGGACGAGGCCGGCCGGCCGGTCCTGCCGCGCCGCGCGGCGATCTGCGACTATGTCGTCTCCGGCGGCGAGACGCTGGTCGTCGCCGACACCGAGCGCGATGCCCGCTTCACCGACAACCCCGTCGCCAAGACCTGGGGGCTGCGCTTCTATGCCGGCGCGCCGCTGCGCTCGGCCGACGGCCATGTGCTGGGCGCCTTGTGCATCCTCGATCGCGACGCGCGCGCGCTCGAGCCGCGCGAGCGGCAGCTCCTGGAGAAGCTCGCCGGCGACGTCGTCGAGGCGATCAGCCGCAAAGAGGCCGATCGTGGCGCGGAGCAGCAAACGGACCCGGAGGCCGAGGCGAGCGCGACCGTCGGGCAGCAGGTGCCGGAGTGACGCCGCGAGCCCAGCTCAGAAGCTGTAGGCCGCCTTCACCTTCAGCGCGTGCTGGCTGAAATTGGTGACGTCGAGATCGCCGGGCTGCCCCTTGGCCTTGCCGGCGACTTGAACGTTATAGGCTGCCGAGATCGCGAACTGCTTGCTCGCCTGCCAGAAAATGCCGGGGCCGGCGAAGGTGGCATAGCCGGCCTCCTTGCCGAAGCCGAGCTCGTTGTGGCGGCGCTGATGGCGCACCTCGCCGCTGAGATAGAGCCCATCGACCAGTTGCCAGGCGAGCGAGCCGCCGACCGTGAAGGTCGAGGAGCGCAGATAGGGGCTGGGGCCCGTCCAGGTCAGGTCATGCGAGAGATTGAGCGCGGCATAGAGCTTACCGGGAACGAGGGTCTTGTCGGCGAAGAGGCGGATGCCGGTATTGTAGGTGGTGAAGTTGCCGGCGCCGGTCGGATCGACACGGTTGAAGCTGGGATCGATGACGACGGTGAGGCCGATGCCGTGCAGGTCGCGGCCGAGCAGGCGGTATTTCATCTCGACGCCGGCGCCGACGCTGCGGTTGTCCGCCTTGGTGCCGGCGATGGTGGCGTCGGTATAGCCGCCGAGCAGATAGGGGCCGATCTCGAAGCAAGGGAAGAGCCCATAAGAGCCTTGCAGCTGCAGGCCGTGCGCCGCCTGGCGGCCATCCCGAACGCCGAAGCCGCCATTATAGGTCAGGCTCGCGCCGAAGGAGCCGACATCGGCGACGTCCGAGCCGGTGGTGAAGCCAAAGGCGTCGGTCGGGATGCCCTCGCTTTCGGTGCAGGCCGAAAGCACCGGCGGCGCGGCGGGCGCGCTCTTGCGCGACGGGAGGTCAGCGGCGAAGGCGGGCGAGAGCAGGCTCACGGCGGCGAGAGCGAAGGCGGCGGGCTTCAGCATGGTTGGCGATCCTGTTGGCTGAGCTCACCGTATGCAATTGCGAATGAGTCGCAATATGGACTTTTCGGCAATCGGGTTATACCCGGGGGGTGTTGCGGCGCGGCAACAGCTGCCGGCTCAACCGGGCGCGCTCAGGCGGCGCAAGCGCGCGAACGCCACCGGCGCGATCTCGGCCAGTTCCGCGATCGGCTTCCAGGCCGCTGCGTGGACTTCCTCTTCCTCGGCGATCAGTGGCAGGGCCGGGTCGGCGGTGAAGAGATATTGCAGGTCGTGATGGATGTGCGGCGGCTCGTTCCGGCGCGGGTTGCCCGGCACCTCTTGGCTGTCGATGGCGAAGGGCAGGTCGCCACCCCGATGCCAGGGATGCAGCATGGGACTGGAGACACCCGTCTCCTCCACCGCCTCGCGCTGCGCCGAGTCATGGAAGGTCGCAGCCGGCTCGTAATGGCCGCCGGGCTGGAGCCAGCGGCCGATCACGACATGGTCGATCAGCAGGATTCGGCCATGGTCGGGCGAGAGCACGAAGGCACTGGTGGTGGCATGGCCCGGCATGGTCTCCCGCGCATCGAGCAGGTGGCGCTCGGCGATCTGCCAGCGCAGCAGTGCGAGCCGTTCGCGCGGACCGGCGACCTCGGCGAGATAGCGGGAGACCGCGGAATCGAGGCGGTCGAGGAAGGCAGTGAGAATCGTCATCGCGGCGAATGGTCGGCCGCCGCGATGACCAAGTCCAGCGCTCAGAAGGTCGAGAACTTCCAGTTCAGGCCGGCGCGGACGATGCTGCCCTTGTTGTCGCGGCGGACGGTGGCACCGAGGAACTCGTCGTCAGGGTCGGTCGAGACGCCGGCGATCTGGTACTTCGTCCGGCCGAGATCGCAATAGAGATACTCGGCCTTGAGCGTCAGATTGTCGGTGATGGCGTATTCGACGCCGGCGCCGAGCGCCCAGCCGTATCTGACGCTGCTCTTCGAGCCGCTCCACAGGCCGGTGAAGGGGCCGTCATCGTCGACGCCGGTGGAGGTGATGAAGGAGCGGTTCTCGCTGCGGCCATAGGCCAGGCCGCCGGTTGCGTAGATCAGCGTGCGGTCGAAGGCGTAGCCGGCGCGGGCGCGCAGCGTGCCGAGCCAGTTGAGGCTGGAACGGGTGCCGGTGAACACGGTGGCGTTGCTGCCATTCGCATCCAGCAGTGTGACCGAGTGGCCGGCGCTCTGACGCGCATCGAGATACTGGAAATCCGCCTCGGCGCCGATGACGAACTGGCCGATCTGATAGTTGTAGCCGATCTGTGCGCCGCCGGTGAAACCGTCGGCATTGCGGCCGAGGCGTTGCGGCACCAGGCCGAGCGCATTGAACTCGGCGAAATCGGCGGGATTGCTGAGCGCGTAGCTGTAATGCGTCTTGTTGTCGTTCCAGGAATAGCCGGCATTGGCGCCGACATAGAAGCCTGTCCAGGTGAAGGCGGGCACGATCGGCGGTGCGACGACGGACTTACGCGACGGGAGATCGGCGGCGAAAGCGGCGGAGCCGGCAAGCAGCCCGGCTATGGTACAGGCGATTATCGTCCTCATCATGCCCCAGCCTCGAGAGAATCAGTGCAGCAACGCCGCCTGATATACTGCGGGGGGCATTTACGTCCGGTAATCAGATCATCAGCAAAGTGGTAGTATCGGCGGCTTGCTCAGCAGTTTCAGGGCAGCTTCAGCCGGTATTCCTCGAATTCGCCGTTCTTCACGCCGTCATAGCCGACGAGGATGCGCAATTCGTCGCGACCCTCGGCCAGCACGGTGAGCGCCTCCGCCTTGGCGTTCTTGCGTGTCCGCAACTCGCCGAGCTCGCGAACCGAGCCGGGATCGGCGGGATCGAGCAGCAAGATCGCATAGGGCACGTCCTGGTCCTGCGCTGGGCCGACGAGGACGAGCAGGCGGCCATCAGCGAGCGAGGCGAGGTCGCGCACGCCGCGCTGCGCGCCGGCCCGGAAGGCAAGGAACTGGGGCTTGTCCGTCGCCGGCTCGCTGCCAGGCTTGAACAATTCGGCGACACTGCCGCCGACCAGGAAGGCGCGGCCCTCAAGCGAGGGCGCGCGCAGGCCGAGCCAGAGCCGATCGCCGACGACGGCGAGACCTTCGATATTGAGGCCGTTGCTGTCGGCATCGAGCGTCTTGCCGAGATAGGGCGCGATCTCGCCGGCCGCGCCGAGCAGATCGGCGACGCGCCAGCTCAATTCGGGCGTGCCGGCTTCGCCATTGCCGGGCGCGATCCGCGCCAGCAGGAAGGAGGAGGGGCGATATTCGCCACCATGGCGCGAGCAGCCATGCGAGCCGACGATGTAGAAACTGCGATCGGCATAGGCGACGCCCTCGCCGTCGAACTCGCCGAAGCCGCCCTGTTTCGGGCAGCCGATCGCGGGTTGGCGCCCGCGCGCTCCGGGCGCCGCGTCGCCGATCAGCGGCAGGCTGCGTTCGGGTTTGATCGCGCCTTGCGTCAGCGTCGCGAACTGGGCGGCCTTGCTCTCGTCATTGACGACGAGGCAGCGATACTCGCCGCCGGCGGGCGGGCGGCAGGCGATGCCGCTGATGTCATTGGCGGCCTTGCGCTTCTTGCCGGCGAAATCGGAGGTCGCCTCGATCTTGCGGTCCGGCTTCAGCGGCTCGGCGCGGGCGGCATTCGTCGCCAGCAGGCCGAGCACGAGGGCAGACAGGAACGCGAGCCGCATGGACTTGCTCCGATGGAAAGCAGCGAGATAGGGGGCGCTGGGGCGATTGCAAAGGCTGGGGTATCGATTCTCTTTGGCCTCCCTCTCCCACCATCTCGGGCCTGCCCGGGATGGGCACTCTAGGTGGCGCATGTCGGAAACATCCGACATACGCGGGAAGAAGGTCCGGCAGGGGATGAGGGTCCAAGGCGCAACGCTTCCCTTCTCCCCCTGCGGGAGAAGGTGGCGCGTAGCGCCGGATGAGGGGTCGCACTGCGCTTTCCGATATCGGCGGTAGGCAAAAAGCTATTCTCGCCATGTCGCGAGACCCCGCAGGGGGAGAGGGGGCAGATCGCGCTTCCCGCGCCCAAGCTTTTCCCCGCCCGCAGGCTCAGCCTGCGGGCGTTGTCGCATGTGAGGGGCAGCGGAGCGCCGCGAGGCGTTGGTTTGGTATCCGCTTCCAGTGAGCCAGGAAGCGGCGCGGATGGATTGAGCCACCATCCGCACGCCCCGTGGCGCTCCGCCTTCGGCGATTTTGAGAACTCCGGGCCGCGCTTCTGTCACGCCGGTGAGTGCCGGCGCGGTCTAGCGAGCTCCTCGCGCAGAGGTCGTAGTGCCTCCAGGTCGGTTCCCGAAGCCTCCCGGGAACGAGGCGCAACCCTCGCCCGCAGGCACCGCACCCACCCCGCCAAACAGCGTGCCTCCGGTCGGCCGCCCCTCGGGGATGGGATGCGGGCGATCATACGGGAGGTTCGGAGGGCGGGGATAACTTAGGTGCTTGTTCCTGTGCCGACGCGCAACTTCGGGAGCAGCTACCGCATCGTTGCCCGCCTATAACATTATGATTCAATTTAACAATTTCGATTTTCAGACCGGTTCGACCTCTTGCGGTCTTTTGGGGGCGATCTTGCGTCTTCAGTTAGCGCGACATGTCAGAGGCAATTTCTTGTAAAACGCAAAAATATGTGACATATGTCTAGTATGACGAGAGGGACTTAGATGATCGACATTCGCCAAGCCATTCTCGATGCCCTGCCCAAGGATCTGTTGCTCGATCTTGAGGATCGCCTGCGCGCGGAGGCTATCAAGGCGCACGAAGTTGTGCGCCGTGAGCTTCCGCTCAACACCAAGCGTAGCAGGGAGGCCGAAGGGCAGATCCGGTTTCGCTTGCAAGAACAGGGCTACGAGGAGGTCGTGCAGTTGCACGGTGGTCATCTCCTTATTGATGGTGTCGCGGTCGGCACGACCCTTCGCGTCTTCCAACCCTTTGCTCGTTTCAACGGTCCAGATATCGGGGTTATCCTCGGCTTCGCATCCATGCCCGAGCGTCGGAAAGTTCCCCCAAAGAACATGTCAAGGGCGGCCGGAGTGAAGCTGAATGTTGCCCTCCAGCCCGGTCTTTTTATGGATGAGAAGAGCCCTCGCCTAACCGACATTTTTGCTCTCTTCCTGACGGCGCGCGACCGCGAGCGGGCAGGGATGATCGACGAGATCGCGATCGGCGTGATCGGCTCGGACTATAAGGATTTCATCTTCTATGAGTCATTGGATGCGTTCCTCGGAGGATATGGCGTGATCGCGCCCGCGCCTGTGGATCGGCCGGATGCAGGCGCTCAGGTGGTCAAGCTGCGTAAGACGCGCAAGCCATTTGTTCCACCGGAGAATAGGCCCGACAAGAACGTCGAAGACGATACTGCCGGCTAGGCCAGCAACATTCGTTTCACATTTGCAGTTACGGTCTACTCCGCTCTCCATAGGATGCGGAGCTGGTGGGATTCCAAGTAATGCGTATTGGCACGCCGGGGTTCATCCCCGCTCGACTGATCGAAGCCCGCGAGGCGCGCCGGATTGCGACCAAGTCCGCTTTGGCTCGGCGCGTGGGCGTGAGCCCGACTTCAGTCTCACGTTGGGAGGACGATGACGCCGACCAGAGCCCCGATCACGCGACGCTGGTAAGACTTGCGAAAGAACTCCAAGTTCGCCCCGAATTTTTCCTCCGGCCGCCGTTCCATAGCGAACGCCCGACGTTTCTTCGCTCGCTGGCAAGCACATTGGTCCGCGATCTCAACTACCAGAAATCGCAGATGCATTGGCTGCAGGAGATCAGTTTTGTCCTCGGCCACTATGTGGACCTTCCCGAGGTCGACATCCCCGACGTCTTGGAGGGGGCAAGCTACACCCAGCTGCGTGACGACGACATAGAAGGGATTGCTCTACGGCTGCGCCGGCATTGGAATATGGGGGATGGGCCATGCGGTGATGTCGTCGCGCTCATGGAGCGTATTGGCATCGTCGTCGCAGCTATTCCCATGAACACGACTAAGCTCGATGGGCTTTGCAGTTGGTCGCCGGTGGATGGTCGGCCACACGTCCTGTTAGCGACCGATAAGATGTCGTTCCCGCGGCGTCAGATGGACGCCGCCCACGAACTCGCTCATGCAGTTTTGCACCAGATCGTGCCGGAGGAGGAGTTCCAAGAGAACCTTCGCCTGATCGAGCAACAGGCATTTCGGCTCGCTAGTGCTTTTCTTCTGCCGTCGACAACCTACCCTCACGAGGTGAGGCATCCCTCTCTGGCAATGTTTACAACCCTCAAGGAACGTTGGAGGGTTTCGATCAAGGCGCAGATTAAGCGCCTATCCGATTTAGGGATTGTCTCAGAAGAATTTACTCGGCAACTGTATAAGCTTTATTCGGCTAAAGGCTGGGCTAAGGGAGAGCCTCTGGATCAGCATTGGCCGGTGATAGCGCCGAAGGCCTTGCGAGATAGCCTCAACCTGGTTGTCGACAACGGGGTGCGTAGCAAGGACGATTTGCTTTCGACCGAGTTCACGATCTCAGCAAGTGATGTTGAAAGCTTGTGCAATCTATCTCGCGGCTGGTTCAGCCGCGATGCCGCTGAAGTCGTTTCCCTGAAACCTCGCGATAATCTTCGCCAACGCCTCCCATCGGACATCAACGAGATCATCCCCTTTCCTCAAAAGAACCGATAGGCCTTTAGTTGATCGCCAAAGCGATATGGAACTGGAAGCCGTTCCTTAGTGAAGCACTGGGCAGAACGCACGCGTAGCCGCTGACACGCTCTTGAGAAGCGTGCCAGCGGTTATTCTTAGCCCAGCTTCCCGTAAGCCGGCACGGTCAAAAACTCCTCGAACTCCGGCGCGAGCGAGAGCTTCGAGAACAGGTCGATCGCCTCGGGGAAGCGGCCCTTGTCATAGGCTTCGGCGCCGAGCTCGCCCTTCACGACGAGCATCTCTTCGGCGAGGCAGCGCTTGAAGAGGTCGGCATCGACCTTGGTGCCGCCATCGACCTCGACGCCGTATTGCACGAACTGCCAGATCTGGGCGCGGCTGATCTCAGCGGTCGCGGCGTCCTCCATCATGTTGTAGATCGGCACCGCGCCACGGCCGCGCAGCCAGGCTTCGAGATACTGCACGCCGACGCGGATGTTCTCGCGGAAGCCGGCTTCCGAGCGGGTGCCTTCGTGGACCTCCAGCAGGTCCGCGCGGCCGACCGAGACGTCCTCGCGCAGCTTGTCGAGCTGGTTCGCCTGCGGCATCAGCCGGTCGAACACTTCGTTCGCCACCGGCACGAGGTCGGGATGGGCGACCCAGGTGCCGTCATGGCCGTCGCCGGCCTCGCGCTCCTTGTCGGCCTTGACCTTGGCGAAGGCGGCGGCATTGGCCTCGGGATTGTTCTTGACCGGGATCTGCGCCGCCATGCCGCCCATGGCGAAGGCGCCGCGGCGATGGCAGGTCTTGATCAGCAGCAGCGAATAAGCGCGGAGGAAAGCCTTGGTCATCACGACCTGCGAGCGGTCGGGCAGGACGAAGGCCTTGTTGCGGGCGAGCTTCTTGATGAAGGAGAAGATGTAGTCCCAGCGGCCGCAATTCAGGCCGGCCATGTGCTCGCGCAGTTCGTAGAGGATCTCGTCCATCTCGAAGGCGGCCGGCAGGGTCTCGATCAGCACGGTTGCCTTGATCGTGCCGGTCTTCAGGCCGAGCGCGGTCTGGGCGGCGACGAAGACGTCGTTCCAGAGCCTGGCCTCGAGATGGCTTTCGAGCTTGGGCAGGTAGAAATAGGGACCCGAGCCCTGCGCCAGCGCCGCCTTGGCGTTGTGGAAGAGGTAGAGTCCGAAATCGACAAGGGCGCCCGAGGCGATCTCGCCGTCGATCTCGATATGGCGTTCCGGCAAATGCCAGCCGCGCGGGCGGATGATCAGGACGGCAGTCTTGTCCTTGAGCTTGTAGGCCTTGCCCGAGGTCGCATCGGTGAAGTCGATCTTGCCGGCCCAGCGATCCCTGAGATTGATCTGGCCTTCGACCATGTTGGCCCAGACCGGCGAGGAGGCGTCCTCGAAATCGGCCATGAAGACCTTGGCGCCGGAGTTCAGCGCGTTGACGATCATCTTGCGGTCGACCGGGCCGGTGATCTCGACACGGCGATCGAGCAGATCGGCCGGGATCGGTGCGACCTTCCAGTCGCCTTCGCGGATATGCTTGGTCTCCGCGAGAAAGTCCGGGGTCTCGCCGGCGTCGAAGCGCTTTTGGCGCTCCTTGCGGATGGCGAGCAGGCGCTTGCGGGTTTCGTTGAAGCGGCGCTGCAGGTCGGCGACGAAGGCGAGCGCGTCATGGCTCAGGATTTCGTCATAGCGCTCGGCGAGCGCGCCCTTGACGACGACGCCGGCAGGAAGCTTCAGGCTGGTCGGGGCGGTCATGGCTCTTATCTCTCTCGGCTACGATCAGGTGAACGCAGTATGCAGTGATCCGATTTTGTCGAGAATGGCAGAGAATGTCATTTGATCTGATCAAGAATGGAAACAATCCCGCATTGCGGCGAAAGCGCTCCTGATCGCGCCATTGCAAGTGCGTGTCACGGCGCGGGGCGTGCCGGTTGACGATCAGGGGGATTTGTTCATGACCGCCGCCCGCCTCGGCCTTTTATCCGCTGCGTTCGCCAGTTGCCTGCTTGCCGGACCGGCCTTCGCCCAGAACCGCTGTGCCGTCACCGACCCGACCGGCACGCCGCTCAACATCCGCGAGACGCCCAATGGCGAGATCATCGGCCGCGTCAGCAATGGCGTCGGCATCAGGGTGATCAACACCTCGTCCGACGAGCGCGGCCGGGCCTGGGCCCTGATCAGTCCGCGTGGCCGCAACCATGTGGTCGGGTGGGTCTACCGCGAGTTCGTGTCTTGTTATTGAGCGAGAGCGTCATGCTCGGGCTTGACCCGAGCATCTCGGAAACCAGTGCCTTCTCGTCCTGAGATTCCTGGCTCTTCGCTGCGCTCCGGCCGAGAATGACGCTGGAGATCAGCCCTTTACCAAATCCGCAAACCGCTTCAGAAACGCTGCCTGCGCGGCTTCCGTCGCCTGCGGCTCGATCAGCGCCAGTACTTCGCGTGGCAGGGCCTGCGGGCGGCCGAAGAAGCGCAGCGCCTCCTCGCGCTCGAAGCCGGCGAGCTCGGTCGCCTCGAGGAAGGCCGAGATCTTGTCGGCATCCTTGGTCTTGCGCTTCACGATTGCCGGCGTCGCCGCAGGCAGGCCGAAGCGCAGATGGATCGCGCCGAGCAGGCGCAGTTCGACGCCCTTATAGGCATCGCCCATCACCGCCTTGAACGGCGAGATCATGTCGCCGATGACATATTCCGGTGCATCGTGCAGCAGCGCCATCAGGCGCCAGGGCTGCGGCCAGTCCGGGTTGAGATGGCCGGCAATCGCCTCGACCAGCAGACTATGCTGCGCCACCGAGAAGGAATGCGCGCCGCGGGTCTGGCCGTTCCAGCGCGCGACGCGGGCGAGACCATGGGCGATATCCTCGATCTCGACATCGAGCGGGGAGGGGTCGAGCAGGTCGAGCCGCCGGCCCGACAGCATGCGCTGCCAGGCGCGCGGCGGAGCGGGCAGACGGCTCATCTGTGCAGCCCCGAACGAGGCCTCATCCTGAGGAGCGCCGCAGGCGCGTCTCGAAGGATGCTCCAGAAGGCTCCGGAGACAACTGGAGCATCCTTCGAGACGCCATTCCCAAGGGAATGGCTCCTCAGGATGAGGGCTGAAGGAGAATGCGCCACTGCTACGCGGCGGGGCGCGTGTCGCGGGCGAGGGCCGCGCATTCCTGCCAGCGGAAGCAGCCGGTGAGGTGGTCGTTGACCATGCCGCAGGCCTGCATCACCGCATAGACGATCGTCGGGCCGCAGAAGGTGAAGCCGGCCGCCTTGAGTTCCTTGGAAATCGCCTTGGAGACGGCGGTCTCGGCCGGAACCTGCTCATGGGTGCGGAAGGCGTTCTGGATCACGCGTCCGTCGAGATGCT